>JAFRKC010000002.1 GCA_017431955.1 Candidatus Saccharimonadota bacterium
ATCAGGAGCATTCATTTTTGCGGGTATCATCCTGCTCCTTGCCCTTGTTGCAAAAATGAAGAAAAATAAACAAGCCGGCTTTAAATCCAGCTTAACCAGAAAACATTACACTACCCGCATTCTCGGCTTTGCCGCCTTCCTTGCCCTTATTGCTGGTATTGGTGGTACCGCCGTTAGATTTATGGGCGCAAAAGCTGAAAACATAGATTACGATGGCGTCACCACTTCTGATATCGTCGAAGCCAAAATTGTAAAAGCTACCGACGATTACAGACTCTATTGCGGTACGGATACTGTGACAATTAAAAATGCCACCGAAAATGGCTATCTTCTTTATGCAAAAAGCGATAATGCTGGTGATTTAATTTCTCAAACAACTTCAGTCTCAGACATAAAATCTATCGAAGATTGGTCTATTTTGCCTAATAATACTTGGGGTTTTAAAACAAACCAAGAAACCTATGCCGAGATTACAGAACTTGGGCAATACAAGCCACTTAACCTTGGTGAGGGTGTTATTGCCGCAAGTTATGAAGCTAGTCCTGCCAATGAACAGATACAGGTGGATTATTGTGCTAAGCTTGCGAGAGATGCAGCGGATGCAAGCTACACCTCTTCCATTTCTTATGGCGTTATCGCTCTGAATGGGGATAATATAATTTTCGTAAACGGTATAGATTATGATTCGCCTGAAGATTTTGACGGTGACGGCTTAGCTAACAGGAAAGAAACGCGCTATGGTAGCAATGTTCTTATCGATGATACTGATCTGGATGGTCTTTCTGATAAAGAAGAAATAGATGATTACGGAACCAATCCAGTAAACGAAGATACCGACAGCGATACCATTTCAGATTATAGCGAAATCATTCTTAATCTTAATCCTAAAAACTCAAAGTCTAACGGTGTAGATTTGGATAGCGATCGTGTGTTAAACTACACCATATCCGATCAAGATAGTGGAGTGTCTATTGCGCTTCGCGGCACTGGGGATCTTCCTATGTCTAGGGTATCGGTTAATGATGATCTGGCCGAAGTAGAAACTAGCGCCATCAACCTTTACTCTCTAGCTACTGATGCCAACGTTGATTCTGCCGTGATTACTATTCCATATGACCTTGATACGCTATCAGACGAGGTTGGCCATGCTGTTACTGCGACGGAGCTCGTAATTGCTAAATATGACTCCAACGAAGATAAATTAACTACGGTTCCATCTACTGTCAATACTACTGCGAGCACTATTTCTGCTACCATGAGTGATTTAGACGCTCAGTATATTATTGCCGATAAAGACACTGGTAATGTCGCCGAAACTGTAGTGGAAGACGTTCTTGGTAGCGCTACGGATGATGAGACAGACGATATGACGGATATACTCGGCGCTCCACTTAAAAGTATCATATCTAAAGCTGTATCTAAAACTCAAGCTACTAAAAAGGCCCAGGCTACGGACTGTTTAACTAGCACCAATGGTTGTGATTCTGGTTTTAGAGCTGAAAAGAACGGTTTTTCATTTTCTAACTTTTCTGCCGGTTTAGATGCCAATGGTGTATGCATAGGTATGGCAATATTCTCAAAACTATATCATGAAAAAAAGATAGCAGATGCCAGTTTTTGGTTCGATGTTCGTACGTATGGTTATCGCTATAGCTCTCCAAATCTTACAACATATTACTATAATCTGGGTAATCTCGTATCTTCCGGAAAAACATTATATGAATACACTAAAGCTACAGTCTCCAATGAAGACATTATAGATGTACAACACGGCCGCTACGATAACTTATTGAAGCCTGGAACATATAACTATATTTCAGGCGGGGAGGCTGTAGTGCTTGCCGTTTACCACGGGAGAAAATTTTATGATGAAACATCTGGCAGCAGAATAACATTTCATGTTTTAGATAGTCTCAGCACTAAGCTAGCACTTAATACCAAAAACGATATTAGCACTACGCAACAGTACATCAACATAATTAAGCGAGCGACGTCAGAGGGGCGATCCGTTCTCGCCAGTACACCAATATATACCCTTATGTTAATACATAGTGGGGCTCATGCCGTGAATATAGAATCGATAAAATTAAAGTCCACCAGCAAATCTGGCACGTCAGAATATACTATAAAATATTATGACAATAATCATACGGGAAAAGAAGCGAACAAGACGGCGACTATGAAATGCACAAATAAAAAGTGCAAAGTTACTGCTGTATTCTCGTCAATTATGGAAGGAGAAATAACTCATGGTACTTTCATCCTGGGTTCAGAATGGGGCGTAGCGGACACTGAAGATGTATATAATATATTTAGCGAAAGTAGTGAGTTCGCGACGAGAAAAGACTAGCAAGCAAAAAGCCCGCTTTTGCGGGCTTTACATCATAAAAGATGCGTTAATAGGACTGTGCCAAAGTCTTTCTCTGTTGCGGTCGCGATAAAATCATCGCTTTCACTTCGCTCATCATCTTCTTGTCTAACGGCCAATTTCACCCAATCTTCTTGTTCTGGAACACTGTGAATATCAATCACCAAATGTTCAGAGATTTTCGAATGAAAAACTCCACTCACGACATCCATCGCAACAAGTTTTGGGAGCGTCATTTCTTCTTCGCAGAGCAAAATAATAACAAAAGCGTCATTGATTTTTCGAAGCTCCTTCAGACTGTAAGTGCTAAAAGAAGCAATAATCAGAACTACCAGAGCAAGAATAGAAACGAGGATGATAACTGCCCAGGCGTCGTTTAGAATCCAGTCTAGAGTATCCATAAAACTCAGCTTCGACAAACTAATCACCTCCTTTTCCTCTCAAAGAAAAACTTCATGCAGATAAAAAGTGCAAACTTCTCCATTTCTTCACCTCCGGCGATATTTTTTGAAAAGTCCTTTATCATTATCCCATATTATCGACAAAAAAGCAATACCGCATCGATTTGCGGTATTGCTAATAAAAAGACCTGGTAAAATTACTCTGCTTCAGCTTCTTCTAGAGCCGAAAGTAGGGAATCTTCAACGTTCTTCTTTTTCTTCTTCTCTGGAGCTTTAGCGAGCTCGATATCGATATCGTAGCCAGTAAGCTTAGAAGCAAGGCGTACGTTTTGACCTTGGCGACCGATGGCAATAGATTGCTGGTCTTCAGTCACATAGGCCTTAGCCTTCTTATCTTTAATTTCAACCTTAACGATTTCGGCTGGAGAAAGAGCCTCGCGGATATATTCAGAGGCGTTGTCGCTCCAGTTAATGATATCGATTTTCTCGCGTTCACCGATTTCGTTAGTAACAGCCTGGACTCTAACGCCACGGCCACCTACAAAGGTGCCAACTGGGTCGACATCAGGGACGGTGGAAGCCACAGCGATTTTGGTGCGGCGACCAGCTTCACGGGCGATGCCGCGAATTTCTACGGTGTTATTCTCAATTTCTGGGACTTCTTGGCGGAAGAGATATTCAACAAACTCAGCACAGCCACGGGAGAGAATAAGTTGTGCACCACGTTCACCACGCTCGATATCTTTGATAAACACCTTAATACGAGAACCAACAGAGTAATATTCGCCATCGATTTGCTCGGATTTTGGCATAATACCGGTAGTTTTGCCAAGGTCGATACGAACAATTTTTGGTTCTACACGGGAAACAATACCGGTAACAATAGTGCCAATTTTATCTTCAAACATTGCGAGCACCGCGTCGCGTTCGGCATCGCGGAGTCTTTGTACTACTACCTGTTTGGCGGTCATAGCAGCCACGCGGCCAAAGCTTGTTACGGCGTGCTTTTCTTCTATGATATCGCCAACTTTTTTACCTTTACCAGCCTCTTTTAGAGGGATTTCGGTGGATGGGTTGTAAGCTACACCATCTTCTACGACTTCGCGCGCTACAAAAACATCTGCGCTTCCAGTCTTGGTGTTTAGAATTGCGCGCACATTCATTTCGCGATCACCGTTGTCTTTGCGCCAAGCGGCAGCAATCGCCATCTGGATTACATCAAGTACGGTCTCTTTTGGCAGGTTTTTTTCTTCGGCAATTACGCCTACCATGGTTGCCATCTGTTTGAGGTCTAGGTTTTCCATATTTCCTTTCTTTAATTAAAAACGCCGTCCTTTTTCAGGCCGGCCATATCTGTA
Organism: Candidatus Saccharimonadota bacterium; assembly: GCA_017431955.1. Classification (GTDB taxonomy): domain Bacteria; phylum Patescibacteriota; class Saccharimonadia; order Saccharimonadales; family Saccharimonadaceae; genus Nanosyncoccus. Next base: position 4,128 of record JAFRKC010000002.1, read on the forward strand.
TACTTTAATTATATATAAAAACTTGCTTTTTTGCAAGAGTTTTGCTAAAATAGAGACACTAATTATTACTTGTTTTTAACAATCTAACTAAAGGAATTTAATGAATAAACAGGAACAGGACCGTCGTGCGCATTTGTTAAAAATGCGAGAAGAACGACTCCCAAGTATTAAGAAAAATTTTGAAGAATTGCAAAAACGTAATTTTAACGCTAATTTTGCCCCTGGTGGAAAAGATGCCAAACTAGTAGCTAAAAAAGCTGTTAAAACCACTGCTAAGGTCGCTAAAACTACTAAAAAAGCCACCAAAGCTACTGCCAAGGTCGAGAAACCAGCCGTCACAGAGGCCGAAAAACGCAAAGTTAATCTTTCCGTCTCTACCAAAAAAGGAGAAATGGTGCATCATCAGCGCATGCTTTCGCAGGATGTTAACGCACAGGCTACTCAACATATCATCGGTGTGCCAGTGAATAAATCTCGCTACAACGGCTATAAGGGCGCTCAGGTTACAAACGCGCAGCTAAAGTCTGCCCGTCCAGATCCAGAAGCCGTACGCATTATTCCAATCGGTGGCCTTGGCGAATTTGGTATCGGCAAAAATATGACCATCATCGAGTATAAGGGCGAAATTATCGTCGTAGATATGGGTGTACTCTTTGCCGGAGACGATTATCCAGGGGTAAATTACATGATCCCGGATATTAAATACCTCGAAGACAACATGGCTAATGTTAAAGCTATCCTCTTTACTCACGCTCACCTTGATCACATTGGCGCCTGCCGCCATTTACTTCCGAAATTTAGTCCGCTTACCCCAATCTACGGGACTGATTTTACTCTTGGCATGATTAAGAAGCAGATGTCCGAGCTCGAAGATGTGCCAGAAATGAACTACTGTCCGGTTGATCCTTTCAAACACGAACAAATCAAAGTTTCCGAGCATTTTTCGGTGGAATTTATCCATACGCTCCACTCTATTCCAGGCAACACCGCGATTGTTATCCGCACTCCAAATGGCGTAATTTACCTTTCTGGCGACTGGCGCCACGAAGAAAAGCCAATGGGCGTCCAGACCGATTACGAACGCATCGACGAAATCGTCAAAAAAGAGGGAATCACCCTGATGCTCAACGAGTCCACCAATATCGACTCTCCAGGCAAACATCCTCATTCCGAATACGATGTCGGTGACAACCTCGGTAAGGTAATGGATAATTACGCTTCTGGGCGCATTATCGTTTCTTGTTTCTCCTCTCAGATTGGTCGTATCGAACTTGTATTAAAAGAGGCCGCCGAAAGAGGCCGCAAAGTCGCCTTCTCGGGCTTTTCTATGATTAATAACCTAGAGGTTGCTCTTCGCTCCAAATCCATCAAAGTGCCAAAAGATACCATCATGAAAATGGAAGATATCATCAAGCTCCCAGATGAAAAAGTCACAATAGTCTGTACCGGTTCCCAGGGCGAGCTCAACGCCGTATTAAACCGCATGGTTACCGGAGCGCACAAATACATTAAGATTAAAGCTACTGATACTATCGTCTTTAGCTCTAACCCAATTCCAGGCAACGAGCCACACGTGGTTAACACCGTAGACGGCTTACTTCGCGAGGGCGCTCAGGTCATTCAAAACGGCAAAAATCACATCACTAACCTCGGTCCGCTTCACCTTTCTGGTCACGCTTATTACGAGGATCACGTTGATTTTGTCACTAGATTAAATCCAACCAACTACATGCCATATCACGGCGAGTTTTACATGCTCCAGCACAACGCGGAAATGGCCGAAAACGTTATCGGTATCCCAAAAGATAATATCATCATCTCTGATGACGGCGACATTGTTGAGCTCACCAAAGATAAGAAAATCCGCCGCAACGGCCGTATTACGGTGGGGAACAAGCTTTACGATGATGCCGATCAGCAGGTTCACGAGGCCGTGATTAAAGACCGTATTCACATCTCTAGGGAAGGCATTTTTGTGATTGTCCTCACCCTTTCTAAAAAAACCGGCCGTCTGATCAAGACTCCAGATATCGTCTCCCGCGCCTTTATTTACCTCGATAATTCCGAAGATTTAATCGGCAAAATCCGCCACTATCTCCGCACTAAAACTGATAAATCCGTCTCTACCGACCCAGAGCTAAAAACTTTGAAAGAAGAAATCAAAGAAGACATCACCCATATCCTCTTTGACGCTACTGGTCACACTCCCATTGTCATTCCAGTGATCAATAAAGTCTAATAGAACTTAAAAAAACTCGTGCTAAAATAAAAATAGTAAAAAGGAGGAATATGGCGAAAAAACCAGCAGAAAAACCTAAAAATCAAAATCAATCTGTTATCATCGCGGTTCTAATTACAGCAATCGCTTTAATGGCAGTGTTTATCATTTTAATTCTTACCGGCGTAATCAAACTCGGTTCCGCTACTATGCCAGATTTTAATGGCGTTCCGGGGCAAATCGGCGGTTTTGAAGGCGGCAATCCCGGCGATGGTGCTCCAGGCCAAAATACCGGCACTAGCTCAAATAGCCTCGTTGATAACCCTAACCCTAGAGTTAAAGTCAACGGTAAATTAGCTCAAGCCGGCAATCTTGAATTTTATCTTCCGTCCAAATTTGAGGCCGCATCAAACAGTGGCAAAAACGGCGTTTACACCTTTAATTTAATCAATGACGATGGCTGGGCCACGGTCACGGTCTATATCGAAAAAACCAGCTTAACGCCGATGCAATATCTGCTCAGCCAAAGCCCTACTCTCGAGGAGACCGATTCTAATTACGAAATCAACGGCACATCTTGGGTACAAGCCGAAAATGGCTCCATGCTAGCCTACGCCACCACTTACGGAGATCAAGTTTACGCACTCATTTATACTGTAAAACTCGATTCTGATGCCACTTCCGAAGCTATGAGCATGATTCCAAAAACTCTCTACTTCTCTAAAATTTATCAAAAATAACAAAAAAGCGCTCTCTAGCGTTTTTTGGTGCCCGGAACAGGGGTTGAACCTGCACCTGATTGCTCAGACTAGCACCTGAAGCTAGCGCGTCTGCCAATTCCGCCATCCGGGCATAAAAATATTATACCATAAAAAAGCCCCCGTAAGGGAGCTTAGAGTTAATAGGTGTATTCAACGAAGTCCCAGCTAGTGTCCAGCTCGACTTCTTCAAAGCCACACACCGAAGTGATGCGCTCATATACGCCTACCGCCACTGTTGTAAGTGGCATTTCTGCGGGGGATGTCAGATCTGCTAGCGCTGCGCGCGTAACGTTGGCTTCCTTTGTGAGCGGGAGCTCAATAACGAGATCTGAATTGTTGAAGAAATTAAGGATAACTCTTCTGAAATACTCTGAGCTAACCTCAGTTTCTTGCCACCGGTAAAGAGTTTCAAGTATCGAGTAATTTTCCGCTTCCGCGTTTGTTCTGGCGAGTCTCAGTATTTCACCGTAGGCCATCTTAACGCAGAAGTTTAGGAGCTGCTTTACCTTAAAGAGAGCGAGTTTGGTTTTGCTGTTGATAAAACCGTGCGTGGGCATTTGCAAAATACTCTGGTGCAATGTCGCACACATTTCTGTTGCGACCACCGTTTCATTCGCGAGACGGAGTAAATTTTGCATCCTGACATCAGCAGAAGTTGCGAAATCCGGATTGAAGTCTTTAAGTTTTATTCCAAGCTTCCCCAGATTTGAGATAAACTGGAACTCTGAGTCCTCAAGAACCTCGATAAAAGCCGGAAAATCATCATCTTTTACCACTCTCGCACATTCGCGCACGATAGCTTCGAGCAGTGCTGATAAGCCATAATAGATTATTTTTTCATTTTCTCCGGTTCTTGCAGGAGTTTTGTAGGACGACAGTTCATTGGGTTCACCGACGACATTTTTTCCATCATCGATAATTCTGTCTAGCTTTTTTAACGCCTCGTCTTTTTTCATCTTTTCATCCTCCAAGTTTTCAATTTACTAGTTGTTTTGTAGACAACTCAACTACCAGTTGCTGTCTTTCAAGCAACTTATACCTTAATTATAGCACATTTTATCAAAAAAAGCAAGTATTTTGCTTATGTTTGAGTAAAAATGCACTTTTTGGCATGATATAATAGATAAGATTGGAGGAAACATGATAAGAGTAAACTATCCTGATACCAAAGTTGATACAGAGAAAGCCAGGGATATTTTAGCTAAGATTAGCGAAAATCCAATGGGCGGTTGGTTAAATCTTCCTAAAAACTATGACAGAGAAGAATTTGCGCGTGTTAAAGAGGCCGCAAAAAGAATCAACGAAACCTCTAAGTATTTAGTTTGTATTGGTATTGGTGGCTCTTATCTTGGCCACCGTGCCCTGATTGAGGCTTTGAAACCATCCAGCTCCACCAAAATCCTCTATGCTGGGAATTCCCTTAGCTCTAATTCATTAAAAGAGGTGTTAAATGAACTTGGCGACGCAGATTTTTCCATTAATGTCATCTCCAAATCTGGTACTACTACTGAGCCAGCTATTGCTTTTCGTATTTTCAAAGAGAAGTTAATCGAAAAATATGGTGAAGAAGAGGCTAGCCGTCGCATTTTTGCCACTACTGATGCCAACAAGGGTGCACTTCACGACGAAGCCGTTAAAAAGGGCTACACTCGTTTTGTCGTCCCAGATAGCATTGGTGGCAGATACTCTGTTTTCACCGCTGTTGGACTTTTGCCTCTGGCAGTTGCTGGGGTAAATATTGATGATTTGCTTGCTGGTGCCGCAGAATTTACCTCTGACCTAGATAACCCAGAAAACTCAAACATCTTGCGCTACGCCTTTACTCGCCATGATATCAGAGAAAAAGGTCACGATGTAGAAGTTTTGTCCTCTTTTGAGCCAAGTTTTGCCTATTTCAATGAATGGTGGAAGCAACTCTTTGGCGAGTCTGAAGGCAAAGACGGCAAAGGCATTTTTCCGGCCTCTGTAATTTGTACCACCGATCTCCATTCCATGGGCCAATATCTGCAAGAAGGTAGGAGAAACATCTTTGAGACGGTCATCAAAGTTTTATCTAACGAAATTGATTTTGTAGTGCCAAAGACGCCAGATGATTGCGATGGACTCGGTTATCTTGAAGGCAAGAGCCTGAATCATATCAATGAGCAAGCCCTAGAGGCTACAGTGAGCGCTCACAAGAGGGGCAATATCCCTGTTATTAAGATAGAAATGCCAGATATTTCCGCAAAATCTTTCGGCGCGCTGATTTATTTCTTCGAAACCGCCTGTGCCGTTTCGGCCATGCTGGGTGGGGTTAATCCTTTCGATCAGCCAGGGGTCGAAGAGTACAAAAATGAAATGTTTAAACTTCTTGGTAAAACCGGATTTTAATGATAAGATAATACTATGGAAAAGAGTGGGCAAGAAAATACAAAAATTAGTTATAAAGGACCAGTAGTATTAGCCGTTTTGGACGGCGTAGGCCTAAGCTCTAAGCGCGATGGCAACGCCTTACAACTTGCGCACACCGAATTTTTGAATAATCTTGCTAAAAATTATCCTGGAGTTGCGCTCAGGGCCTCCGGCGAAGCCGTTGGTATTTTGCCGGGTATTATGGGAAATTCCGAAGTCGGTCATAATACAATCGGCTGCGGCCAGATTATTAAACAGGGTATCGCCAGCGTCGAAGAAGCCTTTGCTACGGGCAAAATTTGGCAATCTCAGGCTTGGCAAGATATTATGAACCGCCTAAAAAATAATCAAAGAACTCTCCACTTTAGCGGTATTTTCTCTGACGGCAATGTTCACAGTAGCATTGACCATCTTGAAAAAATGATTGAAGAAGCCAATGCGAATAATATCAAGAGCATCCGCGTACATCTCGTTTTTGATGGTCGCGACGTACCACCTCAGTCCGAGCCGAAATACATCCAACGTCTAGAATCGTTTTTGCGCTATTTCCCAGACTGCGATTACAAAATCGCTTCTGGTGGTGGCAGGATGGTCTATGTTGCTGATCGCTACCAAAACGATTGGGGTATGGTAGAAAAAGGTTGGAATGCTATCGTACATGGTAAGGCCGAGCACCAATTTACTAACGCCACCGACGCCGTGCACGCTTTTCGCGCCAAAGATCCGAATATTCAAGACCAATACTTACCGGCATTTGTTATAACGGATGCTAGCAACCAACCAATCGGCAAAGTTAAAGATGGCGACGCCTTCATCTACTATGATTTTCGTGCCGACCGCGCCATTGAAATCGCTATGGCTTTCACTTATAATGATTTTCCGTATTTTGATCGTGGCGCGCGCCCAGATGTCTATTTTGCCGGCATGACCGAATACAACTCCGACACTCACGTACCTGAACATCAGCTAGTTCCAGTCGTGCAGATCGACCACACGCTCAATAATTTCCTTGGCGAACGGGGAATCTCTCAGCTCGCTATTTCTGAGACAGTCAAATTTGGTCACATTACCTATTATTTCAACGGCAACAGCTACGACAAAGCCTCTGGTGAAGAGCATATTCAGATAGATTCTGGCCCATCAGATTATGATAATCGTCCATGGATGAAAGCTGCCGAAATCACCGATGTTGCTCTGGAAAATATGGACAAATATCGTTTTATTCGCCTCAATTATCCTAATGGTGATATGGTCGGGCATCTCGCCAACATCGATTCTGGCATTATCGCCATGGAAGCGATTGATATTCAGCTAGCACGCCTAGCCAAAAAAGTAGATGAGCTTGGCGGCGTTCTATTAATCACGGCCGACCACGGCAATATCGAAGAGCTCCTAGATCAATACGGTCAGCCAAAGACTTCGCACACTACCAACCTAGTGCCATTTCTGATTTATGATAGCACCGAAAACCGAGCAAAATATCACCTAAGGAGATTAAATGACGCCGGTCTTTCTAATATTGCCGCGACGGTTGCTACATTGCTAGGTCAAGATGATTATCCAGGCGAGTGGCGCGTTTCTCTGATAAATATGATAAAATAGTCCCATGGAAAATTTTCTTTTGATGATTCTGGCGACCATTTTGACCGCTTTGTTATCTCTTGTTGGTGGTTTTATTCTGCTTTTTGGCTCTAAAAAATCCGCAAAATTTGTGCAAAAATACGGCACTCCTTTCGCCGCTTTGGTTCTTCTCGCGGTAGTATTTTTAGATATTATCCCAGAGATTTTAGAAGAAGAAGCACTCCCAATTTGGCTACTAATTATGCTAATTATCTCTGGAATCATTATTTGTACTATGATTAGTTTTATCGCTGGGCATTTTCATAAACATGGTGACGAACACACTTACCATAACAAAAAACAAGCCGTGGCGATGCTAATTGTCGACTCTCTTCATACTGCAGTTGACGGCATAGTACTCGGAGCATCATTCGTTGCTGGACACGGTACAGGGTTGCTCGCGGCGCTTGCCACCACAGTACATGAAATACCTCAGGAAATTGGCGATTTTTCCATCATGATTCGCGCCAAAATCCCGGCCAAAAAAATAGCTAAACTTCAGATTATTTCCGGACTCATTTTGGTTCCGGCTGCCGTTATTGCTTATTTTGCCGGTAGTGTGATCGAGCCACATCTACCAATTTTGATGGCTCTCGTCGCCGGGTTCTTTTTGTATATTGCACTTGGCGAAATTTGGAGTATTATTAAAAGGATTAAGATTCGTAAGAAGTAACCCCATAAAAGGAGGAATTTATGCCTAAAATTACCAAAGCTATTATCCCAGCCGCTGGATGGGGTACCAGACGCTTGCCGATTACTAAAGTCATCGAAAAGTCCATGTTGCCAGTAGGCAATAGACCACTCGTAGATTATTCTGTTCAAGAACTCATCGAAGCAGGCGTTACGGATATTTATATGGTTATCAGCAATGTTGAGCCATGCCAAGTTCGAGCTTTTTATAACGATAATATCGCACTCAACCAATATCTCGCCGATCGCGGCAAAGAAGATAGATTAAAGCTTGCCAAAACTTTACCAGATAATGTTAAAATTCATTATGTTGTACAGGATCCATCCGGCAAATACGGTACGGCCGTGCCAGTTTGTATGGTTGCTGAAGAATACAACATTAATGAGCCAGTTTTCGTCTTCTTTGGCGATGATTTTGTTTGGAACCCAGGTGGCGAATCAGCAGCAAAATCACTGTTAAAATCCGTTAAAAATGATAACGAGTCCGCAATTCTCGGTGTAAAAGTTCCAAAAGAAGAAGTCGTAAAATATGGTGAAATTCTTGTAGAGGACGGTAAACTTGCCAAAATTACCGAGAAACCAAAACTAGAAGACGTTAAAAGCGATTTAGTGCATGTCAGTAAATACATCATGTCCCCAGCACTTATTCAAGAAATGATTAAATATGTCCACGAGAACGATTTTGGACCTCTAGATCAAGAATATATGGCTACTGATCCGCTAGAAACCTTTATTGAAAATGGTGGGATCGTAAGAGTTGCGCCAACCACCGGTCAGTATCTAGACGGTGGCTCTATTGAAGGTTGGGTGCACGCTAACGATGTCGTATGCGGTAACAAATAATCTTCAAATTTTATTCATTCTGTGATATAATTTCATCTATGATGAAAGAGAAGACTTACCAAGAAAAAATTGGTGATATTATTGCTAAGTTGCGTATAGAAAAAAATATGACGCAGGCAGAACTCGCCAAGAAGATTGGCACTAGCCAATCAGCTATTCATCGTATTGAAAAGGGAAATCAAAATATTTCTCTAGAAATGATAAAAAAGATTTCTAATTGTTTTGGCAATCATATACTCTCTATAAATGACTCATCTTCTCAGAATTTTTGTGTCCATGGTGGCAAAGAACTTCACGGTGAAATTAAAGTAAATACCAGCAAAAATGCCGCTGTAGGCCTTATTTGTGCATCACTTTTGAATACCGGGAGAACTACTCTCAAGCATATTGCGCGTATCGAAGAAGTTTTTCGCCTAGTCGAAGTCTTGGAGTCTATAGGCGTAAAATGTCGCTGGGTTAACGACCAAAAAGATCTCGAAATTATACCACCACGTGAATTAAAAATTAAAAATATTGACATTGTCGCAGCCAAAAAAACCCGCTCTATTATCATGTTTATGGGGCCACTTCTCCACCGTTTCAGAAAATTCCAACTCCCTTATGCTGGTGGCTGTTCACTCGGCGTGCGCACTATCGAACCCCATCTTAGAGCACTCGCTGATTTTGGCCTTAAATTAAATTCCAAACCAACCAAAGGTTTTTATGACATTAGCGTCAATAAGGAAAAACTAGCAAAAGGCGAAAATAAAAAGATTATTTTGGTAGAAAGAGGCGATACCGTCACTGAAAACGCTATTATGGCCGCCGCTCTTTATCCTGGTAAAACTATTATCATTGGTGCTTCATCTAACTACATGGTTCAAGACGTCTGTTTCTTCTTGCAAAGTTTAGGCGTAAAAATCAACGGTATCGGCACCACCACTTTAACCATAGAAGGCAATAACGGCTTATTTAGTAAGAATATCAGCTATAGTCCATCCGAAGACCCGATCGAGGCTATGTCTCTAATCGCGGTTGGCCTTGTTACTAAATCCGAGATCACCATTAAGCGTGCGCCAATCGAATTTCTAGAAATAGAACTAGAAATTTTAAGGACCATGAACGCTAAAATCGAGGTTTCAGAAGAATATTTCTCCTACAATCACAGGACCAGACTTGTCGACTTAAAAATTAAAAAATCTGTACTTCATGCGCCAGCAGACAAAATCCATCCAATGCCATTTCCAGGTCTTAATATCGACAACCTGCCATTTTTTTCCGTTATTGCTGCCACCGCAAAAGGCAGAACTTTAATCCACGACTGGGTTTTCGAGAATCGCGCTATTTATACCACCGAACTTTCTAAATTAAACGCTAACGTTGAACTGCTTGATGCTCACCGCGTTTATATTGAAGGCCCAACTAACTGGCGTCCAGCCGAAATTGCTGCTCCACCAGCACTTCGTCCAGCCATGGTAGTTTTGATTGCTATGCTTGCCGCTCCAGGAACGTCAATTCTCTACAACGTCTACACGATTAACAGAGGTTATCAAGACTTTGCATCGAGGCTCAGGACGCTCGGCGCAGATATTTCCTTGCTTGCTGGAATTTAATCAATAACTTTGTTAGAATTAAAAAATGCAAATATTGGATCAGCTTAATCCAGCTCAAGTTGAGGCCGTAGAAACTTTATCTGGCCCGATTTTGATTTTGGCTGGCGCTGGCTCCGGTAAAACCAAAACTTTAACTCATAGAATTGCGAATTTAATTGTTCATGGCGTTCCGCCACAGAATATTTTGGCGGTGACTTTTACCAACAAAGCCGCCAAAGAAATGCGCACGCGTCTATGGAATTTAGTTGAGCCAGAACAAGCTGCTATAGCTCCGGACCCACCATACAACTTCATGCCGTACGTGGGAACTTTTCACGGAATTTGTGTCAAAATTTTGCGCCAAGAACACGAAGCCGCGGGCTTAGACCGCGATTTTGTTATCTATGATACCGAAGATCAGCAATCGTTGATCAAACGAATCATCAAAAACTTAAATATAGACGATAAATCTTTAAAACCTAAATCCGTTCAGTCTATCATTAGCAAATGCAAAAACGAAGGCACCTCTGCTGAAGAATATGGCGCCTCTGCACTCTATCCTAAGCAAAAAAATATTGCCAAAATTTTTGAACGTTACGAAATCGAAAAAGCCAAATCAAACGCCCTAGATTTTGACGATCTACTAATTTTTACCGTTAGACTTTTTAAAAACAATCAGGAAGTCAGAGATGATTGGCGCAAACGTTTCAAACATATTTTAATTGACGAATATCAAGATACCAACGTGGTCCAATATAAATTGATTAAACTTTTAGTTAACGAAGAATTGAATATTTGCGTGGTTGGCGATGACTGGCAATCAATTTACTCCTGGCGTGGCGCTGATTTTACTAATATTCTAAACTTTGAAAAAGATTTTCCTAATGCCAAAGTCGTAAAACTCGAGCAAAACTATCGCAGCACCGGAAATATTCTGGATGCATCCCAAGCTATTATCAACAAAAATAAAGTCAGGACCGAAAAAATTTTATTTACCAAAGCCGGCAAGGGAAAACCAATCGTGATAGAATCTCTGCGTGACGAAAATTCAGAGGCTATTTGGGTTGCTATGCAAATTCGTAGAATGATGGATAGTGGCAGGAATTTTTCCGATTTTGCAATTTTATATCGTACCAACGCTCAGTCCTATGCTTTTGAAAAAGCCTTCATCAACTACAAAATCCCATACAAAATTATTGGCGGCGTGCGTTTTTATGATCGCAGGGAAGTAAAAGACATTTTGGCGATCTTAAAACTTCTTCTCAACCCGCGTGATTTTGTTAGCCTAGAAAGAGTTGCGCATAATGTTTTATCTGGTGTGGGCGAAGCAAGCCTCAGAAAAATCTTTGATTTTCTAGATCAGCATAGCGACATCAAAACACTATCCGATCAAGAATTTCTATCCATTCTCTCGCCAAAAGCCAAAAAGAGCATTTCTAAATTAGCAAGTTTTATAGAACAGATGAGCTTGGATGGCGCTCCGGCAGATATAGTTCGTAGCGCAGTCGAATATTTTGACTTCAAAGAATTACTCAACGACGGTACGCCGAGCGGTGAAGATCGTATTGCCAACCTTGCCGTCCTAGTCGACAATGCCGCCACCTACAGCACTATGGAAGATTTTCTAGCCGATGCAGCATTAATGTCCAGCGCGGACGAATCTTCCGCCAAAAATTCTGTCACGCTCATGACTCTTCACGCGGCCAAAGGCCTAGAATTCCCAGTAGTTTTCTTAGTTGGCATGGAAGACGGACTTTTCCCAAGTGCCAGATCCGAAAAGGAGGCAGACCTAGAAGAGGAAAGAAGATTAGCTTATGTTGGCATGACGCGTGCTATGCAAGAACTTTTTTTAACCTATGCCCAGTCAAGGTTTTCGTTTGGCGGGCGCAATTACTGTACTCCATCTAGGTTCTTATTTGATCTCGGGTATAACCCCTATGGCTCAAACGAATATACAGACGAAGATTACGAAGGCAATGACTTTTCAGATGGTGATTTTGACCCATTTCCGCCAGATGACGTACCAGTCTTTGAATAAAAAAGCGATAAGTGGTATAATTAGGAGGTGAGATTTTCTCATTTTAATTTGAACAAATTTACCCTAGTCTCAGGGATTATATTCTTTGGGGCTGTTTTTGCTTTGCTTTCAGCATCTATACCTAAAACTTTTGCCGATAATCCAGATTCAAATATTACCAGGAGTTCAGAAAATCACTTTGTCACAATCTATGATCAGGGGTCAAGTCTGACTATAAAGACTAACGCTAGTACGGTAGAAGAAGCATTAAAAAACGCTGACATCATCCTGGGTGATTCAGATGTCGTAGAGCCAGGGTTGTCATCGGCTATCAACGCGGATAACTTTTTCATTAACATTTACCGTGCTCATCCCGTTATCATCATCGATGGCAAAAATTCTCAATATGCATTAGTTTCCAGTTATGACCCAAAAACAGCTATTGTTAGCGCCGGTATTACCATCTACGATGGCGACGAAATCAAAACTCAGACCAACAATAATTTTCTAGAAATTGGCTCCGCTATTGTTTATAAAATTATACGAAATGGCGGCAGGACTATCACTGTAGAAGAAGAAATTCCATTTGAAGAAGAAACCGTTAAAGACTATGATATTGGCGCCGGGAATACCGAAGTTCGTCAGCTGGGGGAAGTTGGTCTAAAAACTATGATCTACGAAGTTCAATATATAGACGGGGAAGAAGTGTCTCGCAAATTAGTCTCCGAAAAAAACACAAAAGAACCAGTTAAACGTATCGTCGCTGTCGGTGCTAGCCAAATTGAAATGAATCCGCTCACACCTTCAAAGGGACGCAATAGATACACTACTACCGGAGCCGATGGCCGCACTATAGAAAGACAAGAAACATTCTATGATCTTGATATGTCTAGAGTAATGGCGGCAAACTGTGGTGGCGGAGGTTATTCTGTGCGCGAAGATGGCGTAAAAGTAGATAAAGACGGCTATGTCATCGTTGCAGCAAACCTTAATCTTTACCCACGCTGTTCTATTGTTGAAACATCGCTCGGCCAAGGCAAAGTTTACGATACGGGTACATTTGCTGTATCGAGCCCAGAACAATTTGATATTGCCACCGATTGGAGTAAACGGGATGGCATCTAATGAAGAATAAAAAATCTCTTGGCCAACACTGGTTAAAAGATCGGGAAATATTAAACGAAATAGCGCTGCTATCCGTAGAAGATAGCGTTAAGCTATGTGTAGAAATTGGTCCTGGTCTCGGTACCCTAACCAGCTCGTTATTTAAGCACTTCGATAAAATCCTAGCAGTAGAACTAGACTCAAATTTGGCGGGTAATCTCCCTAAATCTTTCCCAGGGAAAAACCTGATTGTAAAAAATACGGATTTCCTGAATTTTAATCTAGAGAAAATAAAAGAACCATATGTGGTGGCTGGCAATATTCCATATTACATTACTTCCCCGATTGTTCAAAAAATACTATCTGCCGAAAATAAACCAAAAAGAGCGGTACTTTTAATGCAAAAAGAGGTCGCAGAAAGAATGGCTTCAGAAAAAAGTCAAAGTCTACTTTCACTGATGGTTCAAAATAGGGCTAAAGTCGAACTTGGCCCAGTAGTACCAAAAGACTTTTTTACTCCTCCACCAAAAGTAGACAGCCAGGTGATTATTTTGTCGCCAAGAGAACAGAGCATTATAGATGACAGTGTTTCCGGTTTAATCAAAGTTGGTTTTGTTGCACCACGTAAAAAGTTGATAGCTAATCTCTCCTCCAATTTAAAAATCGGTAAAGAAGAACTAAGAAAAACATTCTTAGAGCTCAATCTCGATCCAGACTGTCGTCCATCTGATCTAAGCCTAGAAAATTGGCAAAAACTTAAAAATGCTATTGACAATTGATAAAGCTTACGTTATTATAAACATAAGCTGGTACGCTTCACAGGGGTTCCACTAGTTTAGTGGAATGTGGAGATTACATTAAAATAAAAAATAGCGGATTAAAACAAAACAATGTGCCCCAGGGTGGGCGCGCATCAGCGAAAAGAGGCTCGAAAGAGCCTCTTTTTTGTTTATGGCTACATTTTTGTGATAATATATAAATATAAGCAGAAAAACATATGGATCCAGAAGATAACTCAGATAATCAAGATGAGCAGAAAACTAAGCGCTTGCCCACCTACGTCTTTGGGGAGGATTATGAGCAAACTGTAAACTTAGCTGATAGACCAGAAGAGCAAAAACAAGAAGACGATAAAACAGATACGCCTAAAATCGAACCAGAAGCAGAAGCATCAGATGCTGACAAAGAAGTCAGCGAAGCAATAAACGAAGGCGTTATTAACTCTGAACTCCAAAAAATTGAATTAGATAAAACCGAACCAACCCCTATTATAGCGACGAAGAAAAAACGCCGATCAAAAAAGCTAATACTTGTACTCATCATCATAGTTATAGTTTGTAGTGTAATCTGTGGTGTATTTTTCCTTCTTCAGGGCGGATTCTTCACTTCTTCGATCTTTGCCAACAAAAACCTTATCTGTGAAGCAACCAGTAATAACGGCGAGTTGCTTGGATCGGGAAATGCATTAGAATCAAAAAGTCGCGTAGAGGTTATATACAAAAATAATGATTTTGTCAGTTTAACGCAAACTCTTGAAGCGAAATTTGAAAATTCGTCTACTGCTAAAATAGCCATGAGTAATGTACGCTCTGACTATACTAAGAGATTTAAGAGTTTTAACATTAGTACGGAGCCATTTAAAAGTGACTACAAACAAAATGATACATCTATTACCATCACCCATTATGCCGATACCAGCATGATAAATAGTGCCAATGCCGGAGTTATCTATATTGATGTTAACCAAAACGGCGTCATTATATACGACATGAACTCCATCAAGAAAAATTACGAAGACGTGGGATATGCTTGCCGTGTTGAATAAATTATTGTAAAATAAAACTATGTCAAAAGTTTATATCACCACGGCCATACCGTATGTTAATGGTGCGCCACACATTGGTCACTCACTAGATTACTTATTAGCAGACGTTTATTATAGATATCGTCTTAAAATGGGCGATGAAGTCCGTTTCCAATCTGGTACTGACGAGCACGGTAATAAGGTTTTTTCTAAAGCTAAAGCCGCAGGGATAGACGTTCGCGAATATGCGAGCCAAAACTCTCAAAAGTTCAAAGATTTTATTGCGCTTCTTGGCGTTAAACCAACAGAATTTATTAGAACAACGGACGAAGACCATGAACGTCGCTGTCAAGAAATTTGGAAAAAATTAGAGCAACACATCTATAAATCATCATACGAAGGATGGTACTGTGAAGGTTGCGAAAATTTTGTCACCCAAAAAGAATATGACGATAACCATGGCGTTTGTCCAGACCACAACAAGGAATATCAAAAATTATCTGAAGAAAATTACTATTTTAAAATCTCGGACTTTAAAGACGAAATTGCAGAAGCAATCGAAAAAGGCGAGATGTCAATTTTACCAGAATTCCGCAAAAGGGAAATGCTAGAACTCTTGAAAGAAGCCCCTGATGTTTCTATATCCAGGCCGGTAAAAAGTCTTTCCTGGGGCGTTCCAGTTCCTGGTGACGATTCTCAAGTGATGTACGTGTGGCTTGACGCGCTCTCAAATTACATTACGGTTCTTGGTTATCCAGAAAATGATATATCTGATTTTTGGCCAGCCACAGTTCAGTTTGTAGGTAAGGATATTCTGCGTTTTCATACCATTATTTGGCCGGCTATGTTGCTAGGCCTTGGTTTGCCACTTCCGAAAACAATCTGTTCTCATGGCTTTATTCTGTCTAATAATCAAAAAATGTCTAAATCACTAGGCAATGTTGTTAACCCAATCGAAGCCATTAATAAATACGGCGTCGAGGCTTTTCGCTATTATTTCTTGCGCCACATAGACACTTTTGTGGACTCAGACTTCACTTGGGAAAAATTCGAAGATGCTTACAACAATGAGCTTGCTAATGATCTCGGTAATCTAGTTCAACGTCTAGCCGTACTCACTAGTAAAAACGACGTAGTTCTTGATCAGTTCAAGGATATATTCACCAACTCAGACAAGCAATATAAAGATTTTATGGACGCATTTGAATTTTCCAAGGCTTTTAATTACGCCTGGGAAAAGGTGCAAAAAATTAATAAAGACATCGACGAGCAAAAACCTTGGGAAATTTCTAAAACCGGCACAAAAGAAGAACTATCAGAATGCTTGAACTCCTTGATAAAAGATCTACTATTCGTTAACGAATTGCTCTCACCATATCTTCCAAAAACCACTGAAGAGATATCAAGAATCTTTATTCCTGGCCAAAAAGTAACTCCTCCAAAAATACCACTATTTCCGAAAAACTAGAACCGTTACCAGCTGCTAGTGTCCATCCAATATTTTTTCCCACTCAAAACATCATAAGTAACATTTTCATATTTATTTAGTGCTTCAGTTTGCATTAATCCGGCATCACCAAAATAAGTCGCTGTCAGAATTGGGTGCCTTTCACATACCTCATCTAGCAAATAATTTAAGGTTGGCTTCTTAATATTTAATCTATTATATAGCGTGTTCACTAAACAATTCGGTGTGGTTGTTGGTAGGTTTTTGTCGCCTAAATCTATATCAAAATTGCTATATATAAAATACGGTGTTAATCTAGACAGATTAATATCTTCTTCTACTACCTTTTCAAAAACTCCTGGGCTATGATCGCCAAAGAATAAAACCACGGTCTTTTCTTTAGAATTATCCAACTCTCCCAAAAACTCCCCTAAATATTTATCGGAGCCATGCAAAAGTTGAAAATAGGTTTCTATCTTTTTAACATCTTCTTCATCATAATCTTCTATATTGCCAGTGAGTTTGAAATTTCTCTCACCATCGTAAAGCGCGTCGTTAAATGGCGTATGATTTTGCATAGTTATTAGGGCGACTAACTGTTTTTTATCACTTTCATCTAAGACTTTTAGTACTTCATTGTATGCCGTCTTGTCATTGTAATATTCAGATCCAGGCTCCGTTTCGAAGTTCTCGATTTCTAGGCTCGTGATGAACTTATCGAATCCCTCATTCGCTAACGAGATATTACGTTTGTACATTCCGCCGTAATAAGTGTGGATGGCCGTAGCGTTGTAACCATTCTTTTTTGCCCAGGTGGCAACTGAAGGTATCTCGCCGGTCTTAGGTATTAAATTTGTGTAAGGTACAGTGTTGGTGTAATAATTCGTAAATCCAGTTAAGACCTCAAATTCTATGTTGGCCGTGCCACCACCATAATCCAAAGAATACATTTGGCCACTTGGATATTTATTAGCAACTTTATGAAGATTTGGAGTTACGTCTCCACCAGAATATTGATAATATTTAGATAAAATCTCTGGGTCATAAAAAGACTCGTTTAAAATTATTACAATATTATATTCGGCGTCTTTTAGACTTTGTTTCTCGCTATCTTTATCTTCTATTTTTTTGTACTCATCAGAAATTACGTCTATATATTTTTTCGAATATTCTGGCGGTTTTTTAACTTCGAATTTTCCACAGTTGTATAGGAAGCCAATTAAAAAACCATTTTCACGGTAATTTCGCTCTTGGTTCCAAGCGGTAAAAGTTGTATCAAGAAAATCAACATGCTGATACTTAACGCCCTTATTGTTAACAATAAAATTAGTTGATAGTAAGAAAACTATAACTGTAATTACTAAGAACATAACTCTTATTAAGACAAAGTGTTTTTTTCCGCCGTCTTTTCTGATCGTTAAATAAGATGGTAGAGAAAAAATACGTTTAGTCACTATTGCTAAAATTTTAGTAGCAATCACAATTCCAATTATGCCAACAATCAGAAGAACTAACCCGCCAACGTTTACGAATTTAGTCAAACTATTAACTTCGGTCGCCAGCCCAAAATCTTCTGGCAATAGCGGCGTCATCCTTGCTGCAAGTTTATTTTCATTCACATAAGCAATAATTGTAGTTAGAATCCCAACAACACTAATTGCCAGCCATGGTCTTAGCGTAATCGAATAAACGAACATCAGTAGTAGAAACATAATAAAGGAATTGAATAAAAAGACTCTTCCGGAATTTTTGAAAACAAATTCCCATGTTTCGCCAAAATCATCAAAGTAACGAAACTCTAGAAACCAAGTTAAAATAAGTGCAAATACCAAAATTAACAATATCGAAATCAAGAATTTTTTTGCCAACGCAAAAATATATTTTTTGTTTATATTCTTCACAAGTTAATTTTACCATATGTGGTAACAAAAAACGCCCATAAAATGAGCGTTTTTTGCTGTTACTTTTACCTAGTTAACCGATTCGTCACTTAAGAATGAAGACACATCAGACAATAGGAATCCTATCGTACAACCAAGTGATGGGAAAATCACATAGGCTGTTAAAGCAACGGCGATACTACCTAATACTTCAGAGAACTCAGTACCAGCGGTTGGCAAGATCTTGTACATAAATGCTATTGCTGGGTTAAGCACGAAGTTGCTGGAAAGGCTAGCGTAAAGAATAGATATCACGAGTGCAAGAATCAAAGCAGTAATAATACCACCAGCTACTACTATCGCAAAAGTGAAAGAGCTGTGTTTGTATTGAAGGGCTCTGGCGAAGCAGAATCCTATGATTGAAGCTCCGAAGAATTCAATCATTGTAACCATCCAAAATTGGCCATCTTCAATTGCCGCCATTTTTGGTAATTCGCTACCCATGCCACCAGCGTCACAGAACTTAGCCATAATTAGCATGCCAATCCAGGCGCCCAAGATTTGAGCGACGATGTAGAGCACACCTCTAATCACTGATATACGGCGAGTAATCATCATGCCAACTGTAATGGCTGGGTTTAGGTTTGAGCCGGAAAGTTTATAAACTGCCAAAATCACTGGTAGTATTGAGAATAGCATCCACAGAGGCTCATTGAGTTGAAGCATAGCTATGAAAATAGTGGTGATTAGCATAGTGCCAATTAATTCACCAAGCAATGCACCATAAGTATTTTTCTTTTTGAAAATAGTTAAGATGCTTTCGTTTGTGTTATATTTTTTTGCAAAGAAATTTTTGAAACTGCTCTTCTTTCCATCGCTAGCAATAGGTTGTTTAGCTACTATTTCTTTACTATTATTTTTAGCCGACTTTGTCGTCGTTTTTTTGCCCACCACCCCTTTGCCTGTAACGGATGCCTTTTTGGTGACTTTTGTCGCTTTGGCACCGGTCTTGGCTTTTGCAGAAGAAGCCTTGTTTTTAGCCGCAGTCTTCTTCGACTTGGATGTTGCCATTTTTGACCTCCTTAGTTTGATATTGGATTTATTGTATCACACATATGCTATAATTGTAAGCATCAAAATTAAAACAAAGGAAAAAAGTGGGTATTTTAGTATCAAAAGACGAAGACAACTCAATTTTGCAAGAAAGAATCAACGTCGATTTACGCGAACGAGTTCAAAGACAGTCTGGTGAAGACGACAATGAAAAAGATTTTGCCGAAGATTCCGAGTACGTAAAACAACTTCAGAAAACCGGACGTTTTTCATGGGTTTGGTTTGTGCTAATAATTTTAGCTATAGCATCTCTTATATTCATCTTTGCCCTCTAAAGTGGTATAATACATCTGTATGTCAACTCTAGAACAACTAAAAGCAGAACTCAAAGCTCTTGGCGCCGAATACGCCAAGATTAAAACTCTCCCAGAATCTGAGAGAAAAGATTTTGGGCAAAAAATAAATGATAAAAAACAAGAAATAATCAACAAGATTAAAGCACTCGAGTCTGAACAAACCAGTGCGAACATAAAACCAATTGATATTACTGCTCCGTTTGGTATAAATTCAAATCCGATTGCGATCGAAACTGGTTCAAAACACCCGCTTATGGTTGAACTTGACCGAGTGATAGACATTTACTCTCGCATGGGTTTTGGTGTAGTGGAATCTAGACAGCTCGATGATGAATTCCACATGTTTGATGCGCTAAACTTTCCAAAAGGACACCCTGCCCGTGATGGTTACGATACTTTTCGCACGGAAGAAGGTTTTATTCCTCCTGCCCACACGTCAACAATGCAACATCGCGTATTGAAAAATTACAAGAAGAACCTAGACAATAATGGACAAATCGCAGTAGTAATCCCCGGGCGCGTATTTCGCAATGAGGACGTCGACGCTACGCACGAGCATACATTCTATCAGTGTGAAGGTATTTTTGTTTCTAAAAACGCTACTTTTGCCGAAATGCTTGGAGTTTTGAAAAACTTTTTTGAAACGTATTATGGCCAAAACCTTAAAATCAAAACTCAACCAGGATTTTTCCCATTTACTGAACCATCCATAGAACTTTTGATTGAAAAACCAAAATCACTAGGCGGCAAAGGCGACGGTTGGCTAGAAATGCTTGGTTGTGGAATGATTCATCCAAATGTCTTGAAAAATGCCGGCATCGATCCGGAGCAATACAAAGGTTTTGCTTGGGGCGGCGGGATCGATCGCCTAGTAATGCTTAAATATCAGCTCAATGACATTCGTTATTTTGAATCTGCAAAACTAGATTTTTTGAAGGAGTTTTAAATGAAAGTATCTCTTAACGCTATAAAAAAATATGTTGATATTGATATATCTACAGAAGAGCTAATAAAACTCATCGGTTCTAGGTTGGTTGAAGTTGAAGGGTCTGAGGATTTTTCTAAAAAATACGCAGGAATAAAAATAGTCGAAGTAACAGAATGTGAACACATCCCAGAAACACATCTTTCTCTTTGCAAGATTAATGCCGGAGAGACACAAAACATCCAGGTCGTTTGTGGTGCTCCTAACGTCAGACAGGGAATGCTTGCAGTGTGGCTAGCACCCGGCTGTGTTGTTCCAGCTACTTTTGGCAAAGAAAACTTCAAACTTGACGTGCGCAAGCTCAGAGGCTACGAATCCAGTGGTATGTTGGCCGCCCTAGATGAGCTAGGACTTGGTTCTGATCATGAAGGTATTATAGAAATAAATCCTGAAGATGCTCGTCCTGGCGATGATTTTGCTGAAAAATTTGATTTGAACGACGTGATTTTGGATATAGAAAACAAATCTTTAACTCATCGCCCAGACTGTTTCGGTTTAATCGGCTTTGCTAGGGAAGTTGCTGGAATTTTGGGCAAAAAATTTGTCGAGCCAGAATTTCTCATGCATGAAGAAGTTTTTCCGGAAGGATTTTTAGAATACAACCAGCAAAATGGAGTTAGTAGCAAAGATTGTCCTATCAAAATTGATATTAAAGGTTCAGAACTTTGTCCACGATACTCATGTGCTGTGTTAGAAGTTGATGATAAAATATTAAAAACAGAAAAATATTTAACAAAGGACGACATTTTCCTTGCCAAAGCCGACATGCAGGGCGTATCAAAGATTGTTGATGTTTCAAATATATTGATGCTCGAAACTGGCCAACCACTTCATATGTTTGACTACGACAAATTTATTAAAGTTGGCGGCACAGAAACACCAAGAATCATCGTCCGTCCAGCCAAAGAAGGCGAGAAACTAGAGCTTCTAGACGGTAAAACTATCGAATGTATTTCTAGCGACATTTTAATTACCTCCAACGATATCCCAGTTGCACTAGCTGGCGCAATGGGTGGAGCAAACACAGCAATCGACGAAAATACCAAACGAGTCTTAGTCGAGTCTGCCAGTTTTTCACTTTATAATTTGCGCAAGACTCAAATGCATCATGGCATCTTTTCAGAAGCCATCACTCGCTTTACTAAAGGCGTTCCAGCCGGTGGCACATTTAACGTGATGGCAGAGGCTGTCAAAGAACTTGGCGGAAAAGCCTCGATGGTTTGCGACAATTTTGTCGGCTTGCAAAAAGTTGAACCAATCCAAGTCTCAGTAAAAGATATCAACTCGTTACTTGGCACAAACTACGAGACTGATTTAATCATCAAAACTCTAGAAAACGTAGGAATTTCTTGTGAACAAAATGAGTCGTCTGAGCTTTCTGTTTTGGCTCCTAGCTGGCGTACTGACCTTCATATTAAAGAAGATATTATTGAAGAAGTTGGGCGCTTACTCGGATATGATAATATCGTAATTGATTATCCAAAAAGACCATTTATCGGCGCGGAAATTAGCCCGATGCTTTCGCTAAAAACTAAAATTCGCAATATCTTATCTGACAAACTTAACGCCCACGAAGTGCTGACCTATTCTTTCGTTAGTAAAAAATTAATAACCACCGTAAATCAAAGAGTAGAAGACAGCTATAAAATAGTCAATTCTATTTCTCCAGAACTTCAATGCTTCCGCCAACATATCGCGCCATCGTTATTGGACAAAGTTCGTGAAAATGTTAAGGCTGGGCACAATAACTTCATCATTTATGAATTAAACCAAGTTTCTAATCATAAATTTGGATTAGATGAAGACAAATCGCCAATCACCAAAGATCATTTAGCTATTTTAAGTTTTGGTGATTTTTATCATATTAAAAATATTATCGAAAAACTTTTCAAAAATCTAAATGTTGACCTTTCAATTAAAACTTTTGAACAAAAAGAAGAATTTCCATACTTAGAGCCACTCCATTCAGCCGACCTATATGTTGGAGATAAATATATAGGTTCGATCGGCGAAGTAAAACAACTAGTTTTAGGTAAGTTCAAACTAAGTGGCGAAATCTCAATTTTAGAGATTAACTTAGAAGAGATTTTGGGTAAAGAAAAATCTGGAGCCAAAAAACTGAAAGTTAATAAATTCCCATTTGTCTATCGCGACATTACGGCCAAAGTTAAAGCGGAGTTTAGTTTCATAGATCTATATTCCTCAATTGAAAGTGTGTTAGAAAATAATAACTTAATCAGTGAGATTAAACCACTATCAATCTATCAACCGGAAAATAATCAAACATTTAAACACGTTTCTTTCCATATCGCTTTTTCAAGTGCAGAAAAAACTCTACAATCAGACGACATATCTGCTATAATGGAACAAATAAATAAAAATTTACAGACTCTTGGTGCGGAAGTAGTCTAGCTAGCACGGAGGTAAAATGCAAGAAGACATGTTAAAAACTAGCTGGAAACAGCGTGTAGGTATTGTTATAATTGCTGCCATCCTTTTAGGATCAAGCTTAGCAGTTTATATAAGTATTCTTTTAGGCGGTAATTCATCTTCCGTCAGTACTGCAGACGATGGTTTAGACCAGGAATTAATCTCTAGACTTAGCGACGAATACACTGAAAAGTCAAACGAAGTCAATACAGAAGCAAAAAAATATTCCGATAGATATTTTAATGATTTTATTTCCTATAAATCTCGTGTCAAAGCGTATAATTCTATGACGATTAATAATAATGGCTTAAGCCACGAGGATCTCAAAAAAGGTTCTGGTGAAAAAATTACTGAAGACACAGACTATTTCATGTATTATATTGGTTGGTGTGCTAACGAAGAAGTGTTTGACTCATCATTTGATAATATTGACAACCCAACTTCTTTGTCGGCCCCACTTGTCAACGATGGCATAATCCAAGGTTTGACTGACGGCATCATCGGCATGCGTTTTGGCGGCGTACGCGAAGTCTCAATACCAAATGAATTGGCCTATGGCGACAGTATGGAAATTTGTGGCGGTACCGACCAAGCTCTAAAGTTTGTTGTTATGACGATTGAAAAGTCTGAGCCACTAGCTACTTTATCAGATGAACTAAGTCTAATTACTCAAAAGCTTCAATACGCTTATTACGGCATAGACTACGACGCACTTTTTTCTGATTCTACTGAGTAAAACCCTTAAGGTTGCTCGAACATGGTTCGGCAATGCTATAATATTTTCATGGAAAAAAGTTTTCTATTTTACGATCTCGAAACTTCCGGGCTTAGTACGCGTGATGATCGCATTATGCAATTTGCAGCTCAGCGCACAGACATGAATCTGAAAGAAATTGGCGAGCCAATCAACATCTTGATTAAAATGACAAATGACACTCTGCCTAGTCCTTCGGCTGTGCGTACCACCGGCATAACACCGCAAGCAACCCAAGCGGACGGTTTAACTGAAGCCGAATTTTGTCGATACGTAATTAATGAAATTTTTACACCTAATACAATAATCGTGGGTTACAACAATGTTCGTTACGATGACGAAATGATGCGCCACCTATTTTGGCGAAATTTTTACGATCCATACGAATGGCAATGGAAAGATGGCCGTAGCCGTTGGGATATGCTCGACGTCGTTAGGATGGCTAGAGCCCTGCGTCCAGAAAAAATTAAGTGGCCAGTTGACGACGACGGTAATCCAACTAACCGCCTAGAACTTATAACCAAAGAAAATGATATAAAACATGAGCACGCTCACGATGCTTTGTCTGATGTCTTTGCTACTCTCGCTGTAGCTAGATTAATTAAAGAAAAACAACCGCAACTTTTTAATTATCTTTTCAAAATACGCGGTAAAAAAGAGGTGCAAAAAATAGTTAATTTAGATAATAAACAACCATTTGTCTATGCATCTGGTAAATATGGCAAGGATCGCAATTTTATCACAGTTGCTTTTCCGCTAACTAGCGGACGTAACGGCAACATCGTAGTCTACGATTTAAGCCAAAACATCGAACAATTTTTATTACAAAAACCAAAGGATTCAAAAACGCTTCCAGTTCCGACGCCAACAATTAAAGAGCTAGCGTTTAACCGTTGTCCTGCCGTGGCACCGATTTCGGTTCTAGAAAAAAACGATGGTTGGAAAAAAATTGGTCTAGATAAAAAAGAAGTAGAAAAAAATCTTAAACAACTTCTTGATCATCCAGAAATTGCCGAGCAAATAAGAATAGCAGTAGAAGAGCGAGAATATAAACCAGAAGAGCCTAAGGATAAAAACGAAGCCACCTATTTTGAGCTAAATGTAGAAAATCGACTCTACGATTCGTTTCTGCCAGATCAAGATCGCGTTCGCTGTGAAGCGATTCGCAATGCTAATTCGAACCAATTGGCAGACTTCCACCCTAATTTTATAGACGAGAGATTACCTGAGCTACTATTACACTACAAGGCAAAAAATTTCTTTGATTCATTGACTGAGAGCGAACAGTTAAAATGGGAAAAATACCGCCGTGCCAGGTTAATACACCAGTCCAAATATTTCCTAGAAGATTTGGAAAAACAGACCAATGAAGGTATGGATGATTTTCTTATAGAAGAGCTAAAACTCTGGTATGAGTCGGTTCAGGATGTAGACTACTAGGGAGTGGATTTTTTGCCTATTTTCCTGTATAATACGTACGTTTATGGATGGTGATTTTATTAAGATTCGCGGCGCTAGACAGCATAATTTGAAAAATGTTGATATAGATATTCCGCGAGATAAGTTGGTAGTAATTACCGGATTGTCTGGATCTGGAAAATCTAGTTTAGCTTTTGACACGATTTACGCCGAAGGCCAAAGACGTTACGTCGAGAGCCTATCTAGTTATGCTAGAATGTTCCTCGGCGTAATGGATAAGCCAGATGTGGACTCTATATCTGGATTATCACCAGCAATCTCAATTGATCAAAAATCCACCAGTAAAAATCCGCGCTCCACCGTGGCTACCGTTACTGAAGTCTACGATTATTTACGTTTGCTTTTTGCCCGTGTTGGCGTGCCGCATTGTCCAATTTGTCATGCCGAAGTTTCAAGGCGCAGCGTCGAAGATATTTTTGATGAAGTAATGAAACTCCCGCTAGGCTCGAAATTGATGTTGCTTGCACCAGTAGTCCAACAAAAAAAAGGCGAGTTTGCTTATATTCCAGAACAATTTGAGGCCAAAGGTTTTGCTCGTGCACGCGTTGACGGAATTGTTTATGATTTGGATGAATTTCCAAGTCTAGAAAAACAAGAACGCCATGACATCGAAATTGTAGTAGATAGATTTATCTTGTCACCAGATCTTTCTTCCCGCATCTTCGGCTCAATCGAACAGGCTCTAGACTTAGGCCAGGGAATTATTAAATTATTAAAAATTAACGACACTAGCACTTCAATCAGTGATAGAAATATCACGCAAAAAAATACCGAAGTTTTAACTTATTCTCAGCGCTATGCTTGCGAAAATCACCCAGACGAATTAATCCCAGAACTCGAGCCGCGCCTATTTTCTTTCAACGCTCCGCAAGGCGCTTGTCCTACTTGTACTGGTCTGGGTAGTCGTATGGAAATAGACCCAAGCCTAGTTTTAAACCCAAATCTCACCATTGCCGAAGGTGGCATTAGACCATTCAACCGCGTAACTAACGACTCATATTGGATCAAAAGGTTAATTGGCGTAGGCAATAAACACGGTTTTTCCGTTCACGTACCAATTAAAGACTTGTCAGAAGATGCTATTCAAAAAATCCTCTACGGCACTGGCGACGAAAAATACAAAGTAAGAATCAGCGGCAAAGGCAAATTTAGTGAGGGCACTATTTATGAAACTACTTACGAAGGTGTTATTCCGAATTTAGAAAGGCGCTATCACAACCCGGACGTATCAGATTTTGTACGCAAAGACATAGAGCGTTTCATGCGCGTACGTGAATGTCAATCTTGTCACGGCGCTCGTCTCAAACCGGTAGTCCTTGCCGTTACAATCAACGGGCTTAACATTGTCGACATGTGTAATATGGATGTGGATTCTACGCTCAAAATATTGAGTCAGGATTTGGAGTTTTCTGATTCTGAGCACATGGTTGCAGACCCGATCATTAAGGAAATTCGTGAACGTGTAAAATTTATGCAGGACGTCGGCCTAGGGTATATGGAGCTTAGCCGTGCCGCCAATACACTTTCTGGTGGCGAAGCACAGCGTATTCGTCTTGCAACTCAAATTGGTTCTGGACTCCAGGGTGTATTATATGTACTTGACGAGCCATCGATTGGTTTGCATCAGCGTGATAACGATAAACTAATCGCCACTTTAAAGCATTTACGCGATTTGAAAAATACTGTTCTCGTAGTAGAACATGATGAAGATACCATGCTTCAGAGTGATTATATTATTGATATTGGTCCTGGAGCAGGCAACGCAGGCGGCGAGTTGGTTGCAGCTGGTACTCCAGAAGAAATTATGAAAGATAAAAATTCAATTACCGGGCAATACCTTTCCGGCAAGAAAAAAATTGAAATTCCTAAGTCTCGACGTAAACCTAAAAAGGATAAAGAACTAATTATTCGCGGCGCTAGAGAAAATAATCTCAAAAACATTGATGTACACTTCCCGCTTGGAGTTTTAACTGTAGTTTCCGGTGTCTCTGGTTCTGGTAAATCTACATTAGTAAATAGCATTTTAGCAAACGAATTACTTGCCCGTTTGCATAGAGCACAAACCGTTTCAGGCTTGCATGAACGTATCGACGGCATCGAAAATATCGATAAAATTATTGTTATCGATCAATCGCCAATTGGCCGCACTCCGCGCAGTAACGTTGCAACCTATACCGGAGTATTTAATCAAATTCGCGAATTATTTGCGCATCAACCGGAAGCCGAAGTTAGAGGCTACAAAGCCGGCCGTTTTAGTTTTAATGTTAAAGGTGGTCGTTGCGAAAATTGTCAGGGTGATGGCGTTAATAAGATCGAAATGCATTTCTTACCAGACGTTTATGTCACTTGCCCTGTTTGCCACGGCAAAAGATATAATCGCGAAGCGCTAGAAATTAAATACAAAGGAAAAGACATTTCACAGGTTCTAGATATGACTATTGATGAGGCTGCAGAATTTTTTGCTAACATCCCGCCGATAGCAGCTAAGTTCCAAACTATCCAAGAGGTAGGCTTAGGCTATATTAGGCTAGGCCAACCAGCTACCACTTTCTCTGGCGGCGAAGCGCAACGCATTAAATTAGCAACTGAGCTTGCACGCAGATCTACTGGCAAAACTTTATATATACTTGACGAGCCAACTACTGGTTTACATACAGACGACGTCAAAAGATTGCTAAAAATCTTGAACAAGCTCGTTGATGGTGGCAATTCTATGATTGTAATCGAACATAATTTACACGTCATTAAATCCGCTGACTGGATTATTGACATGGGTCCAGAAGGCGGCCAAAACGGCGGCAAAGTTATTGCAGAAGGCACACCAGAACAGCTCGCCAAAGATGCAAGCACTCCTACTGGAAAATATCTAAAAGAACTTTTAAAAGGCAGATAATTATGCGTTTTTTAAGAAAAACACTCGTATTAATTATTTTCAGTTTTACTGTTAGTATATCTATTTTTTCTTCGTCAACTTTCGCCGATAATGATATAGAAATTCCAAAACTATTTTTAACTGGCGATATTTCCGACATGTCTGATAAGAGCGACAAAAGAAAAGTGCTCTTTCACTATGAAAACGATAACAATAATATCGATGGCTATGCAAAAATAAAACTACAAGGTTCCGCAAGTTTAAACTTTGAGAAGAAAAATTACACGATAGATTTGTACGAAGACGACAATTACAAAAACAAAAATAATGTCAACTTTGGTTGGGGAGAACATGATAAATATACGCTCAAAGCCAACTGGATTGACAAAACTCACTCCAGGAATATTGTTACAGCTAATCTTGCCGCCGAGTTGAATGAAAAATACGGGCTTTTTTCATCTACACCTAACCATGGCGAAATCGATGGCTATCCAATAGAAGTTTATGTCAATAACGATTTTTTTGGTCTCTACACCTTGAATATCGCCAAAAGTGATTGGATGTTTGGTATGGATAAGAGTAATGTACATAACATATTATTTAGCAGCGAACAGTGGGAAAATCAAAATCTTTTCAAATCCAAAATAGAGTTTGACGGGACTTGGGATTTAGAAATTGGCGATGATGAAGGCTATGCAATTAAGCAGCTGAACAAAGCAGTCGATTTTGTCATGAACAGTGCAGACGTGGATTTTAGACAAAACATTAACAGCTATTTTAATTTAGACAATCTATTAAATTATTATGCACTATCTGAGTTTGCTGAATTAGTAGATAATGTCGGCAAAAATGTTCTGATGGCATCATACGATGGTGACAAATGGCTCTTTGCCCTATACGACTTAGATTTGTCCTGGGGAGTTTGGTTTGATCAGAGTTTAAATTATGAAGTCTCAAGCGGAATAGAAAAAAATTTATTATTTCAAAGGTTACGCGAAAATTTTCCAAATGAATTAGCAGATCGCTATTTTACTCTTCGCAAAACTATGCTAACTGAAGAAAATATCATGAATAAATTTTACGAATTTGAATCAAAAATTCCACAATCTACATTAGAAAAAGACCAAGCAAAATGGGGCGAGTCGGTCGGATATGACATTTCTCAAATTAGAGATTTTCTTAAAGTCAGAGTACCTAAGACCGACAGCTTTTTCTATAATATGTATACTGTAGAGCCTCAGGTTTATTTAAAATATGAAAATAGCAAAAACAACGATTCTGTGAAAATAACGCTTATTAAAAATCGCGAAGATATCACTGCCACTAGTGCGGGGAATGCTAGTTCAGAGTTTACTTTTTACCAGAATGGCATTTATGAAATTTCTTGCCACGATTGGTTTGGCAATTATCTTGAATCATTTAAAATTGAAGTTGACTCGATTGAAGAAAATGAAACCGATTTCGAAAAAATTATCCCCATGATTATATTCGGTTCACTAGCTTCCGTACTGGTAGCGTTTATCCTCATCAGACGCCTTATTCGTTTTAAAACATCTAGTCCATAACTTGTTAAAAAGATAAAAATAGTGTAAAATATAAGAAGAAGGGAAATAATTTATATGTCTGAAAATCAACTTAAACTTGAAAAACGTACCGTAGTGGGTAAAAAAATCAAAGCACTTCGCGCAAGCGGTTTGATTCCATCGGTTGTTTATGGTGCTAAAAAAGATAATATTATCACACAATCTAATTACAATGATACCGAAAAAATCTTGAAAGTAGTCGGACACCACTCCCCAGTCAACCTTTTGATTGACGGCAAAGAACAGATGGCTATCGTCAAAGACGTTTCTGTAGACCCAGTTAGCAGAAAAATCATCAGTATCGATTTTCAAGCTGTTTCCGCTACCGAAGTCGTTGAAGCCACCACGCCAATCACTATCATTAATTTCGAAACTTCAGAAGCCAGCAAAAAGCACTATGCGATTTTGCATACTCTCGAAGAAATCGATGTTAAAGCTAAACCAGCTGACTTGCCAAAAGAAGTCACGGTGGACGCAGCCAACATGAGTGAACTTGATGACAAAATTACCGTTGCTGACCTAGCTTTGCCAAAAGGCGTAGAACTCGCCGACAAAGAGCTAAGCCCAGAAACCGTAATCGCCAACTTGTATGATCCAGCCGCCGAAGCTGCTGCTCGTGAAGCTGAAGAAGCTGCCGCCGCCGAAGCAGAACCAACCGAAGCTGCCGACGTTCCAGCCGACAATGGCTCTAAGCCAGAAGAAGCTTCAGCTGAAGAAAAAGCTGAATAATTAAAACCAAAGAAAATATTATCTGGGACCATAAGTTTGGCCGAGCGGCCTCGAGCGTGTCCCGGATAGTTTTTTTGGTTATTTAAATTAGTGTTTTATCAGTGCATTAGTATTTGCAACTAATCTATCATAAAATGCTGCGCGAGCCGCATCGGCATTTTCGTTGTTACCTCGCCAAGCTTCTAGCGCTGGGCCTTGTAATGCTCTAGCAAAAGAAAATGTTACCGGCCACGGGAATGGACCATAATTAGTTACGGCCTGTAAATTGTCCGTAGCCTGTTCAACACCTTGCCCGCCGCTCAAAAATACTACACCGGCCAATTCTTTTGGCACATGCTCTTTCAGTACTTCTGCCGTCATCTCGCCAACTTCGACCGGAGTCGACTGTTTGCCGAATTTCTTCCCAGCCAAAACCATATTGCACTTCAAAATACAAGCCTCTAGCCTTACGTTGTATTCTTTTAATTTATCAAACAAAACATCTAATATTTTGCCGGTCACAAGCGCACAATGTTTCGCCGAGTAATCGCCATCATGCACTACTTCTGGCTCCACAATTGGTACGATATTATTCTTTTGACAAAGTAAAGCATACTTAGCCAGAATTTCGCAATTTTTTTCCACTGCATATTTTGTTGGCGTCGCATCGGTTACTTCAAACGCCGCGCGCCACTTCGCGAACCTTAGACCCATTTCATAATATTCTTTTAATCTTTCATCTAATCCGTCCAGACCTTTGGTATATTTTTCGGATGAATTTGGCAAATCCACCAAGCCCTGGTCCACTTTAATACCAGGAATAATACCTTTTGCTGTCAAAAATTCTACAAAATTTTGCCCGTTGTCGGCTTTTTGTCTCGCCGTCTCATCAAACAAAATTATCCCCGAAACATATTTTTCCAGATCTTTGGTAGTAAAGAAAATATTTCTATAATCACGACGATGGTCAAAATCGTCCGTAATATTCATCGACTCAAATTTTTTGTGAATCGAACCACCAGACTCGTCCGCCGCGAGAATACCTTTTTTCAAAGTCATCAAAGTCTTTGCCATCATGTCGAGATTTATTTTTTCGGACTTTTCCTTTTCGATAATTTCTTCAAGCTTTTTTAGGCTCAAAGTTCCAGCAAGTGACGCATTCTCTACATTAGCTTTCGCGATTTCCATAGACTCTTGCTTATTTTTACCGTTAAAAAGTGCGCCCATAATCGAAGCTGCGGCAATAGAATGAACAGTCAAGTGCGTAAGCATTTCGGTTTTTTCTAAATTCCAAGACAGCTTATAATCGTTAATCGAAATCGTATCATTTTTAATTACAAAAGTTCTGTTTCTTAGTTCGTCTGGTGGCGTTATTTCCGAAAAAATCAAATTAGCTTTTCTAGCCAAACTTCTTGCTACCTCCGACGCATCTTTCGATAGATAAATAGCAACTTTTGTATCTTTTGATATCGATAAAAAAGTCCCCAGTTCGTCAATCAATTTCTGAGTGATGGTGGCAGATTTATCCACAAAAACCCAGCTCACCGGATCTTTTGGCGCGCTTAGTTTCGTATGAGTCCTGATGCTTGGCACAAAATAACTTATTTTTTCGCCACTACACAAAACGTAACGATAATCAGAAGTCTTCTGCCCATTTTCAATAAGTTCACCATTCTCGTACTTAAGTTTTTCACCGGAAATTTCGGAATTAATACCGAATTTATTAAACACTTCAAGCGTTACCGCCGCACCGCCATATACGCTAGTGCGCCTAAAAAACTTATGTGAGCTGCCGTCAAATCCTAAATTCATCCAAGGCGTATCGTTGGAATCTTTTTCAAAAACATTCTGCCTTTCATCTAGCTTCAAATAAATATCTTTTACTATATTGCCAACAATTAAAATACTGCCCATGGCAGTATTTTAACATAAACAGTTTCTATATTCTAGTTTTAGCGGACTTCAACGCGAACTCTTGGCAAAGATTTACCAGAAAAATGAGTTTTCTTGGTTTTTACAAAAATCACCACACCATCTTTAGCAGCATGAATAGTAAAATTACGTGACATATAAGTGCCAGGACCAGCAATTTTTGTGCTACCAGTTTGGCGAACCAAAACTTCGCCAGCTTTGACTTTTTGGCCACCAAAACGCTTTACCCCAAGGCGTTGACCGGCATTGTTGTGGACGTTTTTAGCGGTACCACCAGCTTTAACATGTGACATATTATTTTTTCCTTAATACTATTATTTCTCGAGCCACAATCTGACCTTCTCGATGATAAATGAGGTCTTTCTGGCTCACATTCTTGAATCTTATAAGATTATACCCCAGCTTCTCTATTTCGTCAAGCATATTTAGGCGAGAATAACTACCATTCTCCCTTAACCAAGCGGGAACCGCAATCACTACTGGCGTACCAGATTTAACCTGTTTGGCCAGATTTTTTAGAAATCCCAAAATAATCGCAGAACACCCCTGTTTTTCTTCCTTTAATTTAATTTCTACTGGGGGCTTAGACATTGGGCTCCCCAGATAAGTCTCACAGGCGACCGCATCGATCTTTTCAGACCAATCAAAATCCCTCGCGTCGCCGACGCATAATTTCATTTTAGCATAAGTACTTTGATTTGTCAAGTTTTTCTCTGTTGCGATCCAATTTAGGTTCTTTTTACTATATTCCACCATTCGTTCGCTTAAATCTGTGCCATAAGGGGTATAGCCCATCAGAAGCGCTTCTTGTAAAACCACCCCAGTACCACAAAATGGATCTAGCACCACGGATTTTTCCGATAAATTCCCACATAAATTAATCAAAATCTGGGCCAACTTTGGCGGCAGCATCCCTACCTTTGCATCGCGCGCTGGCCTGACCTGATCTCTTTTGGCGTAGCTAGTAATATTTTGCACCCCAATTACATTCCACCAAGTCTTATCAACCTTAATTAACTCGAAATGATTAGTTTTTTCGCTTAGCTGATTATGGTGCGAAGTGGCGGTAGAAAGCACCGCGGCTTTATTTTGTAGAGCGCGAGACTTAATCCCATGCCTAGCCAAAATCTTCTTTAGTTTCAAAGCTTCGTTATTGGTTTTATAAGTATTAGCTCCGTGTGAATAATCGGAAATGCCAAAAACAATTTTGCCACCATCCTTACTAGACAAAAAATCTAGTGGACTCACATCTAGCTGCTCGGCAAATTTCAAGACGCTACCAAAGCGATTAATATCCGGAGCATCATTACTTTCAAAAACAGCAAGACTATCTCCAATTTGTTCTGCCGCACCAAAAATACTCTCGAGTTCGGCTAGTGATATTTTTGGTTGGCGCCCAAGAATTGCTAAATATTTCATTGCTGTAATTATAGCACAGTGTGATATAATTCTCTTATGTCTAAGAGAAAATTCAAATTATCAGCCCGTTCAATTTTAACTATTTTAACTTTAATTTTAGTTGCCTTTGTTATCTGGAAAAACTTCGATGATATTAAAGAAGCAGTTCGACATCTCGGCGAGACTAATATTTTTGTTCTTTTGTTGTTAATCCCAGAGCAGTTATTCATGTATTATTGCTGCGGCCAGATGTTTTTCTCTTACATGTCCGCCAAAAAAGGCGCCAAAAAAGTCCCAGCGTGGGAACTGATGCGCGTGTCCCTAGAGCTCAACTTCGTTAACCATGCCGTGCCAGCTGGTGGTTTCGGTGGCCTCGGTTATATCACTTGGCGTCTCAGCAAATTCGGTGCCACACCTGGGCAAACTAGTTTCATGTACGCCCTGCGTTACATCATCACCATTTGCGCCAATCAACTTCAAACCATCGTTGCTATTTTATTCTTGCTTCTTTTTGGTACCGTTCCAGACAGCGGCAAGTGGGTAATTTTAGCCACCATTATTATCAGCGCTGCCATCATAGGTGGTATCGCCATCATCTTAGTAGTTGCCAGTAACATTAAATGGATTCATTCTTTTTCCAAACGCATCACTCAGTTCTGTAATTTTGTAGTTAGAAAAATCACTTTTGGCAAGAAGCGCGTCATCATCAAATATGAAACCATCGACAAATATCTCACTGATATTCACACCGATTTAATGATGGCTCGTCGCCACAAACGCATGTTAATTAAGCCAATTCTCTGGGGTATCGTTTACAGTTTCTTAGAAATCGCTACTTATTGGGTAGTTGCAATTAGTCTCGGTCACCCATGGCTACTACCACAAATTATGATTGGCGAAGCTATCGGCTCGGTGCTCGGCGCCATTATCCCTTACGGCTTGTATGAGCTCGGCATGGCCGGCATCATGAGCCAACTTGGCGTAGAACTTGCGCTTGCTGGCACCATCGTTGTAATGACTCGCGTGATCGTACTTGGCAGCACCATCCTCAGCGGCTACGGTTTTTATCAAAATGCTATTTCCAAAATTGGCAAAGATAAAACCAAAGCGGCTAAAAAATGAGCGAAGCACCAGTCTTAACTGTTTCGCAATTTGTCGACATTTGTAATCAAACGCTTGATACGGCTTTTGCTGAAATCGTAATTAAAGGCGAAGTCTCGAGTTTTAAAGTTAACCAAGGCAAGTGGGTATTTTTCGACTTAAAGGATGAAGAATCTAGTGTTAATTGTTTTATGAGTTTATTCCAGCTGCGCATGCCAATCGAAGACGGCATGACGGTAATGCTAAGAGGTACGCCAAAACTTACTAAATGGGGCAAGTTTTCTTTTACGATTCGGGAAGTTATGCCAATTGGCGAAGGGAACATCAAAAAAAGTTTCGAACTCTTAAAAGCTAAGCTAGAAAAAGAAGGTTTATTTGACCCGGCTAAGAAACGTCCGATGCCAGAAAACATTTCTAGAATTGGCGTAATATCGTCCACCGGCGCTGCGGGCTATGCCGACTTTATCAAAATCCTAAACGAACGCTGGGGCGGGCTGAATATTGAAGTTGCACATGTGCAGGTGCAAGGGCTAGGCTCAGCCGAGCAAATCGTACGCGCACTCAAATATTTTAACGAGCATGGTGGTGCCGATATTTTGGCGATTATTCGTGGCGGTGGTAGTGTCGACGATCTTGCCGTTTTTAACGACGAGCTTCTTGTTCGCGAAATTGCTGCTAGCAAAATCCCGGTCATTACTGGCATTGGCCACGAAGTTGACGAATCACTTTCCGACCTCGCCGCCGACCTTCGCGGCTCCACGCCATCCAACGTAGCGCAGATACTCACTCGCGACAAAAAACTCGAGGCTGCAAGGATTAACGAAAACATTCTTCGCATCAAGAGTCTCCTAGAAGACAAAATCGACCGCCTTTCTAGTGATGTGGATAGTAATATCGATAGCATATCTCAAAAAATTATTATCGAAATAGACGCGATCAATAACAAACTAGAAAGCACCATCAAAGTTCTAAACGCCCTAAATCCAGAAAAAGTCTTAAAGCAAGGCTATGCCATTTTGAGCGGTAAAATCTCTCCTGGAAATGTTGTAAGAATTACAACACACGATAAAGAAATTAACGCGGAGATTAAAAATGTCAAATCAAGATAAAGAAACTATCAATCAAAAAATCGAACGCCTAAATGCCGAAGTGGATTGGTTTTATAGCGAGGATTTTTCACTCGATGATGCTATCACAAATTACAAAAAATCTATTAAACTTGCTGACGAAATCAAGAGCGATCTAAAAGGTCTTAAAAACGAAGTTTCAGTTTTGTCTAAAGATTTTAGCAAAAACTAAATAGGAGAAAATATGGAAGTGGGAACAACAAATGTGGGCAATGAAAATCTTGCAATTAAGGCGCCCGAACAACCAGAACAAAAAGCAAAGCATTCTAAATTGCCGATTATCTTAGCGATAATTTTTGCCGCGATAGCGGTAATTGCTACAATAATCGTGATTATAGTCTTCAACCAAAGTGTAGAACCATCAGAAATCCCAACGCCATCAGCGCCGATAGAAGATATCGAAGAGGTACCATCTTATGTAATTCTAGACGACTATGACACCAGCGCCGAGCTAGAGGAATTTGTTAAAACCAAGCATATCATCACAAGTTATGCCGAGCTTCAAAAACTTTACGATAACATCGGAGCTTATTATGCTACGTCCTATCCTTTATCAATAGACTATGAAACTGATGAAAGCGAATCTTATATTGAGCCTACTGAGCCTGCTGAATATACACCGCTCAATAAGCCAGAAGAATTAAACGAAGGTTTTTTCGTTGAGCACGATTTGATTGTTGTCGGCTACGAAAGCTACGCCTGCGGAGGAGGATTTAATCGCGTTAGAAGTGTAAGCAAAAACGGCAAAGAGATCGTTACCGAAATTGGCTATAATGGCAGCTGCGGAATGTGCGCTCCAGAATTTTTGATTATTCTCGTAGAAGTAGAGAAAGATTTCACCTCCGATTCCGATACTTTTGTAGTAAAAAGCACTAGGGAAAATAGTTTAGATTGCGACCCGACCGTGTTATACTAACCAACAACTTATCTTTATCCAGAATAAGAAATATATCGTGTTTGAATGGGGTGGTACTAAGCTTAAATAATTCACCAAAAATTAATGCTTGTGTTATAATAAAACATATGGATAATCAACAAATAGTTTCAAACCCAATCCCTACGCCAAACAATTATGGCGGCTATGGTTATGATTCGGCGCCTAGTTACAAACACGGCTCATCTTCACTCGTTAAAACAGCAGCGCTAGCCATCGTCTCTCTAATCGCCGTAGGCTTAGCAGTCCTCAGCATTTATCTTTTCGTACAGTTAGACGACGCTAGAACCAATGTCGAAGGCCAAATCGATGAGGCTGTAGCTATAAAAGTTAAAGAAAATTCCGATCAGCTAGAAGCTGAATTTGCCGAGAGGGAAAAACAAGAATATCGTGACTTTCTTGGGCCAGTAGATTATGGTGAATTATCATTCAAATATCCTAAGACTTGGAGTCTTTATATCGCAAGAGATGCCGCAAACGGCGGCGATTATGAAGCTTATATGAATCCGCTTGAAGTTCACGCCGTTTCTAATACTACTATTTACGCCTTAAGAATCTTTATTTACAACAGATCGTTCGAAAGTGTTGCCGATTCTTACAACGGGTCACTCAGTAGCGGTAATCTAAGTTTAGAAATTAGAGACCTCGGCAACGGAGTAAACGCAAATGTATATACCGGCACCCTAAACAATGGCTTTTATGGCCGAGCAGCTTTGCTAAAAATCAGGGATAAAACCGTTCTTCTTCAAACCGACTCACAACTATTCTTCGACGATTTCGACAACATCATCTTGCACACCATAACATACAACGCCTAACCTGTGCTATAATAATCTCATGGAAAGTGAGGTGTCTAGTATTTTGATCGCGGCGCATGAATTAAAAGCGCCTATGTCCTTAATCCGCCAGCTCGCTCTTTCTCTTGATACCGAAAATCAGGATTCCAACGCTTATGTGCGCTCTCAAATTATTGACGTCTCCGAGCGTGCTATCAAACAAGTCAACGATCTCACTAAAATTGCGCACCTAGAAGACGGCCTATTTAAAATGGAACCAGTTAGCGTGCGTGGTGTGTGCGATGGCGTCGTGAGCGAATTAATACACCTGTTCCGTTTTAATCATCGCGATTTAAACATTAGATATACCAACCAATCCAAACTCGTCATCGCAAACACCGAACTTCTTCATAGTGTAGTTTATAATTTTTGTCTTAATGCCATGCACTATTCCGATCAGGAAACTTTTAGCGAGCTCACCGTACAAGATCATAATGGCAAAGTTAGGGTCGGAGTCAGAGATTTTGGCCCAGCGCTGCCGATGGATGTCTGGCGCGAGCTCAAACGCGGCTGGATTGAAAAACCAGTGAGTATTGCTATGCGCCCAGGCAGTTCCGGCCTTGGTTTATATATTGCTTCCATGTTTTCTAAATACATGAACGCCGAAGTCGGCGCCGTTCGTCATCGCGACGGCACCAGTTTTTTCGTGGAGCTACCAGTTTCTAAACAAGCGAGTTTGTTCGAATGATTTTTATTATCGAAGACGACAAAATCATGGCCGAATGCATAGCTAGAGCTTGTAAAGACTACGAAACCAAGACATTTTTCAACGCCATAGAAGCTATGGCCGATATAGATCGAAATATGCCAGATTTGATCTTTTTAGATATTTTACTTTCCGGCCCAGACGGCTTCACTTTTTTAAACGAACTCGCTTCCTATTCCGACACCGCCAAAATTCCAATCATCATTATTTCTTCGCTCAATTTAGAAAATCAAGACCTATCCGAATACGGAGTAGTTGAAATATTAAATAAGGATACCATGTATCCAAAGGAAATCACGGCCTATGCCGAGAGATTTGCGCACTAAAGCATTGGTCCTTCGTCGCACTAATTACGGCGAAGCGAATCGCATTCTTGCCTTCATTACTCCAGAAGGCAAAATCTCCGCCATGGCTAAAAGCGTACGCAAAGAAAAATCTAAACTGGCTGGCGGCATTGAACTTTTTTGTCTTTCCGACGTCGTAATTCACCAAGGCAAGGATGAGTTTGGTATTGTTACCAGCGCCAAACTCCTAAAATATTATCAAAACATCGTTACGGATCTTCAAAAATTAGAACTCGGCTCTATGATTCTAAAAAAAATCAATCAAGCCGCTGAATCAATCAACAGCCCAGAATTTTTCTCACTCACCGAGCAGTCACTAGAAGCAATCGACAAAAATTGCAACTTAGCCTTAATTGAAAGCTGGTTTCTGCTTAACCTCGCCCGCGTTAAAGGCGACGTTTTAAACATTCACCGAGACGTCTCCGGCGACAAACTAGAAGAAGACCAAACTTATGTCTGGAATAGTATAGAAGAAGCTTTGGAGCCAAGAATAGGCGGCAATATCGGAGTAAACGAAATCAAATTAATGCGCCTAATGGTCTCTTCAAAACTTGAAATTGTCACGAAAGTTAAAGATACGGAGGGCATGTTGCCGTCGATTCTTTTTGTCGCCAAATCCATAGGCAAAGCGTGATATAATTAAAACATGGCAAAATTAGAAGATATTGTAAGTTTATGTAAACGTCGCGGCTTTATTTTTCAGGGTAGCGACATTTATGGTGGCATGGCCGGTACCTGGGACTTTGGCCCACTTGGCGTCATGCTCAAGAAAAAAATTATGGATGAATGGTGGAATTATTTCGTCGATTCTCGCAATAATATCTACGGTGTAGATGCCGCAATTTTGATGAATCCACGTACTTGGCAGGCCTCTGGTCATCTCGAAACTTTTGCCGACCCACTCGTCGAATGCAAAGAATGCAAATCTCGTTTCCGCGCCGACAAAATCGCCGAGGGAATTACTGAATCCGTCACCACCGAAGAATTTCTTGCCACCCACACTAAATGCCCGGTCTGTGGCAAAGAAAATTGGGGTGAAATCCGCAAGTTTAATATGATGTTCTCAACTCATGTTGGCGCCGTTTTGCCAGAAGATTCTGAAACTAATCCAGAGCTCGCCGCCAAAAACACTGCTTACCTTCGTCCAGAAACTGCCCAAGGTATTTTTACTAATTATAAAAATGTTGTTGATACGATTTATCCAGACATTCCTTTTGGTATCGCTCAAGTAGGGAAGGCCTTTAGAAACGAAATCTCTCCGCGCGACTTTATCCTTCGCGACCGCGAATGCTCCCAGATGGAAATTGAATATTTCGTTCGCCCAGATGCTTGGGAAAATGAGTTCGAAAAAGTCTATAAAGCCTTTGATAATTTTCTTGAAAGCCGCATGGGCCTAGATCTAGGTAATATTAACCATCTCGAAGTCGCACCAGAAGACCGTGCTCATTATTCCAAGCGCACCGTTGACTTTATGTTTAACTATCCAAACGGCGAAGAAGAATTGATGGGCCTAGCCTACCGCACTGATTTTGATTTGCAAAACATCCAAAGAGAATCTGGCAAATCCATGGAATATCGCGACAAAAACACCGGCGAAACTTTCGTTCCTCATGTAATCGAACCATCCATTGGCGTCGAACGTTTGTTCCTTGCGGTGCTATCCACCGCCTACACCGAAGACGAAATCGACGGCAACACTCGCATCGTTCTTAGACTTCCAGAACATCTTGCCCCGTATCGTTTCTGTGTTTCACCACTTTTAAAGAATAGACCAGAGCTCGTTGAAAAAGCCAAAGAAGTCTATAATAAACTTCGCGAAAAATACACTTATGTCACTTGGGATGATTCCGGTAATATCGGCAAACGCTATCGCAAACAAGATGAAATCGGCACACCGAAATGCATCGTGATAGATTTTGATACTCTAGAGGACAATGCCGTCACTATCCGTGATCGTGATACTACCGAGCAAACCCGTGTTAATATCGAAAAACTCTAGCCCTTGACTTTTTATCACGCTTGTGCTATAATAGAGATGTAGCTATATTCTTTTCAAAAAAAGAAGAGTGTGCTACAATAAGATTACTCGTGCGAGCGTAGCTCAGTTGTTTAGAGCGCTTCCTTGCCAAGGAAGAGGTCGAGAGTTAGAGTCTCTTCGCTCGCACCACATTAATGCTCCTCCGGAGCTTTTTTATTGCAAGATAAAAGCCCTCACTATGAGGGCTTTGAATTTATGCGCGGCAATTACCAATGATTTTGTTTCGGCTTTCCGCCTTTGCTGTGCTTACCTTGTCCATAGGAATTTTGGTTTCCTCCAATCTTCGCCATGGAATCAAAAATGCTGTAATTTGCGTAGGAATCAAATTTTGAGCGTCCTTTACCGGACTGAGACAAACTATCATGATGATTCCTATTCTTGTTGAGACCCTTTTGGTACGACATTCATATTCACCCCCAGTCTGATAAAGATCTCATACATATAATATCACAATATTTAAATATTGTCAATTAAAACAACCTATGGTAAAATAGTTTCAAGATGGAAATTTATACTACATCAAAATTCGCAAACTATGTTCACATACACATGTATCTTATTGATGCTATTTTTAAAGATGAGCTAACAAATCGTGGTCTAACAGATGACGACTATAATTTTAATGTCAATATAGACGGCAACGTGGCCGCCTGGTCTCTTAACACTAATAGCGAAAAAGTCATCGATTGTTTTGCTGATGTAATTAAAAATCTAAAACTCGATGAATCTAAAATAAAAGAAGCAGTTAAAAGGATCGAGGTTAACAATAATTTTAAAGCAAAAATAAAAGATTCAGCTCTATTATTGGACGAGCTTGCTAAAATTAAGTTTATCTACGAAAAACCAGAAATCACTGATGATAGCTTAGAGTCACCAGCCATAGATTTCATTAAAAAATAAAAACACAAGCGCCATGTTATAATATCTTCATGGAAAGTACAGAAGATAAAGAGCAAGCAATCAATAAAAAATATAAAAAAATTTCACTCATTATTCTCATTGTTGGGTTGTTGTTGGGCGGATCACTAATTACCATTGGCATTATCAAGAGAAATTCCGAACCAAGGGATGGACTTTTTGGTATTTTCGGTAAAGTCATCGATAACCTAGATGACGAGATGAATAGCAGCATGGGCTCTACCGCCGTAAATGGAAAGAATAACGACGAAAAAAAAGCGGAGTTGGAGCGAGCTAAATCTGAGAAAGCCGAAAAAGAAAAAGAGTTTGCAGATGAAACGGACAAATTAACCACTAAACGTGATGAACTCCTGGCCCTAGATCCAAAAACTGCAAATGGCTTTTCTTATGAATATGCCATGTCCGCCGACGACGGCGACGCCTACACTTTAAGAGCAATATCCAACTTACTTGAGTATCCAAATATGTGTTGGGTTTACAACATAGATGCCACAGAAAAATACTGCTCTTTATATCAAGAAATTTATGAATACAACATCACCATAGAAAGGCTTGAGAGCGAGATGACTTTGTTTAATGGTAATATGGTGATAAATACCGAATCAGCTAAAGAAGTGGCCAGTATGGGCAACATAATCACC
This sequence comes from Candidatus Saccharimonadota bacterium, assembly GCA_017431955.1. Lineage (GTDB taxonomy): Bacteria > Patescibacteriota > Saccharimonadia > Saccharimonadales > Saccharimonadaceae > Nanosyncoccus. The sequence continues at coordinate 46,669 of JAFRKC010000002.1, forward strand.
GGCAAATTCGGCGATGCCACCACATATATTCGTAGCAGATTGTATATCTATCCAGGTATATTCATTATTTTTGTAAGTGTTATATTGTCGGCATTTTTCTGGTTTGGTGCTAGAAAAAAAGCTCTTGGCAAAGAGAATCATCCACAAGGCCCTCAACCAGAAATTCAAGAAGTCACCGAGCAAAAAGATAGCAAAAACCACACAAAAAAATAACCTGTGCTACAATAGAACTATAAACTAACCAGAAGGAGAATAATAATGGCATTTCTAAAAGCTTTTACCGGTGCACTTGGCGGAAGTTTCGCCAACCAATGGCTCGAATATATGGCTCCACCATCCAGCATGCGTGACCATACTCTTATCGCCCGTGCCGTGCCAGTTGGTGGGAATCGCAGTGAAAATAATGATGGCGAGGAAAATGCCAATGTTATTAGCAATGGCAGCAAGTTTCTAGTTCCAGAAGGCACTTGTCTTGTCACCGTAGAAAACGGCGGCATCACTGGTGTTATCGCTGAAGCCGGTGGCTACACCTACACCACCGAAAACGTTCCAGAAGCTAAAAGCATGTTTGCCAAAGATGGCTTCTTTGCCAGTACTTTTGGTCAGAGCTTCAATCAGTTTAAGTTTGGTGGTCAACCAGGGAATCAACAATTTGCTTTCTATGTAAATCTCAAAGATATTGCTGGCCTTCGCTATGGCACTCAGAACCCAATCAGATACAAGGATGCTAACTACGCTAACACCATGTTGGCTGTCACTAGCAATGGTACTTATACTATCAAAGTTGTCGACCCAGTTTTGATGTTTAAGAACTTAATTCCAGTTGATATCGTTTCCGGTCAAGGCCGCGCTCAATTCGATCTTGGCGACAACGACGAAGGCGTCGAAGAATCTCTCTTTGCTGGCTTTGTTGGCTCGCTTGCCGCTGCTTTGTCTGCCTATACTAAAGGTGGCAAATCCATCGACGATATCCAAGGTGGCACTACCGAATTCGCTAAATCAGTCAACGAAGCCGTTGAAGCCAACTATCAATGGGCTACTAAATATGGTCTTCAAGTTGTTAACGTCCAACCAATGGGCTTAGACTGGGATACACAATCCGTCGAGCTTATCAACAAATTCAACACTGGTAACCTCATGCAAGGTGGTGTTGGCGCAGCTTACGCTCAAACTCAAATCGCCGAAGGTTTCAATGCTGCCGGCAATAATGGTAGTTCTACCAATATGATGGGTATGGGCATGGGTGTCGGTATGATGGGCGGCATGGCCGGTATGGCTCAACCAATGGGCACCAATCCAGTTCAACCAGCACAACCAACTCCTGCTCCAGAGCAACCAGCAGCCCCAGAAGCTAAACCAGAAGAAACTCCAGAACAACCAAAAGCAGAGTAATCTGACTTATGGCGAAAAAAGAACCTAAGAACGGTTTGAACCGTTGCCCCAAATGTGGGGCAACGGACATATCTTTGGATACAAAAAGTGGCAAATTAAGATGTAATTATTGCCGCGCACTTTTTGACGGCGAAATAGCTAACGAAAGTGGCGATATCAGTAAACTGTCCGGTCGTAATGTTGGCAGCGGAGCTAAAGACATTATTCCAGACAAGAAAACCATTCTAACTTTCGAGTGTTCGTCTTGTGGTGCTAGCATTGTTATAAATGCTGACGAAGCCACCAGTGCCAAATGCCACTGGTGTAGACATGTTTTATCTATAAACGAACAAATCGATAACGGTGCCGTACCAGATATGGTATTACCATTCAAGCTCGACAAAGCTACCGCTGAGGGCAAGATTAAAGATTTTGTAGGGAGGCGTCAATTTTATGCGCACCCAGTATTCAAAAAAGAATTTACTACTGAAAATATTATGGGCGTCTATCTTCCATATATGGTAATTGATGTTAATGCCCACGCAAGTTTTGCTGGCGAGGCCGAACATCAAACCAGAAGCTATTATGTCACTAGACGTGTGGGTGACCACACTGTCCAAGACCATTATTACGATGCCGACGCCTACAACGTTACACGCGATTTTGACCTTACTATTGATGACCTCACCATCGAAGCATCCAGCGACAAGCTCAATCAAAATAATCTAGTAAACACTACTAATGTCATTAACGCAGTCATGCCATTTGATACCGAAAACTGCGTCAAATGGGATGCTAATTATCTGCGCGGCTATGCTAGCGAAAAGCGCGACACTAATATTGATGTTTTGGTTGAGCCGGTTAAAGCACAGGCTTTAGATGTTGCTAGGTTTAAAGTCAAAGAGACTATGGGATTTTACGATCGCGGTGCCAAATGGGAATCCGAAAAAATGGATATCAAAGGCACAGATTGGAAGGCAACCTATCTCCCGCTCTGGCTCTATAGTTACTTACAAAAAGACGGCGAGAAAAAGCTGCTCCATTATGTGGCGGTTAACGCTCGCACGGGTGAAACCATGGGTAGCGTACCTATTTACAAAGCCAAACTTATTGCCATTTCGGCCATTATCGAGTTCTTCAGTGTGATTTTTGGCGGTTGTTGGATGTTTTGGTGGTTCTCCGGTGACGATATCGGATATGCTGGCCTTGCCGGTGTTGCTCCAGGTATAGTTTATTATCTAATTATTAAAAACAAATATCGTAACGCTACTGCCAGGCACCGTCATGAAAGTGAAACCAAGTGCGAATCAAAAAATATCAAGAAGACCGACAAATTCAAGGAGAAAAGGACTCGCTTACGAAGCGCTACTATTGCCGGCAAAAACAGTGACAATGTAAACGGCGTTATCGCAAAAGGTGGTTGGCAAGAAAAACTCACCGAAAAATTAAAAGATCAAGCTAATTTCTCTAACAATATCGCTATCAAAAAAGATTAAAGATCATATTCGTCGCTATCTTCAGAAATTTTCGGCCTTACTTTTTGCACTGGCTCCGCCTTCTTTTCGATTTTTACGGTAGTTTTTGGTAAATTCGAAAAATCTTTTCTGGCCACGTCACTAGTAATCACGATTTTCATATAACGAACCAGATATATTATACATGCAGTCATAATCAGTGAAATACTTATAATGATCCCCATAAACTGCTGCTTTACAATTGCACTTGGCTGGATAGTAGTGTTCACTCCTGCATCTTCATTTACTATAGAATAAACCTGGTTGTCTCCGAATTTGTCTTGCAGAAAGTATCCGCAGACGTAGGCTATCAAAGCGACTCCTAGCCCGGCCAAGAAAATGAACAACATAATAATAATAGACACCTGGCACCTGTGAATTCTATTAGATTTTTTCAGGGCTTTTTTCTTATCGTTTAGAACTTCAAGTAGCTTTTTGCAGGCAAGGGAACCGATGACGGAGACTAGCCCAAAAGCCAAAAACGGAGTAAAAACCAAAAAGGGGAGTTTAGATGATGATGAACTACTAAGAAACATTACGAGTATCACAAAAATCATCAATACCCAAGTCATTATAAACAGACGCTGGGATCTATCGCGAAAATCTAAGATATTTTTTACTTTTTTAGCCATTTTTCCTCCTCTATAGCAGTGATTATATCAATTCGGTAGTTTAGAAGTCAATAAAAAGAACAACACCATAAAGCGTTGCTCAACTCATAACTTTCTAGGCGAAATTATAACCCCTAAAACTCTGCATTCTCCCGGTAGGTGTTCCGACGGCTCTCAACGTAGATTTCGCCCGAACTCCTGACTCTATTTTAGCATGAGTGGAATATACGTCAATATTGTTTTTTGATAAAGTTTATGTTATAATATTTTCACTAACAACAGGGGTAAAACGCGAAAAAGTATTGACTTTTACTAAATATATTTCATAAATAAAAATAACATAATTAACAAAAAGAAACTATTTCTCAGAGCGTTACACGCCGGGAAAAATTCGCTTCGCTCATTTTTCTCGGGTTGCACTCCGCTTGACTCTGAGAAATAGTTCTTTTTATAACTTATGCATATTTATATGCTAAAATCTATATAAGATGTGAAGGAAAATAAAAGATAAACTTTTGAAGTGGTTAGATCGATGGAAATTAGCCTTTAGCGGCGTAGTTTTAGTTTTTTCTTATCGCAAATTCAGAATCACTGCCATTATCGTCTTTATTTTATTCGGCACCCTGATGAATCTCCTTACCGGCGGTTTCGCTGCTTTTAATTTGCTTTTTGCCGTCAGCTTCCCAGATAAATTAAAGATCATTTTTGACGCCTTTCTTGGGCTGTTTGGAATTGGCAAAAACTTCCTAGACTGGGCCCTCATATTCTTTATTGCTTTAATCCAGGCGGTTCTAGTTGGTCTAGTGGCATTTATCTGGAAAAGAAGAAAAGATAATCTAAAAGCCGCTAAAGCATCAAATAGCGGCGCTCAAAGTGCAGGCATAGCGGCCGGTCTCGCCGTACTTGGTGCCGGCTGTCCTACCTGTGGCACCACGCTAATAGCGCCAATTATTAGCACGATTTTTAGTAGCGGTGGATATGCCATCGCCGGTTTTGTCTCTGGATTCATTACGTTTATAGCTATCATCGTATCTCTACTAGCCTTAAAAAAGGTCGGTCTAGAAGCGTATGTTATAATCAAAAAAGAAAAGTTTTTAGCAAAAAAGGGAGTAGAAAATGCCAGACGAAAACAGTGACGAAATCAACCTCGGAAGTAGCGTTGCTTCAAAAATCAAAACAATAGTCTTATCAATAGTTGTTGCAGCTCTTTTATTCTTATTGATTTTCGCCGCCTCACGCAAGCCGGCTAATGCTGAAAAAGTCTGGGATGAAGCCACTACAATCGGCAACATCGAAGCTAAAAATTATTACATTATGTACACAGACATCATGTGTCCATATTGCGACGTATTCTCTCGCCTTACTATTCAATACGAAGAAAATTTCAAAAAGTTCTTAGAGGAAAATGATGTTTTGTTTGAGCTTCGTGTCACCGATACGTTATACGAAGGTAGCGGCATCGAGCATTCTCGCACTAGTGCCGAAGGTGCTTATTGTGCTAAACGCGAGGGTAAATTCTGGGATTATTATCACAATGCTGTGATGTCTCTCTGGGAAGATTATCATTCCAAAGGTATTGGTGATAGTAAAACTTCTCCTATGATCACTGGCATGACAGACGAATATTGGCACGAAGTGGGCCACGAAGTGGGGCTCGGCGATGAGTTTGATAGTTGCATGAACGACCACGAAACCGTAGACGAAATAGAGAAAAACACCATGAAGGCTGCGCGCATCACCAGCGGAGCTATGCCATACTTCCAGTTTAATGATTTTACTACCAGCGGCTTTGACCCAAGCTGGGATTGGAACTACGTCCTATATTATCTGAATATGGGCCTTGGCGAAGACAAATAATTTGCTTAGCAGATAAAACGTGCTATAATAAATAAGCTGACATCTAGTCAAAATGGTTGGCTCTGTAGCTCAGTTGGTAGAGCAGAGGCCTGAAGAGCCTTGTGTCGTTGGTTCAAGTCCGACCGGAGCCACCAGAAAAATAAAATAAGACCTGAAAGGTCTTTTTTTATTTTTCTGATAGCGACGGAAAGCGAGCGTAGCGAGCTTACCGGAGCCACTGACGGCTAGCTAACATAGTGAGCGTCCCGGAGTCTTCTGTACTATAATAAAAACATAAAAGGAAAGAATATGGATAATCTAAATCAACCAAGCGAGAAATCGGTATCAAAGAAGCATAAAGTATTGCGTACAATAAGAATATTAATACCAACGTTATTTGTTATTGCGATATCTCTTAACTATTTTTTGTGGTCGCATAGAAGCACGTATGTACTTATTGTTTCTTTAATTCCTGCAATAGCTGTGACCATCGCGATAGTAGGCATATCAAATGTGGTGATTAATGAAAATAAAGACAAGGATAGGAGCCGCAATAACCGCAAAGGTTTACGTATCCTCAGAGCATTAACGCCAATCATAACCCTATATCTGTATATACATGTCGCGGCCGTGTTGACAGCGTTACTTCCTTGCACAGGAATATGCATAGGAACATTTTACTTGATTTTTGCCGGGTTACTAATTTCCATTGGTATTTGCATAATAATAATGATTATACTAACTAATAAAATTAATAAAGCATAAGACGAACATCAAAAAAGCTGCGAACTGCAGCGATAGGGGCTGATATAACACCTGTCTCTATATTATACACCACTTATGCTTTTTTGTCAAGTCTAGCGGTGTTATTCAGAGTGAAAACACTAGAAAAAAACCCAAAAACGGTATATTATATAAGTATAAAGGTTTAATTTTAGATGAATAAGCAAATAGCCGCAAATAAACGCAATACTATCCTTATTATGGTTGGCTTTGTGGCCTTTATTGCTGCTATCGGCGCTATTATTTCTTACGCCACAAACGATTGGCATGTAGCAATCACGGTTTTTGTCATCGCTGCAATATATGCCATTATTCAATATTTTCTCGCCAGTAAATTAGCTGTCGCTTTAACTGGCGCTCGCGAGATTTCTCGTGCCGACAATCCCAAGCTTTATAATACCGTTGAAAAAGTTGCTTCAATGGCGAATGTGCCAATGCCAAAAGTCTATCTCATCGACGATCCTGCGCCTAACGCCTTCGCCACGGGTCGCGATCCTAAACATTCCATCATTGCCGCCACTACAGGACTTTTGGACATTATGAGCAACAACGAGCTCACCGCGGTGATTGGCCACGAAATGTCTCACATCAAAAATTACGACATCAGAATTTCTATGATTACTTTTGGTCTTGTTTGCATAATTGGCACCATTTCGGATCTTGGTTTTCGCATGCTTTTCTATGGTAACCGTCGCAGTCGCGGCGAACGCAGTCCAGTTGGCATAGTATTAGTATTATTTACTTCAATTTTGGCGCCAATCGCCGCCTCTATCGCTCAACTCGCAGTTTCTAGGGAGCGCGAATACCTCGCCGACGCATCTTCTGCTAAGATTACCCATTATCCAGACGGCATGATTGCCGCGCTAAAAAAATTGGACACCCATGCTCGTCCAATGAAACAACAAAACGCTGCCACCGAAGCCTTATTTATTAATAATCCGCTCAGAAAAGGAGCGCTCAGTAACCTGTTCAGTACCCACCCACCGATAGAAAAGAGAATCGAAAGGCTAGAGCATGGAAAAACCCAAATTTAAGGAATCATTCAAGGCGTCATTTCAGAAAAATCGTGAAAAAATCTGGGATCGTAAAAGGGCTAGAGTCAGGCTCCACCAATCTTTTAAGCGTTCATATCGCGAAGATTATACAAGGGAGCTAGAAGTTCCTGGGCTCTTATATCATGCCATGAGCGCCTTCAAAATTATTTTTACGCACAAAAAAATCTTTTTTGGATTAATTATTTTGGCATTATTTTTAAATGTTGTTTTCGTTGGAATTCTTAGCGAAGATACCTACGTTAACTTCCAAAATGCACTAGATGTTTCTGCGTCGGAAGATTCCACAAGCGATCCCGCAAACCAATTCGGCGAGCGATTTGGTAACTTTGCCAAGGCCGGCATGGTGCTTGCGTCCACCGTTATGACTGGTGGTCTTAATCAGAGTATGACCGAAGTCCAACAAGTTTTTGCGATTATTATTTTCTTAATTTTATGGCTCACCACAATTTATCTTTTGCGGCATATTTTGGTTGGGCATAATCCAAAATTAAGAGATGGCTTATATAACTCTTTGTCGCCAATATTATCTACCGGGTGCGTATTGATCGTTGCGTTTATCCAGGCTATACCACTCATGCTAGCGATAGTTTTACATTCAACTGCTGTTTCTACGGACTTTTTATCTACGCCATTTTATGCGTTGATTTTCTTTATCTTCGCCGGACTTATGACCGTATTTTCGCTTTATCTTTTGTCTAGCACGGTGATTGCACTCATCGCCGTAACCATCCCGGGTATTTATCCAATGGCCGCACTTAAAACCGCTTCCGATCTCGTTGCCGGTAGACGCATTAGACTTCTAATCCGCATAGTCTACATGCTATTTGTGCTAATCGTTGTTTGGGCAATAGTAATGATTCCAATTATTTTGCTAGACTTTTGGCTTAAAAATTCGTTTGATTGGATTGAGGGCATACCAATCGTTCCATTCTTCCTTCTATTTATGTTTTGCTTCTCAACAGTCTATATGGCAACGTATATATATTTATTCTACAGAAGGGTGCTAGTTTATGATAACAAAGAATGAGGCAGCGGCGCGCATTGAAAAACTGCGCGAAATTATTAACGATTACCGCTATCATTATCACGTTTTGGATGAGTCTATTATGTCCGAAGCGGCAGCGGACTCTTTGAAACACGAACTATCTCAACTTGAGGAGCAATTTCCAGAGCTCATTACTCCAGATTCTCCAACTCAGCGCGTTGCCGGAAAACCACTTGATAAGTTTCAAAAAGTTACTCACAAAGAACGAATGATTTCGCTTGCTGATGTTTTTTCGGAGCAGGAAATTGAAGATTGGATTTCCCGCAATAAAAAACTCATTCCTGGTGGCGAAATCAAAGAATTTTTCACCGATATTAAAATGGACGGCCTCGCCTGTGCCTTGATCTACAAGAATGGCATTCTGTATCAAGCTGTTACGCGTGGCGATGGGTTGGTTGGCGAGGATGTCACTCAAAATGTTAAAACGATTGAAAATATCCCACTTCGATTGCCTCAACTTCCTCTAAGCCTCGGGTCACGTCCGTCCGGCCCGTCGCCACGGGCGGACGGCGTTCCATCTCGCGTTGCCGCGCTCCGAAATCCCTCGGCTTTAGATGAAGTTGAGGTAAGGGGTGAAATCATCATTTTTAAAAAAGATTTTGAAAACTTACAGGCTCATCAACGTGAGCTCGGCGAAAAAGAATTTGCCAACCCAAGAAATCTCGCCGCCGGTACCATCCGCCAGCTCGATCCAAAAGTTGCCGCTTCGCGGCCGCTTAAATTCATCGCTTACGATCTCGTTTCGCCAGATCTCCCCACTCACTCTGAGGCTTACGAAATGCTTCGCGCACTTGGTTTCCGCACTTCAAACGAAGATCGCGTTTTTAAAGCCGAAGATAAAAAAGAACTATTCGAATACATTCATAATCTCGATGAATATCGCAAAGGCTTGTTGTTTAACACAGACGGCATGGTTATCAAAATCAACGACCGCAAAATTTACAAAAAACTTGGCATTGTTGGTAAAACCCCGCGCGCCGCAGTTGCTTTCAAATTCCCAGCCGAAGAATCAACCACTAAAGTTAGAGACATTGTAATTTCCATTGGCCGTACTGGAGCTGCTACGCCGGTAGCAATTTTGGATCCAGTACAAGTTGCTGGTAGCACCGTACAGCACGCCTCGCTCCACAATGCTGACGAAATTGCTCGTCTCGACGTTCGCATTGGCGACACCGTAATCATCTACAAAGCTGGCGATATTATTCCGCAAATCAAAGAGGTTCTTACTACGCTTCGCCCAGAAAACACCAAGCCATTTAATTATCTCGAAGCTTTAAAGTCCCAATATCCAGAGCTCGAATTTGAACGCCCAACTGGCGAAGTAGTTTACCGCGTAAAAGGCGAAACTTCCGATTTAATTTTGAAACGTTCGCTTGAATATTATGCTTCAAAACCTGCCCTAAATATCGAAGGCCTAGGCGAAAAAAATGTCAACGCGCTTGTTGACGCTGGCTTAGTTTTATCAATTGCCGATCTTTATCGTTTGAAAGAAAATAAAGTCGCAAGCCTAGAACGCTTCGCCGAACTTTCTGCCAAAAATCTTGTTGAAGCTATCGAAAAATCCAAAACCGCTCCACTCAACAAATTCATCACCGCCCTCGGCATTCGTCACGTTGGTGCCCAAACCGCCACTACCCTCGCGAATAAGTTTGGTAGTTTCGAAAAACTCGCTAGCGCCACTAAAGAAGAACTATTAGAAATCCCGGATATTGGCGAAATTGTTGCCGAATCGATTTTGGCCTACTTTGCCGACGAAGATAATTTAAAACAACTCGAAGAACTAAAAGAACTTGGTGTTGCTCCAGAATTTAACGACCTTTCCAAGGCCCCACTTGCCGGCAAAAGTTATATTATTACCGGAACTCTAGCCTCTATGGGCAGGGAAGCAGCCGAAGACAAACTCCGCGAACTTGGTGCTACCGTCACTAGTTCCGTCACTAAAACTACTACCGCCCTAATTTGTGGCGAAAAGCCAGGTAAAGGCAAAACCGACAAGGCAGCTAAATTAAATATCCCGACAATCGACGAACAAGAATTTTTGAAATTAATAGCTTAATTAAACGGACTTCTAAGCCCAAGATTCGAATTGCTTTCAGCAATGCGCATAAGTTCGTTGTATTTTGCAATTCTTTCGGAACGAGAAAGGGAACCAGTTTTGATTTGTCCAGCGCCGAGCCCAACTGCAATGTGTGCGATCGAAGTATCTTCGGTTTCGCCAGAGCGATGCGAAATTACAGTATTATATCCAGCGGTTTTGGCAAGTAACATTGCATTGATCGTTTCGGACAAAGTACCAATTTGGTTTGGCTTAATCAAAATCGCATTGCCAAGTCCTTCGTCAATACCTTTTTTAAGCAGTTTGGTGTTAGTTACAAACAAATCGTCACCTACGAGTTGTGTACGACTACCTAATCTTTCGGTCATTACCTTCCAGCCATCGTAATCATCTTCGCTTAGACCATCTTCAATCGATAAAACTGGATAATTATCAAGAATCCAAGTGTACCAGTTAATCAAATCATCAGCTGACTTCCAATCGCCATTGGTTTTGAGTTCGTAATGATCGCCATTATGAAATTCCGAAGCGGCAATATCCATTGCAATGCCAAAATCTTTGCCGAAGTCATAGCCGGCTCTGCCGACGGCCTCTTTAATACATTCCAAAGGTTCATTATTGCCATCGCGTACCTTTGGTGCATAGCCACCTTCGTCGCCAACTGTCGTAGCGTAGCCACGACCTTTGAGAACATTTTTAAGATTATGGAAAACTTCCGCGCCCATGCGTACAGCATCAGACATATTTTCGGCGCTTTTTGGAATAATCATATATTCCTGAAAGTCCGTTGCCCAGTCGGCATGCTCGCCGCCATTCATCACGTTCATCATTGGCATCGGAAGAGACATACTATCGCTGGTACCAGCTAGTTCTGCTACGTATTTGTAAAATGGCATGCGTTTAGCTTTTGCTACGGCCTTGGCGGTAGCAAGCGAGACCGCCAAAATCGCATTAGCGCCCAGGTTGCTCTTATTATCCGTGCCGTCAAGATCAAGCATCAATCGGTCGACATTTTTTTGCTCAGCGGAGTTGCCTATGAGCACATCTTTAATTTTACTATTTACATTCCAAACTGCTTTAAGTACGCTTTTGCCGCCATAAATATCAGAATTGCTATCACGAAGTTCCAAAGCTTCGGCCGAACCAGTAGATGCGCCAGAAGGCACGGCTGCTCTACCAATCTCACCAGAATCCAGCAATACGTCTGCTTCTACCGTTGGGTTGCCACGGCTATCTAAAATTTGTCTTGCTTTAATGTTTGAAATCGTAAAATTATCCATAAGCATTATTATAGCACACAAAGCCCCAGAAAATCGTCAAGTGGTATAATAAAAATATGAATGAAGCTTTAAAAGAGAAGCTCAAAACTTTGCCAGTCTACCCTGGGGTTTATTTCCATAAAAACGAAAAAGGGGAGATTATTTATGTTGGCAAGGCGGCGGTGCTTAAAAATCGCGTGCGCCAGTATTTTCAGCACGGCGAAAAAGATGTCAAAACCGAAGCTTTAGTGGCTGAAATTTACGATACCGATTGGATCGTTGTAGATACCGAAATGGACGCACTATTTTTAGAGTTCGAAATGATCAAACGCTACAAACCAAAATGGAACATTTTACTTCGTGATGACAAAACCGTATCTTATGTCAGGATAGATCTAAAATCAAAAGTTCCATACATATCTTTTACGCGCACGCCAGAAGACGATGGCGCCAAGTATATTGGCCCATTTTACGGCAAAACCGCCATCGAGCGCGCACTTCGCATTTTGCGTCGAGTTTTTCCATATTACGACAGGCCGTACGATGGCAAAAAGACTTTAAACACCGACCTCGCCCTAACTCCGGGCATTGAAATTGATAAAACTACTCCAGCTGAGTATAAAAAAGAACTCAAGAACTTAATCAGATATCTCGAAGGCGACCGTCGAAAACTCCTTCACGACTTAGAGACTCAGATGCAAAAATTATCTAAAGAAGGAAAATATGAAGAAGCCGCGGTTGTTAGAAATCAACTTCTTGGTCTAAAAGAATTAAAGAAAAAAATCGTATTTTCAAACAAGGAATTTTTGGATATTTCTAGCGACCAGGCTTTAAAACAACTCCAAGAAATGCTCGGTCTAAAAAATCCGCCGCGCCGCATTGAGGGGTATGATATCTCTCATCAGTCCGGCACCAACGCCGTAGCTTCGATGGTGGTGTTTGTAAACGGCGCCTCGGATCGTTCGGAGTATCGCAAATTTAAATTGAAAGCACAACAAAATAATGACCCCGAAAGTTTGAGAGAGGTAATTTCTCGTCGTCTCAAGCATAAGGAGTGGGACTTCCCAGACCTAATCATTCTTGATGGCGGGCAAATTCAAATTTCTGCAGTTTTGCCGCTTTTAGAACCATTAAACATTCCAGTAATTGGTCGCGATAAATCTGGCGACCACTCCAAATCCGCCCCTGTAAAACTCTGGATCCCCGAGAAAGACAAAAAAGACGCTAATACTTTATTATATCACACATTAGTAAATTTGTCAAGTAGTTCCCATGTCGCTCACCTGATTGCCCGCATCGACGAAGAAGCTCACCGTTTTGCAATTACATATCACACTCACTTAAAACGTAAAAATATGCTAAAATAGGCTTATGATAAAAAAACAATTCTTATTTTTCTTGCTTAGATGGGGAATTTCCAGTCTCGCGATGTGGGTTTGCATTAGTCTGTTTGCCGTTTCCGATAGTCCGCACAATACGTGGTTTTTTGTTATTGCCGGCCTTGTTTTCTCACTCGTAAACTCATTCATCAAGCCACTTGCTACCATGATGGCTCTGCCACTCATCATTTTTACCATGGGCATTTTTAGCCTTATCGTAAATATCGGTATGGTTGCCCTTACATTTTGGCTACTTCCAGGAGTGCATGCAGACTTCTGGGGTGTGGTGTTGTCGTCGATCGCAATTAGCCTTATAAACAGCCTTGTCAATTTATTGATTCCGTCATATAATAAGAAGTAATTATGGAATTAGGTTCAATTTTACAGACTACCACTTTAATCTCTGCCATCTTGGCAATTCTATTAATTTTACTTCAACGCCGCGGCGCATCTCTTGGTGCAGGCTTTGGTGGCTCAGGTGAGCTTTTCACCACTAGACGCGGTTTAGATAAATCACTCTTTAGTGCAACTATTGTTTTCACTCTAATTTTCGTATTTTCTATTTTGGGGCTTGTTTTAATACCTTCATAAAATGGCAAAACATATCAAAAAAAGTGGGCAAAAAATCACACAGAAAATTACTCGGCTCTCTCGTAAAACTGCGATAGAGGGGCGCGAGCATGTTAAAGAGAATCTAGTCGGCCGTATCTCTCACATTAAAAACGTTAAGCTCCTAATTGTAGAATGGATTTTGCTTGTTTCGGCTATTATGCTTCTTGCCATCACGCAGCTACTTTGGTATTCGGATTCTTATTCCGTACAAACTTATACCTACGGTGGTACCTATACCGAAGCTACGCTTGGCGAAGTCAAATCTTTAAACCCACTTTTTGCTAATACTAACAGCGAAAAAGCCTTGTCTAAATTGCTCTTTGCTACGCTCACAGAAACAGATTATTCTGGTCACACCGGCCTAGGCTTAGCTCAAAAAATATCCGCAAACGAAAATGGTGATGTTTGGACTATTAAACTTCGTGATAATCTCAAATGGTCCGATGGCGAATCACTTACCAATGAAGACGTCTTATTTACCGCCGAAATTATTAAAAATTCCGCCGTTACTACTAACTATGACTCCAACCTTTCCGGTGTATCAGTCAGGGAAGAAGAAGGCCAGATTGTTTTTGAGCTCCCTGCCGCCTATGCTAATTTTCCGTCCGCTCTAAATATTCCAATTTTACCAAAGCACATATTAGCCGATGTCGATCCAAAATTACTTCTAGAAAACCAATTTAGCACTAACCCAGTTTCTTCCGGACCTTTCAGCTTTAATGCTACCCAAGCTTCCACCACTAATGCTGGCGAATCGGTAGTTTATCTTGTGCCAAACCAATATTATTACAACGGCAAACCTCTGCTTAGTAGCTTTGCTATCCATACTTACGCCACTCAAGAAGATATCGTTAGTGCCATAAAATCTGGTTCTGTTACCGCTACTTCAGAACTTCAGGCTTCTGCCGCCGAAGATATTAAATCTTCAAATATTTATGAACGCCAAGCTTCGCTCAGTAACGGCATCTATCTTTTCTTCAATACCAATAGTGCAGTTTTCAAAAATAAGAATTTACGCAAAGCCGTGCAAAAGGGTATAAACACCGAAGAGCTGCGCGCGCTTATTGGCGATAATATTCCACTTAGCTATCCAATCACACCAAACCAAATCGAGCTAGAAAATTATCCAGAAATTCCAGGTTATAATGTCGAGGAAGCTAAAAAGATTGTGGCCGAGACTGAATTCGACCACGAAGCCACCATCAATCTAGCTTCTATCTCCACTGGATACTTCGCCGAAGTCGCTCAAGATTTAGCCGAGCAATTGACAGAACTTGGCTTTAAAGTAGAGGTTCAGCTTTATGAACCAAACCAAGAGTTTATTACCAATATTATTAGCACCAGATCGTACGATATTTTGCTCTACGAAATCGAGCTTGGCCCAGACCCGGATCTTCTTGCCTATTATCACTCATCACAAAACAGTTCGGTAGGCCTAAACCTTTCTAATTACAAAAATCCTTTAATGGATGATTTAATTCTGGCTGCTAGAAGCACTATGGACGTCGATTTACGCAAAGCTAAATACGAAGCCGTTTTGAAACAGTGGGTAGAAGATGTGCCATCTATCGGTATCGCTCAAACCAATATGAGTTACTTCTATAATAAAAATGTTTCGATTTTTTCTGAAGACAACCGCCTGGTTTATCCTACGGACAGATTCAACGACGTAGAATATTGGGGCGCTCAAAAGACTCGCAAAAACCGCACGCCTTAAGATAGCTTAAGCACTGGTAAAAAATCTCAGTTGTGATATAATAGTAAAAGCACCACGTGCACCTGTGGTGAAATTGGTATACACGCTACCTTGAGGTGGTAGTGGCCGTAAGGCTGTGCTAGTTCGAGTCTAGTCAGGTGCACCATAAAGTGCTATAATGAACGGTACGGGCGGTTAGCTCAGTTGGCTAGAGCGCGTCTTTGACGTAGACGAGGTCACAGGTTCGACTCCTGTATCGCCCACCATTTTAAGCCAGTGGCTTAAAATGGAAAAGCAAACTTGCGAGTCTAGCGAGCAAGGAAACTTACCAGTTACTAATTCATTCTGGGTCGGTAGCTCAGCTGGTTAGAGCACGGGCCTTTTAAGCCCGGTGTCGAGGGTTCGAGCCCCTCCCGACTCACCACGAAAATAAACAAAGGCCAAAGGCCTTTTTTTATTTTTTGAGCAAGGAGGAACGGAAGGCTTTTTGCAAAGCAAAAAGCCTAGCCCCTCGATAGTTATTTCTTCTTCGTATTCTCCGCAATATCTCTTGTGTTTCGCCAAACCATGATAAACATAATAAATGATTCATAGCCGATACGAATAAAGATTGGCGCAAGCACGAGCGTACAAATGAACATCAAGAAGCCCATACCGCCAAGCGTCAAGAATGAGAACGACAAAAGAATAGCAAAGATCGTAAGCATGTAGTAGAAGATCTTTGCAAAAGCTTCAATCCACATAATCTTGAAGGATAAGAAATCTTTTAGCCATTTAGCAAACTTACCTTTTGGCTCGTTCTTTCCTTTAACGAATAGAAAATATAGCAAAATGCCGCCAACAACTGCCAAAACTAGCGCTACGATCGTCCAGATTCCGATAGCGGTCAGCGCATCGCTGTTTGCGCCATAAGTAGTGGTAGTTGTGGTATATGGTAATGAACTACCAGTGTTATATTTGTACATAAAACCTCCTTTATTATATTTTCATTTTACCATAAAAATTTTTGAAAATATAATATAATAAACGCATTATGATTAAAGATTACGGTGATCTCGAAGATCAGCTAACAGCCCACACGGATGAAAAATACCGCACTTTCAGTGCTAAGCTTGTTTTGAGCAAGTATCCGATTGTTGGCGTAAGGATTCCAGAAGTTAGGAGCATCGCAAAATCGATTCCAAAAGAAAAATACGACGAGTTTCTAGATACCACGCCGAAATCGCTCGAAGAAATAATCGTGCGGGGAATTATAATTTGCAAATTACCTTACGAAAAAATGCTAGGGCAATTCGATTTGCAGGTGAATTATATTGATAACTGGTGCACATCAGATATTTTTTGTTCAGAATTACGTAAAACCATCAAAAAACATGAAGAAGAATTTCTAAAAATTAAAGTTGAAAATTTGCTTACGTCGAATAAAGAATTCAGCACGCGCGTAGGCCTAGTAATTTTAAAGTGTGCTTATGTCGACACGGGCCATCTTAGTTTAATTTTCAACCGAGTGGAAAAACTAGCGAGCAGAGAAGAATATTATGTAAAAATGGCCATCGCGTGGCTGGTCTCGGAATGTTTTATCAAATTTCCAGATGAAACTTTAGAATATTTAAAGAAATCAACTTTAAATAAGTGGACGTTTAATATGACTATTTCCAAGATTTGCGACTCGTATCGCGTAAAACCAGAAACCAAAACTTATCTCAAAAAACTTCGCAAATAAAAAACCGCCCGAGTTGGGCGGCTTTTTACATCAGAGATTAAATTTCCGAATAATTTTCCGTATCGCTAAAGTGGCTACTAAATGCTTCAGATATGCCGTTATTAATCAATACGTCCAGATGGACATCATCATTAACTTCTACGCAAAGACGTACATCTTCTTCACCTTCTTCCGGAGTGCTATCGCATGTTTCTTCGAAGGATTGGCTGATAACGACACTGTTGGCGATGGAAGCTTCATCAGTCCCATCCACTCGCTCATAAATTGTGATGCCACTGACAGCTTGCGGGTGACCATTGAGATAATCGTATCTTGAAAGAGACGTATTCCAGTCATCTGGGAGTTTAATCTTTACACCCCACTCGCTAACATAAATATAATCTGATGCGGAAGTTTCTTCTTCCTCTTCTTCCTCTTTCTCGCAATTACACTCAGGCGTTTCGCACTTCGGACAATCACATTCTTTGCCTTGGCCAGCGGTAAAGTATACGAAAATTGCAAAGCCAACGCTGAGCAAAACCAAAATCGAAAGCAGGATGATAATTCCAATATGATTGTGTTTTTTGCCTATCATTGGTTGTGACTCTGGAGCTGGCGTAACTTTTGTAGCATCTTCTTTTAGCAGTTTATCCATCTCTGCTGCCACGTTGTTTTCGACAGGAGCCTCTTCTTTTGGAGCCTCTGTTTTTGGCTCTTCTGGCTTTTCCACTTCTGGAGTCACTGGCGGAGTAGCCGGAGCTTGTTCGTCTTTATCCATAAAAATCCTTTTTAAATAATGCTTATGCTTATCTTAGCACAAACCTAGAGTAAAAACAAGCAAAAATGAGAAATGCTCCGCTTTACTTTTTTGCTAATCTGTTATATAATAAGAAGATATGAATTCCGAAAAAATCAGAAACGTTGCGATTATCGCCCATGTTGACCATGGCAAAACTACCCTTGTTGATGGACTTTTAAAGCAGTCCCATACTTTTCGCGATAACCAAGCCGAAATGTCCCAAACTCTGATTATGGACTCAATGGATCAGGAGCACGAGCGCGGTATCACGATTACTGCAAAGCAAACCGCCGTTTTTTATGATGGCTATAAAATTAACATCATTGACACCCCCGGTCATGCTGATTTTTCCGGCGAAGTTGAGCGCACGCTCAATATGGCTGATGGCGTTCTTTTGATTGTTGACGCCCAGGAAGGTCCAATGCCTCAAACTAAATTCGTCCTTCAAAAAGCCCTCGGATTAAAACTTAAGCCAGTTGTTATTATTAACAAAATCGATAAACCAGCCGCCAGAATCGACGAAGTCGAATCTGAAATCGCTGATCTTTTCCTTGAGCTTGCCACCGACGAATCCCAACTAAATTACCCAATTTACTATGCTATCGCCAGAAACGGCAAAGCCGGCAAAACTACCGACCTCGACAACGATTTGCACGTCATTTTTGAATCTATTATTAACGACATTCCAGCCCCAAAAATCGACGAGAACGACGGTAAAGGCGCTCAACTTCTTGTTGCTGCCCTCGCCGCCGATAATTATCTCGGCAAATATTGTATCGGTAAAGTTTTTCGTGGCAAATTCAAAAAAGGTACCACGGTTAAAATCCTTTCAAACGGAACTACAAAAACAGGGAAAATCGACCAAATCTTCACCTACAAAGGTCTCGGGAAAGAAGAAGCTCTTGAGGTTTCTGCCGGCGACATCGTTTCTCTCACGGGCGTCTCAAACGCCAACATTGGCGACACTATCGCCACCGGCGACAACCCAGAAGCCCTCCCAACTATCGAACTTGAACCTCCAACCCTCTCTATCTATATCGGCCCAAATACCAGCCCTCTGAAGGGCAAAGAAGGCGAATTTACTACTTCTCGCCAGATTGCCGAACGTCTCGAAAAAGAACTCGAAACCAACATTGCCCTAAAAATCGTCCCTGATGGTCTTGGCTACAAAGTCTCCGGTCGTGGCGAACTTCATCTCTCCGTCTTGATCGAGACTATGCGCCGTGAAGGCTATGAGCTCGAAGCCGGCCGCCCAGAGGTAGTTTATAAAGAAATCGACGGTCAAAAATGTGAGCCAGTAGAAGATCTAACTATTGAAGTTGATTCCGAATTTGTCGGTGCTGTTTCTCAAGAACTCGGTATCAGAAAAGCCGACTTAATCTCTCAAGATCTCACTTCCACCGGTTCCACCCGTTTCACTTACGAAATCACTACTGCCGCCCTGATCGGCCTTAGAAACAATCTTCTCACCGCTACCAGAGGTACCGCAATTATGTCTTCTATTCCAAAGGGCTACAAACCAGTCGAATCGAAGTATAAACCAGAGCGAAATGGTGCCCTGATCGCCTTTGAGCCAGGCGTTTCTACCGCTTATGCCCTTGATGCCGCTCAGGCCCGCGGAATTCTCTTCATTCCGCCACAGGTGCCAGTTTACCAGGGAATGATCGTCGGACTTTCTAACAAAAAAGATGACCTCGATATCAATATCTGCCGCGAAAAACAGCTTACCAACATGCGCACCCACGCCTCTGATGGTGCTATCCAGCTTACCCCACATACTCAACTTTCTCTTGAACAATGTCTTGATTTTCTCCTAGATGACGAACTTCTCGAAGTAACGCCAAAATCCCTACGCCTACGTAAGCGCCAACTTGACCCAATCAAAAGAAAACGCGAGAACCGCGCCTAACAGATAAAGAACAGGGGTAGAAAAATCTCCACCCCTTTTTTTCTTCCAAACATAACCGACATTTAGTTTTGAGCACGGCGTGGTATAATGAAAGTATATCCTGCCAAGCAGGATACAATTTTGTGTATGGGAGGATCTTCCTAGCATGTTCCTTAAATTAAAGAAAGCGCTAATCAGCGAAGAGGAGCCGCTAATTAAATTAGCTGTCGTTCTAATAGAACTCATCTTCGCCGCTATTGGCGCTATCGTGACTGTAGTAGTCGGCTCATTTTGGTTCGGTGCCTTCTGTATCTTTATGGATATCCTAACGGTCATAGCCACAGTCGATATCTTTAAAGAAATCAGTCACGGTGGCCTATAGAGGTCAAATTAATCCTATACCCAGCTAGAAATAGCTGGGCTTTTTCAAATATATTGACTTTTTGAGCGATTTATGCTATAATAGAAGCAATACGAAAGGTATCGCACTTTAAAAGCATAATGTCGTTATAGCTTTATTTTTTTGCGATACCCCTATTATTTTATTTAGAAAGGGGAATTAACTTGTCGGAAGAACGTATTCATGCACTCTATAGTGCTGTTCTTGAGCATTTTTCAGAAGGCGTCGACCTCGAAGATGTATCCAGAACAGTTCAGAAAAACTTCGACGCTTTTCTGAAAATCGGCATTGATCCTAATCAGCTTCTTATCATGCTGGACCCTCACGTCGCAATGGAAAAAATCGACACCGTTGAAGGCGTCGATGTAGACCTCATTGCAAAACACCTCGCAAAAACTAAAAGCCCCGCACTCCTTAGAGATTACTACAGAAAATTTAAGGAACGCATCAATAAGGACACCTTCGACCACTGCAAAGAAGACTGGACTAACGCTCTTCGGCAAAAGGCAGAGACTTGGAGCGCAGAAAGTTGCCTTATTCGTTTCAAGACACTCCGGTGCCTTCCGCGTCACGAGCTTGCAGAGCTTATTTTCGAGAAATGCAAATACGCCGATGCTTCAGATTGCGCCGATGTAATTGAATCAAGAGAAATTTTCGATCCTCTTTGTCGGCTTGCCATCAAAGAAAATCGCCAGAGCGACTTTTTGAGGCTTATTATTGTATCTCGTTGGGAAAACAGTCGCCGCTTCTACGAAGAATCCCTCGCTACCGGCAAAATCCTGGCAGAAAGAGGGTTCGACAAAAAGGAAATCCTGAGAACTATTATCAACCAGAGCACCATCGACATTCTGAGCGAAGATATCAGCGAACTCTTTAAGGAGAGCGGCTTTAGCCTTGATATCATCGACCAGAAAGAATTATGGAATGCTATGCGAGAAAATGGCGACACGGGCTATTTTATTCGCGAAGGCGAACTTGAGAAATACGCCAAAGCCATCGGCCCTGACTCCTTTGCTAAATTCCTAAGTTTCGCAGATTTTGGTGATGTGGATTATTGGTATTCTGACAAAGTTCGCGATCATGATAATGCAGAAATTGAAGGAATTGTCGAGAATTATATCCTCGAAAACGCTCCAGACATCAACGATTACTATCATTACCTTATCTTTACTGTCCTAGAACGCCTTTATCATCGTAATCCTGAAAAGGCAAAAGCCGCTGTGGCGAAGCGCCGCAAGGAATTTAATGACCTTTTTGATACTATACGTACCAGTAATGAGTACGATGACGAAGAGAGGGAATTCATCAAGAATTTCCAGTGACATTATGCAAACCCCCCTGTTAGCAGGGGGGATTTTTCTTGTTTCGACACAAAATAAGCATAAAATTATTGACTTTTTAGCAAAAGTATGCTATAATGTAAAAGATGCTAGTAAAAAGCATCGAATCTTATCATTTTAGGAGGTAAAACTTTATGAAAAAGAAGTTTTACATTGCGGAAATCGTCGTTGCTACAGTTTTGATCGGACTTTTCATCGCTGCCCTGTTTATACATCCCCATTTTAAACCCGAAGTTACTCCAGGAGAAGCTCATTTCTTTACGATTTACATCAGGGGGATTCTGGTATTTGCTTCTGGAGTTATGGGCTACGTCATCATCAATCGAGTTCTCAGGCTCAAAAATCCGGTATACGATTATAAGTTCCTGTTTCACTACGACGATTAACCCGGCTCCGTCCCCAGCTATAGGGCTGGGGATTTTTTATGTTATAATATCTAACATTATCCCAAAAGATTGTACATTTAAAGGTGGTGAAATTATGAAAAGAATATTGCCCGTTCTCGGGTTTATTTTTGCGACGATAGCATTTTTTGGTTTTTGCGACTGCCTAATCACGATCTTTAGAACTACTGGCATTCACGACACGCCAACTGCTTTGGCTACGGTGGTTAGCCTGTTTGGATTCTTAGCTTCGCTTGCCATCATGGGCTACATCATTAAAAGCAATATTAACATCAACAAATAATTTTCGTTCGGGCCCTGGCTAGTAATAGCTGGGGCTTTTTCATGCTATAATTTTGGCATGAGTTATTTAGTTGATTCACATTGTCATTTGCATGATCGAGAATTTTTTACTGAAGAACAAGCCGAAAAAATGTTGAAAAACGCCAAGAAAAACGGCGTGGAAAAAGTTATTTGTATTGGCACTAATCACGAAGATTCGCTCGAAGCACAAAAGTTTGCTAGTGCTCACGATGATGTTTATTGGACCTACGGCATCCACCCAGAAGCTGCCAAAGGCGAAAAGGAAGCGACTCCAGAAAGTATTTTTTGCGAGCATCCGCAGTTACGACGAGGACGAAACGACGAGCCCCGTAACGACGGGCGCGAGGAGTGGTCGCAAAAAATATCTTTCGGAGACGATAAACTGGTCGCCATCGGCGAAGTCGGCCTAGATTATCATTACGAGGGCTACGATCGCGATGGGCAAATTAAACTTTTTGAAGAGATGCTTCAGCTTGCCAAAGACAATAATCTTCCAGTTTCTTTCCACGTCCGCGAAGCTTTCGACGATTTCTTTGCCGTGGCGCAAAATTTTCCTAAAACTAGAGGCGTAGTCCACTCTTTTACCGACAGTAAAAAGACGCTTAAAAAGATTCTAGAAACAACAGATTTTTATGTTGGCGTCAATGGCCTTGCGACCTATTCTACTCTCCCTATGCCACCCCTAGAAAAAATTATCCTTGAAACCGATGCTCCCTTCTTGACTCCCACCCCAAA
This sequence comes from Candidatus Saccharimonadota bacterium, assembly GCA_017431955.1. GTDB lineage: Bacteria > Patescibacteriota > Saccharimonadia > Saccharimonadales > Saccharimonadaceae > Nanosyncoccus. The sequence continues at coordinate 69,457 of JAFRKC010000002.1, forward strand.
TCGTGGTAAAATAAATGAGCCAGCGTATATCAAAGATATCGCTCACTGGCTATCTACTAAATTGGGAGTTTCTAGCGACGAGGTCGCTGAAAAAACAACAGAAAATGTCAGAAATCTCTTCAACATATAAAATTCCAGGTTTTATCACCGACGAAGAGCCGGATATGTTTTCTGATGTGCTTGGAAAAACTGAAGAAGAAAAACCTTTTGACCTCTACGAAGAACTCTCAGCCATCTCTGAGGAAATAGAAAAATGCCGCTCAAGAATGTGCTAAAAGACACCGTTAAAAAAGCCCGTACCAAAATCGATGCCATCAAATCAGACCTCAAAAACTATCATTCTACCGTCCGTCCAAAACTAACCACCGAAGATCTCATCAACGCCGAATCAGAATTTGGTCGCTTGATTTTTGGGCCAATTCCAGCCGGTCATCGTCGTGAGTTTTTTGAACACAAGAAAAATGTCTGGATTTGGCACGAAAGTTGGCTTGAAAGCGGCGCTGAGAAAGAAATTACTATGCGTTACGAAGTTCGCCCAAATGGCGTTTTCAAAAAGCCGGCCGGCGGTATGTATGTCCAAATTAGAGGGGCCGAGCTCGAGAATTTCAGAAAAGCCCTGCACGAATATTTGCGTATTGTTAAAGAAAAACTTTACTAAATTCACTAAAATCTTCTATAATGATTATGTATAGGAGATTTTTTAATGAAGAAAAAAATTGCGATTATTATACTTGCTATTTTCGGGGCCCTAGCTATAGCTTTCGGCGTATTTTTGATTATTAACGCCGTCCAGGGCGAAGATCCATACCGTAAAATGGCCGAAGAAGAAGTTTTGATTGACGTCAAAAAATGGCAGAAACAAGACGAGCCAACCGTAATTTGGGAATTTGGCGAAGGAACCGGTAAAATCACCACCAACAAAACCGAATATTTTGACATGGAATGGGGCATGAAAGACGGAGTTTTATCCATCAAAACAGACTGGCTTACCGCATTAAAAGACGAATTCGACATCACCGTCGACAAATCCGCACCAAGTTTCACCGTGGTTAGCAAATCCGATGGCAAAGAAAGCACCTTTGTTCCATACGAAGAAGAGGAAGAAACGGAAGAAGAGCTTCCGGAAGTAATGTTTCCAGGCGACGAAGTCACCGTAGACGAGTAGACTAAAACTCAAAAATATGTTAAAATATAAGAATGATTTATCTTGATCATGCTGCCGCGACACCTCTTAGCGCCAAGGTCAAAAAGGCCATGGAGCCGTATTTTGCTGACAATTTCTTCAACCCTTCCGCACCATATTTTCCAGCTAAGAAAGTTCGCGCCGAATATGATACTGCCAAAGACCGTATTGCTCACACTATTGGCGCCAAAGGCAACGACATCGTTATCACTGCCGGCGCTACCGAATCCATCAATTTAGCTTTTACTGTAGCGACCAAAAAAGTATTAGTACTTGAAACTGAACATCAATCCGTTCTCGAAACAGCGAAAAATTTTGACTGTAAATTAATTAAGGTTGATAAAACTGGTCTAATTGTTCTAAACGATTTCCGTAAAAAACTAGATGGCGATGTTGGGCTAGTTTCGATTTCACTTGCTAATAACGAACTTGGTACTATCCAGCCACTCGCCGAAATCTCTGAAATTATCCGTGCCGAGCGCCAAAACCGTTTAAAAAATGGCAACAAAACTCCGCTTTATTTTCATTCTGATGCCTCGCAGGCTTTAAATTTGATTGACATTAATGTTGCCCGTCTTGGCGTTGATCTTCTGACAATCAACTCCGCTAAAATTTACGGTCCAAAAGGCGTTGGTGCGCTTTATGTTGCACATGGTGTAAAGTTAAAGCCAATTACTTTTGGTGGTGGTCAGGAAAATGGTTTGCGCTCTGGCACTGAGAATGTTCCAAGTATAATTGGCTTTGCCGTTGCCGCCGAAGAAGCAAAAACTCATTTGAATGGCAACCGCAAACATTACGAAAAACTCCAAAAAATTTTTAGAGAAGAGTTAAAAGACGCGCCTATCGAACCGATTTTTCTCGGCAACAAAAAACATCAACTTTTGAATTTCTGTCCAGTTGCATTTTCGGGTATTGATGCCGAAAGAATTATTTATAAACTCGAAGACAAAGAAATTTATCTTTCTACCGGTGCCGCCTGCGCCGCTTCAAAAGGTGAAAAATCCCACGTATTGAAGGCTATTGGCCTAACCGACGACGAAATCGCCGGCTCGCTGCGCATTTCTTTTGGCGCCCTAAATTCCGAAGAAGACATCAAAACCGCCGCCAAAGAAATCAAAACCGCCATCGAAGAAGAACTAGCAAGACTAGGGGGCGAAAGTGCGTAGTTTTTTTGAGGGACATAAAGACTCGGCCAGAGCGGCCTGCCCTTTGCCGCAGGCAAAGGCGCGGAGCGTGCCCTCAAAAGAATCTACGCATCGTCCCACTGTCTATCTTGGTATGTCTGGCGGTGTCGATTCTTCCGTTTCGGCTGTACTTTTGAAGGAGCAGGGCTATAACGTCGTTGGTGTTTATATGAAAAACTGGTCCAAAGACCTTCCGGGAATGAAGTGTCCTTGGGCAGAAGACCTTGCCGACGCAAAACGCGTTGCGGTGAAACTCGGTATTGATTTTAAGGTTTTTGATTTCGAAAAAGACTATAAACAAAAAGTCGTGGACTATATGCTCTCTGAATTCAAAAAAGGCCGCACTCCGAATCCCGACATCATGTGCAACCAAGAAATAAAGTTCAAACTTTTCTACGAAGTCGCGCGCGAACAAGGCGCCGATCTTATCGCCACCGGCCACTACGCAAGAGTAGGTTGGGCAGATACATCTTCCGAGGGGCATCCGCAGCTGCTGCGAGGACGAAGTGAAGAGCCCCGTGAAGACGGGCGCGATGAACGTCCAGAGGAAGACTGTATTGTCCCAACCCTTCTCCGCGCCGTGGACGAGGATAAGGATCAAACCTACTTCCTATATAGAATCAGCAAAGAAGCCCTCGCTCACACACTTTTCCCAATCGGCGACATGAAAAAACCAGACGTCAAAAAGTTAGCCGAAGAAAAAGGCTTAAAGAATGCCTATAAAAAAGAGTCCATGGGTGTTTGCTTTGTTGGCGACGTTGGCATGAAAGACTTTCTGCGCGAATATATCGAAGAAAAACCGGGTGAAATTCGCGAAATCGAAACCGAAAAAGTCCTCGGTTTTCATGACGGCGCGATTTTCTATACCATCGGCCAACGCCACGGTTTGAACGTCGGCGGAGGTTTACCTTACTATGTCGTGAAAAAAGATTTGGAGAAAAATATCGTCTATGTTTCGAAAAACCTCAACGAAAAAAATCTCTGGACTAGCGAAATTGAGCTTGAAGATTTGTTAATTCGCGGAGAATTGCCAAAATCTGGCGAAATCGAAATCCGCATTCGCCACCGCGCTCCACTTATTCCAGCTAAATTCGACGAAGGAAAGGTGATTCTAAAAGAAAAAATCAAACGCCCAGCTTCCGGCCAATCCATCGTCTTCTATCTCGGCGACACTTGCCTCGGTGGTGGAATCGTAAAATAAAAAATAATTTCTTGTTATAATAAAATAAGCACTGCATGAAAAGATTATTAAAAATCAGTTTAGACAATTTGCTACTATCATTTACGCCAATTTTATCTTGGCTTTTAATGGGGATCATAATAGATAAATCGTTAATTAACATATTTACACTAATGTATCCAATTCAATTTATTTGGGCCATACTTAAAAATATATTTTCAAATGGAGCAAATATCAGTAAACAAAAAGATAAAAATCCTAACGCTGTTATGTCGGGGCTTATTATTGGCGGAATAGTGTCTGCAACAGTATTTTTAGCTATTATTGTGAACATTGAAAAGTATATAAACTTTATGAATATGTCGGTTGAAAGATATAAAGTTTTCTCAATATATTATATAATCCAGCTATTTATACAACTTATGTTAGCATTTATACTGGAAAAACTTTATTACGAAAATAAAAATTCTCTAGCTAACAAATACTCATTAATATTCAATATTTTAAACTTTATTACTTTAATTGGGTGCACTTTGTTAATAAAAAATCAAATAATAGTTGTGGTGACTACGATTACCGTCATAGCATTATACACTCTATTTTGCTTAATCAAATGCGCTGATAAATTTAAATTAAAATTGAGCATAATAAATTGCATAAAATATACCGCAGTTGATTTAGTTGGGAACATCGTAATGTTTATATCATATTTGATAGGCTTAAAAATTGTTGCACAACATGGAGATATTTATGCGGCTGCAATAGCATTTGTTTCGTTAATAACTGATACTCAATGGGATGTATTTAAGTCGATAGAAACAGTCGCACAGATTGATGTGAGCAAAAAACGCTTTAAATATAAAGAGCATTTAAGAAATGCGTACAGATTATTAGGAATTTTGTTGTTTTCGATTAGCTTACTATTCGTATCACTGTATAGGTTTTATGATTTAGATATAAAAATAGTAATTGCATATTTAGCAATAGAATTCATAGATTTAGCAATCCATCCATTATATAAAATGAAATGCGTTTATTTGACAATAGAATGGTCTGCAATCAAGACTTCAACAAATAAAATAATTACAGGATTAATAAGAATGATATTTTCTTTTTTGAGTACACCATTTTGTACAACAATTGGACAACTGCTTTCTTCCTTATATGAATGTGTGAGCATAAATATTATGTATAGAAATAATAAACCCAAATTAAAAGATTTAAGCGTGGTTAATAATAAAGGTTAGAATGGGCAGTGACGATGCACAAAATATTAATTTTATCAAATATAAACAACTATGAATCCAAAGAAGACTATTTAATAAAAAAGAGGCTGGAACGAGATGGCAATATTGTCGATATAAAGTGGCTTGACTATGATGAGAAACTAGATAAATATTATGATTTAATTATAAGAAGAAATTGCTGGGTCGAGAAAAAAGAAGATACTGATACTTATAAAAATCTCAATTCAAAACTAATAAACAGATTAAGGAACAACCATAATGTTATAAACCTAATTGGGCTAGACGGTTTGGGAAAATTATACCTAAAAAGTTTGTATCGCAATAATTATAATGTTGTTCCAACTACGGATATTTTAACGGAGGCATTAAAATGGGATTGTGAAGAATACGTATTAAAACTAAAGGATTCTTTTGGAAGCGGTCTAGGACAACTATTTGTTAGCAAAGATAAATTAAAAGAAAAGTATAATGACAAATTTTTAATACAACCTAAAATAAAATTTCAGTCAGAAATCCAAGCTTACTTCGTAAATGATAGACTTATGTATGTATATGAATATACCCCATCTAAATGGCCTGATTATCCAATCCCAAAACTTATTAAATTGAAAAATAATGAGAAGATGCAGGCAAAACAATTTGCACGGTTGTCTCCAATAAAAGTTGGAATGAAAAGAATAGATTTTCTAAAATTAGAAAATAGCTCACTGAGTTTATTAGAGATAGAAGACAATTCTCCGCATATGAATATAGAAATATTACCAGACAAATTAAGAAATAGAGTTCTCGATAATTTTGCAGAAGGTATTTACGATTATATAAATGAACTAAATGTTAACTTAAAGGACTAAAGTTATCTTAGTTGATGAGTTGTAGAATTCGAAGAAAGCGTTTAAAATCAAGATTTTTGGCATTTTAAACGCAAAATCCACATTTTTATACAAATCCTTTAATTTGTCAAGTGAGGGAGAATTGTGGTATAATTATGGCCATGAATGCAAGCGAAATCAGACAAAAATATTTAGAATTTCAAGAGAAAAAAGGACACAAAGTTATCGCTCCGGCACCTCTCGTTCTCGAAAACGACCCAACCACACTTTTTACCGGCTCCGGCATGCAACCACTCCTTCGCTTTTTGCTCGGTGAAACACACCCGGACGGCACTCGCCTCACCGATTCCCAGCCATGTCTCCGCTTGCAAGACATCGATGATGTCGGCGATCCGCGCCACACCACCGTTTTTGAAATGCTCGGCAACTGGTCACTTGGCGATTATTTTAAAGAAGAACAAATCAGAAATTGTTTTGAATTTTTAACTAAAGAAATTGGTTTGAACCCAGAAAAAATCTACGTTACCTGCTTTATCGGTAGCGAAAAATACGGCATTCCGCGTGACGACGAAGCAGCGAAAATCTGGCAAGAAGTCTTCAGAGATGCTGGCATCGAAGCAAAAATTGTCGAAATCGGCGACGCTAAAATCGGCGACGAACGTGGAATTAAAGACGGCGAGCGCATCTTCTTTTACAACGATAAAGAAAACTGGTGGAGCCGTGGCGGTGGTATCGAAACTACGCCAATCGGCGACCCGTGCGGCCCAGACTCCGAAATTTTCTATGACTTCGGCGAAGACAAACAAGACGTCGAAAAATTCGGTAAGTCTCACCCTGCTTCCGACGGTGCCAGATTTATGGAAATCGGCAACCAGGTCTTTATGCAATACAAAAGAAACGAAGACGGCACTTTTTCTGAACTCGAAAAGAAAAATGTCGACTTTGGCGCCGGGCTCGAGCGCGTGGCTGCGGCCGCAATCGATAGTTTTGACGTTTTCAAAATTTCTTTGCTTTATCCAATTATCAAAAAACTCGAAGAACTTTCCGGTAAAACCTACGACAATAATACCGACGAAATGCGCATCATCGCCGACCATCTGCGCGGAGCTTATCTCCTTGCATCCCAAGGCCTCGCGCCATCCAACAAAGCCCAGGGTTACGCGCTCCGTCGTTTGATTCGCCGTGCGATTTTGAAGGCTCTAGATCTCGGCATCGCTCAGGATTTTATGCGCGAAACCATCTCGACTATCGAGAAAGAATATAATTCACTCCCAGATTCAATTCTCACAAACCGTGAAAATGCGCTTTCGATTCTCGAAAAAGAAGAACACGCCTTCCGCCAAACTCTGAATAAAGGCCTAAAAGAACTCAATAAGATGGCGAGAAAAAGCACTTTTGAGAATTTCTCTGGTTCGAGGGGATCCGGAGTGCGGCAGCACGAGGACGAGCGCGTCTCGCCCGTGGCGACGGGCCGAGACGACGCGCCCCGAGAAACAGACGAAATTTCAAAAGGTTTATCTGGCTACGATCTCTTTAAACTCCAAGACACCTATGGCTTCCCATTCGAAATCTCCGTCGAAGAAGCCTTCCGCCAGAACATTAAATTATCCGAAAACTACAAAAAAGAATTCAAAGAAGCCCTCGAGGAACAACGAAACCGCAGTAAAACCGCCTCAAAAGGCATGTTCAAAGGCGGGCTTGAAGATCACGGCGAACAAACCACGAAATATCACACCGCTACTCACCTGCTTCTCGCGGCTCTCCAAAAACACATCGACAGCTCAATCTGCCAAAAGGGAAGCAACATCACCGCCGATCGCTTGCGTTTCGATTTTAACCTCGATCACAAAATGACACCAGAAGAAATCAAAACCGTTGAAGACCAAGTTAATGAATGGATAAAAGAAGATCTCAAAGTCTCCTTTGATGAATATGATAAAGACTACGCTAAAAACACCTTGAAAGCTCACGGTCAGTTCTGGGAAAAATATCCCGACAAACTCAAAGTCTATACCGTTGGTGATTTTGAAAACCCAACTTCCCGTGAAGTTTGTGGCGGCCCACACGTCGAGCATACCGGCGCGCTCGGCACGTTCAAAATCAAAAAAGAAGAATCTTCATCCGCTGGCGTCCGCCGTATCAAAGCTGTACTAGAATAAAACTTGTGCTATAATTTAGGCATGAGTGCTTTACTTAGTCGCAAAAGTAAGGAGGAAAAAACCAACACTGACAAAGACGCGATTCTCGCGCTTGATATTGGTACCGAATTTGTCAAAGCGTTGATTGCTAAAAAGCAAAAAGACGGCACGCTCAAAGTTATCGGTGCCGGCCGTGCGCGCCAAGATCCAGGTAACATGTATGCCGGGGCGATTGCTGATATTCCAGGTGTAATTGATATCTGTGAACGCGCGCTTTCTCGCGCCGAGAATGAGGCTGGCCTTACCGCCAAAACCGTGGTGGTTGGCATTGCTGGCGAACTCGTTAAAGGCGAAACTTCCACTGTCCGCTATCACCGCGAAAACGGCAACAAGCCGATTTCCGAGCAGGAGATGTCGCTCATCATCAAGAAAGTTCAAGACAGTGCCAGCGAAAAGGCCAGGAAAGAAGTCGCGCTTGAAACTAATAATCCAAATGTTGAAGTTCGCCTGATTAATTCCGCCATCGTTTCGCTCAATATCGACGGCTATAAAATCAGCAACCCGATCGGCTTCAAAGGTTCCGAAGTCACCACTCAGTTTTACACCGCATTTGCACCGCTCGTGCATATCGCAGCCATCGAAAAAGTTTGCGTCGAACTCGATCTCGAGCTTCTTGCCGTGGCAGTCGAGCCGTTTGCAGTTTGCCGCGCCTGCCTTGGCGACGGCGGCTCCGATGATTTTTCCGGTATCGTGATGGATATTGGTGGCGGCACCACCGATCTTGCCGTAGTTAACGAAGGCGGTGTTGACGGCACCAAAATGTTCAATATTGGCGGCCGCAGCTTTACGCACCAAATCGCCGAATCTTTAGGCGTGGATTTTGAGACCGCCGAAAATTACAAACTGAATCTCGAAAATCCAAAGCTCAAAACCGTGATCAAAAACAAAACCACCGCAGCTGTGCAGCGCAACCTTGCGGTGTGGCTTGCCGGTGTAGAAATCGCGCTTGAAGAATTTGATTCGATTAACATTTTGCCAAGCCGCGTGCTGCTTTGTGGCGGCGGCGCTGGTCTCACCGAACTCCAAGAAACTCTCGCCACTTCCGATTGGTACAAAAAACTTCCGTTTTCTAAACGCCCGATTATCCATCTCATTGATCCAGAAGACATCCCGGATATCGAAAACGGTTCCAAAATTAATCTCGACCATTCGTTTATTACAGCCCTCGGCCTACTTCGCGTCGCAACCGACACTTTGGAAGGCAATCCTGGCGGCGATGCTATCAAGTCCAAGCTAGCTAAGCTGCTTCAAAAATAGATATTCACCAGGTTTTAAATCACCAAGAACATAATTTCCGAATTGTTTGCGGTGTAATTTAACTACATCATAACCCACCGCAGCGAAGGTTCTTCTGATTTGTCGATTCCTACCCTCGCTCATGATCACTTCAAATTTAGTACGCTCGTCGTTTAACCTTGTGAGCCCGAGTTTCGACACGCCATCGCCAATTTCAATGCCAAAATCGGCAATCATCTGCTGATGCAAAGGTTCAAGTGCGCGGTCTAGCTCCACTTCATAAATTTTGGTTTTATAAAATTTAGGATGAGTCATTTTAAAAGCAAAGTCGCCGTCGTTAGTAAGCAGAATCAAGCCCGAAGAATTTTTGTCTAGTCTTCCTACGGTTTTAAGGGCGCGCAAATCTTCTGGCAAGAGATCATAAATTGTGGGCGCATCGCCCTGTTGTTTGCGCGAGCAAACATATCCTTCTGGTTTATTGAGCGCAACATATAAGAATTTCCCAGCTTCCTCGAAGGGGATTATCTTATCATTATAGCACACTTTGTTTGATTTGTCAATACGCTGGCCCAGAACGGCTGGTTTTTCATCTATTAAAACCTTGCCACTAGCAATAATATCATCAGCTTCGCGCCTAGAAATACCAAGAGCTTGAGCTAAAAATTTATTGAGCCGGATTTGGGGCTGGGGCTGGTTGTTCATTTGGTTGCTGGGCTCCTTCTACTGGGGCTTCTGGAGCACTGCCTTTATCAGCTAAAACTTCGTGAATTGCGTTAATTACATCTTCAATGCCAACTTGGGACTTGACCAAGTAGCGGTTAGCGCCAAGGGCTTCACCGCGCTTGCGCTGATCTTCGGAGGAAAGAGCGGTCATCATAATGACCTTGATGTCTTTGGTTTCTGGAGTTTGACGGAGAATGTCGAGCATGTCAAAACCAGAAATCTTTGGCATCATCACGTCAGAAAGAATTAGATCTGGCTTTTCGCGCACGGCAACCGCCAAAGCCTCTTCACCATCACCAGCCGAGACAACTTCGTAATTTTCGGCCGTTAGTCTAATACTGTAGATTTCGCGCAGATTCTGATCGTCCTCTACTACCATTATTTTTGTCATAAATTCCTCCGTTTTAAATTATTTTATTATAAATTGTTAATTTTGAACAGCCCCTTGTGGCTGTGAAACGGGCGGCGACGTTGGCGGTGGGGCTGTGGTCACTGCTGGCTGTGGTGCCGGTGGCGTTGGCTGCGGAGCTGGTTGAGTCGATTGTGGTGCAGGTTGTGGCGCTGGTTTTGGCGCCGGTTGTAGTGCTGGCACCGGCTGTTGAACTACTGGCTGCGGAATCGGCGCAGGTGCAGTAGCTGGCGCTGGTTGAGCGGCTGGCTGCGGTACAGACGTTGGTGCAGAAGCAGGTGCTGGTTGTGCCAGTTGTTGAACTATTGGACGAGGTGGGGCTGGTCGCGGCGTCGGAGCTGGTGTAGGTGTTGGTGCAGGCTGAGATACTGGTTGCGGTACTGGAGTCGACGCAGTTGGCACAGGTTGGGCAGGAGCCGGTGCGGCCTGCACTGGTGCAGTTTGCATAGGCTGTGGGACTGGCGCAGCTGACATAGACATAGCTTGCGGTGCCGGAGTAGCTTCTTCTGACCTCTGATAAAGCGTAATTGGTTGCACAACTGGCTGTTTTGGAGCCTCCGGTTGAGGCATCAAACCCTGCACAAACGGAGTTTGTGGCGGAATTTGCATCACTTGCGCCTGGGACAGAGCGTCGCTCTTTTCTAGATTTTCTGCAAATGCGCGTGCGGCTTGTTGGTTTTCAAATGCCAACATGCTTTTTTCGTAATCGCTAGAAGACAAGCGCGGCAAAGACACAAAGAAAGTCGAGCCATGGCCATAACTACTTTCTGCCCACACGCGGCCATTCATCGACTCTACGCGTTGTTTTACCAGATATAAGCCAAGACCAGTGCCGCCAATCGTGCGCGTTTGTGAATTGTCGGCGCGATAGAACTTTTGGAAAATGTGTTGTAAATCGCTCGCTTCAATACCAATACCAGTATCCGAGACTTTAAAAATCGCACGGTCTCCATCACCCTGTATATCCACCGAAATCAAACCACCTTCAGGGGTATATTTGATGGCATTTTCAATTAAATTAGCAAAAATTTCTCTAAGGAAGTCAATGTCAGCCAATGTATAAACAGTCTGCTCAAGACGTTTGACGCCGCCGGTAGAAGGGCCTTTACCAAAACTAAAGCTGAGCTTTTTCTCCTGAATCTTTTTCAGCAGTTCTTTAGACATTTCTTTAAGGGTGATATTGAGGTCGAGTGGCCTGATTTGTGGCTTTAGTTTACCGTCGTCGAGCTTTGTCACGTCTAACAAATCTTGAAGCAAACGCCCAAGGTGTTGGCTGGCGGTATGCGCGGACTCTACGTACTGTTTTGCGCGTTCATCGATGGTCGCCGTCTGCGGATTAAGTGCCAAGCTAAGATAACCCTCAATCGATGCAACTGGCGTGCGCATTTCGTGGCTAGCGGTGGAAATAAATTCTGCTTGCTCACCTTCTTCTTTGAGCTCGTTTTCGATGTCGCGCATCGTCAAAATCTTGTCGCCATTTATATCACCAGTAGGAGTCAAAATCAATGCTACCGGAATAATTCTGCCGACCTGGGTAGTGGAAGCTAGCGAATATTCGCGGCTTTCAAAAGCTTCGTCGCCCTGAATTGCTGCAAGCAACTTGTTTTGCTCGTCGGGAACGGGAGCATTTTCCTTGTCGACCAACTTCACAATCATGCTGTAATCAAAACCAAGGGCGACTTCCGCATTAACACAACCCGTCATAGTCATGGCGGCAGGGTTAATAAAGCGGATTTTCCCACCCTTATTGATTATAATCACGCCCTCGTGAATGGAATTCAGAGCAAGCTCGGCCAGCATCGCTGCATCAGAAGATTTCGAGACGGCGGTTGGTTTCCTACTAAAAAGTCCCATTACTATTTATTTTAGCACAAGCATTAAAAATGTGATACACTAAAAACATATGAATAAAGAAACGATTTATATAGAGCCAGAAAATGACATTACGGATATCATTGCTAAAATTAAGGGGTCAAAACAAAAGATCGTCGCCTTGGTCCCGCCAAAAAAGAGCAGCGTACTCCGTAGTACTATCAACATGAAATTGATTACTAAGGCTGCCAAAGAATTTGAAAAAACCGTAGTTTTGATTACTACTGATCCATCCATCATGAAACTTGCCATGAGCACCAAAATTTTGGTAGCAGAGAATCTCCAAACCCCGCCTGCTATTCCGTCGGTTGAAGACATCAAAATCAAAGATGGCACCAAAGAAGAAATTATAGCCGAAGAATTTGCTGAAGCCCCTCAGCCAGTAGATAGCGTTATCGAATCTTCGGAACTAGAGGATGAAAAAGAAAACGAAGACGAAGAAAAACCAAGCAAAAAAGATAAGGACGCCAAAAAAGATAAAAAAGACAAAAAGGGAATTAAAATCCCAAGTCTGGATAAATATCGCAAATGGATTATTATTGGCGCAATCGCTCTAATTTTGATCATCGGTTTCTTGATTTGGGCGTTGGTTTTTGCACCAAAAGCTGACATCGTCGTTTCAATTCGCACTACCACCAATAACTTCTCCGAAAACATATCCTTTACCACTAAGGCTGAAGAAGAAAAAGCCAAAGAAGGCAAATTCCTACTAGAAGAGCAAAAATATTCCGAGGATTCAGAAGTAGAATTTCCTGCCACCGGCAAAAAAGACATCGGTGCCAAAGCCAAGGGCGAAGTAGTTATTAGTGCTACTGTCAAATTCAAGAGTTCAAAAACCATCGAAGCCGGTACTAAACTCACCTACAACGATTTAACATATTACACCGACTCGGCACTGACTTTCACTTTCGACGACATCACAAAGCTAAATGAATGCGACAATTACGGCGCGGATTACTGTACTAAGAGCGCATCCGTTAATGTTACCGCTGCTGGCCCGGGCGAAAATTACAACATCGCTTCTGGCATTACCTTAAACAGCGACAACGCAAACATCAATTCGGCCTATTCCAACAGCGCTTTTTCTGGTGGTACTTCAAACGTTGTCACGGTAGTACAACAACTTGATATCGATGCTGCCAAGAACAAACTCACCTTAGACAACGACGAAGAAGGAAAGAAAAAACTCGAAGAAGAAATTTCTGACGGCGATTACATTTTGTGGGATAGTTTCAAGAGCGAAACTGCCGAACCAACTTCTTCGATTGCCGTAGGCGCGGAAGTACAAGAAGGCACCAAACCAAAACTAAAAGCCACCGTGACTTTCTATGTCTACACTATAGATCTAGTTCGTATCGAAGAGTTTATTAGGGAAAAAACCAAACTTGCAAACGACCAAAAAATCTACTCGCTCGGCGATCCATTCATCGATAAATACAAAGATGCAGAGAATCCAGCCAAGATCAAAACCACCTATAGCACTGGTCCGGAAATCACCGAAGAATCAATTCTAGAAAAAGTTTCTGGTAAAAAAATCGGCGAAGCAAAAACATTAATCGAATCAATTAATGGTGTAAGCAAAGCCAGTATCAATCCATCGTTCTTCTGGGTGCGCAAAGTTCCAACCGATTCAAACAAAGTAACAGTCACCATTGAAGAAGAGTAAACCATGAAAATTCTAGGTTTAGATGTTGGCACTAAGCGTATCGGGGTCTCTAAAGCTGACTCTAGCGTTAAAATTGCCGTTCCACACACTACCATCGATGTTGATGGCAAAGAATTTGACCAGATTATTCATCTTACCGAAATCTACAACGCCAATCATATTGTGGTTGGTCTTCCGCGCAATTCTGGTGGCGAAGAGACCGAGCAGAGCACTTATTCTAGGGAATTTGCTATCAGGTTAAAGACACTTCTTCCTGACGCAAAAATCTATCTTCAAGATGAGTCACTTACTTCAGTTGAAGCCGAAAATCGTTTGAAGGCTCGCCAAAAACCATATCAAAAAGGCGATATTGATGCCGAAGCAGCTACGATTATCCTGCAAGATTTTCTCGAGACTCTAGCCAAAAATGATTTGAGCCTGCTAAATCCAGTAGAGCTTAGCGATTCTACCCTTAAAATCAGTAAAAAAAACCGCAAAAAAGCCAAAAAGGGTAAAAAGTCTAAAAAACACATTCTGATTATTATTCTTATTGCCTTCTTTTTCTTAGTGGGCGGAGGTTTACTTGGCGGTTCTTTATGGTATAACTCGGCCTTAGGTCCTGTTTCGACCGAGGATCTTGCCACTGGCCAAGAATTTGTAATTTCGGATGGCGAATCAGTTTCCGATGTTGCCGCTAATCTAGAGGAGACTGGGCTTATCAAAAACGCCCTTGCTTTTCGTATCTACGTAAAATTAAATAATTTTGGCGATCAACTGAAATCTGGTAAATACCTAATTTTGCCGAACATGTCGATAGAAGAAATCGTTAGAGAATTTGTCGAAGGTAACGTCATGAAAGACAATGTCTTTTCTTTCACTATCTTACCAGGCGAAACTCTATCTGATATTAAAAAGCGTCTTTTAAATGTTGGCTACAGTGAAGAAGAAATTGACAAAGCGTTTAACACTAAATACAATCACCCGGCTTTGGCCGGCAAGCCAGAAGACGCCTCTCTAGAGGGTTACGTTTTTGGCGAAACCTACGAATTTTATATCGGTGAGACCGTCGAAAACATTTTGAAAACCACTTTTGATCAGTTGCAATTAGTTATTGAAAGAAATAATCTAGAACAAAAATTTGCTGAGCGCGGCCTTACTCTGCACCAAGGAATTATCCTGGCTTCGATTATCCAAAAAGAAGTCGGACAGCTTAGTTTTGAAGATAAAACCATTGTCGCCCAGATTTTTTATAGCAGGCTCGAAATCGGTTTGAACCTAGGTAGTGACGTTACCGTTACCTACGCACTTAACCAAATAGATCCAGAGCGCACTGTTTATACCGATAATCAATCCGCCCTTGCGGTAGACTCCTGTTATAATACCAGGCTTTATAGTGGGCTCCCATGTGGACCAATTTCCAGCCCGGGCGAAGAAGCTTTACTCGCGGCAGCCAGTCCAGCTGATACTTCTTACCTTTACTTCTTGACAGGTGACGACGGGTTGATGTATTATAGTAGTACAGAGTACGAGCATAATTCCAATATCATCCAGCATTGTTCCGACCTCTGTAACACAGCATTATGATAGCGAATAAAACCAAATTCAAGAAAAAACTGTTTAAGCAGTCTATTCCTTATGTCTTAGCATTTTTTGCCTTGCTGGGCTTGGTTTTTGTCGGTTCATTAGATAAAAAAAATGATAACAGCAACAATATTCCAATCATGCTTGCTATGAGCAATAACAATTACGATGTCTCTGTAGATCAAATCTCAGAGCTCTATATGGTTGCCGAAATTGCTCAAAATGTTAACTTAGAATCTAAAAACTATCTCAACATGGATTACGCCTCTGCAATTGCGCAGTATTCCATGAATCAAACTTCCAGCACCACCGCCACTCTAGAGAAGCCAAATCTTGTTGATACCTCTAATCTCTCTCGCGGCGTTATTACTTATACCGTCGCCGAGGGCGAAACCATGGAAAGTATCGCTAATAAGATTGGCGTTAGCACCAATCAAATTAGATGGTCTAATGGTCTCAAAACCACCGATGTTAGTGTTGGCCAAACCCTTTATATTCCTAGCATATCAGGTATCGTTTATACGGTTAAAGCTGGCGAAACTATCGATGGAATTGCCGAAAAATATGGCTCTAATTCTGCACTCATCATCGCTTATAATGATCTTGAGTCCACCGGTGCAGCCTCCGAAGGCCAACGTATTGTCCTTCCTGATGGTATCTTGCCGGAAACCGAGAGGCCAGAGTATGTGGCCCCAGTAGTTACAAGACCATCCTATTATTCCAGCTACACCCCTAGCTATTCCTGGGGTGGTGGCAACCCAATGCCATATGGTTGGTGTACCTGGTTTGCCTGGCAATGGCGCCACGACAACATGGACGATAGCTACACCCTGCCATCCAGCAGCCTTGGTAATGCCCGCTATTGGGACGGTCAACTTGCTGGCAGCTTCTATGTTGATAAAAACCCTCAATACGGCGATGTGTTCGTCAGTAAGGGTGGTTATTATGGTCACGTCGGTATTGTTACTGGTGTTAATGCCGATGGAACTATTACTATTACCGACATGAACGGTCCTCAGGGTTGGGGTAGGGTTGCTACCAGGGTTATCGAAGCCTCAGAGTGGCACAACTATACTTTCGTTCACGGAAGGAAATAATGCCAAAAATTAAGTTCACGATTATTACCCTTTTTAGGGAGGCTTTGGAGCCGTATCTTAATACGTCTATGATGTGGAAAGCGACCGATAAGGGTTTAGTGGAGTTTGATTTTGTCAATTTGCGCGATTTTGGTCTCGGTCCACACAAATCTGTCGATGATACCCCTTACGGTGGTGGCGATGGTATGCTCCTTCGCCCAGAGCCAGTTTTTGCTGCCATAGAGAGCGTGAAAGAAAAAGATCCTGACGCTAAAGTTATCATTCCCACCCCTGTTGGCGAAATCTGGAATCAAAACATGGCTCGCAAAATCGCCGAAGATGCAGATAACAGCGAAAAACCGCTTCATTTTATCATTTTATGCCCACATTATGAGGGGTATGATGAGCGTATTCTTTCTATTGTTGATTACAAAATCTCCCTTGGCAAATATGTCCTTACCGGCGGTGAACTCCCAGCACTCATTATTATCGACTCCGTCGTACGCCTTATTCCGGGTGTGCTAGGCGGTGAAAATTCTGCCATTATCGAGAGCTTCTCTGATGGCGATAATCTCGAGTACCCTCAATACACCAAGCCATTTGATTTCCGTGGCAAAAAGGTTCCAGAGATTTTACTCTCTGGTAATCACGGCGAAATTGCCAAGTGGCGCGAAGAACACAGCAAAAAAGCCAACTAATTGCTATACTTATCTCATGGACTTATTTCAATCCATAGAGAATGTTAAGGGGATTGGCCCCAAAACTACCGAAATCCTGCAAAAAGCGGGTATTTTCACGCTGCACGACCTCTTATACTATTTGCCTAGAACCTACGAAAATTACCAATCTGCCACCAAAATTGCCGATTTAAGGCCCGGAAAGGTGGTTATAAGGGGCAAAATTAAGGAACTGGCAGTTAATCGCACTAGAAGGCGAAACTTCACTATCACCGAAGGGATTATCAGCGACAACTCCGGCTCGGTGCGCGCTGTGTGGTTTAATCAGCCTTATCGCGCCAAGCAGTTCGATAAAAACAAGGAATATTGTTTTTCTGGGGTGTATGACTTCAGTTATGGCCGCTATCAGCTGGTGTCGCCATCCTCTGTTGTGGCCTCTGATATGCCGACCAGCAGCAACTTTTTGCCAGTTTACCCCGCTAAATACACTATAAAACCTCACTTTTTCAACAAAATTATGCAAAATTTGCGCACTAGTTTTGCAGCTATTCCAGATCTATTACCATCAGAGGTAGTAGATGAAAAAATGGTCAAAATTAGAAATCGTGCCGAGGCTCTTTTTGCGGTGCATTTTCCAGAAAATGAAGCTGATGTCGATAGGGGTAGAACTTACTTTGCCTACGAAGAACTTTTTGAGCTGATTTTGGCCGCTAAACTCAATAAAAAGGAGAATTCCAAGCTAAAATCCGCCTCTTTGCCGTTTAGCGCTGCCAAAACCAGGGAAATAGTGGCCAAGCTCCCCTTTAAACTCACCAACGCTCAGCGCATCGCCACTTGGGATATTTTGCAAGATCTAGAAAAAACTACCCCTATGAACCGCCTTCTTCAGGGCGATGTCGGCTCGGGTAAGACCGTAGTCGCTGCCCTAGCCGCCTACCAGGCTATCTCTAGTGGCAAGCAGGCCGCTCTGCTTGCGCCAACGGCCATTCTGGCCACGCAACACGCCGAGAGCCTAGATACCCTACTTCGACCATTTGGAGTCCATGTGGGGCTTTTAACGGGCTCTAGCAAGTATAAAGATGTTTTAAAACGCCATATTTCCTCCGGAGAGATAGATTTAGTGGTGGGCACACACGCGATTTTAACGGATGACACCAGATTCCATGACCTTGCGCTCTGTATCATTGATGAGCAACACCGTTTTGGGGTCGCTCAGAGGCAAAAACTACTTCTCAAAAACTCCAACACTGATACCGTACCACATCTATTAACTATGACCGCCACTCCTATTCCGCGCTCTTTGCAGCTTTCGATTTTTGGCGATCTCGACGTCTCTATCTTAAACGAGCTACCAAAAGGCCGCCAGCCAATCGAAACCAAGATTATGCCAGAAGTGAACCTAAGAGAAGATCTCTATCCAAAGGTTAAACAAACTATCGCAGAGGGACAGCAAGTCTATTGGATTTGCAAAGTTATAGAGGATAGCGACGATGCTATCTCTGTTAAAAAACAGGCCAAAAAGCTCGAAAAAGTCTTCCCGGATATGGAAATCAGCTTCCTGCACGGGCGTATGAAACCAGCCGAAAAAGACCAAATCATGGGTGATTTCGCTGCCGGAAAAATCGATATTTTAGTCTCTACCACAGTAGTAGAAGTGGGCGTAAACGTACCAAATGCCACCATAATGGTCATTATGAATGCCGAAAATTATGGATTGGCACAGCTGCATCAGCTCAGGGGTCGCGTGGGCCGTGGCGACAAAAAGAGCTATTGCTACCTGATTGTTGATGGCGACAAAAACCCAAGTCGCCGCTTAAGGGAACTCGAAAAGTCCACTGATGGTTTTTATCTAGCCGAAAAAGACCTTGAACTCAGGGGTCCAGGCGAGATTTATGGCAGCCTCCAACACGGCGCATTAAACCTTAAAATTGCCACTTTAGCCGACACTAAACTCATCGCTGCGGCCAGCAAACAAGCAGAAGCTTTTGCCAAAAATACCGAAAATATGGTAAAATATGAGGAGTTAGCCAAAAATATCAAAAAATATCAACAACTAACTACTTTAAATTAATCTATGTATTCCACAATTGGTATCCTAAGAGATACAAAATTTTCTGAAAAAATTGTCGGCACTCATCAAAAACTTGATCGAGTAGCCCGTATGGTTTTAGCCAAAAATCTCCCTAAAAGGGCTTATTTTCCAACCGCCAAAGAGATTATTCATTTTGAAGGTATGCGCGGCCCAGATGGGCTCAAAATCAAGAGTCCTGGTGTAGACGAACCAACGCACTTTATTATTCCTGATGATGACGATCGCCGGTTAATTACCGAAATCCTAGATCATCAGTATAATCTGAGGATTGCCTTAGAGACAAAAAACGATACTCGTTCCGCTTTTGAAGCTGCTTGGCTAGCACATTTTATTACTGATGGACTCACTCCAGCCCATAACTTTCCGCTCTCCGATGTAGTAGAAGATTTGATGTCTGAAAAAGATTTTTTAAAACTCTTCGGCAAGCCGGTCAAAGTCGTCATGAGAGGTAATAGCCTTCTCCAAACCGTACGCAATAACTGGCTTTATCTGGGCCCAGAAGGTTTTATGAGCAAACACACTGCTTTCGAGTATGGAGTAGCAGTTGCCGTTTCTGCCACCCCGAACCGATTTTTAATCCCTAAAATCCCGAAAAAAGACTTTAAAGATATTGATCTTGAAAAAGAATTTTATGCCGCACTTTACCGCGTACATGCCCTTAATATGTATGGTCGTTTCGTTAAAAACGGCTGGAAATCCGATTTGGCTCTAGAGGTTAAGAAAATCCTGCTCCCAGAAATTATTCGTATGATTGCTCTAGCGTGGTATTCTGCCTTACCAACGAACCAAGTTCAACCAAAAAAAGCTAAGAAGAAATAACCATGCAAATTATCTCTGGTGTTTACAAAAACAGGCCTATCGAGTCGCCTAACAACGTTCACACTCATCCTATGGGCTCGCGTGAGAAAAACGCACTTTTTAACATGATAGCCCCTTATCTTCCCGGCGCAACGGTCTTAGATACTTTTGCTGGCTCTGGCGCGCTTGGGCTAGAGGCTCTCTCTCGTGGAGCAAAGAGCTGTGTCTTTATCGAAAAATCTCCAAAAGTTGCCAAAATTATAGAGAAAAACATAAGCTCTTTAGGGGAAAACGTTGTAAAAAATACAACAATTTTGATAAAAAATATCGAGAATTTTGAGTCTGACTTTAAGTTTGATATTGTCATCGCTGACCCGCCATACGATAAGTTTAACCAGATTAAAATAGACTATCTCAGCGATTTTGTCTCTGATAGCGGTATTCTAGTTATTTCTCATCCTGAAAAAAGCGTCGTAAATTTGCCAAATTTTGAGCTTTTAAAATCTCACTCTTATGCCGCGGCCAGAATCTCTGTCTTCCAAAAAAAATAACCCCGTGCTACAATGACCTAAATAACAGGGAGTAACAGGTCATGAACTATATTCACGACGATCTAAACAAAAAACAACGCCGTCGCGTTATCATTACTACGATTATCACCTTTATCATAATCGTGGCTCTGCTAATCTTGTTAGCTTATCTTATCACTAATCGCAACAGAAAAACCATCACGACCACCTCTACCTCTGAACAAACCATAACCGTAGATGATAATACCGGAAAAACCAAATCTGGCAGCTCTAGCTCAAACAGCGGAAAATCCGAATCTGAAAGCAGTGAAAAAAGCGCGGGAACAAGTTCCGACAAAAATGAGTCCTCTTCTAGTAGTAGCTCTAGGGGTAGTGAAAAGAGCGCGGAGGGCGGTTCCGACAGCAAGAGTAAAAAAGACGAAAAATCCACCTCTTCTGGCGGTAGCTCCAGCATGCCAACCACTGGACCTGTCGACACTACCATCTCTGTTTTAGGCCTTGGTCTTGCCACTTATCTTGCTACCAGACTCATGCTAAAAAAATCCGAAAGATAAGAATAAAAAAGCAAAGCGCTCATCCTTGCACTCTAGCCTGTAAATTGATAAAATTACAGATGTGTTTTGCGACACTAAATAGGGGCCCTTTCGAGGGCTAGTACTTTTACAAGGAGTGTGAAAAATGCTTTACGTTGTTTTGTGCGTAATTGTTGTCGGCATTACGTATATGGTAAGGAATTACTTGGCAGTCATGAAACTGTCTGAAGGTACTGACGAGTTGAGGAAAATGGCGGGTACAATCCGTAGTGGCGCCAATACTTTTATGATAACCGAATATCGGATTATCCTAATTGTTGTTCTCGTTGTTGCATTAGTATTCAGCTTATTTATCGAAAAATTCAGCGGTTTAACCTTCATTCTCGGCGCAGTCATGAGTAGCGCGGCCTGTATTATTGGTATGAAAAGCGCCACTGGCGCCAATGTTCGTACTGCTGAAAGGGCTCGTACCAGCCTAAACATCGGTCAAACAGTCAAAGTCGCTCTACTTGGCGGCAGTATCTCTGGTCTTAGTGTTCAGTCTTTTGGTTTGCTTGGTTTGTTGATTGTTTTCTTCATCAACGGCGGAGTTGAGATAGACTCTACCAGCCATGGATTAATCGCGAATTTAACTTGCAACCCCACGATTATGCGCATCACTACTTATTCTCTCGGCTGTTCAGTAGTCGCTATGTTTAATCGTGTCGCCGGTGGTAACTACACTAAGGGTGCGGATATTTCCGCTGATATCTTAGCGAAACTTCGTCACGATTTGCCCGAGGATGATAGCCGCGTACCTAATGTTATTGCCGATTTTATCGGAGACAACGTCAATGATATCGCGGGCAACTGCTCCGATCTTTTGGAGAGTTTCGTTGCTACTATTGCCGCAGCTATCATGATAGTGATTCCGGTCTTCAGAGAGAGTGGTAGCACCGATATGACACTATTTCACGCCGCAGTAAGATACCCAATCTTAATCGCTGGCGGTGGACTATTTAGCTGTATCGTCGGTCTTATCATCACCTCTGGTCGTAAGATGAGTAATAATCCATCAAAAGACTTAGACCTCGCAACCAACATTTCGGCGTTTTCTACTATAGCTATCGGTCTCGTCGTCACCTATTTTAGTTTCGGCAAGATTGAGCTTTTTAAGGACTTTATGTTTGGCTGGATTACTCCCTGGATTTCTGCAGTTTTCGGCATCGTCAGCGGTGTCTTGATTGGCGTTATCACGGAGCATTACACCAGCACAGATAAAGAAAACAGTCCCACCAGAAAACTGGCCGAAATTGCCAGAGAAGGCTCAGCTTTTGTTATCACCAAAGGTGATGCTATTGGCTCGCGTTCGTGCCTTTTGCCTATTTTGATGATTGGTATCTCGCTGCTCATCTCTGGTAAAATTTGTGGTATCTATGGTATTGCTATTTCCGCGCTCGGTATGCTTTCATTCGTTGCTACTACGGTCTCGATTGACGCTTTTGGCCCCATCGCCGACAACGCTGGTGGTTTGGCCGAATCTTGCCATCTTGACAAAAAAGTGCGCGACATCACCGACAAACTCGACTCGGTAGGAAACACTACGGCAGCTATTGGTAAAGGTTTTGCCATTGGTTCAGCTGCTTTTGCTACAGTTTCACTAATTATTGCTTACGTGGGTAACTATACCCCAGCCAACACTGAGCCAGTCTTGAATATCGCCAGCTTCATAGTTATTGCTGGTGGTATTATCGGCGGCGCTCTGATCGAATTCTTCTCGGCGCTTCTTACCGACAACACCATCGAATCTGCGCGTCTGATGGCTAAAGAGGGAGACAGGCAACTTTCTATCCCCGGAGTCTTAGAAGGCAAAGTAGAGCCAGATTACAACAAATGTATTGAAATGGCAGCCAAACAGGCATTAAAGAAAATGCTCGTTCCGTCAGTCCTTTCCTTGCTTATTCCGGCAGTTGGCGGTTTTATCTTCGGCGCAGATTTCATCGGTGGTATTTTAGTTGGGGCAACCGTTGTTGCTATCCCTAAAGCCATCTTTATGGGTAACTCTGGCGGTGCATTCGACAATGCTAAAAAGTATATCGAAGCCGGCAAACTCGGCGAAAACGACGGCAAAGGTTCAAAAGCCCACAAAGCCGCAGTCACCGGTGATACCGTTGGTGATACCAGAAAAGACGTTGTAGGAGTTGCGCTGGATATTTTCATTAAATCGATGTCTACGGTCGCAAACACACTCGCACCTATTTTTTCACACGTGGCACACTAAGCCACAAAAAGCCCCCTGGGATCAGGGGGCTTCTTTTTGTTTTTTATTCTGTCTTTCTTAAAGTCTTATAGATTACAAATGATACAGATACGCCAATAAGAGTTGCTAAAAATAGGGAATCAAATACCACATCTACAGATGTTTCGCCCATACCAGTTTGTATAATCTAGATCGCCATCTTGACCATAAAAATGAACGCCATCAGCGTCAATTCCGATATGTTTATATGATTCCGCGCTTGCATTATCCGCAAAAGCGACCAAAAAATGTTACCGGCACCAAAAATAGCGCAAACAGCACCATCTTCTTTTTCATAAAAGCTCCTCCATTTATAACCTTCTTATGCTTTGATTATACATAACAACCTTTAAAAGCACAACGTTCTTTTTAAGTATTGACAAAAAGCATAAGCTGTGATATAATAAGAGTATTGGCATTTTTATGTCAAAATTTTGCCTTGCAGAGGTGCACATTATGGAAAGAAAAGAAAAGGTAAAACTGGCGGACATGCCTTGTTATGTTGCAATTTATGCCCTTTGGGCTATTAATCGTGACACAGTCAGGATAGTAAAACAGAACGAACGCACAGTTATCCTCAGTAGCGTTCCCCCGGAACAGTTAAATTGTCCTGAAGGACTCGGCTTTGATAGTAGTGGATGCTATACAAACAAATATGGCACTAAAAAAGCCTACTTTGCAATCAGGGTGAGAGACCATAAAGGTAAACCCTGGAATGCCAAAGTTGTTGACGAGGTCAAATTTGTCTAAAGCGTAAGAGTTAAGCCCGATGCTATTTTGTATCGGGCCTTTTTTCTATGTGCTATATCGTACCAAAATCTCCCCCACTTCCCGAATACTGGAAAAATGACTAATATAACAATCAAGTTGACAAATATACAAGTATAGTCTATACTCAAATAGTCTCATTCGAGAACACTGTTCTTCGATTGACGAACATTATAGAAAGAAGGTGAAATAGCATGAGAGGAGACTATGATATTCCTCGTACTGGCTTAAAAATCGAATTCGACCATAATCGCGATGACTATCAAGGAGGGCACGGCCTTCACTGTCACGTTGTGTTTGGTCGTACCAGAATTGCTTCTGTTAGTCTTGAGTCTTTTATAGTTAAGGCCGGCTCATTAGATGGCAAGGATGGTAGATTAGCAATGGAATGGATTCGGGAAAATGCCTACACCCTTAGAAGTGACGCCGAATATTGGCGTGACAATGGCGCCGTTTGGTAACAATCTAATCTTATTCATCATGCATTCCCTCAGCCCCAAGATTTAATCCTGGGGCACTTTTTTATTAAAAATCACAACAAAAAAATCCCAGAGGGATTTCGTTGGTGCGCGAGACTGGACTTGAACCAGCACGCCCGAAGGCATATGCTCCTAAGGCATACGTGTATACCAATTTCACCACTCGCGCATAAATGGTAAGTTTCCTCGCGCGCATTCGCGCACGAGTTTGCCTTTCCATTTTAGGCCACAGGCCTAAAATGGTGGAGTATAGGAGATTCGAACTCCTCACCTCTTCCATGCCATGGAAGCGCTCTACCAAATGAGCTAATACCCCAACACTTTTATTTTATCACAAAATTGTTATAATTTAAATATGCAAACTATACTTACTGGAATCAGATCAAATAGCATTCTAACTTTGGGTAACTATCTTGGCGCGCTCCTTCCTATGGTCCGCCTTGCCAACGCGCATTCAAAAGATAGCCAAATCAATATTTTTGTTCCCGACCTTCATTCAATTATTTCCGAAGTTGATGGCGATCTCAGAAAAAACACTATTAGAACCATTAAATATTACTTCGCTGCCGGTCTAGAATTAAACGACAACGTACATATTTATCGTCAGTCGCACGTGTCAGCGCACTCCGAACTTTGCTGGATTTTAGATTGTATCGCCACTATGGGCGAAACTTCACGCATGATTCAATACAAGGAGAAATCCAAAGGCAGTGAATCCTGTAATGTTGGCATCTTCAATTATCCAATTTTAATGGCCGCCGACATTTTGCTTTACGACGCTACTTTTGTCCCAATCGGCGAAGACCAATTCCAACACATCGAACTTACTCGCAACATTGCCATTCGCTTTAACAACAGATTTGGCGACATTTTCACTATTCCGGCTAAGACTTCCGATCAAATCAAATTTATGGGCCAAGACGAAGGCATTCGTATCCGTGATCTCTTGAATCCAGAGAAGAAAATGAGCAAATCTACTATGGCCGAAAACAGCAAGATCATGCTCGACGATGCCCCAGAAAAAGCCGCCAAGAAAATCATGTCCGCCACCACCGATTCCGAAGGTAAGATCAAATTTGATATGTTTAATCAACCAGGTATTTCCAATCTGCTCCAAATCGAGGCCCTAGTTAACGACCGCCCACTCCAAGAGGTAATTAACGAATGGGCCGGACGCACTCAATATGGCGAGCTCAAGAAAAAGGTCGCCGAAAGCGTCGAGGCTCTTCTTCGTGATTTTCAGGCTAAACTTGCTACCATCTCTGATGACGATATCCTTGCCGTTCTCGAAAAAGGTGAAAAATACGCCAACGAGGTGGCAAATGCCAAGCTATTAGAGGTGCAAAAAGCCTTCCACCTCCGTTAATTTTGCTAAAATCCCATCACGCTATTGCTTTTTAAACAAAAATGTGGTATAATAGAAAGATATGATTATAACTGGGAAAAAATTCAGCAAACCAGAGATGTCTCGAGTTATTAACGGAGATGTAATTCTCGATGCTGCCCCAGAAAAACCAGAACTTTTTCGCCTAGACCACCTCTTGGTTGAGCAAAATCACAAATATAATCGCTCTACTCTGCAAAGTTTCATTAAATCCGGTTTCGTGACGGTTAACGGCGAAGTGGTCCAAAAACCAAACGCTAAGTTCCCAAAAGATGCCAAAATTATCTTGAACGAGCCATCTACCGCTAAAAAACTACCAAAACTTGAAGTAATTTTTGAAGATAAAAACGTGATTGTTTTAAATAAACCCGCCGGTCTTCTTAGTATGGCCAAAGGCGAATATTGTCCAGAGCCAACTCTAGAAGATTATGGCCTTTTGGTGCACCGTCTAGACCGTGATACTTCTGGCGTGGTAATTTTGTCCAAAAACGAAGAAACTAGGAAGATGTTGAGGGAGCAATTCCAAGATCGCAAAACTCATAAAACTTACTATGCCGTAGTGTGTGGCCGTCCAAAACTCGACGAAGCCATGATTGACCTACCAATCGCCAGAAACCTCAAACATCCAACTACTTTTCAGGTTGATCCAAACGGCAAATCATCTCAAACTTATTACAAGGTTCTAAAATCTAACGACAAATTCTCGTTCCTTGAGCTTAAACCAGTTACTGGGCGCACCCATCAACTCCGTGTGCACCTCAAATACATCGGTACGCCGATTTTGGGTGATAAAGTTTATGGCGACGAAAAGCACAAATCTGCCAGCCGCCTCTTTTTGCATGCCCGCTCTCTAGAAATTACTATTCCAAAAGGCGACCGCAAGACTTTTGAAGCCAAAACGCCAAAGGAGTTTGAGAGTGTTCTTTGAGAATGTCGACCAGATTCCAGAAATCGCTAAAAACACCAATTTTGCGATTTTTGTGATGTCGCCAGACACTCCAATCAAGCTAAAAAATGCGCTCTATCTTCACCCAGATCCCAAAACCAACAAGATCACCGTGGATATGGTCAGGGAGTTTACCAGTTTATCTAACACCAAACAAACCAAAGACCAATATTTTATCGTTTCGCCGGCTGATGCCATGAACGAGGCGGCCGAAAACGCCTTTCTTAAAAATCTCGAAGAGCCAAACGAACACGATGTCTTTATTTTGGTTACCAAAAATCTTTCTGCGCTGCTTCCAACTATTATCTCCCGCGCCCAGGTTTATGTTTTAAAAACTAAAGATACGCTCTCGTCCAAAATTGACGTTACCGAAGATATTAAAACCCTCGCTAAGCAATTAATCGTAGCCAAAAACAGGGAATTGCCAAAACTCGCCGTTCAGATTTCCGGCAAAAAGGATCGAAACTACGCTCTAGAAGTGGTTGGCACCGCTGTTGATATGCTCTATAAAACCTTTTTCTTAACTGGCGACACCAAATTTTTACCACGCCTCGAAAAACTCATCACGCTCTACGAAAATATCAAAGCCAACGGCCATATCAAGTTGCATATTGTGGCCGATTTATGCTAAAATATTCTTATGCTAGGTGTATTCATCCTAATTATTTTTACCGTCTTCTTAATTTTTTTCTATAAAGAAAAACCAGAGAAAACCGAGGAAAAACCGAAAAATCCTAAGTATGCCGCCCAGATGCGCAAGCTCTGGTCTATTGCTCAGACTTCCATGAAAGAACGCAAACCACTTCGTGCCGAAAAGGCTTTGCTTACCATCCTTAAATTCGATGAGAAGAACGCTGCGGCCTACAACCGTCTCGGTATTCTTTATGCCAAGGAGCAAAAATTCGACGACGCTATTGAATGTTTCGAAATTGCTCAGTCGCTCGATAATAATCCATCTTCCTTACATAACGCTGGCTTAATTTATCTTGAAACTGGCGCCTACGAAAAGGCTGAACTCGCCTTTGAACAGGCTCTAGAGCTAGAGGGCGATATCCCAGCTCGCTATATTGCGCTTGCTAAGGCTAAAGAGCAGCTTGGTCGCCGCAAAGAAGCCATCGCCGCTTTAGAATCTGCTTACGAGCTAGATCACAGCACTACAACGCTTCGTCAAATCTTAGCCTTGCACGAAGTTGCTGGTGACGAAGAAGCCATCATCACCACCACCGCCAGAATTGAACAACAACTAGCCGAAGACGTTGCTAAAAAGCGCCGCGCCAAAAACAAAAGAATGGGTATTGTCAAAAGCAAAACCACTACTACGACTGCCGCTTCAAAACCAAGATTGTCTACCCCTAAAAAATTAATTAGGTCAAAAAACAAAAAAATCATTCAATAATCATTGTGCTTATGATATAATCGTCTTAATAAGGCGAGGATTTTTGTCGAAATCATTTCGACAGATTCGAAATAATTAAGAGAGGTGAAAATGGGCGAAAAACAACCTAATAAAAAACCGCTAGTCATGGACGCGGTAAAACCACAAAGCTCTTCTATGCCATCAAAAAGCAAAATTTCTGATGACGAAGCAGCGATAGAAGACGAATTAGATCAAATTGAGGCTGCTGTCGAGGAAAAAATGGACGCTGAAGAAGCAACTCCAACCGAGTCAGAGACCCCAGAAGAGCCAGTCGAAACAGAAAAACCAGAACCAGCGGAGCCAGAAGCAGAAGCCGAGTCGGAACCAGAACCAGAGCCAGAGCCAACCGTCACCGGCCTTGGTGATGAAGCTGCCGCCGAAACTCCAGACCAAAGCGATAATCCATCTTTCTCTGAGCAACTAGAGCAAACTCACGAGCAAGAGCAAGCCATGTCCGACACCCCCACCAAAACTCCCAAAAAAGAGCGCAAAATTTTTAAATTTATCAGGATTATCATCTGGCTTTTTGTCGCCATCATGTTGCCAGTGAGCCTCTTTATTCTCAAACATAGCGAAAACCCAACCGCCTACGCCAATAATACGCACGATGCTCAGGCTAGCTTTGGCCAGGCCTTCTTCTGGATCACGCTGATCATCGGTATTCTCAACTTTGTCTGGGGTACTGTGCGCTGGATTATGCGCATCGCCCGCAACCACTGCAAAGTTGGCCGCATTATTGGTAAGCTTATCGGCGGCGGCATTTGGCGCTTCTTCGTTTTTACACCGATTGTACTACTCTCTCTTATATTTATCGCTCCGGCTATTAACAATAAAATTCGTAGTGATGTCATGGAGCAATACAAAGAAACCGCCGATGGCCACACTATGATGAGCAGCGACTTCGAAGCTGGCAAAATCACCATCGATCAATATGTTAAATACTCTCTATATTACATGTTTGCCCCCGATGATTTGCCAGACGAGTACAAGGATGGCTCAGAAAATACTTTCTTTGACCTAGACGAAACATTCATCAACGAGCACCTAGATGAACTTAGCGATGAAACCGTTGAATCTCTCGCTGAAGTCTTATTACTGTCTAATATTAACATTGATACTGACGCAAGCGGCAATGTCGGTAAATACATTAGCACCGATCCTTTAGTGCAGAATGTTTCCGCATCCGGCACCAAATCAGTCAAAACGTTAAACAAAGCTAAAGTTTCACCAAAAGGCACGGCAGTAATATTTTATACTGATACCGGTACTGATGCCATCTCTGACGAAGTCGCAGAGGGCATTGGCCGAGTAATGGATAATGTAGTTGATAAAACTAAGGAAATTTTTGGAATTGATTATCGATACAAAGTTACTTATACCGAAAACACCAAGAGTCTAGAAAAGGTCAAAAAAGTGCTAAAAGCTAGCGGTATTGACGAAAATGCCCTAGACACTATGGGTGTAGTTTATGTCGCCGACCCAACATCGAAAGGTTCCAAACTTAAAGCTTACCATAAATATCCGTATCTCGAAGAGAACACGGAATCGCTGTCTGATAAAATTATCCATCGCCTTGACGCAAAATTTAAAGGTACTGACCGTGGATACAGCTTCTGGGATTCATCCCCAGTCGACGAATTTACCGTCATTAAACCAGAACATGCATATCTAGAAAACGGTAATTTAGCTCTCAATACTGAAGAAGTGGTGTCTCACGAATTTGCCCACGGCATTCAATGGAGCTATTGCCGTGACACTATTGGTACGTATTGCCCAGACCAGTATCTATCTAAAGAAGGAACTGCACACTTATTTTCTATCAATGCTATGAGTTCACATGCTGCGGATAGTCTTTTGGCCGATCATCATAACGAATATATACAAAATAGTTGCAACAGATTAGAAAATGTCATATCAAAAAATACAGATCTTGAATATGGCTGTAATGCCGTGAACAACCACCTTGGCTACCCAACTCTAGCCTTCTGGGAAAATTACTATGAAATCGTGCCAAATGCTGCTAGTATTATCGTCCAATCCTGGACGCAAGAGAACACTATCAACTATCTTTACGAACAAGCCGGCGCCACTAATTTCCGTAACGTCATGAAACAACTTTCTCAGCGTAACATCACTAATGATTACAAAGATTCCATCAAAAACGCCTTAGCTGCTGAGGCTAACCCAGGCGGAATTACCCTTTACTGCGGCGGTATATGCAACGAAAAATATTCCATGGCTCCAACCTCGCTCAAATACCTTTATTTCTATCCTGAAGGCCATCACGAAACCAAGATTTCCGTCCAGGCACCAAACAGCACGGCAGTCAGCTTTATTAGGCTAAGCGGTTCCAAGCAAGTACTAAAAGACGGAAACGGTAAGGTTGACTACACCCTATACGAAGATACCGGCGTAATTGTTATCGCCGTTGCCAATGCTTCGCTTGAACCAGCCGATATTCTCGTCTCCGTTAACGCTAGCGAGCTAGACGATTTGATCGAAAAAGTTGATATTGATTTCACCACCAACAATCCGTTCAAAGATATGAGCAACGGCTGCGTAGAGCTTGACGTCGATGGTCTTGTCAACAGTCTTACCGAAATTAGCGGCTTTGTTAAGGGGATCAATTCTGACTTAGTAGATCTTAGTTTTGTTACCAGCGAACTAGATAGGGCAGAATCTCAAACCAAGGAAGCAAGAGATAATCTTAAAGGCAACAAGATTTCTATTTGTGCCAACAAGGTTAAAGACGGTATTGATTTTGACACCGCGCGTAAAAAACTCAAAGAAGTTTTGATCGAAAAAACCGGCCTGCTCTCATTAGACTTACCATTCTTTGACCAAAACAAAGGAGACTTTAAACTTAGCACATTTGCTGGTGTTAGCTCATTAGATCAATCCGGCAGAATTTACGTGCTCACCAACGCCGGTGGCGCAGTTTCTGGCGACCTAATGCTATTTAATGTAAATGTCACACAAAAATAAAGTTTTTATGCTAAAATTAAATTAAATAAAGGAAGGATAATAAATGGACGATAGTCAAAATAATCAAACCAAAACACCGGCACCAGAGCCGGCACCAGAAGCTCCAGCGGAAACACCAGCTGAGACTCCAGCTCCAGCCGCCCCTGCAGAAACACCAGCTGAAAAGCCAGCCGAAACTGCGCCAAAAACACCAATGAATCCAAAAACCAAGAAAACTATCATTATTCTTTGCATTATTGGTGGTGCTGTTATCATTTTGGGCGTGCTAGCTATCATTCTTATCCCTATTATCTTTAGAGCTGACTATTCCGAAGCTTACAATATAGCCAAAGAGTTAGACGAAAAAATCAGCAAACTTTCCTACAATAATGACTGTGACTATGTTACGAGCTATTACGATTCTGGCTATACCAGCAACAAGACCTTTAATGGCTACATTGAAAATTGTCTCGCCGTCACCGACGGTCTAGGCGATCTAGTCGATAGATTAGGCCAAACATCCGGCATCAAACGCGACAGTAATCTTCAAAATGCCTACAACGGCTTTAAAACTGCTTTTGATAAACTAGCTATCGATTCTTCTTCTTTGTCCGCAAAGCTAGACATCTACAAAACCTGGCACACTTTCAAGGTGGCTGAGTATGATCTAGACACCAATAGCACAGACTCTGCCTACAACACTGCCGGTAGCATCCTTACCGAATCCAGCAACGATACTCTCAAGGAATACGGTGCTGGTTGGCTCGAATTAGCACTTGCCAAAGCTAAAACCTATAAGGCTTACGACACCGCTTCTTATGGCAGCGGTTACACTGAAAAGAGAGATGCCTACTACAACGCAAGAGAAGCTCTTGAGAAGTACATCCAAGAGAAAGAGCCAGATATCGAAGCAATGGCGCCAATCAACATGGAAAACTCCGAAGCTGTTGTTACTAGATTTGAAGATCTCTTCAGAGGCATCGCTAACACCTATGCTAAACATTACAACAAAGGTAGCGGCGACTGTACAGAATTCCTAGACGAGGTCTACTGCCCTTACTAATCCAGATCATTAAATAGCCCCTTCAAGGGGGCTATTTTTGTCTCTTAAGGTAGCAAAAACACTAAAAATATGGTATAACATAAAGAGTGAAAACTGATGATTTTGATTACTTTTTACCAGAGGAATTGATTGCTCAAACCCCTCTAAAAGACCGCTCGTCCTCGAGGTTGCTTATTGTTGATCGCAAAAAAGGATCATTTGCAGATAAACATTTTACTGACATTTTAGATTATCTTCACCCTGGTGACGCTCTAGTTTTAAACGAAACCAAGGTGATTCCTGCCCGCATTATAGGGGTAAAGCCAGAAACTGGTGGCGTAATTGAACTTCTTCTCTTAAAAGATCTCGGTAATAACACCTGGGAATGCCTTTCTCGTCCCCAAAAACGCCTACACAAAGGCACCAAAATCGCTTTTGGCGTTAAAGCGCCTAATAACCCAGCTCCACTAGTTGCGACCGTTTTAGATACCTTAGAAGACGGAATAACCCATGTCCAGTTTGAATATCAGGGTATTTTCCTCGAAATTCTGGAAAAACTCGGCACTATGCCACTTCCGCCTTATATCCACGAAAAACTCAAAGACCAGGGGCGATATCAGACTGTTTACGCCAAAAACCCCGGTAGCGCCGCTGCTCCAACCGCTGGTCTTCACTTTACCGACGACCTCTTAAAACAGGCTGAAAAACAGGGAATAAAAATCATCAAAATTACTCTTCACGTTGGACTTGGCACTTTTCGCCCGGTAAACGTCGAAGATGTCACCAAACACGAGATGCACACCGAAGAGTATTTTGTCTCTGATAAAGCCGCCAAAGAAATTAACGAAGTGAAGATGAGCGGCGGCAAAATCTTCGCTGTTGGTACCACCACTGTTCGCACCCTAGAAACCGTGGCCAAAAAACATAGCAAAATCGTTGCCGACAGCGACGAAACCGACATTTTCATCTACCCAGGCTTCAAGTTCCAGGTTGTGGATGGCCTAATTACCAATTTTCACCTACCAAAGTCTACCCTAATTATGCTTGTTTCGGCTTTCTGCGACGCAGGAATGCCCGAAAAGGCCTCTAAAAGCCCTTCTGGACGCGATTTAATCCTTAAGGCCTATACACACGCGGTTGAAGAAAAATACCGTTTCTTTAGCTTTGGTGACGCTATGTTGATTATTTAGGAGAAAAATGAAGGTAAAATACGAGCTAATTCATAAAGATAAGAACACTGGCGCCAGATACGGCAAGCTGATTTTCACCGATAAAAACGGCAAAAAACACGAATATGAAACCCCAATGTTTATGCCGGTTGGCACCCAGGCCACGGTCAAAACTTTAAGCCCAGAACAGGTTAAAGCCACGAATCCTGGCATTATTCTTGCCAACACCTATCACCTCTGGCTTCGCCCCACCCCTGAAATTATCAAGAAGGCTGGCGGAATTCATCAATTTATGAACTGGGATAGCCCAATTCTAACTGACTCTGGTGGCTATCAGGTTTTCTCTCTTGCCCATAATAAGAAGAAAGACATCACTGAAGAGGGCGTATATTTTAAGTCCGAATTAGACGGCAAAAAGCTCTTTCTCACCCCTGAAGAATCAATCAAAATCCAAAATATGATCGATAGTGATATCGCTATGAGTTTTGACGAGTGTCCGCCTGCCACCGCTGATTACCACTATCTTAAAAACAGCGTCGAACGTACTCTGCGCTGGGCCAAACGTGGCAAAAAAGTCCATCAAAACAAGGATCAAAATCTATTTGGCATTGTTCAGGGTGGCCCACACCAAGATTTAAGGGAACATTCCGCTAAAGAGACCGTCAAAATTGGCTTTGATGGCTACGCTATCGGCGGCGTTGCCAACGACGGCGAATCTAAAGATGATATGTACAAAGCCATTGATTATTCCGTACCATTTCTCCCTGAGGACAAGGTCCGCTATCTGATGGGAGTCGGCGAGCCAGTCGACCTAATTGAAGGTGTTAAGCGTGGCGTTGATATTTTTGACTGCGTCAGCCCAACTCGCCTTGCTCGCCATGGAAACGCGCTCGTTCCGGGCCTTAGAAAGGATAAAAAAGGCGAAATCAAAGAAAACCGCATCAACCTCAAAAACGCCAGATTTAAAGAAGATTTCGCCCCGGTAGACGAAACTTGCGACTGTTATACCTGTGAAAATTACACTAAAGCCTATATTCACCACCTCATGCGCTGCGACGAGACTTTTGGCGCCACGCTTCTCTCTATCCACAACATTCGTTTCCTTATCCACCTCACCGAAAAAATGCGCGAAGCTATCAAAAACGATCAGTTCGAAGATTTTATCAAAGATTTTTATAAATAATTATTCTTCTTCCTCAGGATCTTTTTCGTCCTTCATAATATGGACGATGTCTTTGCCATCTTTGATGGTGCTTTTGATGCTTTCCATCGTTAACGCAGACAACACTTCCACAGTACCAGCCGTCATTGTAATTACACCCATAACAACATATCCGCCAATATCAATCGAATCTGAAGCAAAAATGAAGTATGGGCCCACGGTCAATTCAAACAGCATTAAAAGAACAGTTATTTTCCAACGCAGATCTTTGTTTTCGCGATTTTTGTATAGATAAATTGCGCCGAGCACGCCGTTTAAAGTAGTAAAACCTCCGGCCATTAAATCTAAAGCTTTGTTGGTGAACTTTTCGTCCACCAAAAGGAAGATGCCAAGAAGCGCAATGGCCGTATAAATCAAAGCTTCGCCCATCTGCAAGAAAACTACCTTGGTTCTGACTCTGCTTTTTTCTTCACCTTCATACAATAACTTATCGTAATTTGATTTGATGTATCCAAGTTTGTA
Source organism: Candidatus Saccharimonadota bacterium (assembly GCA_017431955.1). Lineage (GTDB taxonomy): Bacteria > Patescibacteriota > Saccharimonadia > Saccharimonadales > Saccharimonadaceae > Nanosyncoccus. Next base: position 104,582 of record JAFRKC010000002.1, read on the forward strand.
AAAACCCCAAAAAGAGAAAATTATACCAGCCAAAGTAATGATTAGCGGCAGGGTTTTAGTATCATTTCCACGACCATTAATTGCCCCCATAAACATCATGATGCCAGTAAAAAGCATCATCAAAGACATTGCTAATTTATTTTTTAGAAATACCCTGTAGGCGCTAAGCCCTCGTTTTACCAATTTATTCATAATACTATTGTAACATAAAAAATGGAGCCGCGACCGGGGCTTGAACCCGGGAACCTCATCCTTACCATGGTTATCATCGACTCCTCGATGAAAAGAAATAAAGATAACACACTTACCTCTAAGAACCGCAATTGATTTCTTAGCTGTTAAGTGACAGGTCACGAACTCAAACGAGTCGCAGCTTCCTATGGTCTATTATAACATAAAAGTCAAAAATAGTGCGAATCTCGCCAAAAAATGACAAAAATCCGCACTACTTTTAGCGATCTACCCTGATTGGAAGTAATCCGGCAAGATCCATCTGCTCCAATGTTACGCGCGTTAGTTCGCTATTCTCAAAGCTAATTTCGTATTCACGACCACCCTCGCGAGTCGGCTTAATGAGGTTGCGATCACGGAGCTTTTTAAGCTGCTGAGCGATAGCGACGGAAGTGACTTCGCGTCCCCAAAGATCCTTGATGTCGCTCGCCTTAATCGTACTCAAACGAACAGCGCGACCAAGAATATTACTTTCTAGCCGAGAAACAATACCGGCTTTCTCCATACGATCAACGGACGGAAGCAGAATCTTCTTATTTACAAACTCTGCGTCGGCGAGAGATTCGGATTTCTTAATCTCGTCGCGCACACCAGAAAGGAAGTATTCGCACCACTCCAAAATATGCTCGTCTTTATAATCATCGGCGAGAGCCAACATATCATAATACTTATTACGATCGCCGGCGAAAACAGCCGTAGGGTTGAATAGGCGCATTTTATTCGGTACGATGTAGCCTTTCTTACACAGAAGTGCATAGGTTAGTAGTCGATCGGTACGACCATTACCGTTACCGAATGGGTGGATCCAGACAAAGCGATGGTTAGCGATCGCGATTTTAAGTAGATCATACTGCTCGCCATCGTCACTATTAATATAATCTATCAGTTCACGCATAAGATCCGGAACATCGTATGGTTCTGGCGGTTGATGCTCTGCGTTCGCAATAAAGCGAGGCTCATCACGCCAAGCACCAGCACGCTTATCACCTTCATGGGTTAGGCCACCCACTACAACCCGATGGAGTTCTTTGATGAAATCAGCCGAAATAGGCTCATCCATTACATACTTATCAATGAAGTCTAGGCCAGAAATTAAGTTGGAGATCTCTACAATCTGCTCGTCATTTTGGTAACTTTTATCGTCGCGCTTCTCGATATACGAAGCGATCGTGGTATGGTTGCCCTCGATGCGCGCAGAAGCAACAGCCTCCACTGCGTGGAGTAGGCTTTTAAGTTGCAAAAAGACACTCTCACTCGTGGTATTTTTGAGCGGACGATTTTTGAGATGCTCTAACTCAAGAATAATATTCGTGAGATCAGAGTCAAATTTAGGGGTAGGTGTATTAATCATAATAATTCTCCTATAATTATTCTACCATAAATAGTAAATTATTTAAAGTTGAGATTTGTAATTATTTAAAGTTGAGATACCACCATAACAGGGGTAATTATTTAAAGTAGTGATTTGGCATTATTTAAAGTTGCTACGCATGAATAACAGTATGTTTTAGACGATGAATTTGATGTAAATCTTCATCTACAACATGAGTATAAGTCATCGTAACCTGAATACTGGCATGGCCGAGAAGCTCTTTAACATAAACAATGTTGGCATTATTGCGAAGCAAATCCGTAGCAAATGAGTGACGAAGCGTATGCGGATGAATATTCTTATCCAAACCGGCCTTGATGGCTGCATTTTTAACTACCATTTGTACGACACCGGGGTTAATTTTCTCGCGACCTTTTAGTTGTTCCGAAACGAATAGAGCCGGGTACGGATCATCGCGGAGTGCAAGGTATTCATCGATATACTTATGAGTGATAGGATCAATAAAGCAAACACGAGGTTTATTACCTTTCCCGATAACCGTAAAGCTATCCACTCCATCTTTAATTTGCGTTCGTTCCATATTGCATAATTCTCCATTGCGAAGACCAGCGCTGAACATCAGGGCGATCATAGCTCGATTTCTATAACGCTTAAACCGGGAATATCCCGGGCCTTTTTGAAATACGGCGTGAAGCATAGCTTCTACCTCCGAAACTTCTAGATAGTCGACAACGCGCGAATCGCGTTTTGGAATACCGACAACCTCAGCATCTAGGACTTTATAACCACGAGCCTTGAGATGTTTTAAAACGACTCGAAGCTTTAGAATATAGCCGCGAACCGTATTAGAGGTACGCGTTTTTCTCAGATCGGTTGTCCATTTACGAACTTGATCAAAGTCTAACTCGGCAATAGGTATATCGCCGAGAAACGCAACAATAGACTTCATTGCGCATTGGTTCATTTCTTCGGTTTTAGCCGATTGATTTTTATAGACGATAACGTCCTTACGATAAAGCTCAAAAGCTTCCGAGAGAGTTAAACTTGGGGTTTTCATAAACTTTCCTTTCTGGTAGCCAAAGCCAGTTTAATCAGGAACTAACCTCAGCTAGCTCTTCTTATTTCGTTGGAAAGTAGCCAAGACAGATACTTCGCCGGATGCCTCCCTTTCTTCTGGGCCAGCTCGTAAAGACGCCAGACTTTGTCCTCTGATAGTACATAGAATGCCTTGCAATACAACTTGTATGCAATTCGATCATCTTCGTTGCCCATTTTCTGGCAGAGATATTGGGCTTTGTAATCAACCGAACGCACTCTATCACTGACATTGTCATAGACATTGTTATTCTTCTTTGAAGAATTACCATTGACAATGTCATTGATGCTTGGAATTTCCATAAATACCGCTCCTGAAGAAGCTCGCAAAAATACTCATACTCGTACCTCCACGAGGGTTAAATTGATATTATTGCGTGTCTACCTCACCCGGGGAGGTCGGCACTGGAACCCTATGAAAAAGCTCCTATTTTTACATAGGAGCTCTTGGCTCCTATGGCGGAGCCACTAATCGCAATTTTCTTCGTTAATTCCATTATAGCTCATATGGTTATAAAGTCAACGATTTTTCGACTCGAACTCAGAATAGATGCTTCGTCCGGACGGAATATTGCCATGGTTACTATCATATATTAAAGAATGTGACTTACACATCCCTCTCTGTTATTATAACATATTCTAGAGAGAAAGAAAAGGACTTATATTGACAAATTAGCGTTAGTATGATATAATCAGAGTAGTGTTGTGATTTGCGCGACACAGAACATTACAATCGTTTTTGGAACGCCATAGTGAGTTACTTAGCAGCGTAGAGTATAGGAATGATTCGTATACTGTACGCTGCTAAGCAGCAATAAATCCCATTGTTGTTGGTTCGAGATGAACCGCACCAAAAAGAAAGGAGATTTGCGCTATGACAAATCAAAAAATCAACCCCCAGAAGCTGATACCTGACTATTGGCATGGTATCTATGTACCGACCGAAGCAGACTTCGTCTTCCTCGGTTCCAAAAACCTCGAATACCTCAAACAGTATTGGAGGAGAGAGGAAAGAGAGATTGTTGGCCGCATTAAGACCGTACAGGCACAGATTGATATACTGGACGGTAAGACGGTGGACGACATCAAAGCGATGGCTGCCGAGTACGAACATCCGGAGTTCCCCAAGATTGGGGTACCCAATGACAGTTGGAGCAAAGATCCTGAGCCGCTTGACGCCGATTCGATCAATCGTAAATCGGGCGCCACGACCTTCAATTTTTGCGGATGGTGCAAGTATTGTGGCGGTGGTTTGTGCCGACACAGCTACCATATCACCACGACTTGCCCTCTGATTCCGGAAGAACTCAACAACGGCAGAGGAACTTACGGATATGACGAGTTTCGTTTCAATACGCCTTGCGCAATTGCAAACGGTACTCAGGAATTGCTGGAAACCTGTGTGGAGTATCTGAAATCCAAGCTTGCCGGGCTTGTCGAGAAAAAAGCCGAGATCAGCGAATCTGTACGATTTATTGCAGATACAATGAAAAAGGCCGAAGAAAAGCCCTACCTTGCAGGTCATAGACCTCCGGATTGGTTTGAACTCGGAGATGAGGTAGTTTGCTTCATATCTGACGACTTCGAGAATGCTCTCAAGAAAGGTGTTTTCGTAACCGGCAAGGTTATCGATGGGTACAGACACGGCGATGGTTGTGTATCGGTATGCGCAGACGAAAAGATCCATGATGGTGATTACTGCGACGGATGTGGACTTGGCTATGGTCTTAGTAGACCGGAAGTTCTGCATAAGTGGGAGTATGAATACCTCAAATCTCACCCTGACTATCTGAAAGTCTGGATCAGAGCGAGCGCCGATTTGTCCAAGTTTAACTCCAGAGAAATGGCTCAAGCATTTGCCAAATAAAGTTACCCCTTTAGATGGCACCAAAAACGATTATACCCCCTACAAGAAATACCGTAGGGGGTATTTTCGTGCCTAAACCGTAAAAATATGTTAGAACTATTGACTTTTTTGACAAAGTATGCTATAATGGAAAGGTAAGGTTGAAAATGCTTAACCTTATTATAGCACATTACAAATCTGAATTACTCGTAAATAGTGCTATATGTTGTAATCCAAAATGTACATCATAGAAAGGGGTAACACTATGAAGAAGATCAATCTGAACACCGAGGAGTACACCAACAAGTTCGCGCAGGCTGCGATTTATGCCAAGAAAGGTATCATCAAAGCCGTCCAGATCACCGAGGAAGGCCTCAAGGCTGGTGCCTATGCCGACAAGGACGTTCGTTTCGACGACGAAAAGGGCCAGTATGTGATCGACACCTATGTCATGCGCGAAATTCCCGTTGAGGGCAAAGGTGGCTGCGTTCGCAGCGCTGAGCTGGAAGACACCCGCATCGTCGAAGTTGGCGAGTGGATCGCGACCAATCCCAAAGCTTGGGAAACCGACCGCGACAACAACTATGCCATTCCGGATGCGACTTTCCAGAAGCGCTATGAGCCGACCGACGAACCCGGCGTTTATCGCGCCAAGGGTATGGCGAGGATCATCCAGAACGACACCGGCGACAGCGTGGAAATCGAGGCACCTTGGGGTGGTCCGCAGAACGGCGATGCAAAATGCTACTTCTGCGCTCCCTACTACAAGGAAGATCCCGACAACCTCGCCGAGGGCGATCGCTACATCCTGAGCGAGAACGACTTTGCGGCCTATGGGCTGGCTGACGAAGTTCTTGGCGCAGGCTGGAGCGAGTAAGCAAAATGCTGAGTAGCAGTCTCAGCTTTAAAACCTGCTAGGGCAGCTCTCCGGAGCTGCCTTTTCCCTTCCTAAAATTAGTCATCAATAAAGAAGTCGCCAATAGGCATATTTAGCACTTCAGCAATCCTGCCCAAAACCGCAATGGAAACGTGTTTATTTCTGCTCGTATTTTCAATATCACAAATATATTCTCTAGACATATCAGTTAAATCAGCTAACTGTTGCTGGGTCAAATTGTGCTGGTTACGATATTTGCGCATATTCCTACGAATTATTTCATAGTAATACTCATCATCGTGAATGTAAGCCTTATCTTCCATTACAAACAATCCTTACTTCTATTATCTGTGCAAAAGATGTTTTAATATATAGGCTCACAGCCACATAATTTTGTGGTATAATATAACTAAGTAATTTAATAACTGTTGGAGGAATACTTATGAGTTCAAAAGAAACTATAACTAGCGACAGCGGCGAAGCCACTGGAAATACTGGTTGGGAAAATATGGAGTATCGCAAGGTCGATACCAAAGAATATGTCGAAGCTGGTTTAGCTGATGGGAGTTTGGAAGTATTTGAAGCTGCGAAGCACGCTCGTATAGGTGCCATTAAAGGCGAAGCTGGCCAAGAAGTGATTTCGTGGAGTGAAGACGAAAACGGCAATCCTATCCAAGAAAAAGTCGCAACAGTAACGGCAGATGAAGAAACTGGCGAAACCGGCTGGATCGCAACAAAAACCGACGCCGAGGGCAACCCAATAGTTGATAAAAACGGCCATGTGAATCAATGGATTATTGATGATAAAACATTCCGCAAAAAATACGAAGTAGATCCAGACCACCCAGACATCTTTAAGCCTGTTGGTGGCCCACAAAAATTTGTTGAAACAAAAGAAGCTTTGACGATTTCGCAATGGGGAGATGAGATGAATATGCCAAAAGGTAGCTTCATCAACATCACGAACCCAGATGATATGTATGCTATTAACCCAAGAGATTTCTATGATACTTATAGTCGCTCAGGCGAAGCACCGGCAGCAGAAGCACCTAAAGCCGAGGAGCCAACTACTTGGGATAATATAGCCGAAAAAGCCGGAGATTTCAAAGCAGAATAGGAATTCATAACGACGATGAAAAACTTCAATCTAGGTGGCAGCATATCTGGAAATAACGCTTTAAAACCACAGGAAACTGGATGGGAAGTTATTGAGGGCGGAAAGAATGATACTGGTGCCACTTGGGATGATTTAAAAGACGTAGCTCACGATAAATTCAATCCGCAGAATGGCGAGCAAGTAGTTCAGCCGGCAGAAAATACGCAAGAAGCTCAAGAGTCAGAAACTGCATGGAGTAGCTATGAAGACCTCGAAAAGTTAGAATCAATTGGCGTGAAATCATTTAAGATTTTTATGCGTCCACCGCCAATTGAAAAAACATCAGGTCTAACTAATGGAGAATGGCGAGAAGTCTCGGCGAGGTTCGATAATCCAGATGAGTGGCACCCAGAAAGAGTAAAGTTTCATGAACAGATAATAGCAACGATGCTTGCTAAAGCGGACGCTTTATCTCAGAGATTAAGACAACATGAAATAGACGAAGGTAGAAAACCGACAATCTACTGTTTACGCGGAACTTGTGGAAGTGGCAAAACTACAGCCCTACGTGGTGGTTTATTCAATGGAATACTAGACGAAACAGGAGAGCCGAGCGGAACTTTAGCACCAGATGTACTCAAAACTCCGCTCCGAGAAGATGGCAAAATGAGTCACGTTCAAGTTCATGATGAGTCTTCTATGCTCAGCAGAAAGCTTTCACGCGCTATGCGAGAGCGAGCTATGGCAGAGCCATATTCGATGGTGTACGATAAATTGATGGCCTATCCTACTGACTTTGAAGATGTGTTTGAAGATGCCGCCGAAACCGATCGGGAAGTCGCTATCCTTGATATGGATGTACCATTAGAGCTATCAGCCGTAAGGGTTCTCTCCCGTGAAAAAAACGGAGAAGATCCAAACATTGACTTCGCTGGAGTTGCCAATGCTTTTTCAGCAGTAAGGAAAAATAGATCTGCATTGTTTGGCCAGATACAAGAGCATCCAGACGCAGTAAGCGCTTACACCCTAAGAGCTTTCGATCCAGAAACGAAACAATCGGTTGAAGCGGCTAGGTTTGAGAATGGCAAGATACGAGTAGTACCCGGAAAAGAAGCTTTGGCAGAAAAGGCCGTGATGTCAAGCGATGAAAGTGTGGATGCCGAAGTAGCGTCAGTAAGAGATACGGTAATCACTGAAGAATACATAGCATATTTCGAAGATACCTATTTTGATGATAATTCCAAGCAATATGCCGCCAAGAATGTGGCAGTTTTAAGACAATTTATTGGTAAAACACTGGGCGAGGCCCTAGATAGTAAATCTAAATAAAGGAGATGAGATGGAAAATATGCCACACGAAAGAATAGATACGACACCAGAACAACAGGCAACAGCCGGCGAATGGGATATTGCTATGGCCGCCGCGAGAAAGGAGCGCGAGAAAGCAGAACGTCTAGATAAAGCTATCGCGGAAGCTGAGCAAACTGGAAAAGAAACTTTCGATTATAAAAAATTCACAGATTCCTATTGGCGAAAGAATGCGTTTTCTGAACAACTTGATGGCGATGAAGCAGAAGCAATGGCGCAACGCTATAGAGAAGAATATTATTTGGGCTTCCCGAACGCAAAAACCGTAGAAGAATTTGCGGCCGAGTTAGAAAAAAGGGATGAGAGCTTAGGAGAATAAAACATGGATGAAGTCATCAGCCATAGTACCGAAGATCAACAATCGGAAATTACTGGATGGGAGAATATGGATCCCAGCAGTTCGCAACCAAAAGATGCGGAAAATATAACTGATCAGATTAGCGATCTACCCTCTAACCCTGCAAGTTGGGATAATATGGCTGAACAGGTGCCATTTCATCCAAACACTACTACCGAAGAACACTCCTCGCTAGATGAAAGTAAGCACGAAAAAGATCGAGAGCGCCTTTCGGAGTCATTCTAGACTACGGGAACATACTAAAGATCGTATTTGAAGCGTCCGAGGACGGAGTGAATTTCGATCTGGAATGTGCTAGTAACGACGAACACCTAAATCGTAAAATCGTAGATAATTTAAGGAGTATATCCTCGATATCACCTACCGACGACGAAGATATTTGGCGATATTCTATCCGCGACACAATTTTTATAGATGTGAGCCGTTCGACTGGCGACATTAAAAGCGTAAATAAGCTGACATCCTTTGAACTACGATCCCTAGCTCAAGGAAAAGAAAATGGCGTCCCCTTTTCTCGAGAGAAGTTGTCAGATTTCACGCCGAAAACAGATCTACACACCCATTTCGCCGGAGCAATTACACCAGATTCGCTAATTGATGTAGGTAAACGACACGGGATTTCTTACCCGGCTCAATACTTGAAGAAAGTAGGTGTAGATACGAGCCAATATGAAGTCGATGGTTCCGGAAATGTCAATATAAATGCCATAAGCGAAGACGATTTAAATGCACTAAAGAGCGGGTTAATGATTTCGCCGGTAACGCAAGAAACTTTTAACAAAATGGAAGAAGTATATGCGCTACGCGGGCCTTTTACAAAAAATAAAGAATTATTCCCAGACCTACTTCATTCGCTCGCAGAAACCTATCGCGAAACTGGTGTAGAATATGCTGAATTATCTTACTCCTCATTTATTAACGACCGCGATTACATGAAGATGCTAGAAGAAAATATCCCACAGATAGAAGCCGAAACTGGCGTCAAATTGAGATTTGTAGCCGGTCTATGGCGACATTCTGACAAAGAGTGGAATATGGACGATACGGACAGAATCACTAGCATAGCAAGAAGCCCATATATTGTCGGGGTTGACTTTATGGGCCACGAAACTAATTCCACCGAATCATTTGAAGACGAACTTAAAATGCTTGCTGAGTACGCAATGGCGGCAGATCCAAACTTTACCATTCGCGTACACGCTGGCGAAAACCCAATGTTCAAGAATAATGTAAAGGATGCTTTACGAATTATTCATGATGCCCACGCGGCCAGAGAAACTGCTGATGGCCGAGAATATGATATGCCTAGAGTGCGTATCGGCCACGGATTATATGGAGTCGATGAAGAAACCATACAGCTTGCAAAGGATATGGGAGCGATCGTAGAATTCAATATTAGTTCTAACTTGGCACTAAACAACATTAATAGTATAGCCGAAATCCCAATCAAGAAATATTTAGACGCTGGGGTTGATGTTGTATTAGGAACTGATGGTGGAGGAATTTATTCGACCGTAGGGGAACAAGAATCTCTGCTTGCAACAGCGGCTGGACTTGAACCGGAAGATTTTGAAAAGCTAAGACAGACTGAAGCTAAAGTGTTGGCTAGAGAGAAAGCAAGAGAAGTAGGGCATATGCCAATTACAGATATTGACTCCATATATGATAACATTCGCTATTCGACACCCGATGGAAAACCTAGGTATAATCAAGCAGTTTCAGATAGATATGCCGCAGAAAAAGCAGAGGCAGCAAGACAGCTTGATGAACGTCTAGAAAAGATAGGTATTGTAACTGATGCCGTCGAAGTAGAGAGGGCTACCGATGGAAAAATTCCAGTCATGATAACAGGAGCTTCAAAGAGCAACTGGCCGAATATTAGCCTGGAGGATCAGAAGAATATTGCGCTCACTATGCAAGTGCTTGCTAACACCTTAAACCCTGAAACCGCTTTTATCGTAACTGGTGGTACTAACTTTGGCGTTGAAAAGACAATGCACGAAGCAGTACATAGACGAAATACCGATCCAGAGTCCGATCCAATAGTCCTATTAGGAACACTAACTATGGAAGCGACGCATGAGGAGAGTGGTGGAGTAGAGCCAGATACTATTACCCATGCAACGATATTGGAACATGATGGCAGAAAAGCGGCCAACTGGATGGATCTGCCGGATACCCAATTGGAATATGTGAAAGAGCGCAATGGATACATGATTGCGATTGGTGGCGGCGGAGTTGTCAATGACATGATACAGAGAGGGTATAATTTAGACGTCAATATGCAACTTATGGACGGCCCCTACGGAGCTTCGACTAACAAAAGCCGTTCCCTTGCCGGAAACGACTATTCATTTAAAACTGCTGCCGAATTACTTAGCCGATTATACAAACAAAATCCAACTATTTTTGCGAAAGACTTCTCGGTAGATAAAATAAACGATTATTTGTCCCGTGCAATACAAGAGCTTGAGCCGCAAGAGCAATAATTATTCACTAGTGCTATAACGCTGAAAAGCTTTTAACGCCTCCCGAACTCCACATTCCGGACAGATTTCGGTTTCGTTATCTTCACGAGAAAGCGCTGGATATTCCGTAAACTCTTTATTACATTTCGGACAACGCTGAATTTCAAGAATCTTGTAAGTCAGAGTTCTTGGCAACTTCTCTAGTTCCCACCTTAATTCAACCTCATCATCATAGTGTTTAGCGTCAACCAGGAACGAAGAATAACGCTCTTCCGTGCGTAAACGCTTTCCGTTGGCGTCCTTTTCGCCGACATAATACCAAATGTCTTTATCGTGAATAATACCGATAACATATTCGCAAATACCAATACAACTCATAACATCTCCTATAAATCCATTGAACAAACTGTCTCTAGCCCGAACTTTCGACCTAACTCCTCCCACATTCCGTCTGGATAATCTTGCTGTAAAATATGCCAGACCGGATAGTTATACTCAAGCGCGATCTTCGCAACATCTTGCGGATCAACCATCAGATGACAAAAATAACCGGCAGTAGTTTCTCCCTCAATCAAGATAGGATCATCTTCCTCGGTCTTTGCGATTTTCTCTAATCGTTTATATTCAGCCATAATAGCGTCATTAACAAGTTTAACCGCCTCGGCGAGCTTCTCATCATTACGACGCTTAATGGTCTCGTCCATCTCTTGGATAGCAGTTTTCTGATTATTATCCATAATCCTCCTTAAAACTCCACTTCCTCGTTCTCTAAAGCCTCAAAGAACTCATCGCAAGCCCGAATATCGAGTGGATCGGGAAGCGGATTATCTAATTGTTTAACTGGTATTTCCATAAATCTCCTTGATTAAAACACCCTGCGAGGCCGCGATCCCGTATCGAGAGGAGCGGCCTACTCGACCGGTTCCAACTTATCACGGCCGGATCCTCGCAAGGTGTTTGTATTTAACCTTATTTTGAGATTTTTACAAGTCCTTTTCGGAGTTTTCTTTAGAATCATAAATAACCTTAGAAATACCGAAAATAGCACCCAGAAACAGTTCTACTGCCGACAGGGTAGTTAAGATGGCTTCGGTCGGAAGATTCCAATGCCAAGCCTCGGCGAGCGTTGAGAAGAAGACGCCGAGAGCCGGCAGAAAGACCGCAACAAGCCACCTTAAGACCTCATAAACCTTATCGGGAAGCATTATTTTACCCTCACTCTCTGGCCCGGATAGATCAGGTTAGGGTTGGCGATGCCGGAAAGCCTTGCAATCTCTTGATAGGTTGTACCGTACTTTTGTGCGATTCCCCAAAGGGTGTCGCCCTTTTGAACGGTGTAATAAACTGCGGAACAATTATTGGCAGTTGAGGCTCCCGAAGAACCGGCAAGCCGTTGGTTAACAATACTCTGGACGGCGCCATAATCATATCCTGCCGCAGTTAAGCGATTTTTACGATCTTGGCCGTTTCCCCAATCTCCACGAATAACTTCCGTAGCCAAGTCCTCATTGGATTTGGCCGCTGGTGCCGGAGCGGGAGCTGGAGTTGGAGTGGAACCATTGCGCGCCGCATATTTATCCCAAGCCGCACGATCGCCCATAAAGACATCACGGTCAAGCCGACCACCCGAGCTAGTATACTGCCAGAGCGCATAGAACGGCCACGGCGAAACATCCCAGAGGAACTTTGGAATGTCCCAGCTATCGCGATTATCAGGCCAACCGGCAACCCAAAGACCGTAATCACCGGCAACGACAGACGACCAGTTCGCCTCATGAATAACGCTGGCGCTAGTGTAGATGAGAGGCTTAACACCTGTCAGTTCTTTGACGCGGTTCAACCACCTGATACACCACGAAGCGTGCTCGTGGAAGCGAGAGTTCTGGGTTTTCTCCCAGTCGAGAATAAGAATAGCTTCGCCAATATAGCCTTGGATATTACGGACGAAGAAGTCCGCCTCAGCGATTGGATCGCCACCCGAAGCGTAGTGATAGACGCCGAGCTTCAAGCCAAGCCGTTTAGCGATTTGGTAGTGCCGGTCACAACTTGGATCGACGAAAGTCGTTCCCTGAGTAGCCTTACAAATTACAAATTCTGCGCCAGTTGAGGCGATATCAAGATTCGCTTGCCAATGCGAAATGTCAATTCCTTTAAGCATAGATACTCCTTTCAGTTGAGTAAATCCGCGACCACA
>JAFRKC010000003.1 GCA_017431955.1 Candidatus Saccharimonadota bacterium
CGAAAAGGACATTTTGGTCAGAAATATGGTTTCGAACCTTGAAATTGATGCACAAAAAAGGGTGATTTACAGATATAAATCACCATTTAATTTCATCTTCGAACCTGAGTTTTCCACAGGTTCCCCTGTTGGTGATCCGGGTGGGGCTCGAACCCACGACACCAAGCTTAAGAGGCTCGTGCTCTAACCAACTGAGCTACCGGACCAAACTTCATATATTATACCACATAATAATCAAAAAATCACCCTCTAAGGGTGATTTTTTAACGTCCGTCTTTGTGACGAGCGTGTTTGCGCTTGTCGCTGTGTTTATGGTTGTTATTGCGGTTGAGTTTGGCAACAACTTTTTTGATTTTCTTAGCCATGCGTAAATTATACCACAAAATGCATATTTTTGCTATAATAACAGTGATGAAACTATTACTTCATACTTGCTGCGCGCCGTGCAGCGTTTATTGTATCAAGAAACTGCGCGAGGAAAAAATCGAGCCGACGCTTTTTTGGTATAACCCAAATATCCATCCGTATAGCGAATATAAAGCGCGCCGAGACTGTTTAAAATCTTATGCAAAAGAAAAGAACGTAAAGTTGATTTTAGAAGACCAGTATGGCCTAGACGAGTTTTTGTGCGGGGTGTTAAAAGATGTGGACGACAAAAATCTAACCGAAACACTTCTGAATCGCTGTCAAAATTATTGCTATCCAAAGAGGCTTCGGAAAGTGTTTGAATATGCCAAAGAAAACGGCTACAATACCGTTTCGACTACGCTTTTGTACAGCATTTATCAGCAGCACGATATTATTAAAGATTTGATGGAACATTTGGCCAAAGAATTTGGCATCAAGTTTTTGTACCGAGATTTTCGTGAAGGTTGGAAAGAAGGCCAAGAGGAAGCCAGAAGCGCCGGGCTTTATATACAAAAGTATTGTGGTTGTGTGTTTTCAGAAGAAGAATCGATGATGGGACGTGAAATGGCACGCAAACTCAAAAAACAAGGAATCTCGCCGACTAACCAGAATGTTCGCAAAATCATCGGTAAAACTGATATAATATAGATATGAAAATTCGAGAAAATATCCCTATTTCTACATTAACTACCATGCGTCTTGGTGGTAATGCACGCTTTGTAATAGATATTGAAAATGTCGATGACATCAAAGAGGCTTATGCGTTTGCAGAAGATAAAAACTTGCCGGTTTATGTGCTAGGCAAAGGCGCAAATACGATTGGCCATGACGAAGGTTTTGATGGAGTAATTTTGATAAATAAACTCCGTGGAATTGAAATCTTGAAAGAAGAAGGTGACGAGATCTTGCTTAAAGGCATGGGGGGTGAAGTTTGGGATGATTTTGTCGATTTTGCCTGCGAAAAGGGCTATTCTGGCATCGAAGCTATGAGCGCGATCCCAGGAACGCTTGGTGCAGCTCCGGTGCAAAATATTGGTGCCTACGGGCAGGAGGCGGCACAAGCTATTGAAGAGGCTGAAGCTTTTGATTCCCTGCTTAGCGAAATTCATGTAATTAAAAAAGATGACATGAAACTGGAATACAGGAAGTCGATTTTTAATTCAGGTGAAGATGCGGGTAGGTATTTTATTGTTTCGGTAACCGTAAGGCTAAAACGTGGCGAGCTAAAGCCGCCATTTTATACTTCTTTGCAAAGATATGTAGATGAACATAATGAAACAGATTTTTCGCCAAAAAATATTCGTCGCATGATTAAGAAAGTTAGGGCTAATAAATTACCAGATCCAGACGTAGAAGCTAGCGCTGGAAGTTTCTTTAAAAACATTTATCTTAGCGACGAGGAAGTTGAGAAAGCTAAAAAAGAAGGCATTTTGGTGTGGCGAGAACATGGTAAAAACTTGGTAAATTCTGGCTGGCTAATCGAAGAAGCGGGACTAAAAGGCAAAGTTTTTCATGGCATGAAAGTGAGCGATAAGGCTGCATTGATTTTAATTAATGAATCAGCTAAAAGTTATGCTGATCTTGCTGCGGCGCGCGCAGAAATTATTAAGATTATTGAAGATAAATTTAGCTACAAGTTAGAGCAAGAGCCAGTGGAGATTCCGGAAAGATGAAAATTTTAAACGGCAGCGAGCTGGCAGGATTCGTAAAAGAACGCCAGGCAAATTTGGTGGCAGAAATGGACAAAAAACCGAAGCTAGTGATTGTGCGCGATAGCTATAATCCGGTAATTGTAAAATATGTAGAGCTAAAAAAACGTTATGGTGAGGATATTGGAGTTGTGGTGGAGGATTGCCTTGCTGATGGCGAAGATGATCTTCGCGAAAAAATTCTAGTAGCAAACAAAGATGCTACTGTTTCTGGTATTATTGTGCAATTACCTTTGAAGGATGGCGTTGATACGGATAAAATTTTGGGTTTGATTACACCAGAAAAAGATGTTGATGGGCTAAGTGGTGAGGGTAAGTTTGATTCTGCTACGGCTACCGCGATCAACTGGTTACTGGCTGGATATGACATTAGTCTTGCTGACAAAAAAATCGCCCTGGTGGGGCGCGGAAGGTTGGTAGGTAAGCCACTTTATAAAATATGGAATAATTCTGGCTATGATGTAACGATTTTTCATCGTGGTGACAACCTTGAAGATTTGCGAAATTTTGATGTGGTAGTAACAGCAACTGGTGCGCCACATTTAATTAAAAACGAAATGATTCGCCCGGGCACAGTGGTAGTTGATGCGGGCACAGCCAGCGAAGATGGGGTGTTGGTGGGTGATATAGAAGAAGCGGTTCGTGAGCGCGAAGACCTCGCCGCAATCACACCTAAGATTGGTGGCGTGGGGCCACTAACCGTAGGCGTGCTGTTTGAAAATGTGATTGCCGCGAATTAAGCTTGTTTTTATTCTTTGTTATATGTCGACTGGCTAGGTCGAGTAAGTGGTGGTGTCGCCGTAACCAGCAGTGTAAGTGCCGCCATCGTTATTATCGTTGTTCCCCGAATTGTCGTTTCCTGAGTTTTCATTTCCTGGACGAAGATCCACGTCTGCGGTCATGCCGTTATCTGGGGTATTAGATATATTTCCCAGTACATCGTTGATCTGCTCTCTCTGTCTTTGCTTCAAACCATCAAAGATTTGAGAGTTACTTCTAACACTAGATAACACCGCAGATGATCTTGCCCCATTATTCTTAGCCGCATTCACGAGTGCACCGAATTCCAAATCATCCATATCTTTAACGTCTTCAGCACGAAGACTACCTGCGACGTTCTTATCGTAATCAGCTCTTATATTAGAGATTGCGTGTTCTTTTATAACCCCACCGTTTGCTGCAGTTTTACCTCTCATGCCTTGGGCCCAGTCAGAGAACGATCTATTAGATTTCTTGTAGCTCGTGTCATTTGCTATACTATTGACTACTCTCGCCGTAGCAGCGTTATCCATATCTAGACCACCTTTATCTAGTGCTGTGATGATTGCTTGCCTGCCGGCATCAGTGCCTTTAAGAGTATTATATAAGGCCATTGCCTTATTAGAATCTCCGCGTACAAGAGATTGTCTAAACGCCTTACCAAGATCACCAAGGTCGCCATTTTTTTCTAAGGCCTGGCTGTTGGAGCTAACTTTCTGAATATTACCGTTTTCATCCGTATATTCAAAAGTGCCGTTTCTAAGGGCAGCTTCGGCATTTTTAACGCCTTCGTCAAACTCTTTTTCTTCCAGCGCCGCGGCCCTGTTCTTCCTATATTCCTCATTATTCCATTTGCTGAGATCGCCCTGTTTATCCCTTAATTGCGCAGCGGCGAGGTTGCCTCTAGCAATTCTATTACTTAGCCCCGTCTTTTTGCCGAATGTAGTGCGAGAAAGTTTATCCCTAATACCGCCTTCTTTTACGGCCGCTGAGCGAATTTTGGCGTTTTGGTAGCCTTCTGACTTACGAATTGCAGTGGTAGCTTTGCCACCGAGATTCTTGCCAAGACCAGAGAGTTTGGCGCCAACACTACCGAGGGCAGCAAATGCGCCTTTGAGAAGTGTTGGGATAAAGAAAATTGGGATAATTTTAATAGCTAGAGCAGACAAGACTAGGAAAAACTTGGTTGAATCGGTAATATCGCTGGCAGCCACAGATGTACCGTTGAGTATGATTGTAGACGCAAGAGTGCCACCACCCATCACAAAGCCACAGATTGGATATAGAAGCACCATAGCTTTGAAAACTTTAAACCATTTATCAAAGACTTTTTTAGTGTTTGGTAGAGCATATAATAGAAACGCTACTGGAGACACAACCACGAGAAGAATAACCAATGCTTTACGAGCAGCAAGCAAGAAGAAAGCAAAGAATATTGAAATTATCGCACTCAGTAATCCTAATAGAAGTGGAAGCAAAAGCGCCCAAATACCACCAGAGAGAATAGTAATACTTGCTACTGCAGCGCTTCCAATCCCCAACGCCCCAGCTATGCCAGCGATCATTCCTCCCATTCCTGGCACGCCAGAACCACCAGCAATGGTAGAGGCTATAGTATCTAGCAGCTCCCTGCCGCTGTTGCCAGCTATATTTGAAACATCAACTATCGCTTGGCAAATTATGTATGACAAATTGACCAACAGCGCTGTTACAATAATTTTTGGCAATGTCTTTTTAATACCATAATTGTCTATACCTACGCCGGTAAGTTGAGAGAACACTATTGCTAGTAGCAAAACAACAAATCCGATATTAGCAAGATCCCTAAACAAACTCCACGCACCTTCAGTGCTCGCGTCTCCATTTCCTAGCAACTCTGGCTCAACTTTAAGATAGTCTTCCACCATTTTTTCATATGCTGTTTCGGTAAAGCTTTCCATAGAGTCTCCAGTTGGACAGGCTATCCATCCAAGAGAACCAGCTTCGCTGAGACAGGTTTTATCGGTGGAAGAAGAGTCAGAATCCGTTGGGCTGCCTGGTGCGGTAGGAGACGGACTACCTGGTGCAGTGGAGCCACTGCCTTCCATGTATTCTTTAAATGCTTTTTGAGAATCGCCGTGATCTAAAGCCTTAGCCATATATTCACAAGTTTGTGCATTGCCTTCATAAAGCCAAATGCCATCTGTAGGCTTTATGTTCGAATGTCTTTGTTGGAAATGATATTCTTTAAAGCCTCCGCTAGCATCATCCCATAAATTGATAGTGTATACACCGCCGCTTGTTGGCTCATTGAGATCAGCACAGGCGGAAAAGAACGCATCGTGATATACAAAATACATCTCTAGATTAGTAAAGCTAGATATACTACCACCTGGTGGATTACCACCAAAAGTTTTTAGTCTGACTATGGAATCGAGGTAATTAGTATTCGTTTTCTCTATTACATAGGCATTCCCGCTGCTATCATTAGCGTGGTCGTATATTTGCCCACAAGACCTTCCACTACCAGCTTTCGCCCTATAAAGGCCAGCTGACCCATCTACATCCAATCCACACATAAGCTCTTTTTGTGTAAAATTCATATCATGAGACATTAAAAACTCGGTTTGAGCTATCTTGCCGTGTTCAGAATCACATACGAACGACCCATTATCTGAAGTAGCTAATTTATTCTTCACTTCGTATTCAAGCCAAAAGCCGTGGGCTAAAGCCGCACTACCAGGATTATATAACGATCTCTCATTGTTAACTATATTATTTAATTCCCCAAAGCTTTTACTACCATTCAGATCACCCCAAATGGAATTATTACACCTTTTAAGAGCTAGGTAGTATACTTTCTGTCTTGCCGTGGTTTGGTTTCCTTGGCTTGCGTCAGCATTAGCAGTATTATGGGTGCAAAGACTAAAAATAACGGATGAGAGAATTAAGGTGATAACTGCGCCTACTTTGACTGTCGCTTTAAGTTTTTTGCTAAATATCTTATTCATTTTTCTCGCTTTCGTTCTGTTCTTTTGGTTTTGTTTCATTCATGATATATTCGAGTTTGGTTAGGGCTTCATCTTTAGAATCGACGTTTATGGTTCCGAAATAATTAGCCAGAGAATTAGCAATATCCCTTAGGAGTTCCATGGTGGACTCGTCTACAGATTCTGGCATTTGTAATTCTCCACCTCCAAAAACAACCTGGATATCGTCTTTGCAAGCAAGCTGATTGTATTTCTGAGCAATAGAAGCAAGTTTTTTGTCTGAGCTATTTAACAATTCTTGAGTTTCTGGACTAGAAACGCAACCAATATATTGCCAATTCTCGACGCTATGAATCGGGCTAATAAAGGCTTCGTTTAATTTGGTCATTATCTCGGAATTTTTTTTGATAGCTTCTAGATTAGCTTGGGTACTGCCGATTATGAAATCAATATCTGATTCATATTTCCCTAATTTCTCGGCAATGTCTTTAGATTCTTGAAGTGAGTCTAATAAAAAGGCGCTGATATTGAAAGTTATGTCATATGATTCTGGGTAATAGAAAAGTATACTTTCTGGATGTTGCACCAGATTACCGCTAGTTGGGTTTAACCCAATTACGTCATTATACGAACTAATAACATATGAGTATTCGCTATGAATAGCTGATACGCTTTGATATAATTTAGTTTTTTGTTCGGAGTTTGCTTCTGGGCTTCTACTGAAAAGTGGGAGCATGACGAGCAAAGCGATAACTGCTACAACGGCAACAATGCCGACGATGATAATCGGTTTTTTGGAGCGGGTTTTGCCGCCGGAGTAATAATCGTTACTTGGTTGCAAAACGATATCGCTACCTCTAGAAAATGGGTTTTTAGGACCAGAGCCGGTAGGCGCTGGGGCCATTGGGGGTTCTTCGGGAGCAGGGCCGGCCGAGAAAATCGGGCCAGGCGTACCAGATTGGTTTTGCGTTGGATCCATGTTGTTTTAATTATAACATAAGCTCTTTAAAATCAACATATTTTTGACAACAAGAATCCCCACATAAAGTGGGGATTCTTGCTTTGCCAACCCTTTTCGTGGAGCAGACAAATTACATTAACTTTTTGCGGCTAGCAATGTAGTAACCAGCGGCAGTGGTTAGAGAACCAAAACCGATAACGGCACCAAGCACAGAAGCAGGACCAGTAGATGGAAGTTCTTCTTGTGGGGTGACATTACTACAGGCAATGTTGACTAAAACGTCAGCAGAATCTTGGATGGTTTTGTCAGCAACGCCAACTTGTCCCCAGTTGACCAACTTATTTTGACCACAAGCAAGGTTTTTGTTGACAACTCTAGCGCTGAAGATGATATAACCATCACCATCTTTAGCATAGCCACCGATGTTTACACCAGTAGTGGTGATAACATCATCACGGGCAATACCACTTGGGTTAGTTGCATTGTAAAGCATAGTTGTACCTTCAACATATTCCATGTTGTTTGGCAAAATATCTTTAACCATGACATTTTCAGTTTCAGCATCAGTAGTGTTTTTGTAGTGAATACGATATTCTACAGTATCACCAACCTTAGCATCAACAGATTCGCCCCAAGTTTTGCTACCTTTCATACGAACTTGTTTTTCTACTAGATAATCAGCAGATTTTTTAACAAAGGTAGCTTTAACTTTGATGGTAACGTAAGAGGCATATTTGTAACAGCCAGGAATTTTACCATCTAAAGCGTCGTAACCAATTTTTACACCTTTTCTGGTGACAATGTCATCAGAAAGTTGAACACCACCATTGGCACCAATACCGTTATTTTCCAAGAGAGCAGAACCCTCGACGTAGTCAAGATAAAATTCGCTAGAGCTCTTGAAAACAACGTTGTCCCAGTAAGCGGTTGGAGTAGCGTTGGTAGAATCAATGAAACCGTTAACTTCTACAGAAGTACCAGTTTCGGTAGAAACGTTAAATGAAGTAGTAACGTTTTCTGCAATAGCATCAGTGTCTTTTGGGTTATTGTTGTGTACGTAAAGACGTACGAGGTAGGTTTTGCCGTCTTCGACAGTAATTTCATTACCGTTCCAGACATTGGCGGCACCGGCATTAATACCAGTGTCTTCGCGAGCGCCAACGAAGTTCTTTTCGTCACCGATCACGCTGTTTGAGATGGAGTTAAAGACGATTGTGTCGCCAAGAACACCTTGTTCAATTTGTTCGCGAGTATAACTTTCGCGACCACCCTTAGAGTTGTCGCCCCAAGCAAGAACTGCTACAGGAGCAAGATTAGCCCCGACGATAGCGGCAGCAGCAGCTATGCCGAGAGTAGTTTTAATAGCTTTTTTCATAAAAACTCCTTTTATAATTAATATAAAAAATTATTAGGTTAATATTATTGATGCTATTTAACGTTTTTTGCTAGCCAATTTGTTAACTTTCGTCTGGGGTCCATAAAGCCGAATCATCTCAGTTACAAAACTTGGTGCTCCCCAGCGGCCGAAGCCGCCGGGGGTATTTGTTAGGTTGGGAGGTTAGTCCATGGAAAATGCACCATTCCCGCTACCAGCATTATTGCCGGGTTTGTCGTGGCTGTCGGTGACAGTCGGGATGGGATTGGTGGCAGGAGGAGTAGCGTTATCGAGATTGACATTGCCACCACCACTACTAACGGTAGTATAAACTTTGGTCGTAGTGGCCTGGGTTGTGACTACGCGTTTAGTCGTCTGTTCGGGCGGACGCTGAGCTGTGGGCTGATAAGTTCCAGCACCATCACTGGGTAGGTTCTTGCCGCCGCCAACTGGGGCGTTACCCTGATTGACAGGATCCTCTGCAGGATCTTTACGATAGGTGGTTTTTCTCTCTGTAGTTTTAGGCGTGGTATAGGTCACCGTAGGAACGGTGATCTTGGGGATAGTGATCTTGGGGATCGTAATGGTGATCTTGGGCACTGTTACCGTGCGAGTCGTGATAACCTTTTTGGTTGTTACCACCCTCTTGGTGGTGCCTTTGGTCGGAGTCGGGGTTCCACCGCTGCCACCTTTGCTGGTGGTTTTGGGCGCAGGAACGTAATTCTTCAGGAGTTCAAAGCGACGATCGTGCATGTTAAATGCAATTTCAAAAACTTTGGTGCCATCCTTGCGGAAATACTTCAGAACAAAAGCATCCTTGTTTTCCTGTTTTTCACCCTTGATAGTACGGCGATCGTAGTCCTTCGCTTTGTCGTTCAAGCGGAAATTAAGCTCGGACTGTCTTGAGGAAATACCTACTATGACCATGCGGTCGATAATAGTAGCGAGACCACAAGTGTACTCGCGATATTCCTCTGTTACATAATACTTGCCATCAGCACCGCATTTGAGCCATATTTCTATGCCTCTGGTACCGATTTCAGTATTTTTGAAGGCGCGATCGGTTTTGGCAATAAAGTCATTAATCCAAGGATTAATGTCCGCCAGAGTGGTTTTGCCATCTGAGAGTTTAACCTCACAGAAGCCACGAGCGACCATGTCGCCAAAGATGGGGTTGCGTAGAATTTCCTCGCGGATTTCTGCGAGTTTCGCTTCGCCATCCTTTCCTTCTAAGGGGAAGGAAACGGCATCCGAGAAGCCGGCCGCCTTAGTGCGAGCGCGATCTTCTTTGGATAGCGAGTTCCAGAGAAGTTCCGTTGAAATGTTGTCGTATGCATGGCATTCGCCAAGATTAACAACAAATTTGGAGTCCTCCTCCTCAACGCTGAGAACAGCGTTTTGATCCGTGATAGTAGTTGTTTCAGTCACTTCGCCGCCGGCTTTTGTGTGAACAACTACGCCTGTGATACAGAGCGCAGTGACCAAAAGCGACGCGACAATGGCGATAACATTCTTTTTTGTCATTTTATCAGCACCTCCTTAACATAAATGCCTATGGCAATGACGGCCACGATAATGCAAATAACGGTGAAGATATTTGCTGCAACTTGTTTTCTTTCATCTTTAGCAGACGATCTAAGTCTGCCAATGGCGTAGATTGCTAACAGCTCCAGAATAGGAATTATTATCAACCACTTTACCTGACTCGTTCCATTGTCAATTTCCTTCGCTAAGCAAAGGATTGCAGTGACAGTAATTGGAAGAGCGGCAATGAATGCTACAATGGCTCCGTTGGCGTTAAAATTGTACACGCATACCGCGACAATGAGACCAATTAGTATACCAATTGGGATCCAGGTCCATCCGACGAAGAGTAGGCCTAGATTCACGCCGACAAAGACGATCAAGCCGAATATCCATGATATTGGTGCTAGGGGTTGTGCCGTTTCCTCGCCCTTTGCTGGGGAGGTTGAAACGACCTCGCAGAATGCGATTCCACACACTAGCGAGAATAGAATGTTAAAAATCGTATATCCCATTTTTTCGAACCCTCCAAGTTCTCTTGTATTTTTTGAAAAATATATGAAAACAGGGGTTCGTCGGGCCCCCTGATTTAAAGAAATAAGGGGAAAACCTAAACAACCTAACAAAATTCCAGATACTGGTTTGTACCTGGGATGATTCGGTTTTTAATGACCTTTTGCATAGGTCTATAACCACACCTATACAGACTACTTACATTGTATCATACTTTTGTAAAAATGTCAATGCTTTTATGGCAAAATCTTCTATAGTTTAACAGGGGTGGAGCCTAAAAATCGGGTGTATTTTTGGCTATTTTTGCTCATTTTTAATGTTCTTATGCTTGATTTTTGTATAAAAAATGCCCCGATATAAAATTGGGGCATTCAAAGTGCGAGATGGATTATCCTTTATCAGGCTGATAAGCATCAACCTGCGGGGGTGGAGGCGAAGGAATATTAGGGGGATTGTTGTGGAGTTCCCGCTTGGACGGGTAGCGTCCGAAGCCGGCTTCGAAATGCTTCTCGATATACTCTCGTGCTTCAGAGATGCTGCCTACTGTTTTTTCCACGGTACCGTGGGCGATAATAGATTTGGCAAATTCCTCGTCAAGGGAGAGTATGATGTAATCATACTCATTTTCCGGGAATTTGCACGGGATCGCCGTCGTAACAGGGGCGTTATCAAAAGCCAGCATTTCAAACTGGCCAGTGGGGCGATGTTTCGCCATGACGATTATTTGGGGTCCGCGCATTAGTTTGCACCTCCTATTTTTGTCATACAAAACGGGCAGAAATTATATCTGGACGACACGGTTTTGCCGCATGTGGGGCAAGTATACTCTGCGGGCTTGGGTTTAGGGCGACGCATGCCACAATAAGGGCAAGCAACAAACTCTGCTGGGAGTTCTGATCTTTCCCTGCATGCTGGGTTCTTGCAAACCCAGGTTGAAGGTTTAGGCTTTTCCTTGGGTTCAGGTTTTTCTGCCGATTTCTTCTCTTCTACAGGCTTACTTTTGGGTTCGTCCTTTTTGGGCTCGTCCGGCTTTTTGTCGGGGCGTTTTTTACCACAATCGGGGCAGAATTCAGAAGTGAGCTCCTGATTGCAAGACGGGCATATCCATGAGGCACGTTCTGACATATCGAACCCGCAACGCGAGCAAAATGACGAGTCCAGGCCGATTACTTCTGCGCCACATTTAGGACAAATGCGTATGTTTTTTGCTTCTTCCGGGTCTCTACCGAGGAAGAAATCACTGAAACTTCTGCTCAAAATGATCAACTCCTTTCAATTTTTTGAGCATAGAAATACGTACCCATTCCATCTTCTATTTATTAAGGTACTTCTTCTATATTAGCATATTTTTGCTAAAAAGTCAATATGATTTGCTAATTTTGTTTTGGAATCTGGGGAAAATATGTTATAATGGGTGACGTGGCGACATGGTGGGATTAGCTCAGATGGTTAGAGCGTCTGATTGTGGTCCAGAAGGTCGTCGGTTCGATCCCGATATCCCACCCCACAGCATAATCGCCACTCATTAGAGATACGATATTCTCGAACCGGAGCTTCGCAAACGGTTCGATCCCGATATCCCACCTCATATCGCGTTAATAAATAAGATTATTTTTTACCATACTACGCCGTAGAAGGCGGTGTAGCAACGGAGACGGACCATCAGGGGTCGGCTGCGGAAGTATTTGTTTTTTCGCCAATGAGGAAAATCCCGTCGCATAGTCTGACGGATTTTTTTATACCCTGGTTTCCCCTGTGGATATCTCTTAAACGCCCTGGCGGCGTCATCTAACAGATTCCAGATGTAAAAATATTCAAGTTCATCCCTGTACTCGTCGAACATTTTAGCCTTTTTAAAACGACTTCGAAGAAGTTTCAAAGCCTTAAAAATGTCGAATTCTTTCTCATTCCACTCTTTTTGATGTAACACCGAGCCCTCTCTCTGGCGATAGTAATAGCACGAATTCTGACAGAGAGCCATTTTATCGGTATAGAGAATAAAACTAGAGAGCAGAGCCATGTCTTCGTGAATCATGCCTTCGTCGTAAAATAGCTGATTTTTGACGAGAAAAGCCTTTTTACAGATGATGGACCAAGGGGCCATGCCGGTTTTGACGAATTTTTGGCGCCAATCTGAGTCTTTTTCCGGATCAATAGCAAACAAAGTGGTGCCAGATTGCCATTTTTCCCCGTTTTCGTTAACTTTTTGGGCTTTGATAATGATAGCGTCGGCATCCGTGCGGGCGGCAGTTTTTAGAATTTCCTCTGTTGTGCCAGATTTAACATAGTCGTCTGAGTCGACGAACCAGATGTATTTGCCTTTGGCTTTTTTGAGTCCAAAATTCCTGACCGCTGGTGCGCCCGGTTTTGAACAAGAGAGAATTTGGATATTTTTGTTCTTCTTAGCGAGTTCGTGGCAGATTTCTAAGGTGCTATCGGTGGAGTTATTGTCGATAATAAGAATTTCGTAGGTGATTTTGGCCTTTTTATCAGGGGTGATGGAGTTTATGCACTGATCTAGAAATTTGGCTACATTGTGGGCCGGGATGACTATGGACAAATCTATCATATCCCTATTATAGCAGAGGCGCTGGCTTGCACAATTGAGAAATGGCCTGTATAATTGAATATGTTCTTTGCGGGTATAGTACAGTGGTTAGTATGCAAGTTTTCCAAACTTGAGATGAGAGTTCGATTCTCTCTACCCGCACCAGCGAAATAAAAAACGAATGCTTGCATTCGATTTTTTATTGAGCGCCAAAGAAAGCGCGAAGCGCTTACCCGCACCAATTTAGATAAAAAATAGCCCCGAAGGGCTATTTTTAGTGGCTAATGAAATTAGTCTTCGTCTAGCCAGCTCCAATCGTAATCATCGTAGTTGGTGCTGTAAGATGAAGAATTGTAATCATCGACTACACTAGAAGCGGCACTACCGGCGGCATTAATAGCGCTGCCAGCAGCGTTAAGAATAGTGGCTGCAGCTATAGCAGCGATAACGAGGACGACTACTCCTCCGACAATGCCAACGGCACCACAGACAATACCAGTGACTGCCATGCCTTTGCCATCGGCTTCGCCTTTTTTGATTTTGGAAAGAGCGACGGCGCCAAAGACGATGCCTAGAATGTCAGCGATAAATGCCAACCATGACAAAATAGGTATCCAGCAGAGCACTAGACCACCGATGCCACAACACATTGCTGCGATTGCCAAGCCTTTTGATTTAGGTTTTGTTTCAGCCATTTTTAAAAACTCCTTTTATTTAAGTTGCTGTTAAGTTTAGTGTATTATAAGGAAATCATAAAGTCAATAGGGGTGAAAGCGCTTGTGGAAAACTAATGTGGGAGAAGAAGATAGGCGCCTACGCCGGCGGCGGCACCGAGAAGAACGGTGATGATAATGATAATAGCGAGGCTAAGACCTTGCTTTTTTGGTGGTTCAACTACTTTAGTGGCCTTTTTGTCGGCTTTTTTGGCAGATTTTTTGACCTTTTTGAGAGGTTTAGCAGGGGCAGAGTAAACATTTTTTTCTGGGCGAGCTGGAGCGGCGCTGTTTTTAGGAACGTATGGAGAAAGCGGGCGCTTATCTACATTAACAGAGGAGATAAATGGGTATTCTTTGCGAGTTTGACGAGGACGTGGCGTAACTGGGGCTGGCTTTTTGGCTGGCTGTGGTTTTGGAGTAGGCGCAACGCGAAATTCGAGCTCGTCGAGAGTTTCAATATTGTCGTCGATTTCTGGGTCGAAAACCTCATTGGTGACACGAGTGGCCTCAATAATAACTGGCCTTTTAGTGGACCTAGGGGATTTTTGGGCAGGACGGATAATATCCATATATTTACCCTTTGAAGAGTTTCTAGTGGTTTTCTTCCCTGTTTGCATTTTATGCTCTAACCTGTTTAGCTATTTCGATTATATCACTAAACTCTGGGGCTATCAAGCTGGCACCGCCGATCAAGAGACCGTCGCAGCCTGGAATGGATAAGTAGGCTTCGGCGTTGGAAACTTTGACGCTACCACCATATAAAACAGGGGTGTCTGCGACAGTTTTTTCGCCGTAAGTTTTGGTTAGAAGCTTGTGAATTAGGTCTAGAACTTCTTTGATGTCATCTGGGGTGGCCATTTTGGCGGATTTGGTAGTGGAAATAGCCCAAACTGGCTCGTAGGCAATGATAACTTTAGAGAGATCCTCGGCAGCGATTTCGGAAAGACTGCTTAGGAGCTGATCCCTAATAACGTCGGTGGTTTCGCCGTTTTTGCGTTCTTCGGCGGTTTCGCCAATACAAATAATAGGGGTGATGCCGTTTCTGACGGCTGCAGCGACTTTTTTGCGAACGTCTTTGTTGGTCTCGCCCAAAATGTGGCGGCGTTCGGAATGGCCGATAATACAATAATCAACTAAACTTCTGATTTGAGAAACCGAAACTTCGCCAGTGTAAGCGCCGAAATCTTGGAAATAGGCGTTTTGAGCGGCAAGTTTGATTTTGTGACGGTCTACCTGTAAAGACAGAGGTTGTAATGCCACCAGAGATGGTGCCACGACTACCTCTATGTCGCGGTAGCTTTTGACGCGTTGTAAAAGTTTATGAAAATATAGCGATGATTCACCCACGGTGAAGTTCATCTTCCAGTTGCCCACAATATAAGTTTTCATACGTTCATTATAGCACACCAAGATGCTTTAAATGCAGTTTCGATCAACGGGACTTACGAACTTGTATTTTTTACAATGAATTGTAAAAAATACGTTCGTAAATCTGGTCTAAATCTCATTATGTTGCTCGAAACTGCATTTAAAAGCCTCTCGCCCAAGCTTATGGTCCAAGAAAGAGCTTATTTATTTTTAGTGTGATTATAATACGCCTAAAATGCCCCTTAAAGCGAAGGCGGTATCTTCGTGAGAGCGGACGGTGATGGTGTCAATACCCATCTGGACAACAGGGTAATCATTGCCGCCAGGCTGAGTCATATCGCCAAAATAAAGAATATCTTCTTTTTCGACTTTTAGCTCTTCTAGGAGATGAGTCATGCCAAAGACTTTGTTCATGCCTGGAGTGACGGCGTTAATAGAGGTAGTGCCACCAATTTCGTAATCAAATTCAGGGGCGAGCTCTTTACAGCGAGCCACGATTTTTTCGCGCTTTTTGCAATCTGGATCCCAAGCGTATTTTTCCTCGGTGCCAGCTTTTTGGCCAAGGGCGGAGAAAGTAACCTGAGAAAGGCGGTTTTCGATGATTTCATCGCCTGGCTTTAGCTTATCTTCTTCCCAAAACCCAAGCTCTTTGGCGGACTTTTCGATAGTTTCGGTGATTTTTTTGACCTGCTCGTCGGTTAGAGGATAGTTATAAACCTGGTCCCAATCCTTTTTTTCGACATTATAGCGATAATACTGGGTGCCCTGAGCGACAAATAGATGAAGATGGGTGAGTTGCTCTGGGGTGGCGCCTTTTAATCTATCCACAATTTGGACCAAGAATTGATCGAATTTTTGGCCAGAAATTGGACAAATCTCAAAATGATCGAGACATTTAGTTAATAAATCAGCAATTTCATCTGGAATCGGCATTTTCGCCACATTAAGTGTCTGATCAACGTCAAACGCAAGAACTTTTTTCATAAAACCTCCATTTATCTTTTAATTATACATTTAAAACTGATTTTTGGACAGAAAAAAGCCCCGATATTATCGGGGCAAAGGGTGGACGGTTCCCTAATTTACGAAACTTAGTTACTCATGATTTCGATCAGCTTAAAGGCCCATTTACGGAAGTCTGGGTCTTCGTCGCTGGGGATTTGTTTGCGGATATAGCTGAAGTACTCGCTATCCGAAATCTTTTTCTGGAGGTTTCTATACCAAATTTCGGTATAGAGACTCCGCGAGATTTCGGGAGCAAACGGACGACTCGAGTCGACGCTGAGTTGGAAAAGGTGGATGATGTCTGCTTCAGAAAAATCGGTCCAGTCGCGGCCATCATCGTCTTCGAGAGTGGTGGCGTTGGCCAGCCTGATATGGAGACTGCGTTTTGAATAATCGCCATTAGGATATGCTGGCAGAGAAGATGTCAAAATATCTTTTAAAATGCTGTTCGGGATGTCTTCACCCTGTCTACGGATAATTTCCGCGAGCAAGGCTTTTCTGTCCTCGTCATTTTTGATTTTGACGTTCTCTATTCGCCGATGCGAGCGAACAAGCTCGATGATTTCCTCTGTAGAGAGGAGCTTCAGATCACTTTTTTTCATCTATCTCCTTAATCAGCATACAAATGTCGAGGCTTCCGTCCAAACCTCTGCGGATTCCCGCGTGCTGATTTTTGCAAATGGAAAGGAACACCCTACTTAGGGAATAAGTCTATATTATCACGTTTTTGGTTTTTTGTCAATGGTCTTCTCTGTTGTAGAACTCTGCCCTGAGTTTGAGCTGGCGGCGATGCTCTTCGATAACGTAGAAGAGGATGGTGACGATGACGCCGATAAGGATTGGCAAAATCGTGGTGATAACGAGAATTATGATGCTGGAATAATTAGGATCTTCTAGATTGGATTTGATAACGCCGAGCGGATCTAGATTTTCGTTTTGTAGCTCGTCTTGATCTGCTGAATCATCTGTGGATGAATTGGTAGACGGTGATGAAAAACTGTTTTGGAGCGATTGTGAACTGTTTTGCGACTGGGCTGGGGCGACTTCGAAGTAACCCATAACGCCATTTTTATCGCCGACATGAGCATGGGCAATATCTTCGCCAGTAGTACCATTAACATAATTTGGGAGATTAGTACAGCTGAACATAGACGTTGAGCGCGTAATGGAACCTGTGCTCCAATCGCTATTGTCAAATCCCGTTTCAGAATCGATACTATCAGTGACATAAACGTGGGAAAGATTGGTGGCACAAATAAACATATTGAAAGTGTTGGTGGTTTTTCTAGCAAATCCAGCTGGAAAAGTAAGAGTAGTAAGAGAGGACGTTTGGCAAGACGACTGGCCGCTGGTATGGTAGTTAAACATTGAAGACATATCGGTAGCCTCACTGCCGAAGCCAGCAGGAAATGCGAGTGATGTGAGAGAAGAAGTGTCAGCGAACATAGCACCCATATCGGTAGCCTCACTGCCGAAGCCAGCAGGAAATGCGAATGATGTGAGAGAAGAAGCGCCAGCGAACATATAGGACATGTTCTTTGCATGCGTGCCAAAGTTAGCCGGGAAAGAAAGCGATGTGAGAGAAGAAGTGTCAGCGAACATCATGCTCATATTTGTATCCTCTTCATCGCCAAAGTTATCTGGAAAAGAAAGGGTGGTGAGAGAAGAAGCGCCAGCGAACATAATAGATAAATTCTTTGCTTTATCGCCAAAGCCAGTTTGAAAAGTGATTGAAGTGAGATTATAAGCCTGATAAAACATTTTGCTCATGCTCTCTGCTTCTTTGCCAAAATCAGCTGGGAATGAAAGCGACGTGAGGGGATGAATACGAACAAACATGCTTTCTACTTCTGTGGCATTACTACCAAATCCATCTGGGAAAGAATAACTCCCTGGAGAAGTAATGGATGATATAGAGGCGTCGGCAAACATTTCGCTCATATATTTTGTACTCTTACCGAAATTATTCTGAAAGACAAGGGCATCCAGAGAAACTCCATAGAACATCCGTATCATATTCTCTGCGTTTTTGCCAAAGTCTGCCGGGAAAGAGAGTGTAGTGCTAGGAGAAACAAAACCAGAGAACATTTCATCCATGTCTTGGAACTCTTCCATATGCACTTGACTACCGAAATCGACTGGGAAGGAATAACTACTGCCAGGAGATGAAATAGATGATATCTGAGCATTTTTAAACATTCCGGACATAGTTTTAGCTTTACTACCGAATTCTGCTGGAAGACTAAGCGATGAGATGGTGGAGTTCGCGAACATGACCGCCATAGATAGTGCATCTTTTCCAAACCCGGCCGGGAAGGAAAGTGAGGATATTTGAGCATGAATAAACATTTCACTCATGTAAATAGCCTTAATGCCAAAATTCGCTGGGAATGCAGGTGAGTTAAGGCGAGAGTGCGCAAACATACTTTGCATTTGGGTGGCATTACTGCCAAAGTCAGCCGGAAAAGTGAGGGAGGCGAGAGCAGTAGTCTTATAGAACATAAATCGCATGTCGTCCGCATATTTACCAAAGTTGTTTGGAAGAGAAAGCGAGGAAAGAGATGTAGCCTCTCGGAACATGGAGTTCATGTCCGCATATTCTTCATCCCCAAAGCCGGTAGGAAGAGAAAGTGAGGAAAGAGATGTGGCTTTGTAGAACATACCGTTTAGGTTTTTTGCTTTATCCCCAAAGCCGGCAGGAAGAGAAAGCGAGGAAAGAGATGTAGCCTCTTGGAACATGGAGTTCATAGATATTGTTTCTGAGGTGTTAAGGTTACTTAGATTATTCACCGCAGTGAGGCTAGAAAGTCCGTAAAACCAATAGCTTGTGCTCTTTGGTTTAGCCGTCGCGAAGGAACTGTCAAAATTTACAGTTTGAATTTCTTCCTTTTGTTTCCAAGGGGAATTGCTTGTATACGTGCCGCCGATAAGGCTGACTGGGTACACATTCGTCACCGTGATGGTGTTGTCGCCGGTGGCGGCGCGGCGGGCGGTTTCGTAGTCGGACTTGTAGCCGTCGACGTCGTCAGTGACATTAGATACCGTGCAGTAGTCGTAGACGAAGTTAAGGAGGCCACTAGAGTCGAGAATAGCCTTGGCGGATTTGGAAGTGTTTCGCCAAATGGCGTAAAGTTTGACCTTAGGGCTGGACACGGTGATGGTTTGGCCAGGTGCAAAAATTGGTTCACGGCCATCAGTGAAGAAACTGTAGCCTAGGAAGTTACAGTCGCCATCGCCGGTGATAGTGTCTGGTATTTGGATCTCTATTTCGTAGTCACCATCATCGTCTGTTCCATGCTCATCTCCAGGGATATTTTCTGGATCTGTTTCCCCGCTTGGGTCTTCAAACTCTACGTCGGTTTCGTCAAAATCAGCAACACAACCGTTTGGTGCTGGCCTGAGACCGTTAACAAAATCGTCGGTAGTGGTGGCTGGAGGATAGAAAATGTCTAGATTAGTGTAGTCGTTGGTTTTGGCAGGGTGCCAGCCGGTAGGGCAAGAGACAGCTGGGTTTTCTGGATCGGATGGATTTTCTTCTGGGACTGGGTTGGTCCAACAGTTGCCATCTTTGAGCTTTCGAACTTCTTGTTTTTGGCCGAGCGCATTCGTGAATTCGTATGAGCCGCCTTCAGTAAGGGTTTCGCAGATTTCCGCGGTCATCTCGTCAACCGAAACGTCTACGTCTTGGCCGCCAACAACCTCATATTCGATGTTGATTTTATACGAGCCTTCGGCCGCGGTTTTGGCACGAACGCCATACCAAATAGTGACCTGTTTTTCGGCGGTAGTTTCCGCTTCGGAGTATGATTTGACGCTGATTCTATCTTGCTTTGATGATAGCGGCATAAATTTGGTGGCGTCTTGTGCTGGGTCTACCAGAGAAAAGCCCCAAGTGTTGTCGGTAAGCGCACCTGTGCTGGAGATGGTATTGATGCCGGTAGAATCTTCGGAGCCATCAAGAATAAGTTTAGTGTTGGCATCTTGGCTAGAAATAAACAATTCATAGCCGTAGTCTGATGCCGGGATAGTGATAACGTCTTGGATGTAGGCTGGGGTGTCTGTGCCGATAATGTCCGCATTGATGCTGATGGTGCCTAGAGTTGAGGTGTCTATGCTGACGTTATTTTGGAATTGGGTATAGCTCAGCACGGTTGAAATGGCGCCAAAGAGCAACGCAAATGAAGCCACCGCTGTAGAAATAGCTTGGAATCTGGTGAATCTGGCGTGGCTGAGACCATAGCGGAAATAGTCGCGCTTTTTGGCTTTTTTGATAATTGCAGGAAGCAAGAAAGCGAAGAAAATAGAGGCAAAAACTACGAAAGCAACTGGGATAACGTGGCTAATTATGATTTGCGCTTGCTGCTGCTGGATATCGGAAGCGGATTGAACTTCGGTATAAAAACCAGTGTTGGCGGAGCCTAGACCGGAGCCACCCTCTGGGCCTTTGTCGGTACCAGGAACTGGCGGTTTTTCTTCTTCGGTCTTATCTCCCTCGTCACCAGGATTTTGCCCTCCATCGTCGCCTTGATGTTCGCCGTCGCTAGGGTTGTCGCCACCTCCTGGGGGATTGTCACCACCAGGTGGGTTATCATCAGGCGGGTTGTCGCCGCCTGGAGGATCGTCACCACCAGGTGGGTTATCATCAGGCGGATTTGAATCCACCCACTCGCTAAGGTTGAAAATCAAATTAGTAGTCGACATTTTTTATATGACCTATTTACATTTCTGATTATGTTTTATTATAGATAGTTTTTATGGTTTGGTCAAGAAAAGCTCAAAAAAGTGTTGTAATATTTACAACACTTTTCTATTTGTGGTTGGTGATTATTTTACGATGGCGAGTTTGTTTTTGCCTTTTTTAATGAGGCAGGTGTCGCTTAATGTGATGGTTTCATCAGAAACTTTAGTGCCATTTACAGAGATGGCATTGCCGGCAAGGGATTTTTTGGCGTCGGTCTTGGAAGGGCAAAGGCCGGTTTCAACCAAGACATCTACGATATTGTTACCTTTTTTTGCGGTTGGGAGAAATTCAGCGAAAGAGTCAAAATCTTCGGCGGTGAGAGCGGAAAAATCGGTATCTCTGCTGAACAGGAGGTTGGTAAGATTCTCGGCGGCTTTGGCATTTCTGGCACCGTGAACAACGGCGGTGGCGCCAAGAGCAAGTGCGCGCTGAGCGAGACGCTTTTCTGGGGCCTCGGCGTGCTTAGCTAAGATATCTTCGATTTCTGGTTTATCTAGGAGAGTGTAGATTTTGATGAGATATTCGACGGCGGCGTCTGGTTGGTTGAGCCAGAATTGATAGAAGTCGAAAACAGAGGTGAAATTGCCGGAGCCGTTGTCTTTGCCGGCGAGCCAGACGGCGTTGCCTTCGGATTTGCCGAATTTGCGGCCGGTGACTGGGTCGATTACGAGTGGAGTGGACCAGACGTCGGCGGTGGCGTTCTCGAGGCGTTTAATCATGTGAATACCAGAGGTGCAGTTGCCGTATTGGTCGGCACCGCAGAGCTGAAGATCGATGTCATATTGGCGGTAAAGGTGAAGGAAATCGTAGCCCTGAATCAGGGTATAAGAAAACTCGGCATAAGAGATGCCAGAGCCGCCTTCGCCGATGCGGTTTTGGACGAATTGACGATCTAGAAGTTGCGTCATGGAGAAAGATTTGCCGACTTCACGAAGGAAGCTCAAATAGTTCATGTCTTTGAACCAGTCGAGGTTGTCGACCATGGTGATGGTACTTGAGCTGCTGGAATCTTCTTCTGAGGACCGTAAGCTTGGGCGAGCGCCCTCGAGCGTGTCCGAAGAAGAAGATTCGGCAGCTTCAGTGGCATTAGCGATGACGCGCTCGATTTGCTCTTTGAGACATGATTTGTTGTGCTCGACTTCGTCGAGAGATTTGAGCTCTCTTTCGCCGTTTTCTTTTGGATCGCCAATTTGACCGGTGGCGCCGCCAACCAAGAGATATGGCTTGTAGCCGTGGCGGACAAAGGTGGCGCACATCATCAAAGCGGCGAGATTGCCGATGGTGAGGGAATCAGCGGAAGGGTCGGCGCCCCAATAGAACTGCTTGTTTTCGCGAGTATCTAGGGTTGATGGATCTTTGATGGTGGTTTCGGCGGAAAAACCGCGCCACAATAATTCTTCAGATAATTTCATGAGTATATTATAGCATCTGCTCTTCTTCTTCGCTATATTCCCTTTTGAGCTTTTCGATCATGAGGATAAAGAGGGTGGTGCCGGAAGATAGACAGGTCATGGCGATAGCGAACAGAATCATGGTGGAGTTGTCGGTTTTGGAGGTTTTGGCCACGCCAAGTGGAGCAGGACCTTCTCCGGATGGATTTTCTAGGGTTTCTGATTCGGAACTTGGAGTAGAATCGGTTGATTCTGACTCAGTGTTGTCGATTGAAAATGGGGCGTAATTTAGGCTGTTAGTGCTTGAAGCGGAGTTGCCAGATGATTCGGCTGGGCAGGAGTTGTCTTTCATACAGACGCGAGTGAAGTAACCCGGAAAGTCAGTGCCATTGTCAATATGAGCATTAACGATATTGTTATAATAACCACTACTATATGACACCCCGTTTTCGCCGATAAGGCTTGTCGCTCCAGTAAACATTCTTGATGCGTATGTATATCTAATATTTTCAGTATACCAATCTGTATTATCTGGCACATAAATACGTTGCAAAGAGTAGTCACCATAAAATATCTCGGACATACGGATCGCTGCTTGACCGAAGCTAGCTGGAAAAGTAATTGAAACTAGTCCGGTTGCGTTTTTAAACATCTTGTCCATGCTGATTGCTGATAGACCAAACCCGTCTGGAAAAGTGAGAGATGTGAGACTGGATGCATCTTCAAACATGCTTTCCATACTTGCCTGAACAGAAGTACTGCCGGTTACTGCTTGACCGAAGCCGGTTGGAAAAGTAATTGAAGCAAGTTGCTTGTTTCC
Organism: Candidatus Saccharimonadota bacterium; assembly: GCA_017431955.1. Classification (GTDB taxonomy): domain Bacteria; phylum Patescibacteriota; class Saccharimonadia; order Saccharimonadales; family Saccharimonadaceae; genus Nanosyncoccus. Next base: position 22,808 of record JAFRKC010000003.1, read on the forward strand.
TTGAAACATACTGCACATGTTTCTTGCTAATCGACCAAAGTCGGGCGGTAATTCGTTATAAATAATTTCACCTTCTTTGTTGCGATAGTTAATCTGCTCTAGAGAATTGTCACCAGAAAACATATATCCCATGTCGGTCGATAATTGAGCGAAACCAGCTGGAAGGGTTAAAATTTTGAGCTTGGGAACGTATCGAAACATACTATTGGTTTTGGTAGTTACTTGGCCAAAGTCGGGCGGTAATTCGTTATAAATAATTTCACCTTCTTTGTTGCGATAGTTAATCTGCTCTAGAGAATTATCACTAATAAACATATTGTTCATATCGGTTGCTTTCTGGCCGAAGCTGACTGGAAAAGTGAGGGAGGTGAGCAATGGCATAACCGAAAACATAGATTCCATATTTGTTGCCTCACTACCAAAGTTGGCTGGAAATTCATTGTAGACAATCTCGCCATTTTCATTGCGGTAATTAATCTGCTCTAGAGAAGATGCCTGATTAAACATGGTATACATGTTTAAAACTTTCGAAGTATTGAGATTGTTTATATTGTCTATTCTGGTAAGATTTGATAATTTCTGGAACCATTTAGCGGTGCTCGTAGGCAGAAATTCATAAAAAGAATCTTCAAAATTAGCAGTTATAATATCCATGTTAGCTGTATACCAGTCCATCATGGGACCAAATGAAGTGCTATCTGGCCGCACATTATAGATACCCACAATCTCCCCGTGCTCAGCTTCGTAGGCGGCTTTGTAGCCGGCGATGTCGCCTTCGCCTTCTAGGTCTTCAACGGGACAATAGTCGTAGACAAAGTTTAAAAGACCGTTTTCGTCGAGGATGGCTTTGGCGGTTTTGGCATTACTCCAAACAGCATAGAGAGTAACTCTAGGGCTGGAGAAAGTGGCTGGTTGTGGTTGGGCTGGGTCCACTGGATAAAGTGGCTCAGTGGCATCTGGCAGGAGGCTCCAACCAAGAAAATCTTGACAGGTGGCGTCGGTTTCTAGTGCTGGAAGTTCAGGAATAGTGTAGACAAAGTTTTGAATTTGGATTTGTGGTTCATCGCTAGGAACGCTAATATCGTCTGGCATATTGGTAACATCCACGCCGTTTGAATCGAATGAAATTAAAGCGCTATCAAAATCAGCAATGCAGCTAAATTCGCCAGTTTCATCATCTTTTTTGAGATTTACGATGGCTTCTGGAGAAGTGGTTTCTGGATTGTTTACATCGTAGAAAACGGCTAAGTCGTTGTAGTTATAATTGTTGGCTTCGTGCCAGCCGGTAGGGCAGACCTTAACAGGCTCTTCTGGTTCTTCTTCGATTGGTTTGGTCCAGCAGTTGCCGTCTGCTAGTTTGAGCACGTTGTATTGCTCGCCATCTAATTCGTTGGTGAAGAAATAATCCAAGATACCTACTTCTAGATCAGCACAAAGTTCTGGTGTCATTTCTTGCAAGGTGATATCTTGTTCGCCGATGGTTTTATATTCAATATTCACGCGATAAACATCTTCTGGAGCCGACTTAGAACGAACAGCGTACCATATCGGGATATGTTGTTCCACCGTAGTTTGTTCTGGTGGAATAAAGCGGACGCTGGTCCTGCCTGATTTTGGTTGAATTGGGTGAAACTGAGTAGCGTCAACGGCCGGATCTACAAAAGAAAAGCCGTAAGTATTATCTTGCAAAGCGCCTGCGGTGGTAATGGAATTAATTACGCCTTCTGAACTATCGGCAATGAGTCTATTTTCGCCGCTATCGTCGGTGGAAATGTAGAGATCGTAACCATACTGCGAAGCCGGGATAGTGATAGTATCTTTGACATAGGCGATATTGTCGGTGCCAAGAATGTTGGCATCAATAGTTAGTTCTTCGGACACGGTAGTTTCTATGGCCGTAGGGAGAGTGTAGCTAAAGAGGGCAGAATTAAAGACCGCAGCAAGGAACACTGATGCAGCGACAGAAGAAGCCACCTGAAGTTTAGTGAGCCTAGGATTTGAGTTATCTAGGGAATAAGTGTTTTTGCGTTTTTTAACAAGAGAAAGAATAATGAAGATCAAAATAAAGAAGGCAAGACCAACAAAAGCTATTGGTACGGCATTACTAGTGGTTTGCGCAGCTTCTTCTGTGCCGACCGCTTCGATAGTTTGGAAGCCATGATCACCGGCTCCAGGCGACGAGCCTTTGCCACCATCGTCAGTATCCGGGACAACAGGCGCAGGCTCAACATATTCGCTAAGCTGTACCTTTAGCAGGGTGCTGCTGTTGTCTGTCATGAGATAAATGCCTTATCTCTCGCAGTATTTTTGTTTTATATTTTTATATTTTGACCTTCTCTCGGTGCGATTTTAACATAAGTGTTATATAGATGTCAAGAAGAACGCTAAAAATGTTGTATTTTTTACAACATTCTTAAAAGCTCTGAAATGGTATTTTAAAACCCTTTATGCTATAATTTTTTTATGTATTTCGGGTCGGGCGTTACTTTTGACACAATTAAGCGACATGTTGCTGTTTGCGATTATCTCACCGTGGCGCAGCTTTTTTTGAAGAGTAATTTCCTGCTTGAAAGCCAGCTTTCTTTTGAAGATATCAAACCAAGACTACTTGGCCACTGGGGCACTTGCCATGGTATTAATTTGGCCTATGCCAACCTGAAATATTTTTATGAGAAAAATCCTGGATATTCGTTTGTGCTGGGGCCTGGACATGGATTTCCGGCACTCAATGCCAATTTGTTTGTAGATGGGGAATTGGAAAAGATAGATAAAAATGCCACGCGCAACTTACATGGTATTGAATATCTATGTAAGAATTTTTCGTGGCCGGGCGGATTTCCGTCTCATGCTAGCCCGGTGACACCAAATGTAATTTGTGAAGGCGGGGAACTGGGTTATGCCCTGGCTACGGCTTTTGGTGCGGCACTTGGCCATCCAGAAAAAACCATCGCGGTGCTAATTGGCGATGGCGAATTAGAAACCGCAACAGCGCTTTCTTCCCTTAATATGGTGAAATTAGCCGGCGGTAAATCTAACGGAAAAGTTTTGCCAATTTTGCATCTAAATGGCTACAAGATTTCGGCGCCAACGGTTTATGGGCGCAAATCCGAGCGCGAACTCAGCGAACTAATCCGCGGTTTTGGTTACACGCCACTGGCGGTTTCTGAAAGTATAGAAGATTTTCAAATTAAATTAGCCGACGCGGAAAAGCTCGAACATCCATTTTTGATTCTAAAAACCGAAAAAGGTAGTGGTGGGCCAAGCGTGGTAAATGACCAGAAAGTGGCGGGGAATTACCTTGCGCACCAGATTCCTTTGCCAAACGTAAAGACGGATGAGACGGAGCTTAAGATTTTGGAAGAATGGCTAAAGTCTTATAATTTCGCGGAAAATTATTCGCCGGAGGAGGGGTTCTTGATATGATTGAACGCGTAGACAATCCTGGAGCAGAAGCCTTTTCGCCGGCCAAACGTTTTGGGGAACTATTAAAACAACGTCTAGAAAAAGATCCGACTTTTTATGTTTTCTCGCCAGACGAAACCACCAGCAACAAACTGGATAAAGTTTTTGAGACGTCGGACAGGCTTTGGAATTTACCGAAAAAAGATTGGGATTTGCCGGAAGCAGAGAACGGTAGAATCGTGGAACTTTTGTCCGAAAATACTTTGTTTGCGGCGATGGTAGGGCACATTTTAAATAATGAGCCAGCCGTAATGACGAGTTATGAATCATTTTTCCCTATCGTTACGTCACAAATTTTGCAACAAATTAAATTCTTTGAGCAATCCGATGCGGTGGAGTGGAGACCAAAATATCCTAGCCTTAATTTGTTGTCTACCAGCACCTGCTGGAGACAAGACCATAATGGCTTCTCGCATCAGTCGCCAGCGTTAATTTCAACTTTACTAGCTTTGCCAAGCAACCGCGTAAACTGCTTATTCCCTGTGGATGACGTGGCGGTAGAGCCTACTTTTGACTTTATGCTAAGTTCTAAAAATGTTGTAAATTTGACAACATTTGATAAGAACTTGGAGCCAAGGTGGATTGATTCTTATCACGCTGATTTTCTGTTCAAAAATGGCGGCGCGAGCGTATTTAAGTTTATTTCCGACGAGAGTCCAGATTTTATCTTTACCGCAGCTGGAGATATTACAACTCGTGAAGCAATTTTTGCGATTAGAATTTTGAAGGAAGATGTGCCAGAAATTAAAATAAGGTTTGTGGGGATAAATGCGCTAAGTTACAACGCGATCGGTACTACCGATAATAAGCTTTCGCACGAGATTTTTAACGATTACTTCACCACGGATAGACCGATTATCGCAAATTTCCATGGTTATCCAGAAACGCTTAGAAATATTTTGGTGCATTATGCGAACCAAGATCGATTGTCGGTGCATGGCTTTGTGGAGAAGGGGAGCACGACTACGCCATTTGAAATGTTGGCTTGGAATGGGGCATCACGCTATAACTTGGCAATTGACGTAGCGGAGAAACTCGGGCGCACGGATTTGGTAGAAAAATATCAGAAGATTTTGAACGAGAATTCCGAGTATGCCAAGATGTTTGGCGTTGATAAAATTGATTTGATTTAAAACATGCTAAAATCTAGCTATGGAATTATTTATTTTATTTTTAGTGGCAGCAATTTTTGCCGAAACAACAATTATTTTAATCAAAACTTTTTATAAAAAATCTTCTGGCGGAGGGAAACGTAAAATCTACGTAGATACTTCGGCTTTGATGGATAGAAGAATTTTGGCGGTGGCGCAAACTGGGTTTATCAGTGATGACGTAATTATCCCGCGCAGCGTAATTAGGGAACTTCAAATGCTGGCCGATGGGCATGATAGCGAAAAAAGAGCCCGTGCAAGGATGGGAATGGATGTGGTAAACGAGCTAGAGCGCGTGGTGTTCTTTGATACTACGATTTTGCAAGACGAACTAGACCGCACGCCGGTAGACGAACGTTTGATTGAGCTCGCAAAAAAGAATCACGGCGTGATTTTGACCTGTGATTTTAATCTAGGCAAGGTTGCTAAAACTGAAAAAATTGATGTTTTGAACGTGAATGATTTGGCGTTGGTACTCCGAGGGGAATACTTGTCGGGTGAAAAATTGCAGGTTAAAATCACCGCCGCCGGCAGCAACCCAAAACAAGGTGTGGGCTACTTGCCGGACGGCGTAATGGTGGTAGTGGATAATGCCAGCAAAAGAATTGGCGAAACTTTGGATGTAGAATTTGTAAAATTTTTGCAAACTTCAGCCGGAAGAATGGCTTTTGCGAAAATCTGTAGGGAAAAACCGGCCGCTAGAAAGAATCTTGGTCGGAGCCAGACTCGCCATAAACGTCAGTAGCAACTACTTTGATTTCGCTGGCATCTTCTGGCAGTTCGTATTCGAGACTGACAGATTCGCTGATGCTTTTACTTTCGAATGATGTGCCATTCACATAGATTGTGTACGAAGAAAGTGCTTCGCTTCCCTTATAGATATCTATGTAGGCGATGTAATCTGTCACCGAAACTTCTACAGTTGGCGCACGATAGGTGTAGCTATACGGACAGGCATCTGATTCGTCTCTTGTGTATGGTTCTGGAACATCCCAAACTTCTTCTTTGGTCATTGGATCGATAGTTTTGCTGACTTCTACAGAAATAATGTGGGAGTCTGGAGTACAAGAGGATGCGAGTTTGTGGGTGAACTTGTTGAAATTGAGGGCGGTTTTAGTGACGCCAGAAGTTTTGCTATTGTACCAGCTTGGCCAAATGTCGGTCTTGCCATTGACGGTGAGTTTTTGAATGCCGGCTGGTTGAGCTGGGCCGTTGTTTGGCGACCATTTCCCTTCTGGTTCGTACACTTCTTTGTGGACACGTTCCATGTATGTGCCGATGGTGTAGCGCACCACGTTGTTGGAGTTTGATGATAGGCCTGAGCCGTCGTGGTTACCGTTCCAAACGAGAGTAGACAATGCGGTGGAGTAGCTTTCCATGAGGGAGTCTTTGGTAACGGCGGAGTTGGTAGTGGTGGTGGTACCAGTCTTGGTGGCTGTCCATACACCTGGAACTACAAAGCCTTCGTTATTAAACCACCTTGCGCTGTGATCGCTCAAAACATTAGAAATCATGTAGGCAACTTGTTCGTCTACAACACGGACTGAAGGAGTGTCGGACCAAGTTTCGAGAATGTCACCGGATGAGTTTTTGACTTCTAGGACATAAGAAAGATCTTTGTAGGCGCCGCCCCTAGCAAGCGAAGCGTAGGCGTTGGCGTGCTCGACCATTCTGACTCCACAACCGGAACCGATGGCGATAGACAAGCCGTAGTTACCGTCGCGATCCGCACAATAAGAAACGTCACCAAGAGCATGTGCTACTTCGAGAGAGTTTTCTATACCATTAATGTAGAGAGCTTTAACGGCGGCAATGTTCAAGGAGTGACCTAGGGAGAACCTAATAGTAACGTTGCCGTAGAATTGGCCGGTGGCGTTGGTCATAGAACAACTGCCGGAATAGCCCTTACAATACAAAGCGTTGATATTTTCGTCTTTTAAAATGGAGCCTGGGCCGAAGTTTTGGCCATCACGTTGCATGAACAAAGGCGCGTAGTCTAGGATTGGCTTGATAGTAGAACCTGGCTCGATGAGAGAGTCGGTAGTAGCGTTAACCTCGCCATAAGTGCCGTTGAAGAAGTCGATAGAACCGACCATGGCTACAACCTGGGAAGTTTCGACATCTACAGAAACTAGAGCGATATCATCACTGTGGTTAACGTAGGTGTTAGCGGCGCCAACTGCAACTGCGTCTTCGGCGATTTTTTGAGCGCGATAGTCGAGAGTAGTGGTGATAGTGAAGCCACCGGCGCGCATGGTTTGAATGCCGTACTTATCTTCTAGCTGTTTTCTGACTTCTAGGACAAAGTGTGGGGCTTTCATACCTTCGTATTGACTGGATTCTGGTTGGATTTGGTCGAGAATAGCAACTTCCTTAGCTTCTTCGGCTTCTTCTCTAGTGATGGCGCCGATTTCAACCATACCATCAAGTACTTTGTGTTGGCGTTCGATTAACATATCGTTGCCATAGACATTGTATGGGTTTAGAACACCTGGGTTGTTTGGGATAGCGGCAAGAAGTGCAGACTCGGCAAGATTAAGATCGGCAGCAGACTTATTGAAATAAGTTCTGGCGGCACTTTCTACACCGTTACGACGACCACCGTATGGCGATTCGTTGAGATACATGGTGATAATTTGCTCTTTTTCGTAGGTTTTTTCAAGTTCCATCGAAAGAATGAGCTCCTTGATTTTACGGGCGATACCACCACGGTTCTCTGAGGAGGCTTCGTCAGAGAAATATAACTGCTTGATAAGCTGCTGAGTAAGGGTAGAACCACCCTGCACGCCTTTGCCAGATAGAGTAGAAAGTGTAGCGCGGACAAGAGCGCCTAAGTCTACACCTGGGTGATTGTAAAAGTTTTTATCCTCGATAGCCACTGTAGCTTGGCGCATATAGGTAGAGATTTCTGAGCCGTCGACGGCGATACGATAATCTTCATTACCGGTATCCTGCCAGAGCACTTCGCCATTACGATCTAGATAGGTGTTGACCGTATCCTGAATGTGAATGTTTGAAAGCTGCGATTCAAGATCTTTAACCTCTTTTTTATAATAGAGGAAGAGACCACCAACTGCGATGACACCAATTAAGAAACAGGCGCAGAGAAATTTAAGGACTTTCTTGAAGCCATACCAAGAAAACCAATAATGAAAAACGCGTTTTGGATGGAAATGAGCAAAGAAGCGTTTGACCGGATCTTTTGGCAAACTGGCCAAAGATTCGGCGCGCTTTCTGGCTTGCTTGTCTTTGCGCATTTGGCGCTTGTATTTCCACTTTTGGAAGAAGCTCATATTGTCTAGTTTTACTTTGTTTGGCTTTGAATTATTTTTTTTAGGTAAAATAATTTCACTCTTAGATTTGGCCTTTTTGGTGGCCTTTCTCGCAGTTTTTTTCATAAGCTAAATTATATCAAACTCGTTTGACTTTGACCATAGCTGGACGCAAAATTTGGTCGGCATAAAAATAGCCTGGGCGGAGAGTTCCGGCGATAACTTCTTTGTCGCCATCGCCGTCTTCAACTAGCACGGCATCATGAAGGTCGGGATTGAATTCCGCGCCTTCTTTAGTGTCAATTTTGGTGATCTTGAGCTCTTTTAAGGCTTTCTCGAAAGATTTGGCCAGGGGTGAGAGTTCTGGATTTGAAGCAATTCCCCTTTCAATGTCGTCTAACAGAGGTAGGAGTTTCAAAAGCGTACCCTCGGTGGCCATTTCCATAGCCTGAAGGCGCTGATTGTCTACCTGTTTGCGGAAATTCTCAAAATCAGCACGAGTACGTTGCAAATCGGCGGTTAATTCGGCGATTTTAGCGGCATTTTCGTCTTGAGCTTGGTCTGATGGCTCTTCTGGGGCAACTTTCGTCTCAGGGGCTTCTAGAGGGGTTTCCTCTAAAATCTCTTCTGAATCTTCGGGTTTTTTGTGGTTTTTAATCATAATATCTCCTCTAACATGTTACCAGCGTGGCGGACAAGCGACATCACGCGACTATAATTTTGACGGGTAGGGCCAAGCACCCCAATATAACTCTTATCTGAAAATGGGGAGCGGAATTTGCTAATAATCAGAGAAACGCCGGAGGTTTTGCCGATGGGGTTCTCGTGGCCAATGAAAATATTAAGAGGTTCGCCTGGGGAGGCTTCTCTGAGCCATGGTTCCAGGTTATCTAGGAGTTTAGCAACAGATCTAACTCTAGAATTATCCATAAATTCTGGCTGAGTGAAGAGCCTGGAAATACCGGCAAGATAAAGCTGATCACCGATGGTAGCGAGGCCCAAGTTCCCTGTTAGTTCGACTAGGGAATCGACGGCACCGCGAATAGCAAAATCAGCGCGGGATTGGGAATTAACTCTTACCTCTAAGGCATGGGCACTGCGATCGATGATTTTATCGTCAATAGTGCTGATTTGGTCATTTCCCTGTTCGGCGAGAGAGTTAACATAAAGACGATAGCCGGCATCGGTAGGGATGCGGCCAGCAGAGGTGTGAGGCTGTGCAACCAGGCCCATTTCCTCTAGTTTGCCCATTTCGGAGCGGATAGTAGCAGATGAAACGTTGAATAATTTTGCAAGAGTAACACTACCGACAGGGGCAGCCATTTCGGCATATTCCTCTATAATAGCGAATAATATGGCCTTTTGGCGTTCAGTAATATTCATGAGCTAATTATAGTAAATTAGCAGTTTAAGGTCAAGAGTGCTATTTTTAGGCGCCGACGCGGTCTTTGCTGTTTTTGCGGGTGGCGTTGTGCTCGATATATTCGATGATTTTTTCAGCGACGTTGCGGCCGGTGATGCGTTCGATGCCAAAGCCAGGAGAAGCATTGACCTCTAGTACGAGTGGGCCACGTTCGCTACGCATAAGGTCGACACCAGCGATGTGAAGACCCATGGCTTTAGCGGCGCGAACGGCAATTTTCTTTTCTTCGTCGGTGAGTTTGATGATTTTACCTTCGCCGCCTTTGTGAAGATTGCTGCGGAAATCATCATCTAAGGATTGTCTTTGCATACTAGCAACCACACGAGAGCCAACTACAAAAGCGCGGATATCAGTGCCAGCAGACTCTTTAATATATTCCTGAAGAAGAATGTTGGTGCCATCTTCGTTATAGAGGTAGAAAGCCTGCAAAGCAGATTTGGCAGCCTTTTTAGTGTCGGCAAGAACCACGCCATTGCCGTGAGTACCGGTAGCGAGCTTGATAATCACTGGGAGGCCAATTTGTTCAATCAAATCATCGATATCGGCAGTGTTACGAGAAACAAGAGTCTTAGGGGTATCAACACCGTTTTTGGTAAGAATTTGAGCAGAGCGCAACTTATCGCGAGCGCGAGTGATAGCGATAGAGCTAGAAGCCGTCCAGATGCCTTGCATCTCGAACTGGCGAACAATAGCACAGCCATAGCGGGTCATGCCATTAGAGATACGCGGCAAAATAGCGTCAAATTTACCAACTTTTTTACCTTTATAGAAGACTTCTGGATGTTTTTCGTCGAGCGAAATATAACAATTCTTGTATTTGATAACTTTTACTTCGTGACCACGTTTTTCAGCTTCTTCAACGAGGCGTTTGGTGGAGTAGTTGGCATTGCCGTTAGATAAAATTGCGATTTTCATTTTACGGCTCCTTTCTCTTTAGATTTTACATATTTTTGATGAAATTCATAGGGATTTTGTTGAAGTTTCTTGTTTAGACCGATGGTTTTAGTAATTTTAGCGTGCTTAATGGCTTTTTCCGAAACATCAACGATAAATTTGTTTTTAATAGTGCGTCTGCCAATTAAAATTGGAAATTGGTTTCTACTGCGGTCGGCAAGATTAAACAATATTTTGATCTTGCGGCCGTTGATTTTGGCTGATAGTTTGGTGCGGTAGCGGATTTGTTCATCTCCGTGTGCACTGCGCACTACAGCCACCTTAAAATCTTTGGTTCTAATACTTTCACCGGTGTAAAATTCGCTTTTTGGTCCAAAAAGCTTGAATTCTAGGACATGATTTTTGGTGACATTAATGTCTGATGCCCAGATAGCAGAAGAATCAGCCCCGGTGTCAACCTTGGCTGGTACATCTTTAAAATCGGCAACATCAATCAAAATATTGGAGCCAATGGTACTTTTGGCGCGCATGTCTTTATTATATCACGCGAGACAATTTTTGTCAATGTAGCTTACGCTTGATTTAAGATTAGATTACACTGGCTTTGATGCGGGTTTCGACCAGGCCAGTGCTGGTGTTGCGGACGACGATATCGACGCCATTTGAAGAACGTTCGATGCGATGGGTGACCCATCCGGAAGAATTACGGACTACCATAGTGTTGGTAACAAGGCTGCCCTCGATACGAGAAACAGACCCGTCTGGTTGACGCAAAATCAACCCGTTTCTAACAAGCATATCTTCAATAATGCCCATAATCTCCCCTAATAAATTGTACTTAAGAGAGATTGTACAGACTTTTTTTTAAATGTAAAGCATGAGTATGTTTAATTCCAAAAACCGCGTTTTTTATTCTTGTAACCACGGAATTCTTCAAGTAATTCCTTTTGGTGACGAGTGAGATTTTTTGGAGTTTCAACGAGAATTGTGACGATGTGTGGACCACGATCGTTGTTGGCATTCATAAGTGGGACGCCGTGGCCAGACAACTTGAATGGGGTGCCGGATTGAGTGCCAGCTGGGATTTTCATATGGACAATGCCATCGACGGTTTCGACTTCGATTTCGGTACCAAGTGCGGCATCGACCATAGAGATGGAAGTTTCGGAAAGAATGATGCTGCCCTCGCGGGTGAGGTGTTTGTGTGGTTTGACGCGAACTTGAACGTAGAGGTCTCCCCTACTACCGCCGTTTGGTGCTTCGCCACCTTTGCCAGCGAGGCGAATAGACATGCCGTCGTCGATACCGGCAGGAATTTTGATTTTGAAGCTTTTGCCTTCACTCGTGACCTCCCTGGTGGTGCCAAAAATAGCTTCTTCAAAACTAATAGAAACGTTAACTTGAAGATCAGCGCCGCGAGATGGACGACGGCCACGGCCGCCAAAACCAAAGATAGAACCAAGAATGTCTTCAAAACCGCCACCGCCAAAATCGAAATTGAAAGATTGGCCGTTGAAATTGAAGTTGCCATTTTGAAATGGGTTGCCGCCACCAGCGTTGCCACCAACACCGGCATGGCCGAATTGGTCGTAGCGGGCACGTTTTTGCTTATCTGACAGAACTTCGTGGGCTTCAGAAATCTCTTTGAATTTTTCTTCGGCCTCTTTGTTACCAGGATTTTTGTCGGGATGATATTTAATGGCAAGTTTGCGGTAGGCCTTTTTAATCTCGTCATCAGAAGCGTTTTTAGAAACGCCCAAAACTTCATAATAATCTCGTTTAGACATAGAACATATTATAGCATTTTTATGCTAAAAAATAAAACTTTAGAGTTTTGGGGTTGATTTTTGAAGGAATATTCCTTATAATTGTTACACTCTCTTCGCGCTGAGCGGAGTTGAGGAGTACATTTATAAGGAGAGTGGATAATTCCATGGACAAAAGTTCAAAAGAAATTTACAGAGAGGGGTGCTGGAGCGTGGAGCTAAGAGAGCGCAACAACCACCTCGGCAAAAAACCTTGGATATTGTTCCAAGGTAACGAAATGTTCAGCTGGAATGGAGAAAAATTAAGGCAACGTGGTTGCCTAAGTGAGCTAATGATACCACCGAATGTTTTAAAAGCGGCTAAGAATGCTCTCTCGGTTTGACCGAGTTTCTTCATTATATTTTCACTTTTCGCACCCCACAGCTTTGGCTGTGGGGTTTTTAATTTGTGCTATGATATTTATATGAATATAGAAGAAAAAATTGAAGCTATTAAATATTGGCTAAGGACTGGTTCGATTAATATTTTTGGTTTGCCGATGAGCGGCAAAGATACGGTGGGCGTGAGGCTCGCCGAGGTTTTGGGCGGCAAATTTTTGTCATCAGGGATGATTATCCGCGCAATGGAAAAAGAAACTAACCAGAAATTAACCGACGAAGGCAAGTTGATTGAAACGAACGTGTTTTATGATTGGGTTTTGCCATATTTTGAAAGGCAAGATTTGGCAGATTTTCCGCTAGTTTTGTCGTCGGTAGGGCGCTGGAGCGGCGAAGAAAATCAGGTGCTAAGTGTAGCAGAATCGGCCGGGCATCCAATCAAGGCTGTGATACTATTAAATATTTCTGAAGGCGACGTAATGTCGCGTTGGGAAGCGGCGCAAATTTTGAATGATCGTGGAGAACGCGCTGACGATAAAGAATTAGCGGTTTTTAAAACCAGAATTAATGAGTTCGTAGAAAAAACTATCCCGGTGCTTAAACATTACAGGGAGATGGGTTTACTCGTAGAGGTGAAGGCTGACATGGATAGAGAGTCAGTGTTTAATGAAGCAATTGAACAGTTGTATCGGTTTGCCGAAAATTCCCGCGTGGTAGTTTAGTCGCGTTTGAGCATCACGGTAAAGGCATCAGACGGGATGTCGATTTTGCCGAAGCGTTTCATGCGGGCTTTGCCACGCTTTTGTTTTTCGAGAAGTTTGGCTTTGCGGTCGCGATCGCCGGTGTGAATTTTGACGGTAACATCTTTACGGTAGGCGCCGATGGTCTCGCGGGCGATAATGCGAGCGCCGATAGCAGCCTGCAGAGCAACTTCAAAGTTTTGGCGCGGAATGATTTCTTTAAGTTTTTTGGTGATTTCTCGGCCAATACGATCGGCTTCGCTGCGGTGGCACATCACGGAAAGTGCATCGTTTTTGTTGCCGGCGATAAGAAAATCGACGCGCACCAAATCTTCGACACGATAGTCGGCGAGTTCGTAGTTAAACGAGGCATAGCCAGAAGTGAGAGATTTGAGTTGGTCGTAAAAATCGGTAAGTAGATTGGCCATTGGGGCTTCAAAATCGATGATGGCGCGATCTTCTAAGTAGCTGAGATTCTTTTGAATTCCGCGCTTTTCGACAATCAGATTTAAGACGTTGCCGATCATGGATTTTGGTAGGATGATTTCACCTTTTACCCATGGTTCGCGAATTTCTTTTACTTCGCTAGGATCAGGAAGATCAGAAGCGGATTTGATTTCGATTTCTTCGCCGGAGTTTAATACCACTTCGTAGTTGGTGGAAGGGTTGGTGACCACAAGATCAAGATTAAACTCGCGCTCTAAACGCTCGCGAATGATGTCCATGTGAAGAAGTCCTAAGAAACCAATGCGCAGGCCAAAGCCGAGAATCGGAGAATTTTCGGGCTCAAATTTGAGCGCAGAGTCGGAAAGCGAAAGTTTTTCGACGGCTTCTTTTAAGGTTTTGTAATCTTCGTTTGACACTGGGAAAAAGCCAGCATAGACAAACGGCAAGACATTTTTGTAACCCGGGAGTGGTTTGGCGGCAGGATTTTTAGCTAAAGTGACAGTATCGCCAACTTTGGCATCGCTGGTGGTTTTGAGGTTGGTAACAATGTAGCCAATTTCGCCTTCGGTGAGTTCTGGCTTTGGCGACATGTTGGGATTAAGAATACCGACTTCTAGAGCGAGGCCGGTTTTCTCAGCAGCCATCATTTTGATTTCGGAGTTCTTTGGCAGACTACCTTCGAAAATCCGGACGTAGAGGATAACTCCGCGGTAGTCATCAAAGTAGGAATCGAAAATTAGGGCTTTTAAATGCATTAATATTATTATAACATTTTTTCTGAAAAATGGAATGTTAGAACTTCATGATTCTGCGGCGCCTGTAGAAGCGATAGGCGGCGGCTGCAGAAGCGGTGGTGAAGATGCCAGCGATAGCGATGATGATGGTGGTATTATTGCCGTTTGCACCACCAAGGGTTTCGCCAAGACCAGTGTTTGGCACATCTTCTACACATTCTTTGGTGTAGGTGGCTTTGTATGTGGCCGGGCCGGTAACAACGGCGAATTCTGGAGTCCATTTGCTGAAGGTATAGGCGCAGTTGTCGACTTTTTTATCTGGTGCCTTGTCGTGGCTTGGAGTCTGGCCATATTCTACTTCTGCTTCGTCAATCGGCGTGCCGTCATCGTCAACAAAAGAGATTTTGTATTTCCTGATTACTGGGGTGAATACAGCATAGTAGTTGTAGTCACTGGTAACGGCGGTGGTGCCGACAACTAATTCTGGTGTATTGGCATCCATCGGTAGATAGTCGCTGAGGACGTATTCGTATTGCTCTGTAGAAGCCTTAGTTGCTGTTGGAACGGAAGTGATTTTGTTATTATACTCATAAGTTTTTGTTTCCACGAGAGTGGTTTTGTCTTCGTTGTAGAATTTGACAACGTAGTCAATACCTTCTCTCTTATATTGAGCAGTATAGACAGCATTACCAGTTACGGTCGTGACTGCTGGATCCCAGCCAATAAATTCGTAGGTATAAGTGCCGTCTGATGGCTTGGTTGGAGTTGCACCGTTGTACTGAGGGACAGAGCCGTAAGCTACATTAGTATCGGTTTCTAGAGTAGTGCCATCATCGTTTTTCCAGGTGATGGTGTAACTTCTAGTTGTCTGAGTATATGTGGCTGTGTAGGTTTTATCGCCGGTAACAGTTGAAATTGTTGGAGTCCAACCTGCGAAGGTGTAGTTGTATTGTGCGGTTGAAGCTTTGGTTGGGGTGGTACCGTTGTACTGAGGGACAGAGCCGTAAGCTACATTAGTATCGGTTTCTAGAGTAGTGCCATCATCGTTTTTCCAAGTGATGGTATAGTCGCTTCTGGTGACAAGGTGAGCGGTGAAGGTGTAGTCGTCGGTAATCCCGACCCCGGTGTCTCCGCTATCAACAATACCTGCCATAAGGCCTGGAGGAATAATTGTTTGAGTGGTGATGTTAGTACCATCTATATCTTTATCTACGGTCCAATGGGCGATAGTGTATTTCGCCGAAGGATTTTCGTCGGTTGACTCAGGGTCTTCGTTAGTGTAAAGATATGGGAGGTTTTCGATGCCGATTGTTTCTCCTTCATAAATGCTGTCTGTAGCGGATTCGTTAATTCTTGTGCCGTTACGACCTAGCACATTAGCGATACTAACGCCGTTGTTGCTATCATCGACGGCATTCCAGGTGATATTGTAGGCTTCGGTGAGAAATTCCCAACGAGAAAGTGCAGTGCTCCTAAAACCATAGGTAACTTCTACGTCTTTATTAGATATTGAACCTAATTCACCTTCATCTATTTCGTCGCTAAATTTAATGTAAATATTGGCCTTATCTGGATTAGCAAAAACTTCTTTTTGGCTCTCTGCTGTGCCCTCTTTGTAAGAAGAGAAGACCGAAACATTATCGTTATCGTAATATATATAATTTTGCTGATCATTAGCATTAGTATTAGTGGAAAATTGAGCAGCATCAGCAGGGTTAACGTAAATATTGCATGAACCACCAGCGTGATTAACGATTGGAATGCTATTATCACAAACATTACTGTTTGGAAAACGATAGGATTGAGCGGCGTCGATATCGTCTATTTTGAGATAGAATGTGTCTGGTGCGTGAGTGATGGTATATTTTAATTTAATAAAAATAGCTGCCTGATTCCCATAACTATCCGTGGAATATTTTTGATAATAACCAGCTGGCATGTCGGCTGATAGTTGATTTATGTTGGTAATAACCCATTCAGTGTCACATTTTATATCGGTGTTCGTATTACTGTCGTGATAATAAGCTCCGTCAGATTTCCATATAGTACATGAATCAGCATAAACGTTTTGAGCCGAAAAATAATTGTGCGTTTCGCCGATAAGGAATGGCTCGTAGTGGCTACTCGCGCTATAGGTCTCTAGAACTGTAGCCTTGATTTCGTAATCACCTGAAGTTACAGTCCACGACACCTCTCCGTTTGTTGTCCAATCGTGTGAACCGCTTGGGACTTCGAGATATTTAACTGGTCGCATGATTTGAGGACCCTCGCCTGCTTCATAGCCAGACGTTGTTGGACCTCTTAATCTACCCTCTTTCCATATGCCACCAGTGAAATTCTTGATGCTGGAATTTTCTGTCGTCCTGGTATCATTGACATTGGACCAGGATTTTAACCGAGTAAAAAGATCGTCTTCTGGAACGCTAAGGATAGTATTGAGGTTGTCTTCTGGATTTCCCAAAGCTTTTACTCCTCCATCCGTAGTATCGTAGCTGATTTCTATGCTAGTGCTATCAGCGTTGGTTTCGTTATCGTTGATAAAGAATTGGTTGGAGAAAAATCCTACGGCACCAAGAACCGCTACTATAAAAGTAGAGATCAGGATTTTCTTTCTGGTTCGTTTTAGTTTCATGTGACCTACTTTTTTTGTTTTTATTTTCGTGCCTAAACCTAGGCATAATGACCTTTATGTCCTTATAATAGCTAGTGTTTACAATTTGTCAAGAAGATTTTTGAACTTTTTTTAGATTTTTCGTGGAGCAGGGGCGGTTTCGATAATAGCATCTAGAACTTGTTCGACGTTTTTGCCGGTTTTGGCGGAAACACCGATGATTTCACTTTCTTTGCAGCCCAGAAGATTAACGATTTCTTTTTTAACCTTTTCCACATCCGCAGCCGGGAGATCAATTTTGTTGATAACTGGGATAATATATAGATCCTGCTCTAGGGCCAAATAGACATTGGCGAGAGTTTGGGCCTGAATGCCCTGAGTGGCGTCAACAACCAACACGGCAGTTTCGACAGCCTGAAGCGAACGGCTAACTTCGTAAGAAAAATCCACGTGGCCGGGAGTATCAATAAGATTGAGTTCAAAGCCTTTATAGTGCATCTGAACAGGGGTGAGTTTAATGGTAATGCCCTTTTCACGCTCGAGTTCCATAGAGTCCAAAAGCTGAGCTTTCATCTCGCGCTTTTCGACGGTGCCGGTGATTTCCATCATGCGATCGGCAAGAGTGGATTTACCGTGATCGATATGGGCAATAATACAGAAATTGCGGATTTTATCGGTGTTCATTGTGATATAATTATATAATATGAAGCGAGTTTTGGCAATTTCTGGCGGGGTGGACTCCATGGCTTTGCTTGATTTTTGTGTGAAAAAATATCCCTTAGATTCACTCTTAGTAGCGCATTTTGACCACGGTACCAGGCCGTCGGCAAAAGATGATTATTTGTTTGTAGAAAAAAAATGCCAGGAACTTGGCGTAGAGTTTTGTGGATTTCACGCTAAACTTGGGGCGGGTGTATCGGAAGAGCGCGCAAGAAATGCGCGGTACGAGTTTTTTTATAGCCTGCTTTCTGATGATGATAAGCTGGTGGTGGCGCATCATTTGGATGATTTGGTGGAATCAGTGGTGATTAATTTTTTGCGCGGAACAGGATGGCGTGGGCTCGCGGTGATGAATGCCGAAAAAATCGAGCGTCCATTTTTAGATTGGACTAAAAAAGATATTTTAAAATACGCGCGTGATAATAACGTGGTTTTTCGCGAAGATCCTACTAATTCGTCTGATGAATATCTAAGGAACCGCGTGCGCTTTAAAGTGCGGGGGCTGGCGCGAGAAAAGAAACTTGAAATTTTGAAATTGAGAAATCGCCAAATCGAGATTGGTGCAGAAATTGAAAAAGTTGTAGCGGAAATTATTGATAAAAATAAGATCAAAGTGAGTGAGGGTAAATTTATTTTTCCGCGCGCAATGTTTGACGACATGGACGAGGACGTGGCGGTGGAAATTCTGAAGAAAATTTTGAGCGCAGAAAATATTGCCTGCACTAGGCCGCAACTTTTAAATTTTTATCAAGCAATTTTAAAATATCAGCCGGGGAAATTTTTCAATTTACCAGGCGACAAGCTGGCCAGAATTGATAAAAAAACTTTTATGATATAATAAGGTTATGCTAATAAATGGGTCTAAGTTAAACAGCGCCAAGGTGCTGAGTTTGCATGTTGGCGGAACGATTGCATCGGTTAAAAGGGCGGTGATAGACCCAAATAGTTTGAAAATTATTGCTTTTGAAGTGAGCGGGCCTCTGATCCGCGGCGACGTAGGAAATATTTTGGACGTAACCGACATCCGCGAGGTGGCGAATATCGGAATGATTATTGACTCGACCGACGATTTAATGCAGCCGGACGACGTCATAAGAATCAGCAAAATTATGGAGCTGGGATTTAATTTGATTGGGCTGAAGGTTCGCACCAAAAAGGGAGAGAAGCTCGGCAAAGTAATGGATTATGTGCTGGACACCGAAACTTTTACGATTCATCAGCTGATTGTGCATCGCCCGGCAGCAAAGGCGCTGCTTGACCCGGAGCTAACTATTCCACGTAGTGAAATTGTGGAAATTAACGATTACGAAGTAATTGTAAAAGACGAGAAAAAGACCGTCAAAAAGAAGGCTAGCGTACCGGCAAAAGATTTTGTGCCTAATTTTGTGAATCCGTTTCGAGAACCAACTTTTTCGACAATGCGTAATCGAACCCCTGGCGAACGAGATACTGAATAAGTTTATCATCATCATATCTAGCACGTTTTTTGGCGATGATTTTTTGGATTTCTTCTTCGTCATTTCTGGCGGTGGATTCTAGTGTATCGTCGATGATGGATTTATCTACGCCTTTCTTGATAAGCTCCATTCTTAGCCTCTTTTGGCTGATTCCCTTTTTGACGAAGCGGTTTTCGACATAATATTCTGCGAATTTTTGATCGTCTAAGTAGCCCTTTTCCACTAGGCGCGAAATAACTTCTTGAATAATATCCTCGCCAAAACTAGAAGATTCTTTCTCGGACACGCTCAAGGGCGCTCGTCCGGGCTTATGGTCCGAGAAAGAACTTCTTGTTTTGGTCCGATCATCATCGGCCAAGCTTATGGTCCTCAAAGAAGCTTGTGATTTCGGATTTTGCCCAGGCTTATGGTCCGAGGAGGAACTTATAGCCCTTTTTACAGACTTCCTATATAAGTAGTCCTTGGTTTCGCGGACTGAGTGGGGGCGGGTAAGGACCCACTCGAGGGTTCTTTGATAGAGCTTGCCAAATTCGGAAGCTTTTTTATATTCGGCGAGTTTCTCGGGTGTAAGGGTTTGGCCTTTTTTCAGACCAAAATCTACCACCTGTGCAATGTCTAAAGAAAAGCTATATTTGCCGTCGACAAAAACATTCACCCGGTTTGGATTTTTAACGGCTTGTTTAATGTCTGAAACTAAGAAAGAATTGGCTGCGCTACCAGCACTTGTGGTTATATTATCACACTTATGCTTATTTGTCAAGATTTCCATCGGTGGGGAGCTTCTTTTCAAGGTATTGGAAGAATGTTTCGGAAGTGGTGCTGTCTTTGGCGAGCGGAGCTTTGCCGTATTTTTTGCGGAAATAATCGTAATCTTCTAGCGGGACCCATTTAACTTCGTCGACTTCGCCATCAGAAAAAGTGAAGTTTTGTTTGTGGTCGGTATAGTCTGCAACGAAGATAGAGTAGATGCCGATATCGCCCTTAAAACTTACTACAAATTCTAGGTTTTCTTTCCCTAGGTCGTGCACGCCGATTTCTTCTTTTAGCTCACGGATGCCGGCTTCAGCGAAAGTTTCACCGTAATTAACGTGGCCGCCAACTGAACAATCCCATTTACCTGGATAGCGATCAACTTTTTCACTACGCTTTTGGAATAGAATTTCAAAGTTGCCGTTATTTACACGATACAGCCAGACAATTGACCCGCCATAGTAATCTCGACCCTCGGCGTGGTTGCCAAGGTGAGATGGGCGGCCGCCATTTGCTAGCGGCTCGCCGTTTTTACCGTATTCTTGCCAAACCTCTTCGCGGTGCATTAGGCCTCTTCTTGGTCCTTGGCTTTGGCGCGAACTTCTTTTTCGATTTTAGCCATAAAGTCTGGTTTTTCTTTAAATAATTTTTTAACGGCTTCGCGACCTTGGCCTATAGTGTCACCGTTGTATTTGAGAAAGGCGCCGGACTTTTCGATGACGCCAAATTGGACGGCGAGATCTAGAATATCGCCGGTTTTAGAAATGCCTTCATTGTACATGATGTCGAACTCGGCAGTACGGAATGGTGCAGCAATTTTGTTTTTAACGACTTTAATTTTAGTACGGTTGCCAGAGATATTATCGCCGTCTTTGATTTGGCCGATACGACGAATATCGATGCGGACTGAAGCGTAGAATTTGAGGGCGTTGCCACCGGTGGTGGTTTCTGGGTTGCCGAACATGACACCGATTTTCATACGGATCTGATTGATGAAGATGACGGTGGCTTTGGATTTGCTGATAATACCAGTGAGCTTGCGCATAGCTTGAGACATCAAGCGAGCCTGGAGGCCCATTTGGGCATCGCCCATGTCGCCGTCGATTTCGGCTTGAGGAACGAGGGCAGCGACGGAGTCGACCACGATAAGATCAACTGCGTTGGAACGAACGAGAGTTTCGCAGATTTCAAGGGCTTGTTCCCCATTGTCCGGTTGAGAAATCAAGAGATTGCTGGTGTCTACGCCGATACGTTTGGCATAGGCTGGGTCGAGCGCGTGCTCGGCATCGATAAAGGCTGCTTGGCCGCCTTGTTTTTGAATTTCGGCAATAGCGTGAAGAGCGAGAGTGGTTTTGCCGGAAGATTCTGGGCCATAGATTTCGATGATGCGGCCTTTTGGATAGCCGCCGCCAAGGGCGAGATCAAGAGAAAGAGAGCCAGATGGCAAAAGTTCGACGTCAATTTTTTGCGTGTCGCCGAGTTTCATAATTGAGCCATCGCCAAATTGCTTAGTGATTTGGGCGATTGCGAGATCTAGGGCTTGTGATTTGCCGTCAGATTTTTTTGCTGGTTCTGCTGGTGCTGATTTTTTGGTCATTGTATTACCTTCCTGTTAGTTATTAATATTATACCACATGGGTTGGCTCGAGATTAGCAAGACAAAAACACTGTCGCAAACATAAGCGTTGCGACAGTGTAAAAGGAACAGTATTTTTAGCGAGAGAATCGAACTTTGTTGGATTGGCGTTTGACAATTCGCTTGCTGATAACAGCCAAAATTAAGATGGCTGGCAAGACGACAATAGCGGCATATTTAGCTGCCTCGGCGATGGCGCCAATACCGGTGTTTGGGACCTTGAGCTTGCCGTATTGAATGATGACGTCTTTTTGGTTCTCGTCTAGACCGAGCATTCCGCGAATTTGTTCTTCGGTGTATTTGCCTTCCCAGGACGCAGGAACGGCAACGATCTTAAGGTTTTTGTTGTTGTAAAGTTCCCCACTAAAGGATTCGAGATCTTCGCTGGCCTGCGATAAATCAATATATTGAATATCGTTGTCATTGAAGTATGCAAGTGTTAATTTTTCTTCTGGGTTTTCACTGAAAGTTACTTTAGTTAACTGGTTATAATCAGCTACAACTCTTGTTATTTTTTTGTTATTTGATAAATCTAATTCTTTTAAAGAATTTCCCGAGATATACAAGTTGGTTAATTCGGTGAGTTTAGAAACATCAATTTTTGAAAGACCACAATAATCGAGAGAGACGCTCGTAAGCTTTGTATTATTGGAGAGATCGATATTAGAAAGGATCGTGGATCCTATAGTAAGCATTTCTAGATTTGTATTTTTTGAGAGATCGATTACGGAAATATCGCTGTTATAAAGCCAAAGTTCGGCGAGATTCTGATTGGCTGAAAAATCTAGAGCTTCATTCTGGACACCAGTTACCGAAAGCCTTTTGAGACCAGTTAGTTTGTCTAGGCTATGGATATAGAAGGCTGAATCGTAGTGGCATTGTAGGGTTTCGATCTGAGCAATTTGCGCATCGGTGAGTTGGCTTAGCTCAGTGTCGTAAGCCACGTTATAATTCTCGACCATGCATTCTGTAAAGTTGTTTCGAAAAGTTTGCTCGGCGTTATAAATTTGAGTGTACAAACCGCAGCCTGACGTGCCGAGGCTAACTGTAACAGTGCCATCGAGAATTTCTGCTGGGGTATTTTGTAGACAAACAATAGGGTTTGTAGTGCTGGTTGGGATCTCAAAAACATATAGGCCACTGGGGGTTTCCGCTTCTTGATAGCCAGATTCGCATGATTCGTTCGCCTGGACGTAATAAATCGTTTCCGAGTAATGATTCACACAGACTTTGTATTCGTTGTCAGCGTAGTTGGTGGCTGCTGCGTAGCTTGATGGGGCCACCACTGTTGCAGTTGCACTAGAGCTGTTGGAAACCACCACCTCGGCAGCGAAAGCTGGGGCGGCTAGGCTTGCGCTAGTGGCAGATAAAACGCCTAAGGTAAGTAGCATTTTGCCGATGCTAATTTTGTGTTTTTGTTGTGTCATTTTTGTTCCTTTTTTATTTTTATTATAATGTCTCAATAATATATGACTTCGCTTATGCCTTTAATATACCCCCCCCCCCCATGGATTTTGTCAAGAAAATTGTTATGTTTTTTGTGTAGACTAGCCGCTTGCAAAAAACTTGCATTTTTGGTAAAATATGCCTAAGGTCTCGTAAGCCTTTGGCTTTCGATCCCTCGCTCGGATTAAATACGAAAACGAGTTTTTGTATTTATCCTCGCTCGGTCTCGTAGTATAACGGTTAGTACATCGGGTTTTCATCCCGACAATAGGAGTTCGACTCTCCTCGAGATCACCACACCGGAGTTGCTGCCATCGCAGGACTCTTTTTTGTTGTAAATAACGGAGAAGAGTGGGCTTAAATCGTCCGTTCCAAAAATTTTCTGTTTTATATCAAAAACTCTAGCTATTATTCATAGCTAAGCATTAGTCTTCGCTTGAGCTTTTTCCTCACGCTCAAAAGCGTCAGCGATAAGTTGCTGGATCTTCTTTATGTTCATTGCTTTAATTTTATTACTTTTTGTTAGCTTTTTCAAGTATGAAATTGATTGTGCTTATAAAACCCATCAAGTCCATGTAGTAATTTGGATAAATCTCTCTAATCTTATTGATCTGGCTAACAGCCACTAATACGGTTTGGCTTGTTCGGGTATTATTTCGTTCACGCAAATTATATTCTTTAAAGGCTAAGTGGTACTCCGTTTCTTTGAAACCGACGGCATCTACTTTTTTATCTTCGAGGTTTAAAGTTATAACTACATAATAGGCTTTTTTTGCATTTTCGCTATTAACAATTGGATCAGTAACTATGTAGCTACCGATTGTTTGGAGTATCTTATTATTAATAATATTATCAACTAGAGTCGAACGAATTTTAGAAAGGCTCAAACCATCATATGCCCTAATGACGGGAGTCTCTTCGGCAATTGCGAAAATTGATGAAACTTGGCAGAAAAAATCATGCCAATATGAAGCATCATCTTTTTCTTTTAATGAAGTACCTCGGAAGGCATCAATGGTTTCGAGTGATGTTGCCCATAAATGTTGCATTTGGGTTCGCAATTGAATCTCAACATACATCTCATCCTTCTCGAAAATGAAATGTTTCCCACGATAACCACTATCTTTGGGGTTTTGGATATAGTCTTTAGTACGTGCACGTTTAAGGTGCTTCCATCTCAGCAATGACTTCTCGACAACCTTTAGTTGATTCATATCGTCCACGATAATTCTAACACCAGCAACGTCCTGCATGCTAGAAAGTCTCATATTCTCAAAACGATTCAGTTTGTTAATTATAGTTGGAAGCCTTTTTAATCTTTGTGCAACAACTATATTATTCTTATTGATTCTTTTGGCCAATCTAACACACTTATCATAATAATTATCAAGGATCTTCCCATGTGATTCACGCCAAATGTTCAAAACATTTACCGCGTCCTGGTATTTAGGATCCATTTTTTGCTGGCGTATAATGTCACCAACTTTATCTAGTGCGCTATTAGACATCTTTTTCATATGCCTATTATATCATCACAATTATATCGGCTTTATTGTCGTTCGGGTTGCTTGCTAATTTTTCTATATTTTTTATGGTTTTTAAAAAGAATTTATGGTAAAATAAGGATAAGAAGAGTTGCATATAAAAAAGAGAGGTAATACATGAAAAAATATTTGAAAAGATGTGCTGCTATGCTGCTTTTAGTGGCGCTGGCCGGAGTTGGAGTATTTGCTATCTTGTCTAAAGATGCTTCAGCCGATAACGAAGTTACGCTCCTGTGGACGCAGCCGAATGATGCAAACGATCCGCTGTCTAATACCACAGGGATCTTCAAGGCGCAGGATGGCGGATATTTTGTTACTGGACAAGACTCCAGTAATGTTGCCATGGTGGTCAAGTTGGATGCGAACGGCAACAAACTGTGGTCCGCAAAGTCTAGCGATGCTAGTAGTATGTATACCTCGGTAGTGGAGACCTCCGCAAGTGAATTTGTAGCGGTCGGGTACAGCACTGATGGCGAAGCTTATGCAATCTTGAATAAATTCCAAATTTCAAATAACACAGCCGTAATGACAGAAGAACTCTCTTATGATGTTGGGGATAATTTGGAAACTACGTTTGGGACCATACTGATTGATGACGATGACAATTTTGTTATTGCTGGAGCCTCACAAAACTCTAATGGTAACAATAGGGTTGTTTTTGTGATGAAGCTTGCTAGAAACCATTCTTGCACAGTAGATGCAAATAACTCTAGCAACCGCACTTTTTGCGATGAGGATGTTGTTTATAAAGTAGAAGGATCGTCGACAAAAGGTTGGGGAGCTTATATATATTGGACGATAACAAAAATGGTCAAGTTAAATGATGATACTTATCTTATTCCTACTGGATCAACCTCTTCTAGAGATAATGGTTTAATAAAAGTAGAAGAATCTAACAACTCTGAGGCGCGTATCGTTTTTGAAGGTGGTGGGATGAACCAAACCTCTACGGCTGGCAGTATGAGCGTGGCTTCTGCGGCAGATGGAGAATATATGTTAGCGAAGCGACTGCTTGGTGGTTACATGCCGATAACCGTATATTCAGAAATGACTAACGGTGACAATCATTTCTTATGGATAAACGGTGGAATTTGGGGAGATTTTATGAGTACTGCACAGCCACGTTATGTTGTAGACCAGATTAATTACGCATCATATTATCAAAGTATCGGAATAATTCCAACCAATGATGGTGAATATTTAGTTTATGGTGGTATAACCGATACTAATGCTACATATTCAAATAGTACATTAACAAAAGTAAATGGTGCTACCTATGAAGTCATTTGGGAAACAACCGGCGATATTGGAATTAAAAATGAAGGAAATTATTTATTCATTGGGGTAGTTGCAGACGGAAATGGAATTTATACGGCAGTAGATAATAAAGGCGTCGTTAGGCAATATCAAGACAACACCTCGTATCATCATATCAGCTACCATATCGTAGGTAATAGTCCTTTTGGTGAGGATTATGATAATACTAGCAGTTATTGCCACCAAAAAGTTAGAACTAGCGCAGCAGCGGGCACTACTTTTGGCGAATTAGAAAATTATAGCGAGTGCATGCAAACGATATATTCAAGCAACTATACTGCTCTCGATTCCGCAAACTATATTGCAGGCTATACATTTGACGGGTGGTATACTGATGATACCTTTACTACCAAATTCACAGAGGAAAATATTATCGCGGACAGAGACATAAATCTTTATGGTAGATACACGAAAAAATCTTATGAAATTCCGTTCTATATAGCAACTTATGATAGTGCTGATTCTGACCCGGAGTATACTTTAATAAGCACGCAGACTGCTAGTGTAGGAGACGCAATAGAATTTCCTAGTAATGTTACTCCGGAAGGCGATGGTTGGGAGGAACCTGACGGTTGGTATGGTGTTGTAATTGATGGCGATTCAAAAACTATAAATACTGCCATAAAAACCGATGAAAATCAGAACCCTATTTTGGCTTCTGCTAATATTATGCTGAAGGAAAAAGCAAAAATTAATCCTGATGCCCTTGTTGGACAAGAAGGCGGTGGAACACCGATTCAGGAACATTATTATGATGGTTTAGTAATGAAATTTGTAAGACAAACAAACACTGTGAGTTATAATTTCACGGGCAATGGTTGCTATCCTAGCGGTAATTATATTAGGTCTGGTACAGAGACGGTTGCTTATGGTGGCACGTTTGATGTTGGGCCGGTAATTACGGAGGACAAGCAATGCTATTTAACTAATCTCCAAAGTTCTACTGATGGGACAAACTGGATAGGCTTTAACCCGGCCACGCCAATCACTGAAGATACACAGGTCAAAGGTGAATGGATGCAAAATTATTTGGTAGTGAAAGATGATGAACTGCAGTATGCAGATGGGACCGCGTTTAACACTAGCGATGCTGGTGGGATCGAATACAATCCAAGTACTAATACATTGGCGCTCAATAATTATGTATCGGAAATTGGCAGTAGCTACTGTGCTTCTGGCGCCTACGAAGTTGAATTTAGCTGTTTCTTGCCAGTGAAAATTGAAAATGGTGATGATCCAGTGACGGTTATCTTTAATGGTGTCAACAATGATTTATCTAAGGGCGGGCTACATTCTACTTCGCCACTCATACTCGATGGGGATGGAGAACTATCAACTCTTAATAGTTATACTCGGGACATAACTTCTACATCTAGTATTGTGATTGAGGGCGGAAAATATTACTGTTATGAAATGGTTGCTGTAGGAAACTTAATAGTGAATGGTGGGGAATATGATTGTTCAAGAACCGTTGTTGAACCAAATAATAATGGAGTAGCAAATCTGGTAATTAAAGATGGAGATTTTGACTCTTCCTATATATCTATGAATGGCTCGGAGAATAACTTTACTGTAGACGATGGGCATGTTGAATTAGAAGAAATTAGGCTAGAAGGCGAGGGAGATAATAAGGACTTAAATGTTCTGGTTGAGGATGGCGAAGTTTTTATAACAGGCGTCGAAGATACGCTTAGGACAAAGAACTTTATTATAGATGGAGGGGAAGTTTATGCAATGGGGTATGTCAAAGCTGAACATTTGGAAGTAAATGATGGCGAATTGACGATATCTCCTATTTACCCGATGGAAGCAGCCCTAGAAATCACTGGCACTGCCGAATTTAATGGTGGCACAACGACAATTTCTGGAGGCAGAACTCCTATAATGGTAGAGCCAGAAGGAGAGATCGATGGCCCATTAGTCTCATTTAATGGTGGTGATGTGACTATCAAAGTACTGAAAGACACCGATGCGGTACTTAGCTATATCGTAGATTCTCAAATAGAAATGTTTAGGCCTGAAATAGAAGAGGAAATGCATATTCAAGAGCAGAAGGATGCTGTTGCCGCCATGAGTGACGAAGAAATTAGCCAGGGCTGTAGCGCTAGCCTTAGTGATATAAATGAGATGCGCACTGCGGTCGGGATGGACCCATACGAAAACGCCGATGAGTGCGCAGCAAACTTAAAAGCCGATTATCCAGCAATGATGGATGGTATGTTAGAGGCTCAGCTTGAATATTATCGCCAAATGCTAGAACAAGAAGTCGAAAACATGAGGCCACAAATTGAATCAATGATGGCGCAGGTTACTCCTGCACCAATAGCTATTCTTGCGGATGATGAATCCGCAATTAGTATTGCTGAATATATGGAAAGAGATGCCTTTGATACCATAGATGGTGAAAGTGAGAGAAAACCACTGACGGTTGCAAAGGGGAGCATGAGAATGGGTGGTCAAAGTATGGCGTTTATTACGTTTAGTAATGGTGATGGTGATCCTTCTATTGACGCAGTATTCGATGAGGATACTGGAGAATTTGCTGGTTACAATGCAACCAATATCCCACTAATGGCGCATATCTACGCAAAAGAAACTCCGCCAGTGCCAGACACTGATCCGGATGATGCCGGTGATGAAGAGAGCGACGATGAGAGCAATCCAGGTGCCAGCGATACTGGGCTCCCTCAATTTGATTCTTCAGCGGTAATTGGTAGTTCCCTGATTAGTGTTGCAGTGATGGGTATAGCCGGAATCATGCTTATCGTTTATCGAAGAAATCGCCAAAGTAAATAAGCTTGCTATTTTAGCCATAGTATGTAACAATACCTGCACGAGCTGGTAGGGGCTTTGTACTTTGATCGCTAAGACACATCACTTGCGGGGAGGTTTGATGATGCAAAAACATTTTGCACTAGGCAAAGTTAATGATAGTCTTGTGTTTGTAGTTATAGATACTGAGGCCAATGTTGTAAAATTCAAAACCCGTGGACGCAGAATCGTGTTCGAAGATATCTTCGGAAACGACAACATCTTTAGTGAATTGATAAACTGCTGCTATGGGTTGGGCGACGGCTCGGAATGCCACATTGGGCTTCACGATCATATCGAATACTACCACACTATCGAAATTCCAATCATTGCGAATTTGATTCAAGAACACTATGATCAGATTCTTAAAGAAGAAGGCTGGTCGTAAGTTTAGGCGACTCCTACCAAGTCGCCTATTTTCATGGTATAATATATATATTCGGGGCAGTCGTTCAACGGATAGGACATATCCCCTCTAAGGATACAATGCTGGTTCGATTCCAACCTGCCCTACCAAATTTAAATTGAATATGATTATAGGTATTTTAGATTCTGGAATTGGTGGAAAAACCGTTCTAAAAGAAATTAAAAAACTTCTTCCAGACGAAGAATTTGTTTACTTTGCAGATTATGAAAATTGTCCTTATGGCACTAAATCGTTAGATGAGCTGAAAAAAATTGTGTCTAGTGGTGTTGAGTATTTATTATCTAAGGGTGCAAAAATTATTGTGCTGGCTTGTAATACCGCCACCACGCAAACAGTAAATTTTTTGCGAGAAAGATATCCTACGGTGCCGTTTGTGGGGACAGAACCAGCGATTAAAAAAGCCTGCAGCGAAAGTTCTGACGCAGCTAAAATCCTGTTGCTTGTTACAGAGGGCACAGCGCGAGCAGAAAGAACACGTGAGCTAATTGATTCAAATAAAAAACCAGAACAAAAAGTAGAAGTTGTGGCCTGTCCGGGGCTAGCGAAAGCGATTGAGGATGGAGATGATGCAAAGATCGAGGTGGTGCTTTCGGAAATTGAAATTGCCGAAAAGTTTGAAACCGTAGTTCTTGGCTGTACTCATTATCCAATTATCCGCGACAAAATTCAGCGAAAGTTCCCTGCCGCAAAATTAATTGACGGTAGCGAGGGTGTGGCGAAAGAAGTCTTGCGTGTTTATCAAGAAATTAATTCTTAGGTTTTTCGAGCTGATAATAAATTGATGGGGCAAAGCGAACTGGTGCGAGTGTTACCTGGGCGCTTTTTTCTAGCCTAACAAGAACTTTGGTGCCAAAAATTTTTTTAAGTTTAGTGCTGCGGAAGTTGGAAACGGAACGTACTTTTTTGATTTTGAAACCAGATTTTTTGAAAACTTCTTCGATGTATTTTGGATGATAGTTGTAAAAACCATCTTTGTTTAAATCTTTAAGATGGGATGGTTTGCGATCGAAAGGATTAACGTCGGATTTTTTAAAC
Organism: Candidatus Saccharimonadota bacterium; assembly: GCA_017431955.1. Classification (GTDB taxonomy): domain Bacteria; phylum Patescibacteriota; class Saccharimonadia; order Saccharimonadales; family Saccharimonadaceae; genus Nanosyncoccus. The sequence continues at coordinate 52,829 of JAFRKC010000003.1, forward strand.
CAATATCTAAACATCTTTGGCAAAGTCTTTTTGTTGGCAACTTCAATCACGGCAATGCCGCCAGGTGCAAGCACGCGATAAAGTTCGTTTGAGACTTTTTGCATTTCTTTGAAATGATGGGTGGCACGGACCATAAGGAGCGAATCGAATTCGTTGTCTTTGAATGGAAGCGCGTAAATATCACCGGCCTTGGTGTTAATTTTGTCGCCATATTTATCTTTGGCTTGTTTTAACTCGGTTTTGGAATAATCAAAAATGGTGGATTTTTTGGCGCGATGAATGTATTCGTCGGCTAAGCGGCCATAGCCACCAGCGATGTCGACAAAGTTTTCCATTTTTTCTGGCAAAAGTTTGCGAATAGCAATGCGGTCTGCCATGTCTTCGTATTTGCGATCAGCATCTTCCCAAAAAATCTTTTTATAATCGTAGCCATTGTAATCAGAAATTACTTTTTCTGATTTTTGTTTAGTATTCTTTGCAGTTGTCATAGAATATATTATATCACGCGGGATACTTCTTCGAGAGAAGTTTCACCACTGATCGCAGCAAGTAGGCCTTTTTGCGTGAGAGTGAGCATGCCGTTTTTCTTGGCGGCTTTTTCAATGGCTTCGGTGTGAATATCTTCGATATCACCACGGATAAATGATTGAATGTCTTCGGTAACAACTAGTTGCTCCATAATGACCGTACGGCCTTTATAGCCAAATGGATTATCCTCAGTTGGAACTGGGCGGTAAAGTACCAGATTGTCCCAATCGATTCCCTCGACGCCATCGAGCTCTTTTCTGAGATAATTCATGGTGGCTTCATCTGGAGCGTAGGCTTCTTTGGAATCGGAGAGTTTGCGCACGAGACGCTGAGCAATGATGAGACGAATTGAGCTGGCAAAAATTGGATTCGTGCCGATAAGGTCAATCATGCGAGAAAAGGCCGCGGAGGTAGAATTGGCGTGGAATGAGCTAAGCACTAGATGTCCAGTGATAGAAGCCTGGATGGCGGTTTTGGCAGTATCGGCATCGCGAATCTCGCCGACCATCACGACATCTGGGTCGAGACGAAGCACGGATCTTAAGCCCTCGGCAAAAGAACCACCGCTGTTGGTATTGATTGGAATTTGCGAGATGCCCGTAATGCCGTATTCGATTGGATCCTCTAGAGTGATGATTTTTCTTTCGGTAGTGTTTAAAGCGTTGATAATGGAATAAAGCGTGGTGGATTTACCAGAACCGGTAGGGCCAACCATCAAAACGAGCCCGCGTGGATGCGAAATGATTTCGGAAATTTCTTTCATTTCCTTTTCTTTAAGGCCAAGGAGATCAAGTTTTAATAATGTTTCGTCGAAGTTAAAAAGGCGAAGCACGGCGTCTTGGCCATACATGGTCGGAATAGTTTCTACACGGATATTTAGAAGATGCGTAGCGCCATTGCGATGAATTTCGGTTTGCATGTGGCCGGATTGCGGTTTGTTGGATGCGGTAGAGACATTAGCACGAGATGAAAGCTCGCCCATAAAGACACGGTAGTGGTTTTTGTCGATGTTGGCCACTGGGTGGAGAATACCATCGACACGCATACGAATGCGAATCTCGTTTCTGAGATTTTCGATATGAATATCTGATGCACCGAGTTTGTCGGCTTGGTCTAAAAGAAAATCAAATACTTTTTCGGTAGAAACAGAATTAAGGGTGTTGCTAACCGAAGCGATGGTTTCGGAATCACCTTCGTCGCTGATTTTGATGTCGTCATAATGTACGGTTTTTGGTGGGTCATAACGCAACATAAAAACTTGATAAGCAGAGTGGGAAATTAGGAAAAAGTCGATGCGTTCGCCCTTATCGGAATACTCCTGGCGCATGTTGTCTATAACAGAACGTGGAGTTTGACTGGTGACCATAAATTGATAATGGTCTTCGCCGCCACCGTCTTGTAAAGGAATGATATAGTTTTGATGCATCTCAGAGATATCAAGTAGACCCCTGGTGAGATCGATGTTATTTTCGAATTCACGGGTGTCTAGATACGGAAAGCCCAAGATTCTGGCACGCCTTTCGGTGGCCTGTTCTTCATTATCTCTGCGTTTGCGCTGAACTTCCTGTTCGTCCATGGTATTATTATAACACCATAACGCTTATGTTTATAGGCTACTCGGCAAGTTTTTCGTCGATTTTCTTACGCATGAAGTCTAGGAAGCTAACCTGAGAACTATTGTCGTACCAATCTAGCATTTCACCATCCATATAGAAGGCTGGGGTGGCAGTGATCTCTACTTTTTGGGCTAAAGCAACATCAAAGTCGATTTTTGCGGATACTGCGTCGCTGATCATGTCTGTTTTGAATTTTTCTAGATCGCCTTTGCCGTCGGTGACTTCATTGAAATATTTGACGAAATAGTTCCCTCTTTCGGATGCGCTGGCATATTCCCATTCTGATTGGTTAGAAAAGAGGAAATCGGCGTATTTCTTCCAATATCCTTGCAAGCCAGCTGCTTCGGCGGCAGCGGCGGCGGCATGAGCGTTGGCGTGGTAACTCAAAAGAAAGCTGCGGTAGACGATACCGATTTTATCGCCGTATTCTTCTACGAGCTTGTTTACCCATGGGTTAACCGAAGCACAGCCTGGACACTGGTAGTCGGCATATTCGTAAATGATAACCTTGGCATCTTTGTTGCCTTTGACGTGGTCGGCAATGCCGCCATTGGCGTCGTTTGGTTCCATGATGGAATACTCGTCATAGTTAGTAAAATCTGTTGCATTTTCTTTTTTCTCGGCAGTAGTCCAAATAGCAAAGACCACAAATGCTGCGACAATCACACCGATGATAATACCTGTAACTCTATTCATGCTATAATTATAGCATGAAACCAACTCTGAACAAGATGATAAAACGCTTTGTAAAGTGGGTTGATCCTAAGCTCGAAAAGTATCGTAAAAAAGAAAGCGCCAAGCCTTACACTCCGAAAGATTTAGAGGATTTGCTAGGAATTTTAAAAAGAACCCCAAAGGATGTTTTAACTTCTAAACAGCGCAGAATAATTTCTAATGTGATGTCTTTTGATGCGCGAAAAGTAAAAGAAATAATGATAAAAAAAGATGAGATTGTTTTTGTGCACGACCACGACATGCTTGGCCCGTTGATGTTGGACCGTTTGTATCGTTCTGGGCACTCACATTTTCCGGTACTCGATAAAACTAAGGATGTGGTAGGGATTTTGCATACTGATTCTTTTAATAGTTTGGAAAATAAAAATACCGATCGCGTAGAAAAATATTTGGACAGAAACGTTTATTACGTAAATGAAAATTATTCGCTTGAGCAGGCCCTAGCGGCATTTGTAAGAACAAATTGTTATTTCTTTATTGTGATAAATAAATTTGAAGAAATCACGGGGCTTCTGCCGTTTGAGGCGTTGATTGAATATTTGCTAGGCAATATGCCAGACGATAGTTTCGCACAAGACACTGATAAACGCATGGTAGCAAAGCGATAAAAAAGAATCCCCTTTCAGGGATTCTAACGCATTTTTATCATCTTAGATTTCGATGAACTCTTGCCAGGCGGCAGGAGGAATTTGCGACTTTTTGCGTGTGTGAGAGCGCTTAAGCCTGATACGCATTAAATAACAACTCCTTTATTTGTTTATCGCTTTACGACAAAAGCGACGATTCCTATAATAGCAAAAAATTTTTGATATGGCAAATTTTATTTAAGATTTCTGAAAACAATCTTTTTGACTTTTTCGACAAATGGACGAACTTCGGAAAGTTTAAGTATGTAGCTGAAAATTAGATAGGTCAATGTGCTAACTGCTGTAATAATACAGAACTTCGGGAAGGTTGAAAGGAAGGAATTATCAGTGGCACGGAGTGGAAGAAGCTTGGTCATTAAATAAGCAACTACGCCAGTAACGGCCGTGGTTATGAGCATGCGGAATAAACCAATCCAAAAGCTTCTGTTTAAAACTTTGCCTTTTGATTGGAATTGCAAAATAGCGAGCAAGATGATGATTTCTAGAACTGCGCCGATAGACTGGGCCCAACCTAGGCCAGTGACGCCGAGATTCATGTTGTAGAACAAAACTGAAAGAGCAATGGTCGCGCCGATGGAAAAGATAGAAACGATGAGCGGAGTTTTGGTGTTTTGTTTGGCATAAAATCCGCGAGTAGCAATATGGAAAATTGAGTGAGCAAAAATTGCAACAATCAAAGTGCCAAGAATGTCAGCAATGCGGCGATCACCACCGTTTTTAATGAAGTTAACGACATAACCACGACCAAAGTAGGCAATGGTTACTACTGGCAAAGTAATCCACGTGATGGTTCTGAGTGCAGTGCGGAAAGTATCATAGAATTTTTCGTCATCTCCGCTGCCGGTTTCTTCGGTCATTTTTGGGAAGAAAGCGGTAGAAATAGCAACGCCGATGAGGCTAACTGGCATTTGATGCAAACTTGATGCTTGCTGGAAAGACCTCAAAGCGCCGGTGCCCATTCTAGAAGATAGGTTAGTGCTAACAAGGCCGTTGACGTAATCGATTCCCTGGTCGAGCGAGCGGGCTGGGAGAAGTTTTAACACGGATCTAAAGCCTTGGTTTTTCCAATTAATTTTGAAATCGTAATCAAAACCTAAACCAAACAAACCAATCAGGCTGATAATCAATTGCAGAACGGCGCCAAATACTACACCAAGAGCAACGCCCATGATCCCACCTTCAAAGAGTTGCAAACCAAAAATATTGATGCCGCCAGTAAATACTGTGATACCAACTAGAATGCCGATATTGTAAAGTGCTGGAGCGAGCGCATAAAATACAAAACGCCCAACGGCTTGTTGAATGGAGCATAAAATAGTGGAGATAGAAAACAGGAACGGGTTAATAGCAATCACGCGCATCATGTTGATGGCGAGAATAGTACCAGATTCGTCGAGACCTGGGCTAACCACATAACGCACGAGTGGATCGGCAAAAATCATAATCAAAACCGAAGCAACTAAAGTGACCATAGCCATTAGATTTAAAATTCCAGAAGAAAGTTCCCAGGCGGATTTTTTGTTGCCAGTGATAAGGCGTTGGTTAAAAACCGGAATAAACGAAACGGCGAGGGCGCCAGATGTGAGAATGAAAAACATGAAATCTGGAATGGTGAAGGCGGCAGTATAGGCATCAATGCCGGCTGGATAAGTATCTAAATAGTAAGAGTTTAAAAGACGGTCGCGGAAGATGCCAAGAAGCGCAGAAGCAAGAGTGGAGCTAGCAAGAATAATGGCGGCGGATTTGATAGAAAGTTTGGAGTTTACGAGAGTAACAACCGATTTAAACTTGAAATGCTTCATTACTTAATTATACCATAGACCACCTGTCTAAAATATTATAAAGTAATCAAAAAACTATCTGGGACACGCTTGAGGCCGCTCGGCCAAGCTTATGGTACCAGATAGTATTTTGATCACTTATTAGTGCAGTTTTGCGGCGGCTGGGAGAGTGGCCTCTTTTAAAATTGGGGCGAGATCTTTTTCTTCTAACGTCTCATGGTCTAGAAGGGCTTGAGCTAATCGATCTAGAACTTTGGTATTTGCTTTTAGGACTGCCTCAGCGCGCGTAGCAGCTTCGTCAGTAAGAGCTTTGATTTCTTGATCGATAATTTCGGCGGTTTTTTCAGAATATGGCTTGCCAGTACTGATAGTGTAGTAGCCGGTGTCTTGATCTGGAAAAACGCGGTTTCTGGTGGTTTTACCCATACCTTCTTCAATAATCATGCTTTTAGATAGTTCGGCAACATTCTTAAGATCGGAGCTGGCGCCAGTAGTAATATTATCAACGCCAAAAGTAATTTTTTCGGCAACGCGGCCACCCATAGCGCGAGCAAGGACGTCTTTGAGCTCGAACACGCTCTTGTAGCTGCGATCTTCTGGTGGAATAAACCAAGTAACACCACCGGTTTGGCCACGTGGAATAATGGTGACCTTGTGAACTGGATCAGAGTTTGGCAAAACATGACCAACAATAGCGTGGCCAGCTTCATGATAGGCAGTGATTTTGCGTTCTTCATCATTCATAACTTTAGATTTGCGTTCTGGGCCAATAGCAACGCGTTCGAAGGCTTCGGTAACGTCGGCGTTGGTGATTTCTTTGTGACTCTCGCGAGCGGCGGTGATAGCGGCTTCGTTGGCGATGTTGGCGAGATCGGCACCAGAGCTACCGGCAGTTTTGGCAGCGAGAGAATCTAAGTTAACATCTTTCGCGACTGGTTTATTCTTGAAGTGAACTTTAAGAATTGCGAGACGATCTTTGCGCTCTGGTAAAGTGACGTTGATATGACGATCGAAACGGCCTGGGCGAAGAAGAGCTTTATCAAGCATATCAACGCGGTTGGTAGCGGCGATGACAATCACGCCAGATTCGTTGTCGAAACCATCCATCTCGACCAAGATTTGGTTTAGAGTTTGTTCGTCTTCGCGGCCGGCGCCACCACGAGCATCACGTTTGTGGGCGACGGCATCAATTTCATCGATAAAGATAATACTTGGAGCGTTTTTCTTGGCTTTGTTAAATAAGTCGCGCACGCGGGAAGCGCCAACACCAACAAACATCTCGGCAAATTCAGAGCCGGAAATTGAGAAGAATGGAACGTTGGCTTCGCCAGCAACAGCGCGAGCCATCAAAGTTTTACCAGTACCTGGATCGCCGGCTAGAAGTACTCCGCGAGGGATTTTGGCACCGAGGGTTTCGTATTTTTTAGGTTTTTTAAGGAAGTCTACAATTTCGGCCAAGTCTTGTTTGGCAGATTCGTTGCCAGCAACATCATCAAAGACAACTTTCTTTTTGTCTGGGCCATAAAGTTTAGCCTTGGCTTTGCCGAAGCCGATGGATTGGTTGTTGATGTTTTGAGCTTGTTTCATCATGCGACCAAAGAAGAAAATAATAATAATGATCGGTACGGCGATAAGGGCGATGTCAAAAACGATACCCCAAACGTCGGTTTCTTCTACGTATTCAATGGTAGGATATTTTGCTTGGCAGGTGGTTAACATTTCGCCACTATAACCAGCGCATTGATCGATTAGGCCTTGGTCGTAAAGAGTGCCATGAGGATCTTTGCGAGAAGATTGAGTTGGGTAATCTTGACCTTTTAAAGTGATTTCTAGGTTGCTGCCGATAACGGTGATTTTTTCGATGTCGCCATTTTCGTCGTTAGCTCTGGCGATAACGTCAGAGATTGGCTTTTCTTCTAGTTGAATATTGGTGTTGAGTGAAGCAAACAAGGCGAGACAGCAAAAGATTGCAAGGGTAGCAAATAAAATACTACGAATAGTGTTGCTGGCGCTTTTGTTTGAATTTTTCTTAGCTGCTTGAGGTGATGTCACGATGAAAAACTCCTTAAATAGTATATCTATTGTAGCATAAAAACAAAAAACTTGCCTTACGGCAAGTTCCGATTCCGTGGTAAATTTGCCTCGCGCGCATTCGCGCATGAGTTTGCCTTTCCATAATTTGTTTGTGGTAGAGCTTCCTTGCTCGCTAAGCTCGCAAGACTGCTCTTCCAAAACAATCCGCAGGGATTGTTTTGGTCGGGGTGACAGGACTCGAACCTGCGACCTCAACTTCCCAAAAGTTGCGCGCTACCAACTGTGCTACACCCCGTGTAGTATTATTATATCACAAGCGCGCAACTTTTACAATTTAAAGAAGTTGACAGATTATTTTCTTGATTTAATCTTTTTGTAGGTGAATGCTCCGGCTAGTGAAGCGACTAGGGCCAAGGAAATCGTGGCTATTGCAGCAGATGAGCCGAAGTGACCGAAGCCGTGGTTCCCCGCTCCAGGCTTGTTATCAGTAGGGCCACCATCTGAGCCAGGAACGCTAGGAGTGTCTTCTTTACTGCCTGGTTCGTCGGTACCACCGTTTGGATCAGTCGGATTATCAGGATCGTCGGTGCCACCATTTGGATCGGTTGGATCATCTGGACTATCGTTGTTCCCGCCTGGGTTATTCGGGTCATCTGGGTTGCCCATGTTGCCTGGATCGTCTGGATCATCGTTACCACCAGACCTTGTAACGGCGAATACGCTAGGTACAACCACATCTTCATCTTCGGTTGGTTCGTCGAAATAAACATCTATGGTATGTGGTCCAACTGACAAGGTGTCAAGATAAGAATCTTGAAGCGTGACAATAGTGCTGCCTGAAGTAATAACATAATCGGTATCTTCGGTGATTGCTTCACCGTCAACCTTCACTACGTGGTTAAAGTAATTAACGTTGACGTCAATAATAAGGGAAAGCTTGTCGTCATCTGCGCCAATCTCATATGTGTCTTTGTCCTCATGCCATGCGTAGTCAATAGTATACTCTTGTTGATTAAAGACTGGAGTATAAGTTACATCGCCCGATGCATTAGGAATCTCGTCGCTGGCGTAGGTGTTTTCGCCATCCGTCCAACCGACAAACTCATATTGATACTTTGGAGTAGTCTCCTTAGTTGGGGTGATTTCTGGCGCCAACACCTCGTCGCCATCGTGATAGGTGGTGGGCTCGCCGATAGGAGTATTATCTTCATTGCTAAAGGAGATAGTCCAGTCTTTTTGCTCGAAGATGCGAATCTTTTTCAAGGCATTTGCGTAACGTTGCATCTGATAAGGCTCACCAGTTTCTTCATTTATGACTGGCTCGCCAGTTTCCGGATCAATATAGTCATAGCTTTCAACGATTAGATCGCCGTCACTTAATGTGGCCATTGATGAATTTTCTTCACCAAACATTGCTCCGGAAATTTCGGACACTTTTAAGTTTTCTGGATCTATATAAACGGTGCCGTTTTCTCCTTCATAGGTAACAACCATTTTACTGGTGTCGACATAGATTGCTGATTCGCTATATTCCACCGCACCTTCATCGCCCATCTTGGCGACCATAATTGCCGATGGCATGTTTTCAACCATGACTCCTGCTTCCTCCATCATTTCGCCTAGGTAACCTATTGTCATTGCAGTCTTCATAAGCTTCGGGTAATCTCTGGAAAGACGTGATTTACAATCAGTACCATCATCATCGGTTGCAAACGGAGCTATTGTGTATGTATATGGTTCTAATCCAGAAGCTTCGCGTTCGGAATTTATACTTTCTAGAACATCTGCGAACGACTCCAATCCGGAATTTGTAGCTGTTATTGTTGAATTAATGCTCGGTATACCCTCTGCTGAACAGCTAGCATTCACCCATGCTTCTTCTGTTTCGTACTCTCCTATTGTTTGTGACATTGTTTCTTGTACCTGAGCATCTATCATTGAGCCATACATAGATAAGTATATGCCTATAAAACTTTCCACGGTTGGAGCGGAGAGTGTAACATCGCCGCCATTGAATGCCACTCCTGCCTCAGTTGGAAGCATGTCTAAGCTAACTCCATATCTTTCTTCAACATAGCTAGAGAAATTATTATGAAATAGTTCAGTATAATCGTTTATTAATTTATCTTTACATTCATCTACGCTTTCGTAAGAGAATGCGGGGCCATTTTGATATTGGCTAATATCACTATAATAATTAGCGCAGATAGTATCTTTATAGTTATTTAATGAACTGATAGCACTACTGAGTTGTTGTGCTTCAAAATCTTCAAGAGTACCAGGATACATCACGATGAGTGGATAACCTCCGCCGATATCGGCTATACCACCATTAAAGACTACGTAGCCGCCTCTGCCATACATTCCCTGTACCATTAACATAGCCGTATTGACCGTACCACCATTTTGGATAAATACCATATCTGGCACAAGTTGCGGCGCATTAAGTTCGCCGTCATTAACAATAATAGATCTGGCCGACACGCCACTTTTTACGTTAACTTCGCCGCCATTCATGGTAAAGATTTCAAAGCTTTCACTTTCGCCGTTATCTCCTCCGATATTGACTGTCCCTCCTTCTATCGTTATGTCGTTTGAAGAACTGTACATGTCCAAGATTGCGATGTTGCCATCTTTTATGATTGCGGCACCATCTCCAGGAAGAGATAGTTCACTAATATTAAGCGTGCCGCCATTTACTGTAAGTTCTCCGGGATTGTCATAGGTCCCGGAGCAAATTGCAGCGTCAATATATATATTGCCGTTGTCTACCTCTTCGCGTCCAATAATTATTGCGGAATTCGAATTAATGTCCCCATATGAGTCATTACTATTCCCTATAAAAGTGCCGCCCTCGATCGTAAGGTTGGCCCCCTTGACGTTTATGAGATAGGAGTTCTCATTACTCTTGCTTAAGCTTCCGTCGCCGGAGATAATGATTGGAGTATTAGAGCTGTTAATATTTGAAACGTTATCACCTTGCAAAACTATAGTTACTGGAAATTCGCCATTTTTGACTTCAATATCTAGATAGTTATAGTTGTTTAGAGTTAAAGTTTTGGTGGGGGCATACCAACTTATCCCCTCAACATCTCCGACCGCTTCTCCGTTGGCATAATATAGGCTATCATTTTCGACAATAATGGAATTTTTGATGTACCCACCATAAACATATATATCGCTAGTAACTGGAGTATTTAAATCAAAACCTTCTATTTGGGCATAATTACTATATGTTCTGGCTGACAGATTCGTTAACACGCAACTTTTGCTTTGGTTAGTGGATTTTAGATTGATAGTATTACCATAAGCAAGTATTTCTCGGCTATAAAGAGTGCCATTTTGTTCAAGTTGAGGTATCACCGTATTATCTACGCCGCACGTATTGCTATCATAGTTAACATCATAATAAACTGTATATTGCTGATGTTGCATCTTTGCCCATAGGAAATCGAATGTACCGACTTGTTCTGGCTCGAGAGTGAAGCCTGGTGCGAGTTTAGTGGTAGTGCTATAAACTCTTTCACCATTTTCAATAGTACCAGTATACCAGCCGTCAAAAACGTACCCGCTTTCGCTAATCGCAGGGGTGTTGGTGGCTTCGTCAACAAAGAGTGCTACTGTACCACGATCCTGAGGTTCCCCGATTTGGGTCTCACCTTCATAAGCAATGGTGTAAATTGGGGTGTCGTATTGGATTTTAGTATAAGCGCCATAATAGTCCCAATCTCTGTCAGACGACGGACTTGCATCTGCTGGCGGTATTTGCGTAAGTTCTTCATCTAAATACCAGCCGTTGAAATTATACCCGACAAACGTGTTATAATCCTCTATACTTCCGAAGACTTCATTCTTGGCAGCAATGGTTCTATTGGCTTTATCGGTTTCATAATTATTTGGATACTGTGTATTCGAATGGACTAATTTCTTTGGTTTAACATCGGAGACTATATGGTAATTAATGTTGTGGTATTCCGTGTTGTCTTTATATTCATAAAAATTACCATAAAAATCGGAAAAGATATAGGTGCCTGAAATAGTGCCCGGTACGGACGTGACGAGCTCTTTCCAGGGCGATGAATCAATATGGGTCCAAATTACATTACCGTCGCCATCCATCTTTTGGATAAAATGTCTATATCTAGAATAGGTAAAAATCCAACTTTCATTATCGCTGCCGTCACCTATGATAAATGCTCTACCATAAAAGAGATATTGGTTATCTGAAGTGCTAATCACTCTCGTGCAAAATCTATTTTGTTGGTTAGCTAAATTAAGATCCGTGCTGCCATTGTTCCAAGTTCCGGAACCAACATTCCAGCCACTACCTCCATTCGTATAAGCATTCACGAAATTTTCGCCATAATCATATTCTAACGTTTTAAATGGTTTATAACTTATAACGTCGCGCATGGTACTATAAGTACATTTAGATACTCCCACATACTCGCCAGCAACAGCTTGTGCAACAGTACCGTCGCTACTAATTAAGCCGGCACCCTCAATAGTTTTAATCCCGCCATTTTCAAGGTCGAGTTCAAATAGTTTATAGGCACTAATAACATATCTATTATCGAGCGTCTTAAATATTGTGCCGGCGATAGAGCCTGTGTTTGTTTGGAAATTTTGGACTATGTTTTCTGAACAGAGCTTTTCTCCTGATTGGCAATTAGATTCAGCCGAATAGTTTAGTTCCAATGCAAAGGATTTGCCCTCCAAATGGCCCGTGGTTTGCGTGCCTCGATACTTATCATAGTGGCCCACGATAAATACTCGGCCGCTGTCTGTCATAATTAAATCATCGAGCACGGTCTGGTGGGCATTACTATCACTCATGTACCCTGCATATTCGAATAACATGCTCTCTGTCTCAACGAAATCATCATTTTCGTCCTTTTCAAAACGAGAAATAAAACCCTGGTATTTGTTGGTGCCATTAGCGGAAGATCCATATATACGGCGCCCTACGGCAAGCAATTCACTATCCGATACTTCTACAACAGACCAGAAGACGGTCCTGGCTGTCTGCGAGAAAACAACCCAATCCTTTTCCATTCCACCTTCAACTTCCCTGAATTTTTCTATGGCGGCATGATTTTGGTTGCTCCCGTTGCTGCCGTATCCATTACGGATATAACCCCCGTCCTGGGTTTGTACCATCTTATTCGGGATTATAGCGTCGGTCGCATTTTCATTATAGCTTTGCGTCCACACAAGTTCGTAGAGTGGATCCCCACCTTCGGCGCGGACGTTCAAAAAGACGCCAAAAAACAGGGCGACGGCGCCAAGTATTGGCAAGATTTTTATTAGTTTACGATAGTGCTTTTTTGGAAGTTCCATGGGAGAGTTATACCTCAAAAATTAAAAATTGATATACTCCAAATTCTCTTGAGTTTATATTAACATAAGGTTTTTGCAATAGCAAGCTTATTTGCAACTTTTTTTGCGAAAAGCAAGTAGGGCGGAGGCTGACGCTGGAGTTTTGGGGGAGTTTTTGGTAAAATAAAGTGGTTATTTCTGGGTGTGGCGCAGTTGGTAGCGCGCAGCGTTCGGGACGCTGAGGTCGCCCGTTCAAGTCGGGTCACCCAGACCATTTTTTATGTTTTTAGTCTGATTCTTCTTTGATGTAGGTTTTTTCGGTATTAAATTGGGTTTTAACGATGAGTTTGTTGTCTTCGATGCGATATTCTAGTTCGGTTGTGGTACCACTTTTGTCGCGAGTAATGGCAACTGAGCTTCCGTTGTCTTTGTAGTGGAACGATATCGGTGTACCGATGCCAATGCCATAGGTGCCGGTGCCGTCTTCTTTAAATTCATAAACCCAAATATCGTTTTCCTGAGTCCAGGTGCCGATAAGTTTACTTCTAAAAGAAAAGATAAGAACCGCGATAGAAAGGCCAGCAACAATACCAACAATAGCAGCAATAGGAATAATTATCTTAAGTGGAGCTTTGCGACGACGCTTGGTGACTTTTTTATTTGATTTTTTATCTGAAGCTTTATCTGGAATTTCGCTGTTTGGCTCTTTGATGTTTTTACCGGTATATTTGTCTTTGACTTCGATCTGCATTTAAAAAATAACCTCCGTAATATATAAGAAATTATACATAAGAAATTTTGAAAAGTCTATTTTTTGGTGGGCTTGGGCTGATTTTCGGATTTCGACTTGAGATAATTGATGATTTTTTCGCGATAAATCCAAGCGAAGATGAAGATGGCTACCATAGCGACGCTAGCGACAACCACTGGCACGAGATTTTCCCTACCAAAACCGGCGCCGACATAGTTAGTGGCGACAATAGACGGCAGGCGACCGATCAAAATTAAAACCATGAGTTTTTTGAGTGGAATGGAAGTAAGGCCGGCAAGGTAACAGACCATGTCGTCTGGCAGGCCCGGCAAAAGGAAAATCATAAAGAGCGCAAAAGAGGCATGCTTACTGGTGGTGAGAAAATCAAATCTTTTTAAAGCATCCTTTTTGAAGAATTTTTCGAGTAGTGGGCGGCCGAAACGACGAGCCAAAAATAGCACGATGATGTAGCCGATGGCGCTACCAATAAAAGTCCACAAGATTCCCCACCAGCCAAAAATGTAACCGCCGACCGTACCGGTGACTTGGCCAGGAATTGGCGCAAAGACGGTTTGGAGAGTTTGGATAAGAATAAAGACGAGCGGGCCAAAAACGCCAAGTGAGTTGACGGTATCAATGATTTCTTCGCGGTTGCTAAGGAAGGAAGTGATTGGGCCATTTAAGGCGATGTCCAAAACAATATACAAAAAGAGCAACGCAACCAAAGTTATAACAATTACTGCTTTAACTTTGGTTTTGGTTGCTACTTTTTGCTTGAATAGTTTCATTATTTAGCGTATTCAACTGCTCTAGTTTCGCGAATGACATTAACCTTGATGACACCAGGATAGCTCATGGTGGCTTCGATCTTGTTAGCAATATCACGGGCAAGTTTCAAGGCGGTGAGATCGTCGACTTGTTTTGGTTCGACGATAACGCGAATTTCACGGCCGGCGGAAATAGCGTAGGCTTTGTCGATGCCTTGGAATGAGGTGGCGATATTTTCGAGATCTTTCATGCGTTCAGCAAAGTTCTCGGCGGAAATGTTGCGGGCACCTGGGCGAGCAGCAGAGATAGCATCGACGATTTTAACGATGATAGCCTCAGTGGTAGTTGGCTCGATATCATCGTGGTGAGCGGCCATAGCGTGGACAACTTCGTCTTGAAGACCGTACTTACGAGCGAGCTCGGCGCCAATCTCGGCATGTTTGCCTTCGATTTTGTGGGTGACGGCTTTGCCGATATCGTGAAGAAGAGTGGCAGTCTTGGCGATGCGTTTGTCGGCGCCAATTTCTTCAGCGATCATGCCGGCCATGTGGGCCATTTCGATAGAGTGAAGAAGCACGTTTTGACCGTAGGAAGTACGGAATTTGAGTTCACCAAGAAGGTGCAAAATTTCGCGTGGGATACCAACGACACCAACTTCGCGAGCGGCATCTTCACCAGCACGGACAACTTCTTTTTCGATTTCTTTTTCGGCTTTGGCAACAGCTTCTTCAATGGAAGATGGATTGATGCGGCCATCTTTCATCAAGCGTTCCATAGCATAGCGAGCAACTTGGCGGCGAATTGGGTCGAAGGAACTAAGGACGACCATACCTGGAGTATCATCAACCATGATGTCTACGCCGGTGGCGCGTTGCAAAGCTTGAATGTTGCGGCCTTCCTTACCAATGATGCGACCTTTCATTTCGTCGTCTGGAAGTTTGAGCGCAGTGATGGTGCGATCGGCGGTGACTTCAGAAGACATACGTTCCATAGCAGTGAGCAAAATGGACTGGGCGGTTTCATCGATATCGTGTTTGATCTCTTTTTGCTCTTTGGTGATAAGAGCGGTGAGGTCTTGCTTGATATCGTTTTCGGTCATTTTCATGAGCTTGTCGCGAGCTTCTTGTTTGGAGAGACCAGCGATTTTTTCGAGTTTCTCGTGTTGCTTGGTGCGGATATCGCGAATCTCGTTTTTGAGATCTTCGATTTCCTTTTCTTGTTTGGTGAGACGCTCGGTTTTTTTCTCGAGTTGGTCGAGCTTGCCATCTAGAGTGGTTTCGCGCTCGGCGAGACGATTCTCGGTGCGCTTCCATTCTTTGCGGCGATCGCTTTCTTCTTGTTTGCTTTTTTCGGCGACACTGGCGGCTTCTTTTTTGGCCTCTAATACAATATCCGAAGCTTCGTGTTTAGCTTTTCTGATAATGTCGTCAGCTTTGTTTTTGCCTCCGTTTTCGCGTTTTTTGTTGTAGGCAAAAATGCCTCCGGCACCCGCGCCAACGCCCAAAACTGCGGCGATAATGATTGCGGCTATTTCCATATACCTCTTTTCCTAATTGTCGTTGCTGATATTTTTCTCTATACCAGCGGGTTAACAAAAAATATAAATTAATAATATTCCAATACTAATTATATCATAAAATTATTTTTTTGGCGGCGTAATATTTGCAGGGCGGCCGTAGTCTGGGATGATGACTTTTTGCTTTTTGCCGTGATGGTCGTAAAGGGGAATGTTTAATTGGTCAGCAAGAGTGTTAACGACAGCGGCGCCGATGCGAAGGCCGGTGAACGAGCCCGGGCCAGAGAAAAAGGTAATTTCAGAAATATCTTCCCAAGTTTTGCCGTTTTCTTTTAATTTGTCGTGAATAAATTGGTGGAGTTTTTCGGCGAGTTCATAGCCGGATTCCCAAGTATATTCTTTATCATCTAGTTTGAGCTGGCAAACTGGAGTGGAAGTATCTAAGTATAATTTCATGAGACGATTATATCACGCGTATTATCAGGGTTGATTTTGATTTCGATTTTGTAGTGGTTGTCTGGGAGGAGGTCGGAGACGGATTCGCCCCATTCGACCACGGTAATGGCGTGGGGATCGGAGATGGATTCGGCGATGTCTTCGTACATGATGCCAGGATCTTTGAGACGGTAAAAATCATAGTGGACCAGAGTGCAGTCTTGGCCGTTTTGATTGAAGGCGTAGCGTTTGGAGATGGTAAAACTTGGGGAAGTGACTGGATTTTTGATATTTAAACCTTCGGCTAGGCCACGAGTAAAGGTGGTTTTGCCGGCACCAACGTCGCCGATAAGTTCGATGGCAGCAGGGATTTTGATGGACTTAGCAAAATCCTGACCATATTTGATGAGGTCTTCAGTGGAATTGATTTTGATAGTTTGAGTTTTGGACATAATCTTCCCGTTCTATATAAAAAGAAGCTCTCACGCTCAGCACATACTGCGCCCTGTGGGAACTTCGATATATTTATTATATTAAACTAGAGAGGAAATGTCAATAATATTGCCATGTTTAGTAATCATAATTATATGTTTTATTTGCTTTTGTTTTCGCATTTGATTAATTAGAAAATTTCTTACTTTTGCGTCTCTGACTTTTTTCATACGGGAAGTGTCTATAATTATATTAGGAGATTGTTTGACGGCATTTTTTAATGTGTGCTCAAAAGTATTTGAATTGAAAGATTCTGGTGATTTAATCTCATACTCTGCTCCGTCGAGCCTAACATCGGCAGTGTGCAAATTGCCTTCTTTAAGAAATTCAATATAGTGCCCAGCTAGAGAAAGAATTTCGGCCACACGCATCTCATGCGGCCAAGGTTTGCGGCCGGGAAAAATAAAGATTCCTGTCTTTTTGTTTTTTAGCATAGTTTGTATATTTAATGCTAGTTGACGAAAAAATCGAGCATAAGAAAAAAGAGCCCTTAAAGTTGGGCTCTTTCTTGAAACTTCAGCTAGTTCTCTTCTGGGGATTTTGGTTCTTCTGGGGTTTCTGGCTCGGATGGCTCAGATTTGGCTATTTCCTGTTCTATGGCAGCAGCTTCTTGTTTGTAGCCGAAGAGACGGCGGTAGAGATCGGCAATGATTATACCTTCGGCAATGATACTGGCTAAAACACCAAAGGCTAAAGCGATGATTTTAGTGTCTAGAGTGTTGGGGTTTTCTTCGTCGTCAGTGGCGGGAACAGGAACACTATTCTTGTAAAAATGTATACTTTTTAAAGCGTGCAAAAAAGCCATATTTTCCATATCCACTCCAATCTCATCCGCTCCATCCGAATAAGCAAGGCCCATCACGCTGAGAGGTCCACCACCTCCCGTATCAAGCATCACCTTAACAAATTTTGCATAAGACGGATCAATATTCATATTTTCTGATATATTAACATATGTTTTTTGTTCATCGTAACCATTGTCAAAAGCAATCATAAACGGCATCATACCGCCAGAAAAAGTAATATCCCCACCATTAAACTCCACGCTAGCGCCATTTTTTGGCAAAACTGCTCCAACCTTGTCCAAATCGAAACTAGGCAGACTTGATTCTCCATCTACAACCATACCTGCAGACTTTGCAGATGTAATATTAACATTTCCGCCATTAAATACAGCAAATGCTACTGATAATGCAACCCCCTCGCCAATACGCTCGTCGTCTTCATTGACTGTCAACTCACCGCCATTTTGATTAAAAACTCCCTTCTCTCCAAGCTTCAACGACCTAAAACTTGACTCACCGCCATTTTGAACAAAAACCGCATCAGAACCACTATACCATCCACTAACATTAAGCGTACCACCATTCATCAAAAAATATTGTGCACCTACTTTTCCGCCACCGTGTCGCTCATTATCATACCCAAGAATTTTCGTAGTCCCACCGTTAATAGTTAAAACTTGGCCGTAGGATAATTCTATACCATAATCATGAGCATTTATCTCTAACTCCCCATCTCCATCAATAATGAGATTGGCACGGGAGTAAATACCGTTGTCTTCGTTAGTAGTAATGGTGTTTTTGCCTTTTAACATAATTGTTACATCACCCTCAACATAGGATATTTCGATTGGGCCGTCGTTGTAGTTTTCGAGAGTAAGGGTTTTGTTTTCGTATTTAGCGGTATTTTGGTCAAAGCCTTCTGGATAGTAGATATTGTCGCCATCTATAGTAACGTGGGAAACAGTTGGTTGAGTTTGTCCACTATTATTGTTACTACCTGAAGCAAAAGCAGGTAAAGAAAACACAGCCAGAGCTGTGATAGATAAAATGATTGGCAGGATTAAAGTTAGGAGACTTTTAGCTTGTACCCCCCCCCCGTGAGGATAATTTAGTGAAATGAGACATAATGTATCAATATTCCTTTATTTATTATTATGGTTAACCTTTTATGCTTTTTATTTTAGCATAAGTTGTTTTGGTTTGGTGAAAATAGTTATGGTTGCGGCGTTAATTTGCGTAGTTTAACTTTGGTGCATGTGGTGGAGGAAAATACATGGATCTTATATGGTAGTGATGCTCGCCTGCGGAATAGTTGGCGGGGTAGTGCTAGGGCTAGTGTTTAGAATTGGAGCTTGTAATTCCCTTTGGTGGGTGGTGCTGGCTTTACTTCTTGTGACTGGGGCACTACTTCGGCCCTGCGTGGTAATGGCTGTGGTGGCACTTGTGGCGGGAATGATTTTGGGGCTTTTTAGGGTTTCGAGCGAGGTCAGCGGGCAGGAGGTTTTGGCGGGGCTGGTGGGAAAAAATGTGGAAATTTCTGGAGTAGTACGAGACGATCCGGATAAAGACGGGCGGAGTTACACTTTGAAACTGAGTGAACTTTGTGTGGGTGAGAGTTGTTTTGATGGGTCGATGTATGTGAGTTTATATTCGGCAGAGGAAATTGAGAGGTCTGATATTATTACGATTTCGGGCAAAGTGTCTAATGGATTTGGGGTGTTTGGCGGAACAATGTACCGCGCGAATTTGGTGCGGATTACGCATGCTGGGGAGAGCGATTTGCTTTTAATAACGCGGAATTGGTTTTCTGGCCGAGTTCAGGAAAATTTGCCAGAAGAAGAGAGTCGGCTGGGGCTAGCGTATCTTTTGGGAATGAAAAATGGACTTGGTGATGAGCTGGCGGAAGTGCTTAGGGTAGTGGGGCTGACGCATCTGGTGGTGGCGTCGGGCACACACCTGTCTATTATTGTGAGGTTTGTGCTAAAAATTTTTTGCAAAGTGTCGCGGTTTGCAGGGCTGTTTTTCTCAATTCTGCTGATTCTGGGATTTGCAGGAATGATCGGTTGGACGGCATCAATTATGCGGGCGGCGCTGGTAACGATATTTTCTTTGGCGGCGTGGTATGTGGGGCGGCGGTTTGTGGCGTGGCGATTAATTCTAATTGTGATGGCAATAACTTTGATGATCGATCCGATGTTTGTAGTGAATGTGGGGTGGTTGTTGTCTTTTGGGGCGTATGCGGGAATTACAATTGTGCGGCCACATTTGGTGCGGATTTTTTATGGCAAGAAAAAACCGCCAGGAGTGTCGGAAATTATTTTGGTGACGATTTCGGCAACGATTACTTGCGCGCCGATTTTGCTGTATTTTTTTGGTTCGATTTCGATTATTTCGCTACTGGCGAATCTGTTGATTTTGCCAACTATGCCGATTGTGATGGGGCTGGTTTTTGCGACTGGCGTAGCTTCATTTTGGCCGATTTTGGGATTTTTGCTTGGAAAAGCTACGGCGTTTTTGCTGGATTTTCATCTTTTTGTGATGAATTTTTTGGGGCAACAAAAAATGTTTTTGATTACGATAGAGAAAAATCAATCGTGGGTGTTTTTATTATATATACCGCTGATAGTATTTTTAGTAGTATCTATCGCGATAAGTAAGAATATCCACGTAGGCAGAAATTACGCCAACCAGGATAATTGGGCCTTCGATGGATTTGATGAAGCTGTAAATTTCGGTGGAGAGATTGTCGAACGAGAAGAAATAAGCGAGTGGGCCGGCAATCAGCGAGGCCACAATCGCAGCAAAAATCGCCGCTTCGACAATGCGCAAAATGCCAAAAAGGCCACCACGAGAAGATTTGAGATAAAGAAGCATAGGAAATGCCAAAATTAGAAGAATGCTGACGCAGTTGACGATAAAGTCTAACTCTATAGTAGTAAAAACGTTGTTGTGCAAAAATTCAGAAAATTGCAAGCCAAAAGTATTGTTAACGCTAACGCCAGCGATTACGGCAAGGTGGGCCGGGCCGGTGTGCTTGCGCACGAGATAAAATAATAAAGCTAGGGCCGCTAAAACAACTATAAAAGCCATAAGCTTATTATAGCATATCTAGTAATCTTCGACGAGGGTGAATTCTTTGCCGGCGATAGAAATAATGGAGTCTGGCTCGGCGCCCTGAGTAGTGAGTTCGGCGCGGATACCGAGTTTTTTCATAATGTCGCGGAGGCGGTTGACAGAAGCGTAGTTATTAAGATCGGTGCGGCGGGCGAATTTTTCGATTTTTTCGCCGGTAACGATGAATTTGCCGGATTCTTCGTCTTTTTCGACGCGCCAAGTGTCTTTGTAGGCTTTGGAGCTCAAGGATATAGTCGGGATTGATTTCGATGAAGAAGAATCTTTTTTCGACCTCGTTCGTTCGCGCCCGTCGTTACGGGGCTCACTTTCTTCGCTCGTCTCGTAAGGCTCGCGGGACACGGTCTCAAAAAGATCTTCTTCGTCTCTAATGAATTCTTCGGGCTTCGCCTTGGCTTGCTCAGAGTCCGCTTCACAAGCATCCTTCAATTCTCTCAGCAAAACGTCGAGGCCTTGGTGGGCGGAGGAGGAGATTGGGAAGATTTTGGCGTCTTTGTTCTCTCTTAAAATAGCGTTCTTTTGCATTTCGATTAGCTCCCCGTCTAAGCCTTCGCACTTGGTAAGAGCGACGATTTCTGGGCGGTCTTTAAGATCGGAATATTTATCAAGCTCGTTTCTGATGGTTTTGTAGGCTTTACCGGCGTCGTCATTATAGGCATCAATAAGATGAAGCAAAACCGCGGTGCGATCGACGTGGCGGAGAAAAGCGTGGCCGAGACCTTTACCCTCGGAGGCGCCTTCGATTAGGCCTGGGATATCGGCGATTAAAATATCCTTATCGTCGATGGTGGCGACGCCGAGATTTGGCGTGATGGTGGTGAATGGATAATCGGCGATTTCGGGTTTTGCGTTGGAAACAACAGAGAGAAAAGTGGATTTGCCGGCATTTGGAAGGCCAACAAGGCCAACATCGGCAAGAAGTTTGAGTTCGAGTTCGGCGATGAAGGCTTCGCCAGGCTCGCCGACTTCGGCGATGACTGGGGCTTGGCGGGTGGAAGATTTAAAATGAGCGTTGCCAAAGCCACCGTCGCCGCCTTTGGCGATTACAGCTTCTTGACCATCTTCGACTAAATCAGCAATGAGTGTTCGTTTGGATGCTAGGCAGCCTTCTTCCTCGGGACGCTCGTCACTCCCGTCTTCACGGGGTTCCTCGCTGCGTCCTCGTAGCGACTGCGGATGCCCCTCGGAAGAAGCTGCCGCAGCATCTAAACGATATACTACGGTGCCGATTGGGACTTCGACGATAAGGTCTTTGCCGGAGCGGCCGGCGGAGCGTTGGCCGGAGCCGTTTTTGCCATCTTCGGCGGTTAAAATTGGAGTATAACGAAAATCTAACAGAGTGTTGGTGTCTTTGTCGGCTTTAAAAATAATTGAACCGCCTTTGCCGCCGTCGCCACCGTCTGGGCCACCTTTTGGAATATAAATTTCATGGCGAAAAGAGACGGCACCATCGCCGCCTTTACCGGCTTTTAATTCAACTTTTGCGGTATCAACAAACATACCTATATTATCCCATAAAACGCCAAAAAATACAATAAATTATTTTCTGTGGTATTCTCTGTTTTTTATGTTATAATAGGTGGCAATATAAGGAGAAAATAATGGCAAATCCACGCTTAATTTTGATTACCAACCCTGGCAGTAGCTCACGCAAGTATGCGCTCTACCGCGAAGACGAACTGCTCTGTTCCCTACATTTTGAGTTTGAAAACAAGAAAGTTATTTGTACACTAAAGAGCTCTGATGGTAGCAAGAAAAAGTTAAAACAAGATTTTAAGAGTTTGAATAATACTGTTTCTCATCTTAATCAGATTTTGACCGACGAGGGTTATCTTGGTGGCGTTTCAAAGATTGATGCCATTCTTGCACGCATCGTGGCTACTGGTGATTACTTCACCGAAGACCACTTAGTGGATGATGAGTGCTTGAAAATGCTCGAGATTGCCAAAAAACGCACTCCGCTTCACGTGCCAGTGGTGGCAAATGAGATTGAAAGTTTTGTGAAGGTGTTTAAAGGCACCCCTGTTATTGCTATTTCAGATTCTTCTTTCCATGCCGATCGCCCAGATTTGATGAAATATTATGCCATTGATACCGAACTTGCTGACAAGGCCGAAATTAAACGCTATGGTGCACACGGTCTCTCTGTTGGTTCAATCGTAAATTACATGAAAAGCCAAGAAATTTTGCCAGAAAAATTGGTGGTTTGTCATCTTGGATCTGGTAGCTCGGTAACAGCGGTATTTGAGGGCAAATCCCTTGATACGACTATGGGCTATACCCCGTTAGAGGGCGTGATGATGTCCACCCGCTCTGGTAGCATTGATCCGGCCGCGGCACTTGCCATTAAGCGTGCAATGAAGTTTGATGATGACGAGGATCTTGAGCAATACCTCAATAAAAAGTGTGGCTTGCTTGGTGTATCTGGACAAACTGATGATATGCGCGAGATTATTCGCCTCCGCGATGAGGGCGACGATCGTGGCACCTTTGCACACGCCATGTTTGTTTATCGTATTCAGATGGCAATTGGCCAAATGGCCGCTTCACTTGGCGGTGTAGATGCAATCGTATTTACCGCTACTATTGGTGAGCGCAGTGACGAAATCCGTCGCATGATTTCACAAAAACTCTCTTATCTTGGCTTTGCCCTTGATGATGGCAAAAACGTAGATGATATGCCAGAGAGGCACACTGATATTTCTGCTGACGGCTCGAAGCCAATCTGGGTAATTCGCACCGATGAATTTGAGGAAATGATTCGCCGCGCCAAGTTGATTTTGGATGAAAAAAGCGAAGAAGAGGAATAATTATAGCAGCTCAACCACAAGTTAACAGAGAGGAGACAGGCGAGATTTTGCGCCTGGCTTCTTTATCGCTCGAATTTGAGGGGGATTTGGTCGAACTAGGGTGTTACCAAGGTGACACGTCACTTTTGCTTGCAGAGCTTTTAAAGGGCGTTAAAAGCGAAAAACGCTTGTGGATTTATGATTCTTTTGAGGGTTTGCCAGAGAAAACTGATGCTGATTTCTCTGTTGCGGGGGCAGCATTTAAAAAAGGCGAGCTTTTTGTGACCAAAAGAAAGGTAAAACTGAGATTTTTAAGAGCTAATTTACCGATACCAATGATTAAAAAGGGGTGGTTTGAAGATTTGGACCCAGAAAAAGATCTACCAGAGAAGATTTGCTTTGCGTTTCTTGATGGCGATCTCTATCAATCGATTAAAACCTCTCTGGGGCTAATTGAGAATAAGATGTCTGAGGGTGGAATTATAGTGGTGCATGATTATGATAACCCAGAGCTTCCAGGGGTGACAAAAGCGGTGGACGAGTGGCTCGGCAAAAATAATTATAAATTGTCTAAAAAACATACATTAGCAGTCTTGACATGTGAGTGCTAATTTGCTAAACTAGAGGTAGATTAGCAGTCTAAAAGTACGAGTGCTAAAAAATATTAAAAAATGGAGGAAATATATGTCCAAAATTATCGGAATTGACCTCGGAACCACTAACTCAGCTTTTGCCTACATGGTAGCTGGGAAACCTGAGGTGATTACAAATGCAGAAGGTGATCGTACTACGCCTAGCGTGGTAGCTGTTACTAAAAAAGGCGACCGCCTAGTGGGTAAGGTTGCACAACGTCAACGTGTGACTAACCCAAAAAACACTATTTATGGTATTAAAAGGCTAATTGGCCGTAAGTTTGAAGATAAAGAAGTCCAACGCGACCTCGATATCATGCCTTACAAAATTGTAAAGAAAAAAGACGGCGTGGCTGTTGAGATGGATGGTAAAGAATATACACCAGAAGAAATCTCAGCTATGACGCTCGCTAAAATTAAGGCCGATGCTGAGGCTTTCCTTGGTGAAAAAGTAACTGAAGCTATTATTACTGTTCCGGCTTACTTCGATGATTCTCAACGTCAGGCTACTAAAGACGCTGGTAAAATTGCTGGTCTTGAAGTGAAACGTATTATCAACGAGCCAACTGCAGCTGCACTTGCTTATGGTCTTGAAAGTAAAAAAGACGAGCAAATCGCCGTATTCGACCTTGGTGGTGGTACGTTCGATGTTTCCATTTTGGAACTTGGTGACGGTGTGTTTGAAGTTAAATCTACTAACGGTGATACCCACCTTGGTGGTGAAGACTTTGATAACTTGATCGTTAATTACCTGCTCGACGAATTTAAGAAAGAATCTGGTGTAGATATTCGCAATGATGCCGCTGCTATGCAACGCGTGAAGGATGAAGCCGAAAAAGCCAAGAAGGAACTCTCTTCTGCAACTTCAGTTGAGATTAACCTTCCATTCCTTACTGCCGATGCAGATGGCCCAAAACACTTTGAGCATACTTTGACTCGTGCCAAGCTTGAAGATCTTGTTGCGCCATTGATTGAGCGCCTCGCTGATCCAGTTGAAAAAGCTTTGAAAGATGCCAAACTTTCCGCTAAGGATATCGACGAAGTGGTGATGGTTGGTGGTATGACTCGTATGCCAGCCGTGATTGCTAAAGTTAAAGACATCTTTGGTAAAGATCCAATGCAGGGTGTAAACCCAGACGAAGTTGTGGCCGTTGGTGCTGCAATTCAAGGTGGTGTGTTGCAAGGTGACGTGAAGGATGTGTTGCTCCTTGATGTAACTCCACTTTCACTTGGTATCGAAACTATGGGTGGCGTTTCTACCAAACTTATCGACAGAAACACTACTATTCCTACTTCTAAGTCTGAGATTTTCTCAACCGCTTCGGACAATCAACCGCAGGTAGAAATTCACGTTCTTCAAGGTGAACGCGAAATGGCCGCAGACAACAAATCTCTTGGTCGCTTTATCCTTGATGGTATCGCTCCAGCTCCACGCGGAATTCCACAGATTGAAGTTACCTTTAACCTTGATGCAAACGGTATTTTGAACGTCACTGCTAAAGATAAAGGCACCGGCAAAGAGCAATCTATCACCATTCAAAACTCTGGCAACATGAGCAAGGATGATATTGAAAAAGCTCAAAAGGAAGCCGAGCTTCACGCCGAAGAAGATAAGAAAAAACGTGATGCAATTGATGCTAAAAACCGCCTAGAAAATGCAGTCTATCAAGCCGAAAAAATGCCTGACGAATACAAAGACAAGATTTCGGATGACGACAAAGAAACTATCAAGAAAGCTGTTGAAGAAGCTAAAAAAGTTCTTGAAGATGAATCTTCTGACAAAGATAAGTTGGAAGCTGCAGCTAAAGAACTTAGCGATAAAATCATGCCAATTGGTGCAAAGATGTATCAACAGTCCTCTAATGATGGCAAGTCTTCTGGTGGCGACGCATCCTCGGATGATGACGCTGTAGAAGGCGAAGTCGTAGATAAATAATCGTCTGCACAAAAAAGACTCCGGAGTTCGGAGTCTTTTTGTTGGCTTAGAATGATAGGCGGTTAGCGGCGAGGCGAACGGCGTCGTTCCAACTATAGTTAGGGTGCGGGGCGCTAGCAAGATCTTCAACGGAAAGATGATGACGAAGAGCAATAACTACTTCTTGAGCCACTTGCTCGGCTTCTGGACAAATGACGGTAGCGCCAAGAACTTTTCCCTGCTTGTCGGCAATCATTTTGACAAAACCAACATAAAAATCGTTGGTGTTGGAAGAGGCCACGGAAGAAAGCGGAACGATAGTTTTTTTGAATTTTTTGTCGCGTTTTAGACAGTCGTCTTCGGTGATGCCGACGGTAGCGATCTGAGGATAAGTGTCGGTAGTACGCATGAAACCGTCGTAATTGGCGGTGTCTTTGTTGCGGTTAAAGAGATTGGACGTAGCGAGAGCGCCTTCATAAATAGCGCGTTCAGTTGAGCTGTTTGCATCGATAGCGTCGCCAGCAGCATAAATATGCTTGATGGAAGTTTGGAGCATTTTGTTAACTTTAATGCCCTTTTTGGCAGCTTTAACGCCGGCGTTTTCAAGACCAAGGTCCTCTATGTCTGGTCTGGAGCCGGTAGCAACAACAATGGCATCGGTATGGAGAGTACGTTCAACACCGCCACGCATGAAGACCACACGTTTGTTGATTTTGTCTTGTTCAATAGAAATAGCGCGAGATTCGGCGAGTACTTTGATGTGATGGTTCTCTTCAAAATGTTGAGTCATGAGCTGGCCGACTTCTAGGTCTTCGCGCGGGAGAAGGCGATCGGTGAGCTCCAAAATAACAACTTTGCTGCCAAGTTCGGCATAATATTGTGCGATTTCACAACCGGTAGAACCGCCACCAATAACGACTAAAGTTTTAGGTGGACGTCCGATATTTAGAGCATTTTTAGAAGTGTAGTGTTCGATATAATCTAGGCCGGAAATGCCACTCTCGGCCAATGTTGCTCCGGTGGCAATAAGAATTTTGTTGGAACTGATGCGTTTTTGGCCAACGGCAATTTCGTATGGACTGAGAAAATGAGCGCTGCCGCGAATACATTCGATACCAGCATTTTCGAAATTTTTCTTGATATCTTTGCTGGCGCGACGAGCGGCAAAAACTTGCCAGTTTTGAGCGGTAGGGTAGTTGTAACGTAAGTTGGAACTGGAAATACCAAAGCGAAGACCTCTGATGGATTTGGTATAAAGATGAGCAAAGTTAAGCGCTGCACGATATGGCACATCTACGGAATTGATGCTTGGGCCACCCCATTTATCTGATTCTATGAGCGCAACTTTTAAGCCGGCTTTAGCTGCCATAAGTGCGGCGGTGCCACCAGCAGGGCCACTGCCGATTACGAGATAGTCAAAATCAAATTTTGTCTTACCCATTTTAGATTATTTTATCACGGTTGTGATAAATATAGGCTAAATCGGCACTATATTTTTTGAGCTCACTCGTGACAATCCTTTCTAAATCGTTTTTAGTTATGGTTGATAGTTTGTTAACTTTTTGCTCGACAGCATCTGAGACTTTGTCGCTAATGGTTGCAGCAAATCCAGGAGCAAGGTTGATAGATTTTGCATCCTTGAGAATTTCGGCTTTTAGGTTTTCTTTTGAAAAGTCTAGTTCTTTCATAATGGAACTCCGATAATACGGTAAGCGATGAGAAAAACGCCGAGCACGACGAATAAGAGCCCGGAAATAATTCGAAGGAAGGTTTTGTTGGCTTCACGCCAACGTTGAATGTCTACTATAGTTTTGCCTTTTCTGATGCAAAGCCTGGTGATAATAAGTGGCAAAAGTACGATAAAGACATAGCCTACAAGTGCGATGTTTCGTACCGTATAGTTTAGTTCTAGGACGCTATTTGCTGCTATTAAAATCAGTGCAAAAGAAAGTGGAAATTCGGCAAAGGCGGCAAGTAGGCCAAGTGAGAAAGCTTCGGTGTTGCTGTTTGTAACTTCGGCGCGTGAAGAAATAAATTTGGCGACGGCTTTAGGAATCCAAAGTTCGGTAGTTTTACCGCGGTGATAATAGATTGTCCACATAATAATAGCAACGGAAAAAACTATGCCAATAAGCGCGGCAAGAAGTTCTATTGGTAAATTATTGTCCCCAAAAATAGAATAAAGAGCGTAGCAGGCGGCAGCGATGCCGAGCAAGACGATCATGCCAACGCCGGAGATAAAACTACTAACTAGAGTTTTGGTTTTTTTACTGACATGTTTGTTGAGACTAGCGTGATACAAAAGCAACAAAGAACCTAACCCGAGCTGCAAAAAAGCATGGGCTAGAGCGGATAGAAAGATAATCCCGACAGAGATGATATCGCTCATACTTAAATTATATCACACTAATGCTTGTTCTTTCTAACAGTGGCGTGCTAATCTCCTGGCATGAAAAAATTTTTATCTATTATTTTAAGTTTTGCGTTTTGTCTGGCGCTAGTTCATGGCAAAGCCTTGGCGACCGATGCGGAGCCAAAAATTATTATTAATGCAATCAACCCTGGCTATACCGTGGATGGGCGGTCTAACGTGGGGGAGTTTATTGAGCTGAGGAAACTTGGCGATGAAGATTTTTTGCTCACCGGTTTTTCTATAAAATATACTAATTCAAGCGGGACGAAAAGTACTGTTTTTGAATTCCCCGATGATTCGAAGATGACCGGTGAGACTCTCCTTCTGAGATTGGCCAGCGCGCCGGATGCTGAGCTTGCCGATGCGACATATACTAAAACTCTAGCGTTTTCGGCTGGCCCGCTGGAATTAGCAAAAAGCGACGAGGTGGTGGATAGTTTGTGCTGGACCGGAAAGGACGATTGCTACACTAAATTTACCAGCGCAAATCCTACAAGTTTGGTGCGAAATTTGGAAGATGATACGTTTTATCATGATGCGGATTATGAACCGCTGTTTGATAAAAATAAGCCGAGTTTGGTTTTGAAAGAAACGGTGGATGAAATGGTGACACCGAAATGTAGAAGTTTGGAGTTTTCGGAAATTTTGTCTTATTTTGAAACCAGTAAGTCTGAACAATTTGTGGAGATTTATAATCGTGGAGATGAACAAGTGCTGCTTGATGGGTGCAGTTTGAGATATAAAAATAAGACTTATCCGCTTAATGGAATTCTGAAAGCCGGTGGGTATTTGGCAAGGTATGCAACAGATTTTACTTTGACCAAAAATCCAACGTCGGAGAATAAGTTGGAAATTATTGACACAGATGGAGTGGTAGTGGACACACTGGTGTTTTATAATGGGCAAAAAAGAGGAGTGGCGTTTGCGCAATTTGGCTATGGTGCCGATGGGAAGGAGCAATGGAAACAAACTTACGCGCCAACGCCAGGAGAAGCTAATAATTTTCAGGAGTTTCAAAGTTGTCCAGAAGGCAAAGTACTGAATAAGGAAACTGGTAATTGCGTGAAGGCCACGACGCTTTCTATGTTAAAAGAATGCCCGGCGGGGCAGTATCGTAATCCCCTGTCTGGGCGTTGTAAATCTTACAACACTTCTAGTAACTCAACTGCAAAACCATGTCCAGAAGGTTATGAAAGAAATCCAGAAACTGGTCGCTGCCGAAAAGTTGTGAATAATAGTGGGGCGGATTATGAACTGTCGGTGGACGAATATAAACAAGAAACATCGTTTATCGCTCTATGGGCAATTTTAGGTGTAGTGGTGGCGGGGCTTTTATATATTGCTTTTCAGTTTAGAGCAGAAATTAAAAAGTTGGGGCTTAAAATTTTGAAAATCTTTAGCAGAAAGCATAAAAAATGACGGTAGAATTGGGGGGGCAATTCTGCCGTCATTTTGGTGGCGGGGGCTGGATTTGAACCAGCGACCTTTTGGTTATGAGCCAAACGAGCTACCAGGCTGCTCTACCCCGCGATGCACGGGATATTATACATCACAAAGGGTAGAAATGTCAAGATTTAGAGATTGCCGGAGTTTTTGCACTCGGTGACTATGCCGTTATCAACTTTTTTACAATCATTAGTTACCCAGAAGTTTTTCTCCACGGCGCCTTTAGATTGAAGAGCGAATTGTGGATATGGGAAGTTTGGATCGACTATGTCTAATCTGACTTCGATACGGGTATAAAGATCGTTGGCGCGACCGGTAGAGTCGACAAGATATTGCACGCCATCAAAGTTGATAGGGGTATTATCATTTTTCATCTCTACTTGGAAGGCAGTTTCTGGAACGCCGTATGGCAAACTAAGCACTAGATATTGATTTGCTACGCCATCACCTTTTGGACTTGGGAGGTTAATTTCCACAGAACAATAAAATCCATTATTTTTAGAACATTTAACTTTGGCTGGCTCATTCTTTACGCCGATATTGTGACTGTTAACAAGATCAGTGGCGCTGAAACTTGTTTTGCCGGAATCACTATCAGTTGGCGTAAGAATTAGAGTAGCAGAGTCTGTAGTAGTATCTCCTGTTGGATCGAAATCTGTGACCGGGCTAAAGGAGCTTCCGGTTTGGACATATTGGAATGAAACCACTGGTGGAGTATTTTGTTGTTTTTCAAGTTTTTTGTACTCGCTCTTGTTAACATATTCATTAACAGTGTTACTGTCTTCAAACCAACTAAATACAACTTTGTTTGGAGCAGTGTTGCCAGAATATTTTAGAGGGACAACGGCCACGGTGTTTGAGCTACTGAGCGTGCCCTTGTAGTTTTCGCCGACGTCTGAAGCTTTTACGCAGGTATAAGCTTGTTCCGTTTTGGATCTGTTTTCGGCAGTGGTCTGAATTAAAACTTCGCCAGAAGCGGTCTCGCCATTTAGTACCTTATTTACAAAGTCACAGTCGTTCATGTCCAAGGTGCCTGTGTTGGTGTCGTACTCGGCAAGGGCTCTTTTAGCATCTTCCACGCCAACAAGAGCTGCATCTAGAGACGATCTGGAGAGCTCGTTATCAGTAGTATCGGTAGCTTCGCGGAGGATTAGGCGAACAAAACTAACGGCGATAATGCCTACGAGCAGTGTGACAAAAACTACTGCGTAGATTGAAGCCGCTCCTTTTCTAGTTTGTTTTTTGTTCATTTAGATTCCTCCTATAGCCTGCGTGGCAAAATTAAATTTGTTGATTGCGCAATAATCGAAGTTTGAATTATAATCTCCTGGCGGCTTGCAGTAATTGCCGGCCTGCATGATATTAACTCCGCCTTCAAGCGTAGCAAGAACAAAAGTGCCGGAGTAGAAAATGTTGCTACTGCTATTATTAACCGTAGGGTCCGAAACGTATAGGTAGTATAGTGCTAGAGTGTTGTCACTTTTGGCGATGAGATCGACTGGGTCTTCGGCTGGCGAAATATCTAAGTCTAATTCGCTTACACCAGTCGCGCTACCAAGCTTGTATTCATCAGTTTTGATAAATTTTTTGCAGGCATTTCTGCTGGCGTCTTTGACTTTTAGCAATCTAAAGTCTAATACCTTTTTAGCGCCATGATTATATTTGATGGAAACCTTCTTATTGTCATTAATTGCATCACCGCTATTCCAGATGTATGAATATGAACCGGTGCAAAAGATACCGAAGCGAGGCGTGTTGCCTACACCCGATTTGTCATAAGTGAAGTTTTGCGTGATAAAATGTCTGGCTTTGTCATCGACGCATTCTGAAATGGCGGATTCGTTGCCACGATAGAAATTCTCACAAATCGTTTTAGGATCGCCGGAATTATATCTGCCGGATTCGGCAACAGAATTGGTGATATCTTCAATGATGCTGCGGCCGACGGTATTAATTGAATTGATAGCGATTCCCTTACGGTAAATGGAGATGAGCCCCATGATAAGTGCGGCCATAATAATAAGAAGTAGGGAGATAAAAGCAATTGCTAGTGATAGCTCAACAAGCGTGAAGGCTTTTTTGGTTTGCTTTTGACGAATATTTATCATTTGATGGCCTCCGGATTGTTAAGGCGAAAGATGGTGGTGATGGTAGTTGGCATCGAACCGCCTAATGAGTTCCAACAGGTTTGGATGTAAAAGTCGTAATAGTCTGGGTTGCTTTCTGTGTTCTTGACGGCTATTACCCAAATGCCTTCGGCTCGCGCAGCGGAAGAATCAGTTTCATCAAAATTTTTAGAAATGTTATCTTCAATATCGGTATGAATTATCCTTGGGAAAATTGAAGCGACGTTGGTATTTGTTTTAAAAATCTCGTTAGGATTGTTGCTACTTAATTTGAAAGTGTCGATATAAAAGGCATGCTTTTTGAAATTTTGATTATTATCGTTGAGAGCTTCGCAAGAAGTAATATTTTCCGTCATAGGATAGATAGAATTATCAAAAACTGTTCCCGACACTGCTTTGTCGGCAATTTTTTTCCAGACCGTGGTCATCTTATCGTCTTTGTAAGCACTGTGAATAAAGCGGATGGCTTCAGCTTGAGCGTCGATTTCGCTACGTGCCATGACAATTTCGATTGAGGCTTGGGATCTACCGAGCATGCTGTTCATTAAGGTTGAAACACTGATTGCAACAAGTGCGAAAATGCCAATTGAGAACATAACTTCAACGAGAGTATCGCCACGAAGAGTTTTTTGCTCAGTTGTTATTGACATTTGTTCCCCTCGCTTCCTGATAAATCATCTAGCGGGATAAGCCTGATGGCATTGATGCTACTGGTATTGGAGATGCGGATATTGCGGCGTCTATCGCCATAGGCTTTGTCTTCGGTGTTAACGCAAAGATTGATTGGCTCGCTTGCTAGCTTAAACGAACCGGAGAATTTAGTTGATGATGGGGTAATTGGGATAAAATCGCAAATCGTGATGTCTTGAGGGTTTAGTTTGCTACAAGTGGAGGATATGGACAGGGCTGTATTATGTTTATATGTATATACTGTGCCGCTGAGAGGGGAGCGAATGATGGCAACTGTCACCTCTGTTGGATTGTTGTCTACTGTTTGTTCGATGGTGCCACCCCATTGCGGGACATAAGAAGCTACGGGGTTGTCGTTGTCTCCTATAACCTTCATTTCGAGATTGTCGATTGCATCGTCGGTGGTGGAATATTTGCTTATCTCACTACTATCTACAGCTTTGCCTATTACGTTCCACACTTTAACGGTGGAATTTTGAATAACAAGCAGTTTGCCATAGATGGCGTAGTCTGACCTTCCGCCGGTGCCAGTGCCATTTTCTCCAACGCCGAAGATATTTTGGGTGTCTATGACTCCAGAGTACTGACTCTGCAGGAAGCTAAATAAGTCTTGGACGGAATCATTATAGCGTTGCTGAGCGAGCGATCTGCTGGTGCCAGCAAGAATAGCTACCAAAACAGCGCTGGAAATTGCAAGAAATAGAATAACTTCTATCAGCGTAAAACCAGATTTTGAAGAATTCTTTTTTGCCATTTATAACCTTGGAGCTAGCTCCTGTCGATAAACTTCGTAGAAACCTTTACCATTCTTAATAGCTTGGCTGTATGCCCAAAGGTAAGTCGATGCTGGGAGATTAAACACTTCAGCTGACTTAGCAGAGTTATCACCTACGCCTGAGCCACCAGTGCGGTAGTTAAGGTTCTTGTCTGTGCCGTTGTTGTTAGATGTGATAACTGGGCCATTAATGTGTAATTCGGTCCCGTTGACATCAGCACCGACGCCGGTTGGGGTAACGGTTTTGCAAGCTTCGGCGGAGAATTTATTTTCTTCTTTATTAAAACCATCGCTTTTATCAGCACAAGTATCGAGTTTGCCTCCAGCAATTAGCCAGGCGTCTACTTGGGAAACGTTGGAGTTGATCTTGATGTCTTTTTCTGAAATAACGATTACTTGCGGGACATTGTTGATATTGCTGATTGGAGCAGAGTTATAAGTTAGGTTACCTACAATGGTGATATTGCCTTCGGAGTAGACTACAGTGGTGCCAGAAATATCGCTGCCAGAAATGTCAACATCTCCTGAATAATGCTTGTAGCAGATGTCGCTATCGCAGCTGGTAATAACGCCAGATCCCGATGCATCGGAGCTTTTAGCCGCATCCCTATAGACTTCGTTGATACGTTCGAGAAGTTTAGCATTAGCCGTAATACCAGATTTACCAAGGTCGTCTTTATTTCCATTAGTAATGGTGAGTGGGCTGTTTTTACCTTTGCTGAAATCGTCATTATTAGCAATATTTAGAGCATTACCTGAAGAGAATCCGGAAATTTTGTTGTAGGAGATGGCCATGTATTCAGACCAGGAGCCAAAATTGAGCGAATTTTTTGAGGTGAGTGAGGTTGTGATATCGCCTTCACTATAGGTGCTACTACCCCAAACTTGTAAGCTTGGTTTCTTGGCTACGGTGCGGCAGGTGGCGTTGGAGATAGCCCAACGACCAGCGTTGAGGTTTTTACTGTCGGAGTCGGAATCTTTGACGCCAATAGCAAAGCAGAAGAGTGAACCAACTTCTACGTCTGGCACGGTGGCAGATAACCCGCTGCCGAGGCCGAGTTGACTGAGTTTTCTGACGACAAGCTTGTTGAGACCACCCTCGCTGTCGCTACGATAGAGTACTTGGCCGTTTGATTCGTTGACCGTATTACAATCCTTGGCAGCAGCTTTAGCTTCATAATATGCACATGGGTCTGCAGTGCCGCGTTTTTCCGATTCTTTAGTGTAATTGCCGGTTAAATTATAAGCTTGGTTGTTGTCGGTCCAGAATTTTATAACTCGAATTTGCAGTTCGGAAGTGTCGGTGACTAGATCAGAGTGTAGTGGCTTGGAAGTAACCGTGGAATTTGGAGTAAGCGAAATTGTTTCACCCACAATAGCTGGCTTATCATCATTAATTTGAGGTTCAGAATCAATATTGAAGTCAAAAGATTTTTTGAGTTTGACGCAGGCTCCAGAGACTGGCAAGTTGCCGTTATTTATTACGTCTTGCAAGAATGAAGAGAAGTATTCCATGCTGACTTTGCCAAAGTCGCTTAAGCTGTTCCAGAAGTTGTTGTATAAAGCTGCGTCAACCTCTCCACCACTGATAAGTGATTGAACTAAACTGAAAGTCAACTTGCCGCCATCAACTAGGAGAGCAAGCATCTTATCTAAGAATGGGATGCCAGTGAGGGTTGGGGCTTCGTTATCGTCTTCGTAGACAAGTCTGGAATTTTGGTAGATTAACATCTGGCAATAATCTTTACCATCACCAGTAGCCTTGTATTTCCCTGATGTGGTGTAGCCATTATCAGAACCGCCAATTTCTAGATCTTCGGTGCGAAGCTTTAATGCGTGTGTGAAATAATCTGAGTCTTTGACGTCGATTCTGCCAAGAGCTTCTTCTAGTGCTCTTTGGATGAGCGTGCCTGATTCGGCGGTGCTTGTACCCTTTTTGAATAAGTCTGATAGTTTGGTCTCGCCGCTGAAAATCTTTTTGAGTTTATCAAGAATATTTTCGCTCTTGAAAAGTGCCTTTTTGAGCGCTGTGCCAACATTGTCTAAAGTGAGACTGGCGCTCGGTGGAGTGAGAATGGTGTGGGTGTAGGCTTTTGAAACGCCCGTGGAAGAATCTGTACGTGTGACGACGTGCGAGAATTTGAGTGGGACCCACTCATCGATTACAGTGATGACAGGAATTTCGGTTAGGTTTTTAATGCCTTCCAGAGTGGATGAACTGCTGACGCCTAAGATGTCGTTGGCGCGTATCGTATACTCTTCACCAGTATACTCATTGATCGCTTGAAAATCCTCAGCAGCTTGAACTTGGCTGTTTGCGCTGAAGGTGACAGTAGCAGTTTTTGCTTCCACTTCTCTTGGTTGCGAGCTGATTTCGGCACATATTGTGCTTTTTACTGTTTTGCTGCCGTTGACGGCTTTGTTGTCGTAAGTGATGGTGCTGCAATAAGATTTATTGTTGCTTGGCGCAGCGACGTGAATGGTCTCTTGATACACATCAGTTGGGCCATTTTCAGTGTATTGCTGGTTAGTGACTGCGGTCGTGCCGTTGGTGACGACACTAAAGGTGGTGCCGTTTAGGACTCCGCTAACCCCTTCCTTTTTGAGACGATGAGTAAAGGTGATTGCAACATCGTCGCCTTCGGTGGCGGTTTTGCGAGCTGGGCTACCAGTGTTGTCGGCGCTGCTCCAACTGGTTTTTGAGCTTGAGCCGCCGGCGATTGATACTTCGGATTGCGCGGCATAGGCAGCATTTTCTGGAGAGTAGCAGAAATAGACTAAGTCGTAATAATCATTCCAGTTTGGCCAATCTGTGATATTTTCTTGCTCTTCCAAGTTCTTTTTTGCGGTCTCGTAAGCGGTTTTTACTTCTGCTTCGTTCTTGGCTAATCTACCGCCATTAGCGCCACCATATGAGCCATGCATGGAGCTATATAATACACTTCCTGGAGTTTGGGAAGTAATTAAAGGAGAGCCTTTGGATTTGGCTTTACCTTTTGAGACGGTTGATACTTGATGGCCGTTAAAGGTTTTTACACCATTTGAAACTTTAAAAGATTCAAATGCGTGAAACCAGAAGCCGCCTTCTTTTGTACAGTCACTAACCGTATAATCACCACCAGTCCCATTGTATCCTTTAAAGGTTACTGGGCTGCTAGTTTCATAGTAACGCCAGCTGGTGCCGACGCTGAAACAAGCTCTCAAATTGCCGCTGCCACTTTCGCAGTCGCCATAGTCGCCACTTCCTCCGCCGTGGTGACCAGATGCGAATACGTTATCACTAATGAAAAACGCAGTCAACACAAAACAAAGTGTAGCGACACTTAATTTTAGAAATGTTTTGATGTTCATTTTAGGCCCCTCCTCCTGATTTAGATTTTGCTTCATCTGGCATTTCTTCTATGAGTCCGTAATAATAATCGATCATCTCTTGATCTTCTTTTTCGATGTATAATTCATAAGCCGCTACAGCAAAGATATATTTCTGTTCGTCATCTAGATCTGGCATGGAAGCGTAGAAAATCAATTTTTCGGCTTCGTCGTAATCGCTTTTGCCGGTTAAGAAGCGGATCTGGGCAATGAGCAATGCAAATTTTTTGTCTGGATCAGTTTCGGCATCGTAGGTTTCTTCAAAGTGGGCCACGGTGTCTGAATATGGGGTTTCGGAATCGGAATCTTGAATTTCTTCTAGGTATTTGTTAATTTCGTCTTCGGTACTGCTGATTTCTTCTCCCCACTCTACTTCTTTTGGCTGGTTAGAATTGGCGATGATCTGTATAACTATAAAGGCGGCTAAAGCGACCAGCACAACTGCACACATGGTGATGAAAATCTTCTTGGTGTTTCTGTGAAACCACTCAGAGAATTTCTGACCAGCAGTTTTATCTTTAACTTTGACAAAATATTCTTTTTTTTGACCAGCCTTAGTCCCACCGACGATGTCCTTGCTGTTGAACATCGTATCTTCGTGACCTTCGCTGGTAGCATTATTAACATTACTACCCATATACCATATATATTACATGGAAAGCAAGAAAAGCGCAAGCGGAATAGGGAGAGCTAGTTTATGTCCTTAGAGTTAGGACAATCTTCCTTTTTTTCTCCATTATTAATTATTTCGCAATTTTTAGTCACGTAAAAATTCTTTTTCAGTTTATCGGTGTTAACATCTTGTGATGAGATCTCAACGGCAAATCGTGGATATGGGAAATAGTTATCATTTGCCTCAACGCGGACCTCGACACGACGATAGACATCGTTGGCACGGCCCGTAGAGTCAACAGCATACTGAGCTTGTTCAAAACGAACTATTTTGCCGTTTTTCTTTTTTAATGTAATGGTAAAATCAGTGTCTGGTTGGCCATATGGAAGTGAGAGAACAAGAAAGTCAGCGTCAGAGTTTGCTGGCATGTTGTCTAATTCTATTGCTTGACTACATGCGTAGGTGTCGCCGTCACATTTTACGGCAAATGGGTCATAGCTGTTGAGTGGTTCGCTTTGATCATTGTTTTCGACGAGATTTTTGCGTGTGATTACAGCCTTAGTTTGTTGGGTGTCGTCCGGAATCATAAAAATGGTATTATGAGGAACACTGTCGTAGTCCGTAAAAGAAGCCCCGCCCGGATAAATAATTTCCGCAGAAAGAATGGCTGGGGTAATATTCTTATCATTCGTATTAAATTTTTTGCCTGTTCCTTGGTCGCTCCAGTTGCGCTCAGAGCTATTCGTGTCAGAATGCCAGCTAATTTCTACAATGTCATAATCTTCTGCGGCTTTTAGTTGGACAACACGCGTTGGATTAGCACTAGAAAGAGTTGAACGATAGTCAGTAGTGATTGGGTCAATGGTGACACAGGTGTAGGCTTCATCTTCTACTTCAACATCACCCGCATTACCTGAGGTGTTTTCTTGGATTAAGACTTCTGTATTACCATCTTCTTCTCGAATATCGTAAACCATCTGTTTAACAATGTCACAATTTTTCCCATATTGATTGACTTTTTCTACGTATTCTTGGCATTCTGCAGTATTAGATTTTTTGCAAACCGAATATCTTTCAATGAGTCTTTTTGCGTCTTCCACGCCAGACAGAGCGGCATCATAGGCAGATTGAGACAAATCGTTATTCTCGGTATTTATAGAGTTTGATAAAATCACCCTGACAAAAGTAACAGTAAGAACGCTAAACAAGAGCGTCACAAAAACTACTACATAAATTGATGCTGCGCCTTTTTTAGTGCTGGTTTTTAATGATTTGTTCTTTTGCTTCATTTTATTCTCCTGCCGTTCTGATGGCAAAATTAAATTTATTAATTGCGCAATAATCAAAATCTGAATCCGCGTCGTTTGGCACAGCGCAATAATTGCTGTTGCCAGTAATATTAATACCGCCACGAATAGTCCCTAAGATGAATGATACGGAGTATAAACTGCGATTAGTTGTAGTGTTCTCAGTTTTCACCACATCAAACGAATATAGCGCTAAACGTTTATCAGATGAAGCAATAAGTTCAACTGGTTCTTCGGATATTGCATTGTTATTGATCAAATTATACTCTGTAGAATTATTATCGACATCAAAGCTGTTGTTATATTGAGAAATACAAGCCAGGCGTTTTTTGTCTTGAATTTTTATAAGCCGAAAGTCTTTTATTGTCGTTTCTCCGGCGTTACTTCTATATTTAATAGTTGATTTGTGACTACCACCGTTATTGTATGCTTCATTGCCATCTTCTCCCGGTAAAACGTAGCCAGAATTCCAAATATAAGAATACTTACCTGTACAAAATGCGCCGCCTGTTGGGACCGAACTACCGATATTTCCGATACCGTTGGCGGTTTTTATAACGACTGTGGTGCGCTCGGGATTTGTTCTACAACCGCTTTCTTGGTCTAGATGCAAGATGAAACTACACGCGACGGAAGCGCTAAACGGTGGCGTGTCAGTGATGGTATCGGAAATATCTGCGATAATACTTCTTCCAACGTCGTTAACGGCAGTGATGGTTGTACCTTTTTGATATATAGAAATCATATTGGCAATAATGGTAGCAATCATAATAAATAATACGCCGATAATAGCTAAGGCTAGTGTAAGCTCGGTAAGCGTGAAGGCTTTTTTAGTTTTAAGTGTTTTTTTCGCGGTTGCTTTCATTAAAACGCCCCCTTCGATTGAACGCTGAATGTAGCTGTAGTTCCGTTGCATTTCATAGTTAGAATGGCAGACCATGGGAAAATAGAATTTATTCCAGATGGTTTTTGTGCAGTGTAACTATGTCCGTTGACTGTGAATGCGACGGAATTTGTGATTGAATGGATATTTTTAATAGTAAAGGATTCGCCACAGCTAATAGTACCATTACTGGATGCTTTTTTGACCGTGCCATCGAAAATGGCATGGTATTCTGAAGTCTCAAAATTCTGCGGAGAAATTTCTGGGGTTTCCAGACCACCTTGTGGACACTCTGGAAGCGTAGGGTCTATAGTGCATGGATCTGTGCACCCAGCGGACGTAGGGTCTATAGTGCATGGATTAGGTATATAATTGCCGCCAGGAAGGGCTTCTGCAACAGTGCTTTTCGTGTTGTACAATCTAAACACCGTGCCCAGTGTAGTAGAGCTGCTTTCGCCAGGAGCATTCCAACAAGTTTGGATATAAAAATCGAAATATTTAGTAAGGTTAACAGAAGAAGATCCGTCATCTACTACTATAACCCAAATGCCTCTTGCCGTGTTAAAATTATTGGTGCCGTTGTTATATTCTAACATTGGATAAGTAGCAGCAACTCCCAGCTCGTTTTTTGCGTTGCTATTTACTTTAAGCGCATCTTCTCCATCATCCAGGTTATTCACATCGATCGCAAAAGCCCTAACTCCTTGTAAAGAATTACGGAGGCTCTCACAAGATGATCCTGCGTAATTATTGAGAAAATCGCTAGACGCATTTGGAGAAATAGCGCGACTTTCAATTGCCTCCCAAATTTCATCGTAATTTTCGTCATTGCCAACTCCGGAACCACGTTGGGCAACGGTAGAATCGTAAATAAAACGAATGGCTTCGGCTTGGGTATCGATAGCATTTCTGGCCATGATTGACTCCAATGAAGATTGTGCGTTGTTTAAGCTACGATTCATAAGAGACATCGAAGTCATAGTCACGACACAAAATATACCAATAGCGAAAGTGACTTCTATAAGCGTGTCACCACGACGGGTTTTTCTATTGCGGCTGGCTAGCATTTATTATCTCCCCCATCGTAATCTATAAGTTGCACAGCGCTAGCATTAAATCCATCTTTCGTGATTATACGAATATTACGACGATTGCCGCCATAAGCATAAGAGTCGTCGGAGTCAATACAAAAGTTTATATCTTTTTTGCCATTCCATCCTGCTTTCATTATTTTGCAATTGTCGTCAGTGTCTATGTTATTTATGTTACATGGGGTACCATTGTCGCTGTAGTACGTTTTTACGGAGCCGGAAATTGGTGATCTAACAATTAAGATGCGGCCTGCAAAAGTGTCTCCTTTTGTATCCTGAATCCTAGCGCTATAGGTTGGGATGTAGGTATCGTCTTCTCCAGCAACTTTGGCGCCTATGTCTTCAAGGGATTCAAGAACGGATTTACTCGATTCAAATTCATGGACTGCTTCGCCAATAATAGTATAGGTCGTAATTGTGCCGTCATCGGCAAAATTAATGAGCTTACCGTAAATTGCGGTCGAATCGTTACCACCACTGCTACCACGTTGTTGGTTTTCGACATGAATAACATCAGAATAGGCCGTTTTCAAAAAGCTGGTGAAATTTTGAACTGAGTCGTTATAGCGTTGTCTAGCGATAGTAGCACTAGTACCGGCGATTAATGCTGTGACCAAAAAACCAGAA
The DNA here is from genome assembly GCA_017431955.1 of Candidatus Saccharimonadota bacterium. Taxonomy (GTDB): domain Bacteria; phylum Patescibacteriota; class Saccharimonadia; order Saccharimonadales; family Saccharimonadaceae; genus Nanosyncoccus. The sequence continues at coordinate 94,044 of JAFRKC010000003.1, forward strand.
ATCGCAAGAAAGAGCGTAACTTCTATAAGAGTAAATCCTTCTTTTGATTTTATGGTCTTTTTCATATTAATACCTTGGGGCTAGCTCGTTAATGCTGGCGTTATAGAATGATGCGTTCTTTTGAGCTTGGTCGTAGGCCCAATAATAGGACTCGATCGGAAGGATAAATTTTTCAGCAGGAGTAGTTGATTGTTCTGCTGGTCCCATGCCAGCAGTTCGATCCAAAATAAGATTCTTAGCAAAAACTGGGCCTTTAACTGTTAGCTGGAGAGAGCAGTTATCTGCATTAATGCTGCCTATTGCGCCTTCTTTACAGGTATCAATATACCCTCCACCTGTTCCGTCTGCGTCTGCAATGAGCCAGGCGTCTATTGTCTGAACAGAAACACCATTGATATTGATATTACCATCAGCTATAAAGATCACTTGTTTGGCTTGAGCGATATTGGAAGAGTAATTATTATAAAAAGTGATATCTTCTCTGATGTTTATATCGCCGCCAGAATATATTATGGCGAAAGTCTGGGTATCATTTGGGATAAAACTGCTAGAGCCAATGCCTAAATCTTTATCGATGGTGATATCACCGCTTGAGCAATAATAATAGTATTGGTTATTGACTGGTGGCTGAAGTATTGTTTGGAGTTCATTTTCTTTGGTACATGCACCGTCGTTGGCATAGCGTGCACGAATGGTTTTAGCAACGTCTTTGAATAGGCTGATATCTATGCCGGAATTGCCATATTCGGTATCATTGCTAGTTTTATTCGCTATGGTTAGTTTTGAACGTGAAGAAAAGTTTGTATTAGAAGCGACTTGATTATTTCCTGCGCCAGAGGCAAGGCCTAGCTTTTCATTGCTGTGGTCAACGAGACCTTTTGCAACAACTGCATACTCTACCCATGAACCGTAAATGTAACCATCATTTTTGGTCGTAGTGGAAGCCAAGATATCTTTAGCGCTATAAAGGCTGCCACCTAATACCTGGAAGGTTGGTTTTTTAGCAATAGTGCGGCAGGTAAGGCCGGAAACATTCCATATGTTGTCGTTTATAGGATTATATCCCTCACCGCTGTTTGCAGGTGCAACCGCAATAGCGAAGCAGAATTTATCGCCAACATTAATGTCTGGAATGCTCAAAGTAATACCGTCGATTGTTTTATCCCCACCGGTATCAATTCCTTTATTGTCCCCTAAGTTGGTGATATCGTTACAACTCCTGTATTGAGGTGACAATGAATTATAGAAATCGCATGGGTACATCGTTGGTGATGTCGGATCATTACCCTTAAAAGCTGCGCTGTATGAGCTACTCGTAACAAAACTGATGTACTTAGCCTTTATTGGTGTAGATTTTGTGCCAGGATGAGATGAATCATTAGGCTCGTTATGAATTTTCGCAGAAAATGTCTGGTTGGTCCCAGCATAAACTATGGTTTCGCTAGGATCGTTTACTGTTGGAGTTAGTTTGAAATTGTATGGGTGGCCGATTGTGACGCAGATGTTGGATTCGCCGGAGCCATCGCTTTCGGTGATTTTGCCTTCGGTGTTGGCTTTACCGGATTTAGGGTTGAAGGTTAGCCCAGAGCAAATTTCTTTCTTTTCACCTAGTTCGACGGTGTCTGTGATTACGTCATTGTACGTTCTTTCTTGATTAATTTCAAAACCATCGTTTGTCATTTTGATGCTGGTTTTGTCATTTTTCCCTCTGGCTTGGATCCCTCCTTTAGTTGCGGAGCCGCCGACGACTGGGACTTGGGTAGAGTCGTCTGTACGTTTGAGTATGTGCTTGAATTTAGCCGTAACACTATCGCTGTCGCCATAAATGGTGTAGATGCCGTTTTCTAGGTTAACTTCTTTTGAACCATACTCAACAGCAGTCACTGATGGTTCCAGTGCTTCTATTCTAAATGGATAATCATCTGGCTCGATAATAACAATTGCGACGGCGGCGCTGGCGCCCATTTGTTTGCTAGCGTTGATCATGCCGACTAGGACATTTTGGCCAGCGGCTGCAGCCTGTTGCTGCTCGTATTCTGAAAGTTGTTCTGGGTCGCCACCACCAATTAATGCGGCAATACGGGGCAAGAAGATTTTTGCTAGCGTAGCGCTATTTTTGATGACATCGACGATGGCTTCCCAGAGCCCTTGGACGTCGCCCCAAGTGATAGCCTGAGCAACTGGCACCACGACCGGTTTAGTTTTGCCTTTAGCAATACAACCATTAACCGTAACACTGTTTGGAGAACCCGGATTAACGTCGGTTGCCGTTTGTGTACCATTAAAAGTTCTACTGCCTTTGGCGATAAAAGCATTTTGGAATAGGCTTGAAATTTTATCGAAAATTTTGTTCCAGAAGCTATTGTTTTGTTCTTCACTACAATCAGAGCTGGCGATGTTAGCATTCCAAACATGATAGGTTACACTCATGCTTTCTTCTAGACCAATGGAGCCCATGACGTGGCGAAATTCGATATTGGCGTTTTCGGTATTTTTAATAACTTGTGCAACCGGATTAGGCCAAGAGAAAGAATAAATGCGACCTTGTTTAAGATCGGTCGTAGGGCAGTCTTCTGGGGTACATTCTTGGTTTACCGGAGTGTCTTTTGTGTCCGTAACTGAAAGAGAGATTGTAACGTCGTGGACGGTAGTGATTTGATGGTTCATTGCCCTCTTGACTGGCACGGAATCCCAGTATGTGGTGATTTTGCTTGAGGCAATTTCGGTTTCAGAAGTTTGTCCTTTACTTTTAGCTGCTTCGATAAATGCTGGAACATCTAGCGTAAGGTCACTACTACTGACGCCGCTCCATTGTTTTTGGGCATTGCTGGCTACGCGAGACAATTCCCCGGGGTTTCTTGGGCTTATATATGATACTTGAAGGTCTATATCGGTGGCCGTCATAGTACCATTGTCTTTTAGACAAGTATACGCTGCGCCGTATAGGCTGATTGGGTAAGCGTGGTTATCTTTATCGCTAGAACTTATAGAAATTGACGATGCATCTTTATTACCTCGTGGGCCAATCCATAGAGCCCCCCACTTATACCTTGTGTCCGACGCACAACTTCGACAGGCACCCTCGATGGCGGAGATACTTTGTGAAGCTGGGGCGGCTCCTATACAATCGGAATAAAGTTTATTATCATATGCCAAAGTTTTTTCGGAAAGGATGATATTGCAAAATGAGCAAATTACTATTGTGATAATAAGTGCGCCAAAAACGCGAGCTTGTTTTACCATTGTAATACTTCCTTTCTAGCGATGTAAAACTCGTTTTCTTCGATATCGTAGTTTGGATCTCGCCTATAAGCTTCATCTCTGTAAATTTCGACATAGCTAGTTTCACCCTCGATTTCTTCTATGATGGCGATATTCATGGCGGTATCAGCAGTTGGATTGATGTCTTCGGCTTTATAAAGATAGTCTAAAACTTCGCCGAGGGAATTTCCGCCGGCATAAGTTTTGAAGGTGGTTAGGGCAAACCTGGTATAAATTTCGGCTTTGTCCTCTTCAGCTTCGGCCTCTTCAACATGTTGTTCGATGTTGTCGGTAGCGACAGTGTATTGTTGCGTGTCTAATAAATTCTGAGCTTCATCAATGATTTGGTTAAGTTCTTCTTCTTTGGTTTGTTCTGGAGTAGGACGATTTAGATATTTGATTAGAACTATAGTTGCTGCCGCAGCGACTGCTAAGCCAACAACAATGCACATGATAATAGTGATTTTCTTTTTGTGCTTATGAAACCACTCGGAAAATTTTTGCCCAGCGGTTTTTTCTTTAAATTTGACAAAATATTCTTTTTCCTGACCAGCTTTGGTCTTTGATGTAATGTCTTTACTCTGAAAGACTAAATCCTCTTGACCTCCGTTGGTAGTTTTATTGACATCACTACCCATGCTATTTATTTTACATAAACGCTATCAAAAGCGCAAGCAAAACGAGGGCTAAATGCCGAAGAGGAATCTCATCCATTGCGCGAAATTGCTTGGGGTTTGTTGGGCGACGGTGGTGTTGTTGTTATGCTTATTTTTGGCATAATCGGAATTAGACGGAAGATAAACCATGTTTTCGCCTTCTAATTTTTTGTTTTGGAAATGACGAGCGGCCAGTTCTTGATATTCTTTAGATTTATAATATTCGTTTTCTAATTCCATGGTTTCGACTTCGAGCTTTAAAAGAGTGCGATTTCTATCTGCGGTGGTGACACGGTTGGCGAGTTCCCAGTTTCTAGACATAGCAGTGACAGAATAAAAAGTAAACAGTGCAGAAAGAGCGACGGCGGCAAAAAGAATGATGTTATCCGCAATGAGATACTCATGTTTTAATTTGAACAAAAACCGGCGAGCACTAGTTTTGATCTTGCTCATGGTTAAGATTATAGCAGATTTTGGCCTCGTAGAGAACGGTTGGCACAGCTGGTGGCGGTGTAAAGTCGGTCAGCTTTAGTGGGTAGCGAATTTTGGTTTGATATCTTTGATTAATTAAGTGGCCGAGCTTGGAAGTATAGTGGCGATCGGTGCGAATGAGTTTAAGTGCGAGCTGTTTTTGGAGAATGAGATAGATGGCTTCGGGCGGATTGTCAGATTCGATGAGTTTGTGAAGAATTGCCGAGCTCAAATGGAACGGGGGATTAGCAAAAACTTTGTAATTCTCTTTTGGAAGCTCCATTTCGAGAAAATCTTCGGGAATGATTTTGATATTTTCTTTGTCTTTGGTGTTTTGTTTTAGTTTGGCAATAGTTTCTGGATCTGGTTCGATGGCCCAAACCTCTTTACAGCGTTTAGAAAGGGCGGTGGTGATAACGCCCGAACCAGCGCCGATGTCTAGAACGAGGTCGCGCTTTTTGATATTGGAATGGCCAATCAACATAAGAGCGAGCCTAGGACTCCTTAAAAAATGTTGAGACAGATTGGCTTTTCGCATTTTAGAATTTTAGAGGTTTATTTTCGCTGGTAGAAAAATCTTTAACTTGGTAGTTTCCGGACTTAACTTCATTCTCACCGACGACGATTCCTTCTTTGGCGATTTCGACAGCGTGTTTCATGAGGTCGCCGAGTTTTCTATCGGCTAAAATAACGTCTACGATTTTACCGGATTCGCGAAGTTTGGCGGCGAGATCATAGGCAGCCTTACGGGAAGCTTCGCCGAGCGGAATGATGGCGGTATCGATTGGTTTTACAGTTGTTTCATCGATAAGGTTGTTTTCTTGCAAAATGTAGAAGAGGCGGGAAAGGCCGATGGAGGCGCCAACGCCTGGGAATTTTTGGTCGGTGTAGTTGCTGGCGAGATTGTCATAGCGGCCACCGCCACCAATGGAACCAACGGCTGGATAATCCGGCAAGAGACCTTCGAACACGGTGCCAGTGTAATAATCAAGACCACGGACGATTTTGAGATCTATTTCTACAGAATCGGCGATGCCTAGACTTTCTAGTTCTGAATAAACGGTTTTTAGCTCTTTTAGGCCTTCGTTGTCAAAACCAAGAGATTCGATGTTTTGATAGGTGCCGTGAGCGTTAATTAATGTTGTAATTTTTACAACGTTTTCCTCTGAGAGGCCAATTTCTTTTAGAGCTTCGGTGGTTTTTTCGGCTGGGACTTTTTCGGAGTGGTCGATAATGCTGTAGATGTCGGCAGATTTATCTGACAACTCTAAAGCTTCTAAAATGCCGTTCAAAAACTTGCGGTTGTTGATGCGGATTTTGATTGGAACTTTGACGAATGAACGAAGCGCTTCATAAAAAGTGTAGATTACCTGCGCGTCGTAGGTGATAGAGAGGTCGTTACGACCAATGACATCGACATCACATTGGTAAAACTCGCGGAAGCGACCTTTTTGGGAGCGTTCGCCGCGGAAGTTGCGCCCGATTTGGGTAACGCGGAATGGAAAACTAATATTACTTTCGTGTTCAACAATGTAGCGAGCGAGCGGAACGGTGTGGTCGAAGCGGAGAGCTTCGGTGGAAGCGTCAGCGGATTCGTCGGTTTTGATGACGCGATAAATTTGTTTTTCGGTATCGCCACCGGCTTTAGCAAAAAGAATTTCGTTGCGGTCGATGGTTGGAGTTTCGATATGTTGGAAACCGTGACAATGATATACCCTGCCAATTTTAGCTTTAATTTGATCAAAAATGGCCTGCGTGGAAGGTAAAAATTCCTGCATGCCGGATATTGGAGAGGTATTAAATTTTTTCATAGATATATTATAACATGAAGTTGCGTTAGATGCTTCGTGGTAGAATGTTTATATGAAGACGTCAAAAAAAATCATCGCGCTTTTGCTTGCGCTAGCAATTCTTATACAAACAGCGGTTTACATTAAGGCCGGAATAGATAAATCTTATATCCATATGGATGAAGCGTACTCGTTAGGACTGGCGAGCTACGACAAAGTAGAAATCCAAGATAATGAAGATTTTTATAATACTTGGCATAATGGCGAATACTACGAGGATTATTTGGCGCTCAACGACGACGAAATGAATGATTTTTCGCCAGTTTATGAAAACCAGAAAAATGATGTGCATCCGCCGTTTTATTATTTGCTACTGCGCGTTGCGATGATATTTTCGCCAAACCATTTTTCTAAGTGGGGCGGAATTGTGATAAATATCATCATCTATGCGTTTATCACGATTTTTACTTATTTAATTTTGACAAAACTATTCGGCGATAAGCCACAGTACAAAAAACTGGCGGTGGTTTTGGCGTTTGCATCTTCTATTACTTTGGCGTCTTTGACAAATGTAATCTACGTTCGCATGTACGCTCTTGCGGCGCTGAATATTTTGATCATCACCTATCTGCATATGAAGTTGTATGAAAAATACAGCAAATCGACTTTGGCGCTGATTGGACTGTCGGCGCTGGTTGGATCGCTAACGCATTATTTCTTCTTGTTTTATCTAGCAATGTTATTCGTGATAATGATCATACATTTTGCTCGCAACAAAGAAAAACGTCAGATTTTATGGTATGTGGTGACTTTAGTTTTGGCGGCAATAGCATCGCTGGCGATTTTCCCATATTCAATTCAGCACATGTTCTTTGGCTATCGTGGCGATGGAGTGATTTCGAAGCTAACTGACTTTTCTAATTTTCCGAAAATTTTGGCGGATATATTTGAATATCTAAAGATCATTCACTTCTTTACGTTTAATAATGTGCTGGCCATTATGCTACTAATCATGATTGGCGTGGGGATTTATCGAAAAGTTAAAAAGACTAAGCAAAAAGTAGAGATTAGCAAATACTTTAAACTGCTGCTAGCACCAACAATTTTTTACACGCTTTTAGTGGCGATATCTTCACCATGGATCGAACTAAGATATATTGCGCCAGTTTGTACGATGATTTTCGTGATGCTGTTTTACTTGATGTGGAAATTATTAAGGAGTGTGTCAAGAGACAAAATCGCTAATTTGACAGTTTGCATGCTGCTGGTGATTATGGTGGTGTTACCGATTATTATTCACGCTGAACCACAAGTGGCTTACAGTGATAAACGCGAAATTGTGCAACAACTAAGTGGCGAATTAAATGTTCCAACGGTGTTTTGGTTCAATTCGAATGAAAACAGGTTTTTGGATGATATCTTATTGTTCTCGCTACTTGATGAATCTTATGTAGCCAAGGATGCTGAAATGAGCAGTAAAAATATTAATAATATTTTGGCAGGTAAAGATTTGTCAAAAGGTATTATTTTGTTTATCAATGGCGGGCAAGAAAATGATGAGATTACGAGTGCCTTTCTGGATGCTACTACGCTTGATACAGTTACGTATCTAAAACGAATGAACGCGTGTGATATCTATTATCTAAAATAATGTGTTTTTTTTAAAAGCCCTTGGCAGCCGGGGCTTTTTGTTAGGAAGATGTGTTATATTAAAAACATAAGTATTTTAGAAAGGAAATTTAATGGAATCAAATGAAAATACCCAAACACCAGTAGCGTCACAGGTGGCACCAGCGGCGGATAATAAACAAAAAAGTAGCGCTGGGCTAATAATTGCCCTTGTGATCGTGTCTGTTATTGCGGCCGGTGGTATTGGATTTGGTATATATGGTATGTTGCAGGGTCTACAAAAAAACCAAAAAATCCTTGAGTTACAGACTCAGCTTAGTATTGCTCTTGATAGCCTAGGACAAGTTACAGATATAGATGACGTAGATGATATAGAACCAGTTGACGACAATTCTTTGATAAGTAATACGACATGGATAGCGAGCGATGGTTCAGAGGCGGTATTTACCGAAACCGAAATTAACTGGTATAAAGATGCGGAAAACCATTCTGATAATTATTATTCTGGAACTTATGAGTTTTATATTGGAGAAGATGCGATAGATTACATAACGCAAGACTTGTCCGAATATGGCATAACAAAAAGTGAATTAAAAACTCTTTTTGATAAAAATCCTGAATACAGCAAAGATAATTTTGTAGTATTTGATATAAGATACGATGAATTCATAATGGATGGCGAAGAACAAGTAGTTGCAAAGCCACTAGTGCCTTGGTATGGTTTTATTCTAGACGATAATACGTATTTAGATGTTGCAAATATGAATACTGGAACTTATTACAAGTTTACAAAAAGCGAATAAAAGTCATGGATGTTAATGCGCCAGCACCTGATAATTTTGATCAGAAAGACGAATCCCTAAACTTGACGGAGCAGACAATTCTAGATAATGTCGTGTATGAGAAAAAGAAGAAAATTTCACGCATTATTATTTTAGTTATTGTTTTTGTCATAGCGATAGCTGTACCCCTACTGGTTTTGTGGTTTTTGCTTAGATTTTTGTCTAATTTCTCTGGTTCTAAACCTGATTACGACATAAATATCACAAAAACAAATTGGAACGAACTCATTGAAGGGTTACCAAGCCATTTTGACTTTGACATAATTAATGAAGATGATTCTAATGGCGTTATGACAATAAGCTACAATGGCGCTATCTTCGGCTACAAATGTTTTAGGGAATCGGTTGCAGCCGGACTTGGTAGTACTTATCGTTGTAACCTTGTTGTTGACAACAAAGACACCGGTAGAAATTCTTTCACTGGTTTGCTCTGGCTCATTCATAAAGAAGAGTTATATAAATTAGCAGAAGATGTTCCTGAGGTGACAGTAACTGAGAATGGAGGATTTTATATAGGTGAAAATGATCCAAAAATATTTTTTGATTTAGTGATGACCATAGAGGATTATCGAGTATATTACAGTTACATCTACGAACAATATCGCGCCGACCCGAGCAGTAATTGTGATACGGAAAAAGATATTTGTTCAATGCATAATGGTGACTATCGATTTGATGGCACTATAAAGGTTAAGGGGAAGAAAGTGATGAGAACGGGCTCTTATGGGACTCTACCATGGAGCGAGGTGGCTGAATATAACGTTCATATATTAGTCTGGGCGCTTAGTTCTGGAGTAACACCAGTATCGAGTGAATAAAATTAAAAGTCCTAACGGACTTCTTTATGGTAAGTTTGCCTCGTGCATATTCATGCACGAGTTTGCCTTTCCACAAATAACCCACAAGGTTGTTTGTGGTGGGGGCGGTTGGGTTCGAACCAACGACCAATCGGTTATGAGCCGACTGCTCTAACCCCTGAGCTACGCCCCCGACCTTTTGTAATTATATCACATATACTGTGGAAGCGTGACAAATAACAGAGTCATTATGGTTGGCATAGTAGCGATAGACATCAAAGTGGAAATCACTACAATTTGGCTGGCTTCGGCCACATCACCACCATATTTTTCGGCAAAGAGACCAAGCGAGGTGGCGGTTGGAAGAGCCTGAATTAGTGTACAAATAAGCACGACTTCGTCTGGGAATTTAAACAGTACTCTAGTGACAAGGAAGGTAATAACTGGGGCAAAAATTAGCTGAATAGCCGCAACGATGAATAATTTCCATTTTTTGAAAATGTGCCTAATTTTAGCTGTGGAGAGCATATAGCCAACGGAGAGTAGTGAAAGTGGTGTGGTGGCGCCAGCAATGTATTTGACCGAATCGTGCAGGATGGGCACGGTTTTTTCGACGTTGACATGACATAAGAACAAGACCATACCAATGAGTACGGCGAGAATGTTGGGGTTAACAATGGTTTTTAAGATGAATTTGGCGTCTATTTTGCGTTCGAAAAGCCAAACGCCATAGGAGAAGAGAGCGAGATTGAAGGCAATAATAAAACCGCAATAAGGAACGATTCCCCGTTCGCCAAAGGCCATGCTGATAAGCGGATAGCCGAGGAAAGTGGCGTTGTTGAAATCAAAAGAAAATTGAGCTTCGTAGGAAAGTTCGCCCGGGAAGAACTTTTTATTATAAACAACTTTGGCGGCGATAATGACGAGTAACATTGTGACCACACCACCAGTTAGGCCCATAAAGAAAAGGCCAGAGAACTCTTCGGAATATTCGCCTGGGAAAGCATTGAATAGGGAGGCTGGCATAAACACCATCAATAAGAGATTAACGAGTTTTTTGTTGGTGGCTTTGTCTACCCACTTAATTTTGCCTAAAAACGTACCAAACGCAATAATAATTGCAATAACAACAAGGCTTGTATAGAACCTACTAAAGTCTATATCCATAAGCTTTATTATAGCACAGCAAAAATCTCGCCCGAAGGCGAGATTTATCACCTAAATAATAATTTGGCGTGCAGATTATTTTTTCTTGAGGGTCAAGAAACCGTTGCGTGGGTTTTCGTTGACAACACGATCTGCAGGAAGGTCACATGGAGTACCTTTGCCGCCGTTCTCAGTCTTGGTGAAGAAATAAATTGTTTGTGGTTGGCCACCGCGAAGGGTAACTTCTGATTTATGCAAGAAATAATCGACGCCTTTGCTGTTGGTATGTTTGTAAGCCATTTAGCTTTCCTCCTTAAAATTGTTTGTATCTTTATCTTATGGCCCCAATTCTAAAGTGTCAAGGGGTTTTAGTGATTTTTTAGAAAAATTATCGCTAAACGGAGAACTAACCAGATAAGAAAGCGTATAAAAATTACAACACTTATGATTAGACATGCTAGAAGTGCAAAGCCAGAAAGGGTAGGCGCCCAAAGCGGTGAGGCGTAATTATGGCGATATAGCTCGGTGGAAGGAATACTAGCTACAATGGTGGTTTCTAGCTCGCTGGTGGTAGGGTATTTGTTGATTTCGCCGGTCATACAGTTGAGATAATTTGGATTATCCCAAGTCCAGCCGTTGGCGATGGCTTGAGGTCGGCAAACTTCGTTGGCCTTAGCAAAAACATTGCCGTTAGGATTTTCGTCACTGGCGAGCTTTTGTTCGGCCTCTTCTAGGGCAGCCGTAGCGGCACGGATATATTGATGTTCTAGATAGAAAACTCCGGTGCCAAAGGTAATATTTTGGATGCCGTTGTCTTCAACAACGTTGATGATAATGTGGGAAAAGGTAAAATTCTTTAAATCAGAGAGTGCCGTAGCTAATTCTTCGTCATTTTCGGCTTCGTCTGCGGCAAGCACAGCTTCTTTTAATTCAACCATTTTAATATGATCGAAACGAAATAGCGTAGCGGTAATGAAAACTAGAGGTATAAGAATCAAAAGTAATTGCCATGTCTTGAGACGGACCCGCTTCAAAGCTTTTCTTGCGCTTTTTTCTGATTTACCACCCATAAGTTGCTATAATTATAGCATGAATATTTTCATTTCCGGAATTTCAGGGACTGGTATGGGGCCGTTGGCATTAATGGCTAAGGATGCTGGTTTTAAAGTTTTTGGGACCGATCTTAATGAGGGTGCTATTACAGCTGAACTACGCGAGAAAAAGATTGATTTTGAAATTGGCAAACAAGATGGGTCATATCTTGAAAAGATGTTAAAAACCGAGGGGGTTGATTGGTTTGTTTACACTTCAGCTTTGCCAAAAGACCATCCAGAATTAGCGTTAGCAAAGGAATACGGAATAAAGATTTCAAAACGGGATGAACTGATTGCCTTCTTGGTAAAAGAACTCGGGCTTAAGATGGTGGCTGTGGCTGGGACGCACGGCAAAACTACCACCACTTCTATGATTGTGTGGCTATGTCAAAAGCTGAAAGTTCCAGTTTCCTATCTAGTAGGAACAAATTTAGGTTTTGCTAAGTCCGGAAAATATGAAAAAGGCGCCGAATTCTTTGTTTATGAAGCGGACGAATATGATCGCAATTTCTTGCATTTTCATCCTTGGTTGTCGCTAATTACGGTGGTTTCTTATGATCATGGGGACATTTACCCAACAAAGGAGAGTTACCAGGCGGCATTCACTAAGTTTATTAAACAGAGCCAAAAAACGATTGTGGCGGAAAAAAAAGATGATAAAAAAATCTTGCTGGCCGGAAAAGCTAGGCGGACCGATGCAAAAATGGCGGTTAAAGCGGTGCGTGCAATGGATTCTGACCTAGATATTGACAAGATTTATGATGCCATTAATAAATTCCCTGGCGTGGGTAGAAGATTTGAAAAAATCTGCGATGGAGTTTATTCAGATTATGCGCATCATCCGGAAGAAATTATGACAACTATTGAACTCGCTAAAGAAGAGGCCGAGATTGTCGGAAAAAAAGGCGTGGTGGTAATTTATGAGCCACACCAAAATATTCGTCAACATGAAATATTTGACGATTACAAAGAGGCTTTTATTGGCGTAGAAAAACTTTTTTGGCTGCCTACTTATCTAACGCGAGAAGATCCGAATTTGGCGGTTTTGAGACCGAGAGATTTTATTGAGAGTTTGGCTAACAAAGATGTAGCCGAGGCGGCTGAAGCCGATAAAAATCTTGGTGAAGTTATTAAAAAATACCAAAAAGAGGATTTTTTGATACTTTTGATGACGGCTGGGCCGGCGGACAAATGGCTAAGAGAATTATTCGCTAACTGAATTTTCGCCGGTAGGGATTCCTAATGTAGAATCGGAAAGTGGATTAGAAGAATAAGCGTCTTCTAGCTTGTCAATATAATCGATGATTTTTTGAAATTCTTCGACATATTCATCGACGACGTCGCTATTAATGGTGCCGTCGTCAGAAAAAACGTATTCTTCTTTTGGTTCTTCTTCTACTTTTTCAGGAAGAAAGCCTGGGCGGGAACGGTCTAGGTAGATGTCGCCAGAGCTATGATAGACAATAACGCTTATAGTGGTGGTTAGAATGGCAATAATTACCGCGCTAACTCCTAAAATGATAAGATTACGTCCGCCTTTGTTCATAGTTTCTCTCCTATCCCAACAACTATTTCTTTGTATTTACGCAGAATATTGTTTAGATTGGTTGTGTCCTGTTTTACTTTCTCTCGTGCTTCCCTGGTGTTTAGGAGTTTGTCATAAAAACTACTTGGATCTTTTTGACAATCTACAGCAATTAATTCTTCTAGTTGTTTGCTATAAGTGGTAAAGTCGGCGGCGAATGTGGTTTTTTGCTCTGCAAACTTTTTTTGTAAATCGGTAAGTTCTGATGGCAAAAGATTATTTTTGACGGCACGAACATTGAACGGAGTCATAAACTTTGACAGAGCAGTTTCGTATTTTGAACCTAGTTTGACGCGATTATCGACGTCAAAATACTGAATGGTTTTTAGACTTTGCTTGATGGTGTTGCAATACTCAGAAATAACTTCTTTTTGGCTCTCAGAAGCAGCTTCGGCATAAGTTTTGAGCGAGAAAAACGAACAAGACGCCAATGTAAGAATGATGAGGATTAACAAAAACTTCTTCATGGGTTAATTATATCAGAAGTTATGAGACATTATGTATCATAACTTAAATTTTGTAATTTTTGCCGCTGCTTTTAGTGGTAGAATTTCCAAAATTAAAAAGGAAAAATATGTTAAAAGTAGCGATTTTTGATAGTGGTTGGGGCGGTGAATGTTTTGCTAATTATCTTGAGGCTGAGCTGCCGATAGTAGAGGTGGTTCGGGTGATTGATTGGCGGCATGCACCATATAATAAATTGGGGGCTGAAGAAGTTTTAAAATGTGTGGAAGCGGCGCTGAAACCCTATATTGAGACTGTCGACGTGATCGTTTTGATGAGTTATGAGGCGACAATTTCTAGCCTGAATTATTTGCGGGAAAAATATCCGAAACAGAAATTTTTGGGAGTAGATTTTGAGATTTTTCATGAGGATAATGGGATGAAATTTTTAGTTTTTACGACGAATTTTGTGGCAAATTCAAAATTTTATGCGGAGGCGAAGGAAAAGTTACCTGATAAAAGTTTTACTGAAGTAGTTTGCGATGATTGGCCGCAGTTGATTGATGATGGTGAATTAACTGTGGAGATGATGCGGCGAAAAGCGGAGGAATTTAGTGATGTATATTCTGACGGGGTGATTTTGGGCTGCACACAATTTTCGGACGTACAGGATGATCTGGCTGAAGTAATTAGCTGGAAGCAGGGTCGAATTGTGGATGAATTCGCTTTAGTTCTGAGAAATATTTGTCACGTATTAAGACTTAGAGGTGGTGATGGCAGGAGAAAGAAATAGGAGCAAAGCTGGGAAAATAAAGATGTGAAGGGCGTTAGGAAGGCCGGAAAAGAAGAGTATGGAAAGGGCGAAGGCTAGAGTGATGGCAAAGAGCCAGCCGAGGCGGTTTTTGAAGATAGTTTTGATAAATAGAAATATTGGGAAGATCAGCAAGATGCAGCCCAAAATGCCAAACTCCAAAAGAAGACTTAGATATTCGTTATGGATAATTTCTTTAGGGGAAAAGTTTTCAAAAGTCTGGGCGACGGTCATGCCGGCTCCGCCAATGCCGGTGCCAAAAATAGCGATAGTTGGGGTTTTGGACCAGGTGTTAAGGGCATATTCGTTGAGAGATAAGCGCATGGTGGTGGAAGATTCGATATAACCGTTAAACTGGGCTTCTTCTTTCCTAGAGTCCTCTGGTTGTTCTGGCTCTTTAGAACTTTCTTCGGCTGGTTTTTGCCTAATGTCGATGGCACCAAGAGATAGCTGGTGAACAGATTTGGCGATGCCAGAATAAAAAGTTTCGTTCGCAGGGGAAAGTTCAGAGAAAATACCCTGGGCTAGGAAGGAAATTAAAGCCGATACGATAATTATTGGGATGGCTATAAGGGCGCGTTTTTGTTTATGGATGAGATAGTAGACGATAAAAAATGCTATGCCGATGATGAAGGAATAGATAGCACCGCGGGATAAAGTTAGAAAGAGGGTGGAGGTAAAGAGAAGAGAAAGGAAAGCGTAAAGTTTTCTTTTTCTGATGATTAGCAGATAAAGTACGAGAACTGATGGGGCGAGAAGCAAATTGCCCATAAATTGAGGCTCGATGGCAAAACCGTTAGGATGAGGAAAGCCGAAAATTTGATAGGTGCAGCCTGGGCAAAGAAGGGTGGTTTCATGGTTGACACCGAGAGAATCGAGTAAGCATTGGAGCCAGCAAAATACACAAATTACAGAGGTAGAAATAAGAAATATCTTAACTATTCTTGTTTTTAATGTTGTATTTTTTACAACGTTTTTATCTTTGAAAGTCTGAATGATAGATATAATAGCAAAGACAACTAGCCAAAATACACCGGCGGTAAGGATGGCGCGAGGCTTATTAGGGGACCAAATAATAGAAATGGTTAGATATAGGGGGAAAAGAAGAGATAAAATCCTGGTTTTATTCAGATGGGTAAAAAATTGGAAAAGATCTGGGATAGATGCGAAAAAGAATAAAACGAGCCAAAACAGAGGCAAAGAGAGCTCGAAGTTCATGGTCTCATTTTGGCCGAGGCTGATAACTGGATAATAAGAGAAGAAAAGGACGATTGGTAAGAGGTATAAGAGGTAGATTTTAGCTTTTTTCATTAATAAAATCCTTCATTTTTTGCTTAAAGTGCTCCTCGGCGAAGGGAACAGAGGTGGCAGAAATTTTTTCAGGGGTAGACTTAAACGATTTTTCAAACTTTAAAATGGCATCGGCAAGGGAATTTACGGTCTGTTTTTCGAATAAAATGCCGTTTTTGCCGTCTAGAACGTAGTCTAAGGCGCCGCCCTCACCAAAGGCTATGACAGGGCACCCCGCGGCTAAAGCTTCGACAGGGGCGATACCAAAGGGTTCTAGGCTCGGGAACAGATAAGCGCGCGCATTTTTAAGATGTTTTTTGAGCTCATTTGGTGGCATAACCGGGAGGAAAGTGATAAGATCAGAGTTTTTAGCCATTTTAACTAGTTTTTTATGTTCTGGGCCTTCGCCGATAAGAATAAGCGGGCGCTCAAGTTTGAGACATGCCTTGACAGCAAGGTCTAAACGTTTCCAAGTAACGTGGCGGGACGTGGTAATATATGGTTTAATATCTTCAGAGTTTTCCACAGGTGTGTGGATAACTTCCGCTTGATTTTTTGCGTTTTTATTGTCTTTGTTAGTTTGACTTTTCCCTGCTTTTGTGTCTTTATCATCTATAAACCTCTGTATTTCTACTGGCGGAGCGATAATTGTAGCTTCCCTTTTATAATATTTTTTGATTAAATCGGCGGCGTAATTTGAAATAGTAATGAAATAATCTGGCTTTTGAGCGGCTTTAAAATCGGCTTTTCTGAGCGGCTTTACCAGGAGTTTAAGGAAAAATCTAGCGATAGGATCTAGAATACCAAAGCCCGGATGCTCGATATAATCATCATAAAATTGCCAGTAGTACTGGGTTGGGACGTGGCAATAACAGACATGAGTGGCGTTACCTTTTTTGATGGATTTGGCTTCGGCACCAGTAACAGAGATAATAAGGTCATATTTTGAGAGATCTAGGTGGGAAAAATAAGATTGACGCAGGGGGCCAAGAAAACGGCGAAGCTTAGTTGGGAAGATTTGAAGCCAACCAGTGCGAACATCGGCATCTTTAAACCAATCAATTCCCTTTTTGTCATATTTTGAGGTGTAGATTGGGGCGTCTGGATAGAGCTCGTGGATAGATTTAAGGACTTTTTCACCGCCACCAACATTAGTGAGCCAATCGCAAACAAGAACAACTTTTGGTTTGTCGGACATTATTTGGCGCCTTCACCTTTTAGAACGGTGATTATAGTACGCAGCAAAATCTTGAAATCAAGGATAAGGGTCCAGTTCTGGACGTAATAAACGTCGATGGCGCGGCGATCTTCGAAGGAAATGTCGCGGCGGCCAGAAACTTGAGCAAGGCCGGTAAGACCGGATTTAACAGAGAGAAGTTTGGCGCGATAAGAGCGGTTCTTGAGTTCTTCTGGAGGCAAAGCGCGGGGGCCAACTAGAGAAATGTCACCCTTAATCACATTCCAGAACTGCGGAAGCTCATCGAGGGAGGTTTTGCGAAGGAAGGCGCCAAATTTAGTGATGCGGGGATCTTTAGCGAGAAAGAGGCCGTTTTCGATATATTTTTCGGTGAGTTCTGGCTTGCCCATTTTGGCAAAAGCCTCTTCGGCGGTCATGCCGCTATATTCTGGTTTCATGGTGCGGAATTTATAGATAGAAAATCTCTTGCCATTTAGGGAAAGGCGGGTTTGCGAGAAAAGTGCGTTGTGTTTTGGATCGGATATTTTCAAAATTAGCCAGATGATAATCATTGGAATAAGAGCGATAAGAAAGAAAATGGTGCCAAGGAGGATGTCGAAGATACGTTTGGCGATGCGACCGCCGCCAGATAATGGGGTAACTTTGACAAGAATAACAGGGATGTCGCCGATAAGCTCGAGTTCGCCGAGCTGAGACGAAAGAGCAGCTTCGGACGGGACGAAATAATATGGAATATGGCGATTTAAAGCCTGTCTATAGACATATTCGGTGTGGTGCTCGTCAGTTTGGAAAATTACGTCTGGATGAATTTTTCTGAGCGCCTCTTTAACGGAAGAATATTGGTGCTCTCTTTGTTTTTTAGGAATGTATTTTAGCCCTGCAACAATTCCAGAGATGCGATAGCCAGTTTCTGGGGATCTGGCGATAAAGCCAGCGAGGGATTTGGTGACGTGGTTGTTGCCAACAATTAGTACTCTGGTAACATTTTTTCGTCCTTTTGCTAAATAAAGTTTTCTGAAAGTACGGATGATAAAGCGGAAGAAAACGAGAAAAATAAAGCAAAGAATGGTGGAATAAAGGGCGACGAGACGGAAGGTGAAGACGTTTTCGCTCTTCAAGAAGCTTACTGTAATAATAAGCATGGTGCCAAGTACTGAGGCGAGAGCTAGACGAGCGGTCTCTCTAAATCTGCGTTTAGGGCTAAAGATGTCTTTTCTATATAGGCCGAGGGCGGAAATGATGATAAGCCAAATAGGTATCAAAAGAAGGATGGTGGATAATGAGTCGATGGAACGACCGGCAAAATTAATTGGACGCGTGTTGATGTGAGTGCGAATATAGAACGCAAACAGATATGATAAGACTATGGAATAAGCATCCGAAAAAAATAGGAGAAGATGGAAGATAAAATCTGATCTTTTCTTCATGATATAATTATAACATGAAAAACGGAAAAATTTTAGTTACTGGGGGCACTGGATATATTGGCTCGCACACAGTGGTAGAGCTAATTGAGGCTGGCTATGAAGTAGAGATTTTAGATAATTTATATAATTCTAAAATCGAAGTTCTTGATAAAATTGAGAAAATTACAGGGGTAAAACCAAAATTTTATAAAGTTGATTTAAAAAATTACGATGATGTTTTGAAAGTTTTTACAGATACAAAATATGATGCCGTGATGCATTTTGCGGGGCTTAAGGCCGTGGCCGAGTCGGTGGAAAAACCGCTGGAATATTATGAAAATAATATCGGTGGAACGGTAAATTTGCTGAAAGCAATGGTCAAAAATGGAGTAAAAAGATTGATTTTTTCCTCTTCCGCTACAGTGTATGGCGACCAGGGCGTAGCAAAATTGGATGAGAGTATGGAAACCGGCAAAGGGATCACCAACCCATACGGCCGCACAAAATATATGATTGAAGAGATTCTAAAAGATGTGGCTGTGTCTGATAAAGAGTTTGAAATTTGTATTTTGAGATACTTCAACCCGATTGGCGCGCATGCTTCTGGGTTGCTTGGCGAAGATCCAAATGGTGACCCAAATAATTTGATGCCAGTAGTGATGCGGGTTGCCGCCGGAAGAATTCCGAAGTTACTGGTTTACGGTGATGATTACCCTACTAGAGATGGAAGTTGTGTTCGTGATTATATTCATGTGGTGGATTTGGCCAAAGGACATCTTGTGGCGCTAGAAAATATTTCTGGTGGCGTAAAGATTTATAACCTTGGTTCTGGTGTGGGAACATCAGTATTTGAGATGATAAAGGCTTTTGAAAAAGAGTCTGGTGAAAAACTTCCGTTTGAAGTGGTTGGTGGGCGTAGCGGGGATTTGGCAGAACTAATTGCCGATCCTTCCCTAGCATATAAAGAGCTAGGGTGGAAAACTGAGCTCAATACGGCAGACGCCATGAGAGATACGCTGAATTACTTAAAGAATAACTAAACCGGTTTTGTGATATAATATATATAATATATGAGTATTCCTAATTTTTTGTACAAAAAGAATAGAATTTTGCTCAAAGAGCTGACAAAAACTGATTTTAAACTAAGGTATCAAGGTTCTGCCTTGGGGTATTTGTGGGCGCTGCTTAGGCCTTTGATGATGTTCGGGATTTTGTACTTGGTATTTTCGGTGCTTCTTCGGTTTGGTAGTGACATTCCACATTATCCAGTCTATTTATTAACTGGTACAACACTTTGGAGTTTCTTCACAGAGTGTACTAGCCAGGGTATTCAGGCGGTGGTGCAAAGAGGCGATTTGCTTCGTAAAATCAGTTTTCCAAAATATATTGTGGTGGTCTCATCTACTCTTACCGCAGTAATTAACTTATTAATTAATCTTGTAGTGGTGGTAGTTTTTGCTTTGATAAATGGAGTAATGCCAAGCCTCGGCTGGCTGATGGTAGTTCCATTGATTTTAGAGTTTTATTGTTTGGCGCTGGGAATTGCATTTTTGCTCGGCTCAATTAATGTTAAATATCGCGATATTGCTTCAATTTGGGAAGTTTTAATTCAAGCGTTGTTTTATGCAGTGCCGATTATTTATCCTATCACCATGGTAGCCAGTTCTAGCACCTTGGCTGCAAAAGTTATTTTGCTTAACCCGATTGCACAAGTGATACAAGACGTGAGATATTTCTTAATTACCGATCAGGCCGTGACGACTTGGAGCTTTTTAAATAACCCTTTAATAAAAGGTATACCTATTTTGGTTGTGGTGGTAATCTTGATTCTTGGTTCACTCTACTTTAGACGCAAATCTAAATTCTTTGCGGAGGAAGTATAATGGCGAGAAGAGAAATTGGTTCAAGAAAAGAAGTACTCTCAGATAGTGATGTCGCTATCAGTGTTAAAGATTTACAAAAAAGCTTTAGGTTGCCAACTGAAAAATCTTTTGGGCTCAAACAAACAATCTTTAATTCCCTACGCGGCATTAAAGGATACAAAGACTATAAAGTTTTAAAAGGTATTAATCTTGAAATTAAAAAAGGCGAATTTGTGGGGGTGGTAGGGCGCAACGGTTCTGGCAAATCCACACTGCTTAAAATTCTGGCCGGAGTTTATTATCCAGAAAAAGGTGAAGTTACTATAAATGGTAATTTAATTCCGTTTATCGAGCTTGGCGTTGGTTTTAATATGGACCTTACTGGACGCGAGAACGTGTATCTCAACGGCGCATTGCTTGGTTTTTCGAACGAAGAAATGGACAAAATGTATGATGATATTTGGAAATTTGCTGAACTTGAACAATTCCAAGATCAAAAACTCAAAAATTATTCTTCTGGTATGCAGGTAAGGTTGGCGTTTTCGATTGCTATCCGCGCCAAGGGAGACATCTTGCTACTTGATGAGGTTTTGGCGGTAGGCGATGCGGCTTTCCAACAAAAATGCAATGATTATTTTGCTTCGTTACGAGGCAACCAAACTGTAATTTTAGTAACGCACGCAATGGATAGCGTAAAAAAGTTTTGTGATCGAGCAATTTTAATTGAAGATGGGAGGATTAAATTGTCCGGGGAACCAGAAAAAGTAGCAGAGGAGTATGGAAAGTTATGGGGATAATTAAAAGAAATTATAGAAAAATTATTTCGTATTCATTAATTATCTTAGGGGCGATGACTATCATATTTGTTTTCTTTTTTCATTTTAGTAGCTCTTATTACTGGTGTGGTATTTTCTCAATTACGGTAGGGCTCACATTACTTTCTTTGTCTGGAGATAGAATATGAAAAAGAGGGATTTATATATACTTATAACAATATTTATATGTGGGGTACTCGGCATTCTAACTGAGATTCTTATATTTAATTTTAAACCTTTAACCTCAAACGAGGCAGAAAAATCGGTCCTGGACGTTCCGTACACCGTAGAAAAAAATGATGATAAAACTACGCTAAACATAAAAGCTGAAAATAAATATATACGTGAACTAACCATCGAATATAACACGGAAGAAGATGTTGAATATTCAATAGATTATAGTTATGTTGGGGCGTATGGCCAAGATATTGATAAAACTTTTGATGATATTTTCGATGATACATTTGCTGTTGCTGCGGTTAATTTAAATGCAACAATTTCCAACCTATCAATTTCATTTGATAGCGAGCCTGAACTGAAAATTAATAAGATAAATATAGATAATGATTTTCATTTTAACTATTTCCGCGCCCTATTTGTATCTTTAGCCTTATTAATTATTAGCTGCTTATTTTTATTTTATAAAGACGGCTTTCGTACAGAAAAACTCCACATTTACTTTGTTGCTATCGCTTTTCTACTCGGCTTGATGTTTATCGTCGCCCAACCTGCTATGTCTTTCTTTTGTTGGGATGATCAAACACATTTCGATAGGGTTGTCGATTTTCCAATTGGCACAAAGGAGTTTAGCCATGGCGAGTACCATATGTCGGATGGTGGAACTATTAATCACACGTGGCACGAGTCGACTAATTCTTATACAGAAAGTCGTATCCGCTCTAAGTTTCTAGACGCTGAGGGCGGGAGCGGATATTTTGGCAATAGAAATGGCACCTTTTTAACTATTAATAAAGTCCCATATACTCCGATGGCTATAGGATACCATGTCGCAAAATTTGTGAAACTTCCGTTTACAATCTGTTTCTATGTCGGGAAAATTTTCAACCTATTATTTTATATTTTGCTTATGGCTTACGCAATCAAAACGCTCGTCTCTGGTAAACGGTTGCTAGCTGTTATTGCACTATTGCCATCTAATATTTTTCTGGCCAGTAGTTATTCGTATGACCCAGCAGTATTTGCTGGCATAACTATATTCATCGTACATCTTATAAATATTTTACTAGATAAATCTAATACTAAAAAACTTACTTTTGAGACTGCTCTTGTCATGATTGCATCCATGACATATGCCTGCTTAGCTAAATCTGTCTATGCCCCAATAATGTTACTTGTTTTATTGCTTCCTAAAGAAAAGTTCAGGGACCTAAGACAGTCAAGGTTCGTAAAAATTGGGTTTATGGCAATAAGCATATTACTAATTAGTGTGGTTCTTTTGCCGACCCTGGGAGGGACTAATATTGGTGACACTAGGGGAGGCGACGTGTCTGTTAAAGGACAGCTTTCGTTAGTTATAAGTCATCCTACTGATTATGTATCTGTGTTGAGCGACACTGCTATAGATGAATTTGGCTATAAGTTATTTAGTTCAAATACTATAACTAATTTTTCGTATACTAAGGCGTTTACTGATCATTCTAATTTCTATTATATTTTTATCATTCTTTTGATTTTTGTCTTTCTCACTGACAATGAAAAAAATTTTCTCAACAAAAAACAGCGTTTTGGAATTCTAGGCATCATTACGCTAATTATTTTTCTCATCTGGAGTGCTCTGTACTTAGATTTTACTCCAGTTGGAGCAACCACTATTAATGGAGTGCAAAATCGATATTTTCTACCGTTACTTTTGCCAATTTTGTTCTGTCTACAAATGCCAAATGTACGGAGTAAGATTAATCCTAAATATTACAATCTAATGATTTTTACCATTTCGTCTGTAGGTATGGTTCTTATGATTTACTGGTTCGTGCTGGTTCCTTACAATTTCTAGAACCAATTTTATCTAAACAAGATAGTGCGGTTGATTGAAAAAATACGACATTTTATTATAATAGAATCAGTATGAGAGATGTGCTAATAGTCATACCGGCCTATAATGAGGCGGAAAATTTGCCGAAAGTTTTTGATGATTTGAAAAAGAACGGGGGATTTGCGGATGTGCTTTTTGTTAATGACTGTTCAAGAGATGGCACGAAAGACCTATTAGAAAAAAGCGGTTTTGACTATATAGAAAATATATTTAATGTTGGATATGCAATGAGCGTGCAAACTGGTATAAAGTATGCTGTTAGAAATGGCTATAGTTATGTAATACAAATGGATGCTGATGGCCAGCATGTAACTTCTGAAGCAAAAAAATTATATGAATATATTAAAGAAAATAAATGCGATATCGTGATTGGGTCTAGGTATTTAAGAAAAACTTCTTACAAGTGTTCAGCCACTAGAAGATTTGGAACAAAGATATTCGAATTAATTATAAAAATTTTTTGTAGAAAAAAAATTACCGATCCACTTTCTGGATTTCAATGTCTAAATCGCCGCGTGATGGAAAAATATTCTGTTTCAAGTTTTTATCCAGAGTACCCTGACACTAATTTAATAATGGAAATGATCTTTTTGGGATACAAAATTAAAGAAGTTTCAGTGCAGATGCATAGCAGAGAGTTCGGAAAAAGCATGCATGGAGGAATATTGAAACCATTTAAATATATGGTTAGCATGTTTTATTCAATCGCTTTAATATTATTGCAAAACATTAGAAGGAGTAAGCATGAATAATATATTTTTCGTCATTATTATATTAATTTTGATTATTTATGTTTTTATGGATATAAAAACCAAAAAGATTACTGTCCGTGAAAGTTTTTGGTGGTCTTTTGTGCTGATAGTTATGTTGCTTCTAGCAATCTTCCCTTATTCTATAGATATAGCTGCTGGCTGGGTTGGCATTTCTTATCCACCGGCTTTTTTATTGACGTTATGCTCGCTGTTTTTATTAATGATGAATTATAAAAGTAGTAAAAAAATTAGTAATATGAATCAGAAGATTATTAGTTTAGAACAAGATTTAGCTATGAAAAAGGAAAAAACTCACAGGGAGAAAAAAAAGAATGGCTAAGACGAATCGTGTAAAAATTAGCATTATTATACCTTGTTATAAGGTTGAAAAATATTTACCAAAATGCCTAGATAGTTTAGTTAACCAAACCCTTGATGGCGTAGAAGCCATTTGTATCAATGACGGTTCACCCGATAGCTGTATTAAAATTTTAAAAGATTATAAGAAAAAATACGGTGACAAAATCATTATAATCGATAAAAAGAATGAGGGCGTCTGGCGCGGCCGAAAAGACGGAATTAAAAAAGCCCGTGGTGAATTTATTGGCTTTGTTGATAGTGATGACTATGTCACACCTGATTTTGCGAAAAAACTTTATGACGCCGCAATTAAAAATAAAGCTGATATAGCAGTTTGTGGGTTTGACCGTATCGACTTGGACACTGGAAAAACTTACTCTCGCGAAATGTGCAAACCGAAGCATAAAAATATTATTATTGAAAAGAATCCAGGACTTTTGCTAGAGCTTAATGGTGCTCCGTGGAATAAGATTTACAAAGCAGAACTTCTTAAAAACATGGCTGAATTAAAAAATATTCCGCCGGTTCTTGATGATATGATGTTTCTTCAACTTATCTATATTAATGCTAAGAAAATTACTTTTATTTCAGACAGCTTGAATCGATATATGGTTCGTAAAGATTCGATCATCAATACTATTGAGCCAAAAGTTATTCCTAAAACTTATGCAGCAATGAAAGAAATTCGTAATCTTTATGCAGAGTCTAAAGACGGCTCTTATCTCGATTATGTGGACGCAAACGCATTTCTCCATCTTGGTATATCTCTGATGTATCGTCTTTCAGCCAATAAAAAAGCTAATTTCAAAAAATTACTAAAAGAAAACACCGAATTTTTGGACAAGAATTTCCCAAATTGGAAACATAATAAATATATTAGCCTAAAATATATCAGAAGAAATAATGGTTCTAATAAAAAACTCTTTATTGTTAAAAAGGTTTATGACTTACATCTTTTTAAACCATTTCTTAAAGTTTACACCACTATGGTTAATAAGCTTGGGGTAGATATTAAATGGTAGAACATTATGATTATTTAATTGTGGGCGCAGGTTTGTTTGGCGCTACAATCGCTGAACGTGCGCATCGTGCTGGAAAATCAGTCTTAGTTATAGAAAAACGTTCGCATATTGCTGGAAATATTTATACTGAAGCTCAAAATGGTATTAATGTGCATAAATATGGTGCTCATATTTTCCATACCAGCTATGATGATGTTTGGGAGTATATAAATCGATTTGCTAAATTTAACCGTTTTACTAACTCTCCAATCGCCGTGTTCGATGGCAAAATCTATAATATGCCATTTAACATGAATACTTTTGCGAAAATTTGGGACGACGTTGTTACTCCAGATGATGCTTTAAAACATATTGAATCGGAACGTAAAGAAATTATTGGAACTCCAAAAAACCTAGAGGAGCAGGCTATAAGTTTGGTGGGGCGCACCATCTATGAAAGATTAATAAAAGGATATACTGAAAAACAGTGGGGTAGGCCTTGTTCAGAGTTACCGGCTTTTATTATAAAACGTCTCCCAGTTCGTCTTACTTATGATAATAATTATTTTGATGATAAATACCAGGGTATACCTATCGGGGGATATACACATATGGTTGAAAATATGTTTGAGGGTGTTGAAATATTGCTAAATACAGACTTTTTCGAAAATCGGGAAAAGTTCAAATCTATGGCAGACTATATTATATATACCGGACCGCTTGATGAATATTTTGATTATCAACTTGGCGAACTAGAATGGCGTTCGCTTAAATTTGAAACTAAAACTTTGGACAAAGAAAATTACCAAGGTTGCGCAGTCGTTAACTATCCCGGCCATGATAAAGATTATACTAGGGTGATTGAGCATAAACACTTTGAGTTTAATACTAGCCCAAAAACCATTGTCACTTATGAATATCCTGCGGCTTATAAAAAAGGTGATGAAAAATATTACACAGTTAATAATGATGCGAATAATAAGCTAGCAGATGGTTATCGCAGTCTAGCTGTGAAAGAACCTAATATCGTCTTTGGTGGTAGGTTAGCTGAATATAAATATTATGATATGGATGACGTTATTAAAAAGGCACTTGATCTCGATATAAAATAAAATATTACTTATTTTTTTCTAAAAAACGTCCTAGCGCATCTTGCCAAGTAGGGAGAGGCGTAAAGCCGGCGACGACTAGCTTTGCTTTGTCGAGGCGAGAGTTGAATGGACGCTTGGCTTTAGATAGGCCGTATTCTGCAGTGGTAACTGGAATAACTTTGGTGTTTTTCCCTGCTTGTTTGAAAATTTCTTTTGCAAAGTCTGCCCAGCTGATATAGCCACCTTCGTTGGTAGCATGATAATAACCGTATTTTTCGGTTTCGATCATATCAACTAATAATCTTGCAAGGTCGAAAGTATAAGTTGGGGTGCCAATTTGGTCGCTCACAATTCTAAGTTCGTCGTGGGTATCAGAAAGAGCTAGCATCGTTTTAATAAAATTCTTGCCGTTCTGGCCAAATACCCAGGCAATACGAACGATAAAATATTTTTCGAGTGTACCAGATACCGCTAATTCCCCATCTAGTTTTGATTGTCCATAAACATTGAGTGGAGCATAGTTTTTATCATCTGGTTGCCATGGCTCTTCGCCTTCGCCATTAAAGACATAGTCGGTAGAAATATAAACCATTTTGGCGTCAACTTTTTTGCAAGCTTCGGCTAAGTTTTTGGTGCCATCGACATTAACTGCGCGAACTATATTTAAATTTTCTGGCTCTTCGGCCGCATCAACATTGGTCCAAGCAGCGCAGTGAACAACTGCGTCTGGATTAATACTTGAAACAACTTCTTCTACAGCTTGTTTATCCGTGATATCCAAAGCTATGGTTTTAAAATCAAAATCACCCTCTTTTAAATCCGCGCCAATAGCTTCGTGACCACGCTTGATTAGCTCGTGCATTACATCAAAACCGAGCTGGCCACTAGTGCCAGTAACTAAAACTTTCATTATTTATCTCCGTACATTTTTTGGTAATAATTTTGGTATTCGCCGGAGATAATTTCTTCCCACCAATCTTTGTGATCTAGATACCACTGAATAGTTTTGACGATGCCATTTTCAAATTTAGTTTCTGGTAGCCAGCCGAGTTGATCATGAATCTTGGTTGGGTCGATAGCATAGCGACGATCGTGACCTTTGCGGTCTTCTACAAAGGTAATAAGATCTTCTGATTTGCCAAGTTCTTTCAAAATAAGTTTAACAATGTCGATATTTGCCATTTCGTTGTGGCCGCCGACGTTATAAACTTCGCCGATTTGACCTTCGTGGATGATAAGGTCAATAGCTTTACAGTGATCTTCAACATAAAGCCAGTCGCGAACATTTTTGCCATCACCATAAACTGGAAGTGGCTTGTCGTTTAATGCATTTATAATCATCAAAGGAATTAATTTTTCTGGGAAAGCGTATGGGCCATAGTTATTTGAACAGCGAGAAATAGTAGCTGGCAATTTATAAGTACGGTGGTAGGCCATCACAAGAAGGTCGGCGCTAGCTTTAGAAGCAGAATATGGACTAGAGGTATGAAGCGGAGTTTTTTCGGTAAAAAATAGGTCTGGACGATCTAGTGGAAGGTCGCCATAGACTTCGTCGGTAGAAACTTGGTGGTAGCGTGGAACATTTAGCTCCCTACAAATGTCCATCAAAGTTTCTGTGCCGAGAATATTGGTTTGAAGGAATAGTTCTGGATTTTCGATAGAACGATCAACGTGTGATTCGGCGGCAAAGTTAACGACAATGTCTGGTTTTTCTTCTTTAAATAATTCCCTAATGGCTTCGCGATCGCAAATGTTGGTTTTAGAAAAACGGAAGTTAGGATTTTCTAGGGCTTTTTTCAAAGTGGAAAGGTTACCGGCATAAGTTAAGCAGTCCACACAAACAATGCGGTAGTCTGGGTATTTTTTAAGCATGTGATAAATAAAGTTAGAACCGATGAATCCGGCGCCACCAGTAACGATGATAGTCTTTTTCATTATCCTCCTTAAAATGTTATTTTTGATTCTTCTAGGCTTGGGTGTTTTTTATCTTTTTCACTTAACGTTAGTTCGCCAACATCTGGCCACTCAATGCTAATGGCTGGGTCGTTATATATAATGCCACCTTCATCTTCTGGGTGATAAAAATCATCGCATTTGTAAGCGAATTCAGCATGATCGCTGACTACTACAAATCCGTGAGCAAAGCCACGCGGAATCATCAGCTGTTTGTGGTTTTCTTCGGAAAGCAGAGCGCCGACCCATTTGCCATAGGTAGGGCTATTTTTGCGAAGGTCAACGGCAACGTCGAAGACTTCTCCTTTTAATACGCGTACAAGTTTGGCCTGAGGATAGGTTTTTTGGAAATGAAGGCCGCGGAGAACGCCTTTTTTGGAGCTAGATTGATTATCTTGAACAAAATCGTAATCTAGGCCGGCTTCTTTAAAATCAGTTTTGTTGTAAGTTTCCATAAAGTAACCGCGTTCGTCGCCAAAAAGAGTTGGCTCGATAATGTAAACGCCGTCGATATCGGTTTTTTCAAAAATAAACTTGCCCATTATCCTTTAATTTTCCCTTCTGCCACATTCTTTAGGTGCTGGCCATAAGATGATTTGCCATATCTTTCGGCGGCTTTAAGGAGTGTATCTTTATTAATCCAGCCATTGATATAGGCGATTTCTTCTAGAGCGGAAAGTTGGATGCCTTGGCGTTTTTGAATGACACGGACGAAGTCTGAAGCATCGGCCAGACTATCCATGGTGCCGGTGTCTAGCCAGGCATAACCACGACCAAGAAGTTGAACGTCGAGTTTATCTTCTTTGAGATACATTTCGTTAAGGGTGGTGATTTCTAGCTCACCACGATCTGATGGCTGAACTTTGTTGGCTTTTTCGCTAACGCCAGCTGGGTAAAAATACAGACCAGTAACTGCATAGTTACTCTTAGGAGTTTTTGGTTTTTCTTCAATAGAAATTGCTTTCCAATCTTTATCAAATTCTACTATACCAAAACGTTCTGGATCGTTGACATAATAGCCAAAGACTGTGGCACGGCCGTTTTCGGCATCTTCGGCAGCAGAAACAAGTTGTTTGCGAATCCCGGCACCGTAGAAGATGTTGTCGCCGAGAACCATGGCACAAGCATCGTCGCCGATAAATTCTTCACCTAGAATGAAGGCTTGGGCGAGACCATCTGGGGATGGTTGAACTTTGTATGATAAATTGATGCCAAATTGCGTGCCGTCGCCAAGGAGACGTTCGAAGTTTGGAAGATCAAGCGGAGTAGAAATAATCAAAATATCTTTGATGCCCGCCAGCATGAGCATAGACAGAGGGTAATAAATCATTGGTTTGTCGTAGACTGGAAGCATCTGTTTAGATGTTGCCAAAGTAAGTGGATACAGGCGGGTGCCAGAACCACCAGCTAGAATAATTCCTTTCATAAAAAACTCCCTTAAGTATGTCTATATTATACCATAACGGGAGGATAAACGGGCTAGCTCTTTCTCTTGATTTTGTTTAATTTCATGAGATAGACCATAATTTTTTGAGATGTATTTTTGCATCTCTTT
Organism: Candidatus Saccharimonadota bacterium; assembly: GCA_017431955.1. Taxonomy (GTDB): domain Bacteria; phylum Patescibacteriota; class Saccharimonadia; order Saccharimonadales; family Saccharimonadaceae; genus Nanosyncoccus. Next base: position 123,906 of record JAFRKC010000003.1, read on the forward strand.
GATCTCGCCGAGATGCAATCCAGTTTTATTTGAATTTTTAGTGACAGACGAGCTGTGTTTTCTAAAAGTATTTAGTGATTTTTTGCAGTAGGCGATTTTTCCGTGTTTTAGGATATTTACATAAAAATACCAGTCGCCCACCTGTTGAAACTTTAGAGCTTCTTTAAAGTATTTTTTGAATGGGATTTTGGTGTCTTTTTTGAAAACTACGCCAGAAACATTAGGAATGGAACACCTAATTGCCATGATTTCTTTGATTTCTTCTTCTCCGTCTTTAACATAGTTATTTTTATAGTGGCCAGTTCTTTCTTTATCTCTAGAAAAACGCAAGTTTGGGGCGATCATAATGCCTTTGCCGTTGATTACCTTTGACTCGGCATATGATATAACGACATCTTTATCTTTAAAACCCGCCATAACATTTTCTAAAAAGTTTTTGCTACACAGGTCGTCTGCTTCAGCAATCCAAATACAATCGCCCGTGGCTAACTCAAAGCCTTTTTCCCATTGAGATATAGCTTTTCCAGAGTTTTTGTCGTTGGGTACAAATCTGATATTCATTTTTGGATTTTGGAGTTTTAGGTCCAATACTAAATTTTTGATTAATTCTGCGCTTCCATCCGTAGAGCAGTCGTCTAAGATAATTAGTTCGTGAATTGGATAGGTCTGGTCTAAAATAGACTTTATCCTTTTTTTAATATATTTACCATAATTATAATTTGGAATGATGACTGAAACTTTTTTATTTTGCAAAATAGTCATAAACCCCCTCGACTTCTTTTAGGAATTCCTCGCCATAATAATGCTTGAGCGAATATTCTTTCGCCTTTTTGGCAATTTTTTTATTCTCTTCTGGATGGCTATATAAATATTCTAGTTTTTTGTACCATTCGCCAGGCTGTGCAAGAAAACCATTTTTACCATCTGTAATTGCTTTTTTAAATGTATAGCTAGGAGAGGCAATTGTGGTTGTTTCTACGATTGCTGCTTCAAAGAATTTGAGCTCGGATTTACAGTTGGTAAAATCGTTTACTAGGAGCGGGGCAATGTTGACGTCTACTTTGGTAATTTTTTCTTGAAGTTTTAAATAGTCTACCGGTGGTTCAAATTTTATTCTCCCAGTTTTGATTAATTTTTTTGCACGAGAAGAAAATTTCATATAGCCTACAACTATCAAACTAGCGTTGTCGTGATCTTCTAAAAATCTGATTATTTCTGGCTCTACTAATCTAAAGTCTTTTATGTGTGTTGGAGAACCCGAGAAATAGCCCAATGTAAAATCTTTTTTATCAAGTTTAGTCTTAAGATATTTTTTTGAAACTTTTATTTGACTAGTGTTTAGTGAGTTCGGAATTATAGCAACCGGTTTTTTAAATGAGCGCGAAATCTTTCTAGCGAGAAAATTATTGGTGACGATAAACCCATCTACCTTTTTGGCCACTCTGCGGATTCCCGCAAAATACCCTATCCAATAACAAACGTTTCTACCTTTCGTAGAACGCATCAAGAGAGGAAGATCACGGAAGTCGAAAATCAGATCGTCTAAATCAAAAAGGACTTTTATGCCCTGAGTATGAGCAAATTTTATAAGGTTTGGTATTTCGCTATTTTTTGAAGTCTGGCGCTCTATAATGAGGAGTTTTGCCTCGGGAAGATTTTTGTAGAGTCTGTTTATATCTTCTTTCGTGTAAAATGTCGCTTGCCATTTTCTGCTTTTTTTACAAGCATCGATAGGATTTGCGACGCGATATCGGAATTGCGCATTTTTTTTGTCGCTCACAATATAGATTACTAAATTTTTATTTTGTTTTTTTATCATTTTTTCGTACCTTATCTAATCTGTACCAAGTTTGTTTGGTAAAATTCTTGTTATAGAATTTGTCGTTCTCAATTTGTTTTTTCCATTTTTTTCGCATATAGTCTTGTTCTGAATCAAATCTTCGTTTCTTTTCAGGAGTATCATCTAATCCTCTGGACTTTGACTCGTAATGATATAGTTCGACCATAGGGACAAACACGTTGTAATATCCTTTGTCTAGCAGCTTTAAACAAAAATCCACATCATTATAGGCAACCTTCAGCTTTTCGTTTAATCCGTCTACTTCATCCCATTTGGCTTTGCTCACCATCAAGCATGCCGCTGTTACCGCACTGTAATTATACGGAACGGATAATCTCCCGCCCCATAGAACAGCATTTCGTGGTTTTCCCGTGAATGCATGTGAAGCTATCCCGAGGCCAGTTATAACACCGCCGTGTTGGACCGTGTCGTCTGGATATAATAACTTTACCCCTACTGCTCCAATATGTTTCTGTTCAGCATATCCTATCATTATTTCCAACCAATTCGGCGTGATTAGCTCCATGTCGTTGTTTAATAACACAATGTAATCCGAATCTGTGTTATTTGCGGCCAGGTTGTTTATTCTCGCATAATTGAATTCGAAGTTTGCGTCAAATACTCTAAAATTATTGTATTTTTCTTTATATTCGTTAAATAGTTTAAATGTTTTATCGTCTTTGCTGTTATTATTTACTAAAATCACTTCGAAGTTTTGATATGTAGTTTTTTTATAAATAGATGATATGCACTTTCGCGTAATATCCGCCAGATCTCTAGTTGGGATAATTATGCTCACCTTGGGGGTTTTTACAACATCATATTCAATATAATAATACGGACAATCATTAGCGATGCAAACTTCGCCCCTAATACCCCTTCGTTTCAATGCATCTTCTAAGGCCTGTTTGCCTCGTTCTAGCGCATAGTTTTTGTTGTCTATTTCCATGGACGTCGAACCAGGTATTTTTCTCCAGTGATATAAAATTTTTGGGATATGATGAATTCTGTCTGTCTTTTCGGAAAACCTTAAATATAAATCATAATCTTGTGCCCCCTCATATCCCACTCTGAAACCGCCAATTTCATCCACAATAGTTTTTCTTAATACGCCTAAATGGGATATGTAATTACTAGATAAGAATGAGTCTGGCGCCCAGTCCGATTTGAAATTTGGGTCGCATCTACGTCCATCTAAATCGAGTTTATCTTCATCGGTATAAACCATATCTATTTTTTTATCTTCGTTTAAAGCTTTTACGACTTCATATAACGCATTTTCTGGTATTACATCGTCGTTATCCATTAGCGCTACATATTCTCCTTTAGCTATTTTTAACGCATCGTTTGTAGCTCTAGAAATATGTCCGTTTTTCTTTCTGTATTTAATTTTGATTTTTTTATTGCCCTCATATAATTTTAAAGTAGTGAGCGTATCTTTATTAGTTGATGCGTCGTCTACTATACAAATCTCAAAATTATCATATTTTTGGGTTAAAACCGATTCTAGACATTCCTTTAAATATTTGCCGTCTACGTTGTAGACTGGTATTAAAACTGATATCAACGGTCGGTATTTTAATGTAGTATAGTTAGTTTTCTCTTCTGAATTTTTTATCCAAAAAAGATATTCTTTTTTATTGAATGGATTTAAATATGGTTCTTTTCTCCAAAATGCAATGATTCTTAGAAAAGATCGAGTGTACTTTTTCCATAATCTTGGCGGTATCAAAAAGTGGTGCTTTCTCCATAAAGATTTTGTACCGCGATAAATGTTTATAGATGAATTTCTGATTGCTTTTATCACTATTTTGTTCCGGCTATTTAACAACGTTTTTATTATAACATGGCAAATCTTTGTTGGAAAATCCAGATTTGGATAAAGTGTCTTATTTTATAAGTCGTCGCAAACCTTATAATCACTTAGCAGCACCAATAAAAAGAGATCATTTTCCTGAATAATATCTCCGTTTTTTTCTAGACATTGTATCTGGATATTCTTAGATTTTTTTAAGTTAGCACTTTTATCTATAAACAATATCGCCCTGGCTTCCTTCTTAAGACCAGACATTTTTTCGGCAATATCTTCTATGTTGTTGATTTTATATACACGCTTTTTTGATATCGCTAGAGATTGTGGCGGATTAGCTGGAATGTCTTGAGTGTAAGAAAAAACAACGTCATTATATGTGGTATTTTCATTAATAAAAGTTTCGGTCGAATATCCTACTGCTCGCATTCTACTTTGCGAATATTGCTCCGTGCTTACTGGTATGCCGGTTATCGAAAATATTAATAGATAGGCTGTTAAAAACAACAAGAAATAGTTGCTTATTTTTATTTTTCCTATAGATAATGCGTTACCGCCTTTTACGCCAAAAGCCCAGAAAATTATTGTTGCCATCAAAATAGGAAGGATTGAAACTGCCCACCCAACTTTTATCATCGAGAATTCGTGTATCGCTGAGTGCTGCTTAAAGAAATATATTTGCAAAATGATTGCTAATATACTGGCTGCAACGATAGATGTTCCTGGGTCCGCTATTGACTTTCGTAGTTTTTTCTTTGCAATCAAAAGTACTACACTGCCACCTACTGTTGTGTTGGCTAACATAATTAAACGTGTAGCAGAATCTCCGTCGAGCGTAAAAGCCTCTCTAAAACGCGCGGACATCGATTCGTGTATCCAGGCTGCTGTTTGATTAACGCCTACCACCCTTTCGTCAAATTTATCTGTTAATATTTCTAGCCATCCGTTCGTTAAATTCAGTTGAATATAGTAAGTCAATAACGCTAGTATAACTGGCGTGCAGAACCAAAAAATCGTATTAAGAATTTTATTTTTTCTATTGCCTTTGTCGTTTTTTAACCATATTTCAAATATCTCGGCTATAAATAATAGGAAGGCGAGAAACCAAAAATAATAATCTATTAACACGCCAGAGAATAAAATTACTGATCTCAAAAATTTTAAACCTATGCTTTTTTTCTCGTTAGTCCTGAATAGATATTCTATCAATATTAGGCCTAGTATCCAAAGAATTACGCATTGGTCAGCATAATAAATATTAAATAAATAATATGAACATATAGGTAAAAGCACCCACATGGTCGCCGTTAGGCCTGATATCAATATTTTTTCCAATTCGCTCTTGACCTTTAGGGTCCTAGTTAAGAAATAGTAAACAAAGCTAGCAAGCAATATCGCTTCAATCCCAAACATTATTGTTTGAAATTTATGCAAGAAAGAGACGGTGATTTCTTTCCTGCCAGTCATTTTGGCTGCGATATAAACAAAAAATGTCTCACCGGAAGGGTAGCTAAGGTATGGTTCTCTATCTTCTAGGGTTTCGAATTCTATTGAGGAAGGATTCTCATAATTTGTGAATTTTAAATTAATCGCGCCTTCTTTTAACCAATTATTTACAAATTTCATAGTTGACCCAGAAAGCCAGCTGTGGGTTCCGCCCATATTGCGTATGTCTACTGATGGTGATGTTTTAAAGATACACATAAAGGCTAGGCCGACCACTAAAATAGTGATTAAAATTCCTTTATTTTTGACGAGAAATCCTTTAGCTGCCTTCAAAATATGGCGTTTTTTATTTGCTTTCATGGTATTCTTTTTCCGTGTTTACATTCCAAACGTTCTCTTTGTCGATGGTACCAGATAAAATGTTTTTTACCGCTTCAAATGAAGTGCACATGGAATGATCTAGATTATTGTAATGATGTTGGCCGTTTCTACCAACGCAGAAAAGATTTGGAATTTTGTTTAGATAATTTTTAAGTACATCAAAATTATCATAGGTATCAAAGTAGGCTGGATAAGCTTTTTTAACACGTTCAACGTGATAATCTAGAACGTCTTTTTTGTCTGCAATAATATTGATCTTTTCCATTTCTCCAATCCCCAGTTTTGCGAATTCTTTATCCGTCATAGACCAAAGTTCATCGCCTTCATTGCAGAAGTATTCAAGACCAACCCATGCAGTGTGTTCTACATCTTTTACTAAATATGGAGACCAGTTGTTGAAAATCTGGAAGCGGCCCATTTTGACGCTCTTATCATGAACGTACACCCAGTTATCCGGAACGATGTTTCCTAAGGTTTTAATTTTAGTTTCATTTTTTAAAGCGAGCTTTGGAGTAAGCACGCCAACGGTCATGTAGTCACGATATGGAAGGCCGGCGGCGATTTTAGCTTCTTTCTTTGGAACGTTCTCCATTGCTGTAACTAAATCTTTAATTGGCATTGAGGAAATTACGTAATCGCATTTCAGAGTTGTTTTCTTGCCATCTTTTTCATATACAACGCCAGTGATTTCGTTGTTTTTGTTACGTTTTATGCCTACAGCTTTAGCCTTCATGATAATGTTGCCGCCTTTTTTCTTGATTTCCTTGGCGGTGATCTCCCAAAGCTGGCCAGGGCCAAGTTTTGGATAAGCAAATTCTTCAATGAGTGAAGTTTCTACTTTGCGGTTTTTCTTTTTTACTACTTTGCCAAAAATATCTTTGAGAATTGCTGATATAGAAAGTCCTTTTACGCGTTGAGCTCCCCATTCAGCAGAGATTTCGCGTGGGTGACGTCCCCAAAGGTTTTCGGTGTAGTTTTCAAAGAACATGGAGTAGAGTTTTTTACCAAAGCGGTTAATATAAAAGTTTTCTAGCGAATCTTCTGGGAGTTTATGAACAGCACTTTTCATGTAGCTACAACCAACCACAAAAGTTGTACCAATGCCCATATTTTTAATGGTTGAACCTTTTAGAGAAACTGGATAATCAAAAAACTTTTGGTTGAAAAAGATGCGAGATAAGCGATTGCGGCGGAGCATGACGCGATCGGTTTTTTCTGGATTCGGGCCGCCTTTTTTGAGTGTTGACTTGCGTTTTAATTTTTTATCATCATATGGAAGAGCACCCTGGGTTGGAAGCATTTTTTCCCACCATTCGTTAACTTCTGGAACTTTAGAAAAGAAGCGGTGTCCGCCCATATCCATGCGATTACCTTTGTGATTTACGGTGCGAGAAATACCACCAAAAGTATTTGACTCTTCGAGGATAGTTACTTCGTAGTCTTTAGACTTGTCTAAAAGTTCGTATGCGGCAGTGAGACCAGCAGGACCAGCGCCGATAACAACTACCGTTTCTTTCTTTGACATAAATTAACTCCACTATTTTATTTTTCTTAATAATAACATTGTTATCGTTTAGAGAAAAGGGTTCTAAGCTTTAATAGCTTACTGTTATTTATAGGTTGTGCTTCTTTGTGGCTTGCGCCTATTATAGGCTCTAATGTTATTATATTTTTAAATTTGTCGCATTCTAACATTTTTTGTTGCGCATCATTGAAATTAATTTTTTTAGATTTATCACTTCTGCGAATTATATTAGGTAGTTTTCCGTTTATAAGTTCTTCTACTTCTACCATGACAGTAATCCCGAAAATTCTTTTAATCTCATCTATCATTATTTGATAACCAAGCGACTGTATCTCTTCTACACCAACCGTCGTCGGTCGTTCATAAACAGCTGTATCTAATTTTCCTTCTGAAAAATAAGAGGAAAGCATAAAACATTTTTTTCTTGGTTGTAATACGTGAATATTATATTCATTTACTAAGGTATCGATTATAGATTCAACTTCTTCTTGCGTATGTTTATTATTAATAGCAAGAATATTAGTGCGCTCTTCTTTTGTACCAACGGCTAATATAATGTTGTCTGTGATTTTTTTAAGATTCTGCTCGCTATACCATTGGCCGGTTTTTGCCATAATTCCCTGATATTTTTTTATTAATGTGTCGTCATGCATTTTTCCAGTATCTAAAAATGATTGTGCGCCTTTATGAAAAATATATGTATCGTCGCATAAAATGTGTTTGTAGTTGTGTTTAAAACATCTAAAACAAAAGTCATTTTCTTCACCGTAGCCTTTTCCAAAATTATCTTCGTCAAAGAAGCCGACTTTATTGATTGCCGCACGTTTTATATACATACAAAATCCGTGTGAACTTGGAAGTTCTGGATATAAATGAAGGGAACAATCCTCTATTATTTTTGCCATTTTTTCTAATGTCCAACCATTGGGAAAACCTTGTTTGCGAAAATCTTCTGGGAGTGGTGTCATGGGCGTACGGTTATTTGAAAAAGGAGTTGCGGTCGCTATTGTCTTGCTAAGATAAGCACAGTTTTGGATCTTTGTTAACCAGCTTTTTGTAGCTATCGTATCAGAATTTAATAATAGGATGTCGTTTTTAGAATATCTCATTCCCTTGTTAACGGTTTTAACGAAACCAAGGTTTTTGGTATTCCTTAAAATAGTGATTTTATCAGGATTCTTCTTCTTATATTTTTCCAATAGCGGCACAACTCTCTTGTCTGGGCTTAAATCATCTATACAAATAATATGTGCTAGTTTAAAATTTGTGTTTTTAAGAACACTATCAATACACTCCTTTAGACAATCGTAGGCGTTATAAATGGGAATAATTATATCGCAGTGCTTCATGAAAAACTTTCTAAATCTAGTTTTGATCCCAATATGTCTAATGCTCTTTGTTTATAATATTTTATGATACCGGCGCCTGGCGTGAGAGTGTATTCGCCAAAATAAATAGTATTACCAATTTCATACAGATCCACTCTAGCAAAAGGGATATCCGTTGACAATTCTTCGGCTATTTTTATCATTTTATTGAGGTTCTTTGGTTTTGCAAATTTTTCTTTAGAACGGTATTCCGAAGTCGTATAGTCTAGCTCGTTCCAATTTAGATCAAAGTCATTTAACTTTAGTTTATTCTCGCGGTTAGAACAGACCAAAATACTCTCGGCTCTGCCGTTAAAGCAATAGATTTTGTAGTCTATAGGGTTTTTGTGTTTTCCGTCGTTCAAGTATTCTTCAGCAATAATTACCGGTTTTATAAAAGAATAGTGGTATTCTTTATTTATGTCGGAGAAATCTTTCTTTAAATCTTCGTTAAGTTGCTTTTTTGCTTTTTCCAAATCAAACGTTTTTTTATCTTTACAGATAAAAACATTCCCCGAAAAATGGTTGCATTTTAAAACAAATTTATCTGGCAGCGCGTCTATATTAATTTGATTGGCGTCTTTATAAACTGCTAGTGTCCTCGGAATACTCAGGTCTTTAATATGTTTGTCTTCGACGTAGTTTTTAACTAGCTGTTTGTCCGCTAATCGCCCTTCTTTCCTGCCATACTTATTTAAAATAAGCCAGTGGATTTTTTCGTTGAAATCTTGTGGATTCTCAATGTTTAAGTTTTTACCAAAACACATCCTATATAGGGCTTCGTGTTCTTTTATTCTTTTAGATTTTCTTAAAAACATACGCATTCCTTTTAGCGATTATAACACACTTAGATTTAGCAAAAAAATAGAGGTGTGTTATACTTGAAATATTATGAAGATTGCGATTGCAGGAACTGGGTATGTTGGGCTGTCTCTAGCTGTGCTATTGAGTACAAAATATGAAGTATCCTCATTGGATATTATTCCTGAAAAAGTATCCATGATAAATAATGGCGTTTCTCCTATTGAGGACGCTTATATAGAAGAATATTTTAGGAAAGAGCTCAATCTTCGTGCAACATTAGACTATGCTAGTGCGTTTGAAAATGCTGAATTTATAATTATCAGCACTCCAACAGACTATGATGCTGAAAGTAATCGTTTTAATACTTCCAGCGTAGAGGATGTTATAGAAAAGGCAGTCAAAATCAACCCGGGAGCCACTATTATTATTAAATCTACTGTTCCGGTTGGGTATACCGAATCGATTCGTAAAAGATATAAAAAAGAAAATATAATATTTTCCCCAGAGTTTCTCCGCGAGGGCAACGCACTATATGATAATCTCTACCCGTCCCGCATCATCATAGGAGATACTACCGCTGACGCCCACAAGTTTGGTGACGTTTTGAAGGATTGTGCGCTGAATAACCCACCTGTATTATATATGCATTCTGCTGAAGCTGAGGCTGTTAAACTTTTTTCTAATTCATATTTAGCTTTACGTATTGCTTATTTTAACGAACTAGATACCTACGCCGAGAGCAAAAGCCTGAATACTAAGAATATTGTAAAAGGAGTATCTCTAGATCCTCGTATAGGTGATTATTATAATAATCCATCTTTTGGCTACGGTGGGTATTGTCTCCCTAAAGACACTAAACAGCTACTCTCGAACTATGATGACGTTCCTCAAAATATTATAGAGTCTATTGTCAAGGCTAATGAGACTCGTAAAAATTATATTGCAAAAACCATACTTGGCTCACACCCAAAAACTGTGGGAATATATCGTCTTACTATGAAAACTGGGTCAGATAATTTTCGCGCTAGCGCCATACAAGATATTATTAAAATCCTGAAAAAGAGCGGCACTAAGGTGTTAATTTACGAGCCAACATTAAAATCTGAAGAATTTGATGGTTGTATAGTCGTAAAAAATCTCTCAGACTTGGCCAAAGAAAGTGACATTATTCTGGCTAATCGTCTTGATAAATCTATCCTACATTTTAAAAATAAAATATATACTAGGGATTTATTTGAAAGGGATTAGTATGGGTAATAAGATTTGTGTTTATACTTGTATAACTGGTAATTACGATAATCTCAACGAACTCAAAAACCCAGAAAAAAATATTGATTATTACTGTTTTACAAACAATAAAAACTTGTCATCAAAAACTTGGAAAGTTGTTCAGATTAAAAATGGTGGTTTAGATAACTGTCGTCTTGCTCGCAAAATAAAAATTCTGGGGCACCCAGTGCTTGATAAATATGATATTGCTGTTTGGTCTGATGCTGATGTTGTCTGGCAAAAGCCAATTTCTGATTTTGTAAAAACATACCTTAAAGATAGTTGCTTTTCTATATTTAGGCATCATGCTAGAAAAACTATTTATGACGAAGCTATCGTATGTTTACGCCTAAATAAAGAAGATAAACAGACCATAGTTAAAACGTTGAATTTTTATAAATCCGTTGATTATCCAGATGATAATGGGCTTTGTGAATCAACTGTTTTTATAAAAAAGCTACATAATCCTAAAGTTATAAAAACCATGGATGTATGGTTTGATATGGTAAAAAATTATAGTAGACGAGACCAGCTTAGTTTTAATTATGCGGTTTGGAAAACTAATCTAAAAGTGTCTTATATTAGTTTAAATGTTTGGGAAAATGAGTGGTTTAGCACAACTAAACATAATCAGACTGGCGAGATCAATGACTGTCATGTCTACTACGGTAATCCTGATAAAGATTTCGATTTAAACAAATACTTCGTATATAAATATACAAAAGACGGCAATATTTACCGTTTCACATCGGTAATTCCTAATGATACAAAAGAGGTTGAGTTTGTTCCCACAAACTTAATCGGTGCTCGTTTCGAAAATTTTTCTATTTCTCCACATCCTGCAAGTTTGGTCTTTTTCGGATTTGCCCTTTCCACTTTTTGTAACAACCATGGGACCATACGTGCGTTAGGAGATTTTAAAAAGGGTCAGAAATTATCTTTCTCAATTAAGATAAGTCCTTCTACTTCTTCGGAAATAAATAAACTGATAGAATATCAGTGGGTTGAAAATAATGCATTAAAAAATGCTGTGTTGAATTTAGAAGGTAGAAATCGTGCTATTGAAGAAGAATTAAAAAGCATCAAAGCCAGTAAGTCCTGGAAAGCTATCAATAAAATGAGACGTATTCTACATAGGCGCTAGTGGCATTATTTTTCTATAAGCTGTATTTCAATCGCTTCTACACGTCTGGATTGACCAGTGGTTCCGGCTGTCTCACCGTTTTTGGCCCAATCCATCCAGCCGATACCTTGGACATGTACTCTATAATATAAGTTGTATTTGTTTGCTAAATCGTCTGATAGTTTAATTTCAATCGCTTCTACACGTCTGGATTGACCAGTGGTTCCGGCTGTCTCACCGTTTTTGGCCCAATCCATCCAGCCGATACCTTGGACATGTACTCTATAATATAAGTTGTATTTGTTTGCTAAATCGTC
>JAFRKC010000004.1 GCA_017431955.1 Candidatus Saccharimonadota bacterium
CTATCTCCGAGTTCGATTGGCATTTCACCGCTAACCACAAGTCATCCAAGCACTTTACTGCGTACCCTGGTTCGGCCCTCCACGTCGTGTTACCGACGCTTCAGCCTGCTCATGGTTAGGTCACCCGGTTTCGGGTCTAATACTGCCGACTTGTCGCCCTATTCAGGCTCGCTTTCACTGTGGCTCCATCAATTGACTTAACCTTGCCGACAACATTAACTCGCTGGATCGTTCTACAAAAAGCACGCCGTCACAGCCGAAGCTGCTCCGACACCTTGTAGGCACTGAGTTTCAGGATCTATTTCACTCCCCTCCCGGGGTTCTTTTCACCTTTCCATCACTGTACTAGTTCGCTATCGATCAATCAATATATTTAGCCTTGGCAGGTGGTCCTGCCAGATTCAAACAGGGTTTCTCGTGCCCCGTCCTACTTGAAAAAAGATATATAATGTCTAAGACCGTTTCGCTTACAGGGCTTTCACCTCCTTTGGCGCACCATTCCAAGTGCTTCTGCTACGATCTAGGTTTTTTTACATTATGAGCTCAGTTAACGCTGTCTCTTTTTAGACAAAACCGACAGAATCGACTTTGTCCAAAAATTATCTAATTTCGCAACCCCTTTAATAACTCTGGGCGTTAACCCGTATGGTTATCTTAAGGTTTGGGCTGTTCCAATTTCGCTCGCCACTACTTTCGGAATCATTGGTTATTCTCTTTTCCTCAACCTACTAAGATGATTCAGTTCGGCTGGTTCCCGTCTCCTTATCCTATGTGTTCAGATAAGTGCAATATGGCATGACCCATATTAGGTTTCCCCATTCGGCAATCCCCGGATCAATTCTCGTTCTCAGATCCCCGAGGCTTATCGCAGAGTCCTACGGCCTTCATCGGTATTGATTGTCAAGGCATCCACTATCAGTGCCCTTAATTACCTTTTTATGCATTGACTTAACTAGCAATCGAAGTTCGACTGCTTGCCGTCAATTAAAATCTTTTCATCGTTAATGTCAAATTGTTAATTGGAGAGCGTTTAAAAGATGTCTTTTGGGCGTTTAAAAGCGACCTCAAAAGATTTCCTCGCTTTCCTTATCTTTTACAGAGGTCGCATAAAAAGCGACTTGTTCAACTGCAGTGAATTATACCGCACTTTTTTACCTTTTGCAAGGGTTTTTTTGAAGATTTTTTAAGATTTTTGGTTTTATTGAGTTTATGCTTGACTTTTTTGGCAAAGTGTGATATAATGTAAAGATATAGGCTTTACGCTTTATATCTTATTTTGACAGCTTAATCTGTTTTTAGTATAATATAGGCTTCAATCTGGGAAGTCCAGGTTAGAACTTTAAAAAGGTGGTATGGATATGAAATATCTACTTCTTCTCATTGGCACGACTATTGGCATTCCATGTATTGCCTTTTCAGCTTTGACGCTTGTTGAGTATGTCCGTTTCAGGAAAAACCCAAATCGCTTTTATGATGCTATTGGCGAAGATGAAGACGAAGAAGACGAAATAGAACACTATGATTTTCCGGACATATAACGTGGCTGGAGAAGATGAGGGAGAATATGTTTGTGGCTGTACGTATGGAGGCGAGAAAGAATGAACAAAAGTGATAAGTATCTTAGAGTCGCGACGATAGCTGGGGCTGTCTGTATTTTTACAGCTGGAGTGTTGATAATTCTTTTATTACCAATATCGTCTGGTATGGCGCCGCTCCGACCAGTCTATAAGGTGTTCTTTATTACTCTTTGCGTAGTTCATTTGCTGGCGTTATCAACTTTTATAACCTGCAAAATACGAATGGTCAGCATTGAGAAAAAAGAACTCAAAGAACTCGCGATGGCAATGAGAAAAAGGCACAGAGAACAAACGAAAGCTAAAATCTTTGGAAAGAGGTGAGGAAGATGAATAAACGTAAATTGGAGTTGTTGGACAGGTTAGAATATGTCATTGTTTTCAATATGGGCATCGCTATCTGTGCAGGGCTAATAATTCCAGAGGTAGCAGATCATCCTATTATTTCGATTTTTGTGAAAATCGTCTGTCTCATCTCTGCTATCGTTTGCCTTACTAGCTATGTTTACGTTGATAAGGTGACTCAAGAATTCGCGAGTTTTACCGTGGAAAATAATGTACTTACGGAGATAAGGAAAAGGACGAAAGAAGGTGAGGAAGAGTGAAAAATCGTGAGTTGATTATTGCTTGTTCGGATCGGAAGGATTATTGCTATGACTATCCTTACACTAAAGAATGCAAAATATTCACCGACTTGAACGGCGGTCATTATCCAAACGCCGCCCATCCATTTTTAGACAAGCTGGATAAGGCTTGGCTTGAAAGTGAAGTTGAGGTAGCGGAGATGACTGATCAAGACTTGATTAAGACATGTGAAGCCGAGGATTGTGACTGTGATAATTGCGACTATTGGAAAGAGTGCAACGAGTTCAAAAAGAAACACGGCGGTCTTACCCCTGCAGATGTCGGCGCAAAAATTAGCGTTGTGAAGACGCAAGACAACAGAAGAATAATGATACTTGGCAACGGAGAATAAAACACTAGGCAAAAATTATCTAAAAGTGAGGTGAATGAAAAATGATTACTAGTACTCATGCAAAGTTTTGGGTCGGTGTTATTTTCTTCGGGTCGCTAGTCCTCACTCTTATCGGCCTAGTACTTAGGCATGATGCACTATTTTGGATTAGCTTCATTACCCTTGCGTTGGTAGTCCTTGTTTTTATCGGTTCAGTACTTGGCAAAATACTTGATAGTCGGGAAGGAAAAAAGCGAAAATGATTATCTGATTGCAAAGTCCAGTGAAAAGGAGTGAAAGACGAATGCTTAGCCAAGACGCTGACCTTTATATCTAACCACCGAAATTGCCCCTTGCGAGATGCTCGCAGGGGATTTTTTCTTTGACAGTTTAACCTGTTTTTAGTATAATATAGTCCTTAATCTGGGAGGTATCTGGGGTGGGTCCAGATTCGTCCTTTTAAAGGTTGGTTTTTATATTTTATTCTGAGAGAGGTGAAAATTTTGCGAATTTTGCTAAATCTGCCAGTAACACTTTTTCCGATTTTGGTTTTTACTTTGATTTATTTGATATTTTTCAAAGGCAAAAAGCCGAAAAAGAGAAAAATCCCTAGTTATTTCAGCGCAAATCCGAGTGAAAACTCGATCGACGCCCAGTCGGTTTTTGAGTTTTTAGAGGAAAATGACATCAAAACTGATTATTTGAAGAATGAAAGAGGTGAAAGAAGTGACTAACGGCGAATTAATTCAGAAATGTACTGGACAGTGCTGCGCTGAATGTGATTATCACAGTCAATGCGAAATCTTTAAGCGAATCTATGGCAAATTACCGGAAGAGGTAGGAAATATGGTTGGCGACGTAATAAAAATAAATATCGTCGCTTCTATGCCTATTAACGAAGTTTGGCTTGATAGCGACATGGGAGTTGCATTGTTTAAGTCCATAATAAGCAACTTATTGGATGAATGGATTGAAGAAAGTGAGGCGGGAAAATGAAAGAGTATATTACAAAAGAACAGGCGATTTCTGTCTGCATGGCCATAATTGAGGATATCACTGGTTACGATTATGAAACAACGGTCCGAAGATGCTATGACGCGATTGAACCTGCTGATGTCGTAGAGCGCAAGGAGGAAAAGTTTGATGGGTAAGTATCTTGAACTTTATGATGTCATTGAATTCCTATACGAGAACACCAGAACTGATGAATGGGGCAATGTGAGGCTGTTTTATAGCCTCAATGAAACTCGTAGCATGTTGGAAAAGATTGCTCGAAGCGACGTTGTAAAAATCACGCGGTGCGAAGATTGTAAATATGGCGAGCATAAAGTTCGTGAGAGTTGCAATTATGTCATTTGTACTGCGGACGAAAACCATTCGACCTGCTCACCAACTTGGTTTTGCCCAAGAGGTAAACCAAAAACGTAAAACCAACCAAAAAGGCCAGCTCTAGGGCTGGTCTTTTTAATGGTTTAAATTAGCTGTTTCAAGATAGCTGGTTTGTCGGCGGCGATGAGGTTAATTCTAGATTTTACCTCTGTTTTAGCAATTTTTATCGTGTGGGCGATGGCTGGCTTGTCGACTTTTTCCATGAAGAAATTAAAGAATTTATCGGATTCTTCTTGGTCGATGATGGTATTAGCGGCATATCTTGGAAAATCGTCGGCAGTCTGATCGCCAGATGTCTCTATCAGATAGTCCCAGTGTTCAAATAGCCAATCTAGTACAGCGTGCTTGGCCCCGGCATTACGGCGGAGATAGATAAACAGATAGAGGCGGTCTTGTGGTTTAACAATGTCTGGCCTCTCTAATAAAGCAATCAGTTTTTCGATATTTTTTGGCTCTTTGGCCTGTGCAATGGCAAAAAGTAAGTCCGCCTTAACTTCTGGTTTACTGGCGATTTGATATTTTAATATATAATCGTTAATCATTTCTTCGTGTATGATCAAATTAGCGCAAATCACTTGAGTGCGAATCTCTGGATTTATCAGGCTGTAATCTTCTTGATATAAACCTGCCATTTGCGCTAACGTTTCCTTATCTCTGGCGTAGATGGCAAGCGAGAGCAAAGTAGAACGCACCTTTGTATTGTTGGAGCTTTCCGTAGATTTCGGTGACACGCCAAGCTGTTTTATTTTGTTAGAAATAAGATTTTTGACAAACTTCTTAAAGCGCGCTTCTTCCTTTGTGCCAGGCTCGAAGAATATCTTAAGATCACCGATAATGGCGGCCATAACTTCCCAGACTGAGGCACTTTTTTCATTATCGAATTTGCTCAAAAGTGGAATGAGCGAAGCTGCAGGAACATGGGCTGTTTTAGCAAGTATAGACCTGTCCACCAGTAACCTTAGTCTTTGTTCTAGGGAAAGTTTATTGAATTTGGCTAGTTTTTCGGCGAATTCTTTGTCATCATAGTTAATAATGTAGTGGCCAGACATGTCGTCTTTAACCTCTGGAAGAAGCCATTTTTCTTCGGTGGTTCTACCGCTAAGCAAAAATCTTTTCTGCTTATCATCTTTGATCATCGGAAAACCTGGTTGCAAAATCCAAGAATTCATTAATTTTTTCACATCAAATTTGGCGTTTGGCTGCAAGGCCACCCAGAGGTCGTCGCTAATCGTGTTGCTAAAGCGGTGTTTTTTGAAATATTTTTTCATGCTGGCAAAGAATTTACGTTCGCCCATCATTCTAATCAGCATCAAAAGAAGGTGCGCGCCTTTAGCATAAACTATGGCGCCGTCAAAGAGGATAGAAATTTCTTCTGGGTCGCGAACTTCTTGCTTGACCGCCTGCACGCCGTCCAAAGCATCGCGCCTAAGTGCCGCCAAACAATCTCCAGTGAAAAAATCCTCCCAAATGTGATATTTCGGGAACATCATATCTACGGCATAATATTCCATCACACTTGCAAAAGATTCATTGAGCCAGAGATCGTTCCACCATTTCATGGTGACGAGATTACCAAACCATTGGTGAGAAAGTTCGTGTGCAATGGTGATAGCTACCATTTTTCTGGCATCCAGAGACGAGTTTTTATCTACCAAAAGGCAAGATTCGCGATAAGTAACTAGGCCCCAGTTTTCCATAGCGCCAGCTTCAAAATCTGGAATAGCGACCTGATCGAGCTTTTTCAGAGGATAAGGCACGCCAAAAACATCATCATAATAGTCTAGTGAGCCGGCAGCGACCGCATTGGCGTATCTCAAGATTTTTGGATCATGGTTTAACGGGCAAAATGTTGTAATTTTTACACCATGTGAACTTTTTATGGTTTTATGCTGGAATTTGCCAATCACAAAAGCGAGAAGATAGGTGGACATAATTGGAGTTTTTTCGAAAAATGTTGTAAATTTTACAACGTTTCCAGAGCCAAATTGTTTGGTCTTTTTGGCCGGCATATTCGATAAAACTGTGTCTTCTTTGTCTGGTACGGAAATTATAAGCTCAAAAGTGGCCTTGGCAGATGGCTCATCTACACATGGGAAGCACGCGCTAGCATAGTGAGGCTCAAATTGGGTGGCCACAATGCGCTCTTCCCCATCGCTGTATTTGTAGGTGGAGAGATAAGCGCCTTCCATGTTATTACTAAGAGCTGTGCGGTAGTGGATGGTGATTTTGTATAGTTTATCCGGCTCGGTTTTTATACTGATGATGTTCTGTTTGTAAGTATGATTTTCGGCTTTGTCGTTCACTATCACTTTTTCGATGGTAAGATTTTTGGCATGGAATTTGGCTGCATCTTTTTTAGAAATGCCGGTGATAATCACTCTACCATGCAGCATTTCTTTGTGTTTATCTACGTCTAGAAAAAGTTGATAGTTACTGGGTTTAAAATAATCTAATAAGCGCTCCATACCTTTTATTGTATCAAATTTCTACACCTACGGCGCGTTCATTTGGACATTTTTCGAGCACTTGTTGTATCATGTCATGCTCGGCTTGAGATACCCATAGGCCGTATTTGTATTTGACGGAAACTTGGCGAGCAACGTATTGGCAACGGAATTTTTTATTAGACGGTAACCAAGTGGCAGCGTCGCCATCTGATTTTTTTTGATTGGCG
Source organism: Candidatus Saccharimonadota bacterium (assembly GCA_017431955.1). Taxonomy (GTDB): domain Bacteria; phylum Patescibacteriota; class Saccharimonadia; order Saccharimonadales; family Saccharimonadaceae; genus Nanosyncoccus. Next base: position 6,593 of record JAFRKC010000004.1, read on the forward strand.
CTAGAGTCTACGGCGAGCAAGTTTAGCGGGTCAGTAGCTAATGCGTAGCGCTCGTCAGCAGTTTTATACTGAGCGCCTTTTTGCCAGGCATCAGAGAGTGCTACGACATGATCAATCTGAATGCCAGAGCTAAAATCGGATTTTTGAGAAAAGACTTTATGCTCGCCGGTGTAAGGATCATCAAATTCGCCAGAAATTACGTCACAATTATTTTCTGTGCTGATAACCGCCGTATCGCCCATTTCCCTTTTAATAATTCTCTGTCTCAAGCTACAGCCATCTATTGTGGGCCAAGAAGAATAAAACTCAGACCTTACGTAACCGGTTTTTGGCGCGCGGCCTTTAATTTCGAGTTTTTCTAAAACTGCAGTAGCAAGTGGCGCGGAAGGATCAATGTCTCCCGAGCTGGCAAAAACATCGTCAGAAAAACCACCAGACGAAGCCTCCGTGTCTTCTACTGGCGCATAATCCGTCTCATAACTTTCGGGATTTGTGACCAGCCAAAAAACTACGCCAGCCAATATAGCGACTACAGATAAAATTCGCCTCGCTTTATGATTCATATTTTCAAATTAACATAATTCCCAAATTTTTACGACCCTAGGCTGGCTATCATTAGTAGATTCAGCCGAAGAGTTGGTTCTGATTTTCTTAATGAGCTATGTAACGATAGTCTATTTTTTCTGCAATACTACACGTGAGGTCACCTTTAGCATTCTCTTTATCGAGATCTACACACTCTTCATCACAGATGACAGGCATACAGTTAATACCGCCGTAAATCTTATATAATATCTCGTCCATTACATAATCCGCATATTCGCGGTAAGTAAAGATGTCGTCTTTGTCCGCATCGTATCGTGACGCGATCTCCCACCAATTTTCACCCGCTTCTTCTTTAGACTCAATTTTTCCATCGTTTTTCATGAGTTTAACATAGACCGCTTCTAGGTTGTCGCCTTGGTTTGGCTCAAGCGACACTGTGTAGGCAGATGAAATATAGATATCTTGAGCATTCTCATCTCTTGTGATGAGCCAGAGCTTAGTTAATTCTTTCTCAGTAAGGTTCATCTTTTCTACTTTTTCTTGACAATCGGTAGTGCTGCTACAGGTAATAGTTGATATTGATAGTTCTCCGGTATTGTAGTCGACAACCACTGTCCTCTTGACCGTCATTTCGCCCTCTTTATGTTCATCGTATTCGCGCTCAGCTAGCCCGGAATAAATTTTTTCTGTTGGGTTTTCTGGCTCTTGAGGGTTTTCTAGAGCTTCGATTTTAGACTTCAAATCGGCAATTTCAGATCGTAAAGATGAGTTATTAATAAACTCATAAACACTAAACACTATGCTAGCGGCAGCTAAAATAATAAATAAAATCAGCGGAATTATCAATTTACTTTTCTTGGTGTTAGTGGACGGCAAAATATAATTTGGCATTTGCACGTCGGCCTTAGAATTAAGGTTTTGAGATTGATGTTGATTCGTAGAGTTGTTATCCATAAGTTTATTATAGCATTTTTTTGAAAATTTATAATTTTAAGCAAAAACACTATATTTAGTGTATTTTACTATTGACAAACACTATATGTAGCGTTTATAATCTTAAGCATAAACATAATAAAAGGAAAAACCATGAAAAATATTATTTATTTTGAACCCTCTGACAAAACCAAATTTGATTTTGATCGCTTTCTCACGTCTCTAAATTCCTACGCAAAGGTGCCAAAAAGTGCTGCAAAAGAAGCGTTGGCTGCGCTTGATAATTACGAAAACATGCACGTTAGTCTTTTGGTTGAAGCCGGAGTTAAGCTACTAGAAAAATATGGTAGCGAAGAAATTGCTGAAAAATATTATAACGATCATGCTGAATATTTTGGCGAAAAATTCGAGAGGCTTCGCCGTATTACTGGCTATTTGGTTGGCACTTTGGATCGTTGGAATGATGCAAAGCGCGCCGAAGAACACGACCGCGTGAAACATTCAGTGAATTCCTGTGTGGATGATTTGGTGCGCGCCGCGAGGCTTCAAGATCAGGCCTTGGCCCATAACGCGGCATACGTTGGAAAAACAGAATAAAAAATCGGCTCGGGGAATCCCGAGCCTTTGAGATTATTTGCGTGTTTTAATTGCGGGGTTGGTCGACATCGACGTCAAATTATACAGCTCTTGACGCGTATCATTGAGTCGACGCAGGGCGTACATTTCTTGATTTTGCAGAGCTACCAAATGTTTTTTGGTATCGTCTGCGCTCTGGGTGTAACCTCTACTGATTAATTCAAATAGCTTGGCGTTTTGGTCGGCGATTTCGCGTCGAAGCTTAGCTAAAGAGCTTTCTGCTAGGGTATAGGCGTCTTCGGCCTTCTTGATGGCCAGAGCATAGGCGCGTTTTTCAACGTCGCCAGCTAGCGAATTTACATCAAGAGTGCCAGACTTAGCAGCCTCTTCAACCCACTGAATCAGCTTTCGCTCTTCAGCGTAGGCCGTAGCAATCGCTTTTACTTCATCTTCGAAGAGACTCTGCATCCCCTCGATGATGAGTTGCCGGAGCTTTTGGACGCCAGCCTCCTGGAACTTACTCTTGCGGATGGAAACCACAAGAATTGCGAAAAGAAGAATTGCGACCAATGCGAGTAAAATTGTATTCGTCATAGCGAATACCTCCTTATTCTTCGCCCTCTAGGGGCTGTTTTGTGGGCCAACTCGCGATCAGCCCATCAGACAGCTACCTACGTGGTAAGTTTCTCTCTGATGGGCTAATTTTAAACACTCAAAAGTTAAAGGACTATTTTACAAATCCATGTGTCTATTTTAGCATAGATTTGATTTTTTGTCAAGATTGGAGCTTTTTAATGTTTAACCCACTCTGGTGGGGTCATATCAAAACGAATTTCTGGAGTGTGAAGGTTTATCACATCCATATCGATGCCATAATAATGCTGATAGGTGCTGTCGACAGAGCCGAATTTGGCCTGAGATTTTTTGAAACCTAGCTTTTTTGCCGTATCCCAAACGGATTTTTCGGTTGGGCCTTCGATTTCGATAAAAGTCGGGAGCCACGGCCAAGTATCGATGCAGATTTCTACGTCGTCTAAAACCCAAGTTTCGCGATATGATTCTTGATAGGCAGACTGTTTTAGCCCGCATCCTTTCAAAAACATCACGCCGTCGTCAAAATTATCAATCGTAATGTTTACTTCTTTAGTGCCAAGAATAGATTTTTCGTCGCTGACATTTTTGTAGGTCATGACAATCTTATCACCTTCGTCGCGTACGCGCGCAAATTGATGTTCAGCAATTGAAAAGGCCACGCGCGTCATCATGACTTCCGGTTTAATCAGTTTGGCTTTGAGTTTTTTAAGTTTTTGTCTGATTTCGTCTTTTTTGACGTCCAAAAATTGGGCTTCGATTTCGTTATTCATATCCAAATTATAACAGAAACAAAAATTCTACTTCTGGTTTGTGGTGTTTTTTGTTTTCTTTTTTATAAAATCAACATAAAATTAAGAAAAGGATTTTATGGATCTAAGAAAAATTGGAAAATTTATCGCAAAAAATCGCCAAGAAAAAGGTTTTACGCAGGAAAGCTTGGCAGAAGAACTCGACGTTTCGAACCGGGCGGTTTCAAAATGGGAACGTGGGATTTGTTTGCCAGATGCGAACAACATGGCAAAACTCTGTAAACTATTTAACATTTCTTACAACGAACTTTTGTCTGGCGAAAAAATCGCTAAAACCGACTACGAGAAAAAGGCTGAAGAGAATTTCGAAGAATTTGCAAAAATCGAAACTGCTCAAAATAAAAAGTTTTTCTTATACGAAAATGTCATTGGTTATATATCGACGATCACGTTCTTAATTCTGGTGTTTGTTGCTAGTTATGTCGAGGGGCTTCCTGTTTGGGCTCGGGTGGTTTTGCTTTTGTTTAGTTTTGCCCTTTTGATTGTCGGCGTCAGTTTTTGCATCAAAATTGAAACTGAAGCTGGTAAATATGAATGTCAAAAATGCGGACACCAATATGTGCCAAAATTTTCCAGCGTTTATTTTGCTATGCACCTTGGCCGCACACGTTATATGACCTGCCCAAAATGCGGTAAAAAATCTTGGCAGAAGAAACGCGCTTAAACCAACTTGCCTAACTTAGTTTGGAAACGTATGTGAAGTAGTTCCGTCTGAATTGTGGCTGATTATCGAATTACCATTTTTAAAACTATGGCTAGTTGAACCGTTAGAATGATGTGAGACCGAAAAACTATCGGATGAATTATGGTGGCTTGAAATCCCATTAGAACTATGAGAAATGGAAGAATTGCCGAACGAATGGATCGTTGACCCATCAGAGTTGTGGCTCATGAAACTTCCCGTTTTTTTGCCGAAAATTGAATCGTCATCATCATCGAACATTGATATTCTCCTTATGTTATTTATACTAAGTATTATATATCAAAATATGTTATAATTATATCTGTAATAACAGATACACAGGTTGGTTATGAATTTAAAGATCGGAATCTTGTATTTCTAAACCAACCTGATTTTTATCTCCAGTTTTCTCTAAAAACTAGATTACCAAAGACCAAAAAAGGAAGTTTTCTTTTTTAACGGTTTTTTAGTCTTTTTATCAAAATCAGAGCATTTTTATAAACGTTCGACTGGGCACCATATCTTTCCCTAATATCTTTTAATCTCCCATCAAATCCGACGTCCTTACCGCTATGATTAATTTGCATATCAGCAGAGTTCAAGATATCTAAATATGAGGATTCATATTCGGTGTTTATGGTACCATGATAATAGACTTCGCGCCAATATTTATATTTACTATTCTTCAAAATTTTGCCGCCAACCTTAGCGTGATTTTCGCTATTTCCAAATTCATAACCTATATCATGGTTGTATCCCAATACAAAAAGATCGTATAGCTCGTCGTCATCAAGGCCCTGCGCCTTACCAATCTCTACCATCTTTCTACCAACACCAATAGAATGTTTCAGCCTGTCTTCTTCCATATTATATATTATATATCAAAATATGTTATAATTATACTAATAATAGCAGACACACAGGTTGGTTATGAATTTAAAGATCGGAATTGTTGGGTTGCCGAACGTCGGGAAATCGACGTTATTTAATGCGCTAACGAACGCTGGAGCGCTCGCCGCGAATTATCCTTTTGCTACCATTGAGCCGAATGTTGGTATTGTGCCAGTGCCAGATGAACGCCTGGATGTGCTTGCAAAAATGTATGAAACTGACAAGGTCGTTCCGGCTACGGTTGAATTTGTGGATATTGCTGGGCTCGTTGCAGGCGCAAGTAAAGGCGAAGGCCTAGGGAATAAATTTCTTGCGCATATTCGTGAATGCCAAGCCATTTGCCATGTAGTACGCGCATTTGTAAATGACGATATCGTGCGCGCAGATAACAAAGTTGAAACTGATATTTTAGCACAAGCGAAAGACGATATTGATATTATTAATCTTGAACTTCAACTTGCTGATGATGAAACAAAAGCAAAAATTGAAGCAAAACGCAAAAAAGATCCGAACGATGAAAAAATTCCTTATCTCACTGACAAGCCAGTGATTTATATGTTTAATGTGGATGAGAGCGGATTAACTGATTCCGAATTGCAGACAAGACTTCGCGCACTCGTGAATCCTTCCGAAGCGATTTTTGTGAACGCAAAGCTCGAAGAAGAAATGTCTGGGATGAATCGTGATGAGAGAAAAGAATTTTTGGAAAGCTATGGTGTAAAAAATGATGCGCTCGGAGAATTAATCCGCGCTGCCTACAAAACACTTGGGCTTCAATCTTTCCTAACCGCTGGCAAAAAAGAGTGTAAGGCTTGGACAATCAAAAAAGGTGCAACGGCACCAGAAGCGGCTGGCACAATTCATACTGATTTTGAGCGCGGGTTCATCGCTGCACGAATTTGTAACTATGATGATTTAGTTAAACTCGGTAGCGAAAAGGCCGTGAAAGAAGCAGGCCTAATGCGCACGGAAGGAAAAACTTATGTGATGTGCGACGGCGACGTTGTGGAATTTAAGTTTAACGTGTAAAGATGGTTATTGTTCTAATTGTAGTCATAGTAATCGTACTTGTTTTTGGTTTGACTGCGCTAACTGGTGCGCCATACGTTCCGTCACTGAAATCGGAACTTAACATTGCTTTTACAAAACTGTATAAACTAGGTAAGAAAGATTTATTGGTAGATTTGGGCTCTGGCGACGGCAAAGTACTTGGGGCAGCAATTAGCTATGGCGCAAAAGCCGTGGGTGTAGAAATAAACCCGCTTTTAGTATTGTGGACGAAATTAAAATACAGAAAAGCCAAAGTTTATTGCAAAAATATGTTTAGATTTAAACTTCCAAAAGAAACTACCGTGGTTTATATATTTGGTGATTCGCGCGATATTAAAAAGATTGTAGAGTATGTGAAAAAAGAGGCCACCAGACTAAAGAAACCGCTGTATCTTATTTCCCTTGCTTTTGATATAACAATTCCTAATGTGAAATTAATAAAAAGTATAAGTTCGAATTTTCTATACAAAGCAGAGCCGACTGTTAGTTCAAAATCAGCCAATCGTCAACATTAAAATTTGTACCGGATACCGCGGCGGCGGCTAGGACTGGAGAATATTTTTTGGCAAGAGATGGAAAAACATGGAGAAAATTCTCTGCCGCAAATTTCATTTGTCTTAATTTTTGGGGAGTGATTTGCTCCAGTGAAGTGCCACGATCTTGTTTTTTGCGATATTTTACTTCGGTGAAATAAATTGTTTGGTCTTTAATGGACACAATGTCGATTTCGTAAAATTTGGTTTTGTAATTTCTGGCGATAATTTCGTGCCCGTGGGAAGATAAATATTCTGCAACTTTAGTTTCGGCTTTATTCCCTAAATCTTTGGTGGTTAGATTATTTTTTGACTCCGCCTTGACATCGGAAAATTTAGCGAGTGGTTTAAACGACAAACGATGCTCTGGACATGGGCCATAGTTTTTTAGTGCTGCGCGATGTAAAGCCGTGCCGTAGCCAACGTGTTTTTCAAAGCCATAATTTGGGTAATCTTTGGCGAGATTTATCATGTAATTGTCTCTTGCAACTTTAGCCACGATGCTCGCGGCGGAGACTTCTTTAATTAAAGCATCGGCCTTTTTCAAAGTAGTGACGTAATTTTCGAATGGGGTGTTTGTAAGAAAATTAATAGTGCCATCAATAATAATTTCCGAAAACGGGACTTTCGTGATTTGGATTTGTTTGACTGCGCGCCTTGTGGCGAGCGCCAAAGATTTAGACAGGCCAATTTGATCTAGCTCCTTGCTCGAAACCCAGCCAAGCCCAACCGCAGCAGCATTTTCTAAAATGACTTGGTTTAAAACTTCTCGCTTTTTAGCGGTAAGTTGTTTAGAATCGGCAAGATCATCGCACCAAGAGGCAGTGGCGTCGTTTAAAATTACCGCGCCGATAACTAGCGGCCCAGCCCATGGACCACGACCAACCTCGTCTATGCCTAAAATAGCCATTGAGAAAATAATACCACAAAAAATCGCCCCGAAGGGCGATTATTAATCTTATTCTTCTGGTTCGCCAGAACCTTTTGGATTTTTAGCTTCTTTAACGGTTTCGGCGTCAGCTTTTTCTTCTGCAATAACTTCTTTGACTTCTTCTTCGGTTGCGGCAGCTTTGACTTCGTTGACAGCGGCGCGGTCGAAATCTTTGGCTGCGAGACGAGCGGACTTACCAGAGCGTGTGCGGAGATAAGACAAATTGTTGCGGCGAACTTTTGAGCGTTTGGTGATTTCGATTTTCTCGACTAGTGGGCTGTGGATAAGGAATGATTTTTCTACACCAACACCAGAAGCGATTTTGCGAACAACGATGCGAGCAGTGTGAGATTCTTTGCGATCTACACGAATAACAATTCCTTCAAAGACCTGAGAGCGGAATTTTTCACCTTCTTTGATTTTTTGGGTAACCTTGACGGTGTCGCCAGAGCGGATATCAACAACTGCGTTCTTTTTTTGAGCGTCACCGATTTGCTTTAAAATTGAAAAACTCATGTAATTTTACCTTTAATATTAGACAATTAGATAGATTTTACCATACTTTTGCGATTTTGTGAAGAGGTAAGGGGATAAGTTATAAAAAATGCCGGGGTGAGCCGGCATTTTTAGGACTAACGATGATTATTTTTTGTAGACTACGTCGTTATCAAAGGAATCTTTAATTGTTAGAGTGTCGCCATCGACAGTGTATTTGAAGTCTTGCTCGTTATCGGCATCTTCGTATTTGATAACTACGGAATCGGTGTTGTCGGTATAAGTGAACTTTTTGCCGCCCTCAACGTTGCTATAGCCGTACACACCGGTACCATCTTTATCAAATTCGTAATAATAAGAAGTGTGGCTACCACCATAGTACCATCGACCAACCAATTTGCTACCGCCGGTAGAGCTGACAATACAGATGACAATTACAACAATAATCACTACAACAGCGGCAATGATTGCAGCGATAATACCAGTTTTTGAGCCTTTTTCTGCCTTCTTTGCTGCTGATTTTTTGGTTTCTTTTTCCATTTTTTCCTCCACTTTATTAATAGTTTTATTATAGCATAAAAATAATCCCTGCTAGAGGGATTATTTTTGTTTCCATTACTGTTCAGAGATGGCGATTTCGATTTCACCATCTTGGTTTTTATGGGAGTAAACAATGTGGTTGTCTGCACCGACGAATCCCGCATGAAGTTCTTTGGAAAAATCGGTGCGCATGACGATATTGTTGCGTGCGCCAAAGGAGAAATCATCAATCAAAAATTCTTTGTGCTCCTTATAATTCTCGGCAAGTTGTTTGACTTTTTGACTGTCTTTTAATTTGACAGCGGCAAGAACGATTTTCCCGTCGATTACGTTGAGGATGATGGCTTCGTCTTTAATATTGGTGGCGCGAAGCGTCACTCCTTTAATGGAGCAGAAAAGAGATCCACGACAATCAGTTCGTTCAACTTTGCCGCCACCGAGAGTGGCGTTTTTATGATTGGGCGTTTTGGCGCTGATATCATAGAGTGATTTCAGCGTTCCGCAGTCGTACCACGGGAAGGTGCCGACGGCGACTTTAAGGTCGGCATAGAGGCGTAGGGCGCTCATAAGTTCGTCTGTTCCGAGCCCTCTGGCGTCAACTTTGGCAGACAAAATTGTGTGAGCATCCCAAACGTTGATACCGGTGTTACAGGCGGAGCAGTCTTCGCGCATGAGTTGAAGTGCCTGTTCTTTTTCGGGTTTTTCGACAAAGCCTTTTACGTTGTAAGTAGGCAATTCCTCTTCACTTTCCGGCGCATCATAAAGCGCATGACCACAACCAGTGAAGGTAACAAGATCGCTGACTTTAACGCCAATGATGGTCGGGTTGCCAGAGCGAGCTGAATCCAGAGCATTATTGATTGTTTCAATGAAACTTTCGTCTGAGACGATAAACTGATCGGCCGGAGTGTTAATGATAACGGCGTTTTCATCGAGTTCACTGATAAATTCTGCCGCTTTTATCATTGCTCCAGCGTAGCCGTAGTTTGGATCAATTTTCAGGATATTCTCTGAAATTATTCCGAGTGGAACGCATTGCTCTTTGGCAAGCTCAAGCTGGTTGTCGTTTGTGACGATTACGACGACACGTCTTGGTTTTACTCCGAAGTCGACAAACCTTTTGATAGTCGCCTGGATGAATGTTCGGTTCTTGTCGATATGACAAAACTGCTTCGGACATTCATCGTGTGACAGTGGAAATAGACGAGTTCCTTGACCGCCAGCAATAATGGCGGTCCATACGTGACCTTTCTACATAAGAAAACCCCCTTCTGGAAACAAAAAATTAAGGTACTAGCCTTGCAAATTGTAAGATTTTTGCACGGATTCTTCTATTATAGCATAAAAGTATTAAAAATGCAACAAAAAATCCCCTTTCGGGGACTTTTTGTAAGTTATAAACTACTTATTTGATAACTTTGGTGATAACACCAGAACCGACCTTTATCGCTCGCCCAGATGGGCTCGCGGTAAGACGGTCTATGTTATTTGATCACCTTAGTGATGACACCGGAGCCGACCGTCTTTCCACCTTCGCGGATAGCGAAGCGGTCGTTGTTGTTCATAGCAACTGGGGCTAGAAGTTTAACGTTGAAGGTAACTTGGTCACCAGGCATGACGATTTCTTTGTCAGCTGGAAGTTCGACTTCACCGGTAACATCGGTGGTGCGGAAGTAGAATTGTGGCTTGTAACCCTTTGAGAATGGAGTGTGGCGGCCACCTTCTTCTTTCTTCAAGATGTAAACTTGAGCTTCAAATTCGGTGTGTGGGGTGATTGAGCCAGGGGCTGCAATAACTTGACCACGTTCGATTTGATCGCGTTCGATACCGCGGAGCAATAGACCAGCGTTATCGCCAGCTTGACCTTGATCGAGAGTCTTGTGGAAGGCTTCGATACCGGTAACAACGGATTTTTGAGTGTCTTTAAGACCAACGATTTCAACTTCGTCGTTGAGTTTGATGACACCTTGCTCGATACGACCAGTAGCAACAGTACCACGGCCTTTGATGGAGAAGACGTCTTCGATTGGCATTAGGAATGGTTTGTCGAGATCGTGTTTAGGGATTTCGAAGTATTCATCCATAGCATCGATGAGGTCCATAACAGCTTTTTCGTTGTCTGGATCGCCTTCAAGAGCTTTGGTAGCAGAACCTTTGATAATTGGACAGTTGCGGTCGAAACCGTTCTTTTCCAAAATATCGCGGACTTCTTCTTCGACGAGCTCAACCATTTCTGGGTCAGCAAGGTCCATTTTGTTCAAGAAGACAATGATTTTTGGCACGTTTACTTGGCGGGCCAAGAGGATGTGCTCTTTGGTTTGTGGCAAAGCACCATCGTTAGCAGCAACGACGAGGATAGCACCATCAACCTGGGCAGCACCGGTAATCATGTTTTTGATGTAGTCGGCGTGGCCTGGCATGTCGACGTGAGCATAGTGACGTTTTGCAGATTCGTACTCTTGGTGAGAAGTAGCGATGGTAATACCACGAGCTTTCTCTTCTGGAGCGTTATCGATCTGATCGTAAGCCACTGGTTTGTTAACTTCGGAAGGAAGTTTCTTTGCTAAAACGCTAGTAATAGCGGCGGTAAGAGTAGTTTTACCGTGGTCAACGTGGCCCATAGTACCAACGTTGATATGTGGTTTGGAACGGTCAAAATTTGCCATTCATTCTCCTTTAATTTATTAATTTGTACGGAGCACTAATAATAACCATCTCCGGACTCTGGTTATATTTTATACGATTTTTTGGCTATTGTAAAGAGAGAAAATGTATAAAGTTAAAACCCCACGTTTCCGCGGGGTTTTGGCGATGGTTGTGGAACTCTGAAGATAAATTGTGGGGTTCCACTGCGGCGCGGAGAGGGATGGCCCCGCGCTGCGCTGAAAGGAGTTAAAAAGAAGAAAAGTGAAAGGAAGAATGGAATAAAAGTGGAATGTCAATTTAATCTTTCGGTTCAACCGAAATATACTATGAGTAGCCAAGGGCGACTCATTGCCCTTTAAGTATATCACACCTGCTCAAATTTGTCAAGTATTTTTACTGTTTTTTCGCAATTTTGCCACTTTTTTATTGACTTTTTATAGAGTTTAATCTAATATATAAGCATAAAGGTCATAAAAATAAACATATGAAACAAACAGTTTTTAAACTTACTATTGATGGGCAACAGGGCTCTGGCGGTGATACCCCTGGAGATAATCCGGGCGAGAACCCTGGCGGAACTGGAACTGTCACCCCTGAACCGGACACCCCAAATAATCCTACCCCAGATAACCCCAGTGGTCAGCAGGGCGGAGATGGGCAAAATCCAACGCAACAGAGTGGCGACGGCGGTCAACAGGGGGGCGAAAAAGAACAACAGGGCGGCGGTCAGCAGAGTGGCGGCCTTAAGGGTGGTTCCCCTGAAGAGCAAGATGGCGAACCTGGACAATTAGCTACGCCAAATACTGGATTTTTTGCAAATTCCTCAGATACGCTAGGGAATGTTCTGATTGTGACGGCATTTTTATCTCTGTTTTTGTTTATTTTTGCGATAATTATTGCTAAAACTAAAAAATCTCGTGGCTTTCGCCTGAAACGCCATCGTTTTTACGAATCAAGAAAATCGCTGGCAGTTCTTTTGGTTGTGTCTGTTCTTAGTTTTCTTGCCTCTGGTATATTTAAGAGTTCCCTGGCAACTGGGGTAGTTTTCTCAACCAAAGGTACGGTTACGGCGACGCCGGAATCTGGAGAGACTGGAGTATATTGTGGAACAGACGAAATCACGGTCTCAAGTCAAACCGACAATGGGTATACTGTAACTTTGGTAGCTAACAACGGCGGGCAAATGGTTTCTGGACAGAACAGAATCAGTTCTATTGATAACTGGGGTGAAATCGAGACAGGACATTGGGGATTTTACACTTACACTGATGGCGCCAAAGATAATTTTGAACAAATCCCAAGCGAATCTAGAACGATTGTAAATAAGAATTACAAAACAGAGGAAAATGACAAAATTAAAGTAAAATACTGCGTCAAGGTGGACGACAACACGAAAAGTGGCACTTATAGCTCTACGCTTTCTTATGAAGTAACGGAAAACAGCCCAAGATATGGGATGGTTGATATAGAGCAAGTGGATCCTTATGCGGATAACGATGACGATGGAATTTTGAACTGGGAAGAGGAAGAGTATAATCTGGATAATAACGTAGCGGATAGTGATCTCGATAGTTTGTCTGATTATGATGAATTATTTGTTTATGGCACCGATCCACTCAAACCTGACACCGACGAAGATGGAGTGACTGATTACTCCGAAATTGAGCTGGGCTTCGATCCGCTTAAAGCCGATTCTAATGGCAATGGTATAAATGATAATTTAGAAAGCGCCAGATATACGATTGAAGGCGACGATGTTTCTATGTCGCTAAGTGGCACCGGCAGTCTCGCGGATGCGTCTTATTCTATAGCGCCAGCTAGAACATTCTTGGAAGATGCATCCATCCCGCGTCTCTATGAATTCTCTTTGCCAGAGGGCGCAAGCTTAAGTGGCGCAGACGTGACCATAAGTTACACCCAGGTAGATTTGAATGCCATGACTTCAGCATCCAGCATTAATGGTCCATCTATCACTGGCGGGGATTTGGAATTGTATTATCTAAACGAAGAAACTGGTGATATAGAAGCGCAACAAGCGACCGTTGATACGACTAACAAAACTATCACGGCTCATTTAACCCACTTTTCTAAATACTTCATAGGCGTAAAATCCAAGGTTGCAAAATTGATTGATCATTTTAAGAAAAAAGCTCGAAAAAATCTCTATATTGCCGTTCATAATGCCACTCAAGACGGAATAAATATTGCTAAAGAGATTGTCGATGGACTAGATGATGAAAACAAATACAGATACAATGCAACGTATAACGGAAGCAACAAATCTATGGAATTCGAAGCCATAGGAATGAGTAGCTGTTCAATTGCGTTATTTGCGGAAGATTGTTATTATTCCACGCCGTCTGATACCAAAAAGTATTTCAATTCTTTCCCGAAATATAATAGTACAGTTGATGATGATTTTTACTCCACTATAGCTAACGCTTACAATGGCTCAACCTATTACGACTCAACGGCCGGAAAGCAATATCCAAAGTATATGGTGTTAATCTCTAATGGGCAATCTAGCCGCAATTATTCTAGTGTGACAATTGAAAATGCACGAAAAAAAGGATTAATAATCTTCGTGATTGGTATTGGTAGTAACGTTAATCGAGAAATACTGGAAAGGGTTGCTAAGGGCACTGGTGGTAAATATTACAGCGCAGATGACGAATCGGCAGTGGATGAAATTATCTACAACATTAAAACTGATGCTTCATTCTTCAACGAAGTTGATATCGATGGCGATGGTATAGCTGATGGAACGCTAATTGCTGATAGCGAGTTTATCCCAAGCGAAGACGGCTTTTCTTTCCATAACTTTGGTACAAACATGAGCGGTGCTCATTGCCGTGGCATGTCTGTATTCTCCGAATTGTATTATTCAAAAAGAATACCTCTTAGCGCAGACGCTATTACTATAAACAGAGCTGAGGGACACATTCATATAGAAACTTTTGCGTTTAATCTTGATGACACTTTCTTTGATGGGTATTCAAAACAACTGTATGACTTCAATTTTAGAACGAACGCTATTAATAAATACGTGTTTAACTTAGGGCCGCTACAAGAAGACAGAACAAAATGGTTTGCTAATGCGCCTTCTAACAATACTCTAGTTATAGCAAATGAATATAGAAACGAAATTGAAGAGTCTGGGATATTTGAAATTGAAGAGATTGAGTTGACAGAAGAGGAAAAAGAAAGAGATCTGGAATGGCGAATTAATACCTTTGGGTTCGATTACGATAAGTGGGAGCAACTAAAAGGTCTTGATATGAATAAGGTACAGCTTTCAACAATAGACAATTCAGAGAAACAACTTCTGAATGCTCTTTATTCCGCACAGGAACAGCAATTTGCGATACCTTATTGGACTTCAGGAACCAGCACGATATATCTAGCATCTACAATACTAAATCTCAAGACTTTTACTTCAATGGACGCCAATATCTTTATAAAAAGCCTGATTAACAGAATTGATAATAAGGAAGCCGTCTCGATTGGTGCTTCTAATTTTTATAATGATAACGATATAGATAGTGACGCCCACGCCGTAAATGCTATCAGCGCAGTACAGTCTTACGAAGACTCAAAGAAGCTCTATATCGGAATTTATGATAGCAACTATCCAGGCGAAAAAAGATATATGGCACTAAAATGTAGTTTGATAAGCTGTAAGACCGTAGATAATGATAATTATAGCGGGGGGAACATCATCGATATGGCACAATCTCAAGATTACGAAGTGGAATTCTTCAACAAGACATCCTATAATCTCTAATTATTCATATCTTAAAGCGTCGATTGGGTCTTTTCTGGCGGCTTTGATAGCTGGGAGAGTGCCAGAGAGGAAGGCGATTAGCATCACTAAGAGAACGATGGGGATAACTACCTCTGGGCTAAATCTGACTAAATCGAAAGTCGGGAAATCAGCCAGTAATCCATCTTCTCCGTGAACGAGATTGTTTACAAAATACCCGATACCCATTGAAACAGCCATACCAAAGATTGAGCCCCAGAAACCAAGAGAAATCGCCTCTATAGAGAAACTAAGGAAGATTTTGAAACGACTCATGCCAAGGGCTTTATCGAGGCCAATTTCGCGCGTGCGCTCCTGGACCGACATAAATAGAGTGTTAATGATGCCAATAGCGGCGGCAAGAAGGGCGATGGCGCCGAAAATGTTAAATACAGCCAAAATTACATCGAAGAATGTACGAATCATACCGACAGTATCAGAGACGGTGAGAAATTGATAACCAGAGCCAATTTCTTTGAATTTTTCTCTAATTTCGTCGATTTTGTCTGGGTCAACATCGCCGACAGCGAAGTAATTTTGCAGACTTTCTTCTGGAATATCTTCGTTTGCCAGGGCGTAAAGTTTATTGTCTAGGGCTCTGCTTACCAGGAGATCGCCGTCCATAGAAAGGACGCCTGGGGCCTGAACGCCAACGATTTTTGCTTTGACCGTGGCAAGGCAATCATCAGGGACGACATAGCATTTTGCGGTCTTTTTGATGGAAATCTCGACGGTTTTATCAACTGCATCTTCGGCTTTTTCGAAATTGAATGGCTCGAGCCAGTCTTCGTTGATGATAATCTCAAAATCGTCGGTGTCGTTGTTGATCATGCGGCCAGCGGAAAGATCTAAGTTAAAAGTGTCGGTTGGGAGATATTGAAGAGTGACGTTATATTTATTCTCTTCCCCATCGAGACGCATCCATTCAGGGGAGAGAATATGGAAAATCTCTAGTTTATTAACGCCGTCGACTGCGCGCATAGCTTCCAAATCTTCGTTTGTGATGGTGGCGCTAAGCATGCTACCAGATTTTTCGCTGTATTTGGTGACCTTGGAGCCGGTTTCGGACATCGCCATCATCTGCTCGATGGCCGCCCCTGGCATCACCTCGATAAAGCCGTCGCCACCGATAGAAGCAACTTGTTTATCAATGAAGTCATTGACGCCAGCATTGATGGCGGAGTTCAAAATAATAGTAAAACTACCGATAAAAATAGCTAAAATCGTGAGAAACGAGCGAACTTTATTGCGTAGAAGATTGGAGTTGGCAGTTTTGACAATATCAAAGAATTTCATTAGCGAACCTCCTTTTTTATGGTGCGTTTGCTACGCGTATCAGAGACAATTTTGCCATCGACAATGCGGATTTGGCGATTACAGAGAGCGGCAAGGTCTTCATCGTGAGTAACGATAATAAGCGTAGTTCCCTTTTTGTTTAGCTCAAAAAGAAGATCAACGATCTTTTTGCCGGTGCCACTGTCTAGATTACCGGTCGGCTCGTCAGCAAAGATGACTTTAGGATTATTAACAATAGCGCGGGCAATACAAACGCGCTGTTTTTGACCGCCAGAAAGATTGATGGATTTATCCTTGGCCTTACTTTCTAGATCAACCACTTCTAGGGCAGAGAGAGCAATTTTTTTGCGTTTAAAACGGCTAGTTTTGGCGATCTTTAATGGTAAAAGTACGTTTTCCAACACGGTGTCGTGGCTATTCATGAAGAATTGTTGGAAAACAAAGCCAAAATATTTGTTGCGAAGATGATTGACTCTTCGCCCTTTTAATTTAGTGGAATTGATACCAAAAACCTTGACCGAGCCAGAGGTTGGTTTGTCGAGCAAGGCCATCAGGTGCATCAAAGTAGATTTACCGGAGCCAGATTTGCCGATAATTGCGACCGATTCGCCGTGATAAATTTTAAGATTGACGTCCTCCAAGGCATTAAAAGCAGTGCTTTTTCTACCATAAACTTTAGAGAGATTTTTGACCTCAATTACTGGGACGGTGGCAGCAATATTTTTTGAGGCAACCCCAACTTTAGCACTATTCATAAGTACTATCTTAGCATAAAGTTGGGGTTAAATTAATTATTTGGAATTGCGTTTTTCGATGATTTCTTGGGCTACGTTTGGTGGTACTTCTTCGTAAGCGAAGAGTTCCATGGTAGAAGCAGCACGACCTTGTGACATAGAGCGAAGATCAGAGGTGTAACCAAAGAGGTTAGCAAGTGGACAGAAGGCGCGGATGACTTTGGAACCACCGGAAAGGTCTTCCATTTCGTCGATGCGGCCACGGCGAGCGTTGATATCACCGATCACATCACCCATGAATTCTTCTGGGGTGGTGATTTCCATCTTCATAACAGGCTCAAGGAGCACTGGGTTAGCTTTCTTGATACCTTCGCGAGTTGCAAGAGCACCAGCCAAGGTGAAGGCGAGCTCGGAAGAGTCGACATCGTGGTAAGAACCATCGTAAAGGGTAGCCTTGACGTCTACTACTGGGTAGCCGGCAATAACACCACCAGCGAGAGTGTCTTCGACACCTTTTTGAACTGGTTTGCGATATTCCTGAGGGACCACACCACCTTTAATTTGGTCGATAAATTCAAAGCCTTTACCAGCTTCGTTTGGCTCAAATTTGATCCAAACATCACCGTATTGACCACGGCCACCGGATTGTTTGATGTGTTTACCTTGAGCTTCGGCAGTGCCGCGGATAGTTTCACGGTAAGCAACTTGTGGAGCACCGGTGTTGGCTTCAACGTTGTGCTCGCGTTTCAAGCGGTCGATAATGATTTCGAGATGAAGCTCGCCCATACCAGAAATGATGGTTTGGCCAGTTTCTTCATCAGTATGAACACGGAAGGTTGGGTCTTCTTCAGCCATCTTGGAAAGACCAAGAGCCATTTTTTCTTGGTCGGCTTTGGTTTTTGGCTCAACAGCGATAGATACTGGTGGATCTGGGAATTCGATAGATTCGAGATGAATTGGATGAGCTGGATCACAGATGGTAGTACCAGTAGTGGTGTCTTTGAGACCAACCACGGCGGCGATGTCGCCAGCGCCAACTTCGTTGATATCTTCGCGTTTATCAGCAAACATACGAACGATACGGCCGACACGCTCTTTGTTGCCGGTAGTAGCGTTTAAGATGTATGAACCAGATTCGAGTTTACCAGCGTAAACGCGGATAAAGATTAATTTACCTACGAATGGGTCGGATGCAATCTTGAATGCGAGAGCAGTGAGTGGCTCTTTGTCGTCGGCTTTGCGGACGATTTCGTCGCCAGTCTTTGGATTAGTACCAACAATTTGGCCAAGATCACGATCGAGTGGAGATGGAAGATAATCGGTGATAAGATCGAGAACTTTTTCGACTACCACACCACGGCCATCACCACCGGTGACGAGGAAGAAATCGCCATCAAGGACACGTTTACGAAGAGCAGCTTTGAGCTCTTCGGTAGAGATAGCCTCTTCGCCTTCACTGAAGTATTTCTCCATCAATTTTTCGTCGGCTGCAACAGCTTCTTCAACGAGAATGGCACGGGCATTTTTAGCTTTTTCGACCATGTCGGCTGGAATTTCGCCAACGGTGAGCTCGTGATCGGCGTAATCTTTGTAGGTGTAAGCTTTCATGTCGATAAGGTCGACTACGCCGCAGATATCTTTTTCGAAACCAATTGGAAGGTGGATAGCAACGGCGTTTTTAGACAAACGTTTGTGGATACTATCAAGAGATTTGTAGAAATCGCCACCAATTTGGTTGATTTTGTTGACGAAGCAAATACGAGGCACGCCGTATTTAGTAGCTTGGCGCCAAACGGTTTCGGACTGAGCTTCAACACCCATCTTGCCGTCGAAGACTACAACTGCGCCGTCGAGCACGCGGAGAGAACGCTCCACCTCGGCGGTAAAGTCGATGTGACCCGGGGTATCGATGATGTTAATTTTGTGGCCTTTCCAGTAAGCGGTAACAGCGGCGGAAGTAATGGTAATACCACGTTCCTTTTCCTGCTCCATCCAGTCGGTGGTTGCACCACCGGTGTCGCCTTTCACGAGATCGATTTTGTGCTTGAGGCCGGTGCGATAAAGAATCGCCTCGGAAGTTGTAGTTTTACCGGCGTCGATATGAGCAATGATACCGATGTTGCGGAATTTTGATAGGTCTTTGATTTCTTGTGCCATTTGTATCCTTAATTAATTTTTTAGACAATAAAAATAAGTCGAGAATTATTTTAGCACGAATTTAATCTGATGGCAAGAAAAAACCCACAGCTTTGCTGTGGGTGGATAATATGCGTTAAATAGATAGTGTGCCAGTCCTGGTCTTTGTGTTATAAAAAACTCTGAAACTTTGCCCTTTATACTCTCCATTTGTGACGAAACCGTCAATGACGGTCGAGATTTCATCGAGACGCATATTCGTAATGTAGGCGTTGATGGTGACATTGTCATCATTAAGGTCAAAGGTAACATTAGGTTGTGTTCCTTTTTTTATTTCATTTCGAATATCGGCCAGACTTTCAAAAGTTGGTCCGTTATCGATATGAAAAATTTTGTATGACTTCGTGTTCATATCATCTCTCCTCTCAAGGTACTCTAGTCCAACAAAAAGCTGAACTAGGCAAAAGACTACTGCCTACGCCTTTATTATATCACACTTTATCTAAAAAGTCAATCTTTGTTTTCGAGAGCGTCAAGACCAGGGAGGCTGTTCCCTGATAGATATTCTAGAGCAGCGCCGCCACCAGTAGAAAGAAGTGTAAATTTGAGGTCATTATATTCGGTAATGAGATTTTCGCAGAAACCAGTAGTATCGCCGCCACAAATGATAGAAGTAATATTCGGATTTTCACCTAAAGTTTTGGCAAAGATGGTGGAAGAAGTGGCGTAGGCTGGGTCTTCGGCTTTACCTAGCAAGCCGTTCCAGAGCACAGTTTTGGAATTTTTGGCAGTTTCAGCAAAACGATGGGTGGAAAGCGGACCGCAGTCTAGCTTGGCACCAGTGCTGTCCTCGTCGAAATCTTCGGCAATGTAGATTTTGTCGCTGTCTTTTTCGACAGCACCATCGGCAGCGATTTTACCACCAACGCAAATGGCGTCGGCTTTGTCTTTGAAGACTTCGATCAAAGGAGCTTTGTCGTCGACTTTGGCGCCGCCGAGCATAAGCATCAGTGGCCTCTCTGGATTGTTAAGCACCTCAGAAAGAGCGGAAATTTCTTTCTCTAGCAAGAAACCGGCAACGGATGGGAGACAATTAGTGATAGCGTCGGTGGAAGCGTGAGCGCGGTGCACCACGGCAAAACCATCTTGGACAAAAACATCGGCATGGGTAGATTCAAAAATTTCTCTGGCAAAATCTTCGGAGTTCTTCTCTTCGCCAGGATAAAAACGAAGATTTTCGAGCACAATAATGCCGCCCTCGGGGGCTTTTTCGATAGCTTCTTCGACGTCTGGGCCAGAAACGTCATCCACGAAGTTAACCTTGGCATCTGGCATGAGCTCGGCGAGTTTGTCGGCGGCTGGTTTTAGAGACATTTCAGGATTTTTTTGGCCTTCTGGGCGACCGAGGTGCGAAATAATAATGATGCGCCTAGCGCCTTCTTTTTTGAGATATTCTAGAGTTGGAAGGCTAGCCTTGATGCGCAAGTCGCTGGTGATTTTACCGTCTTTCATTGGGACGTTGTAGTCGGTGCGAACGAGGACAATTTTGCTTTTAACATCAATATCTTTGACGGTTTTTTTAGTGAACATGACTTCCTTTCTATATTCTGCGGATACGGATAGTGTTGGTACCGCTGTTTAAATCTTTAATACCAGAGACGATTACAGCTAGAATTTCGTCACTGCCCTCTTTTGGAATGAGACAACCGGAATTTTTGAGTTCGTAAACTAGCTTGGCGCCGTAATCTTCGCTGTATGGGCGGACAAAAGCGGAGTTGGCGTAGGTTAGAGCAAGTTGGCCAGCTACGCGAGCGTTGCTAGTGACGGTAAGGATTGGGAGATCTGGGCGTTTGGCGGCAATCGCGGCGGCGGTAGCACCCATGCCAGTTTGGCAAACAATGATATCGGCATCGATTTCTTCAGCGAGTTCGACGGTAGCGCCAGCGATAGCATCGTAAACTTTATCGTCGCCAACCTGTTTGAACTCAAGCGGGGCGACCGTAGAATTATTTTGCGTATAAAGTATGATGCGCTTCATGGCTTTGACTGCTTCGAGCGGATATTTGCCGTTGGCGGTTTCATCGGAGAGCATCACAGCATCGGCACCTTGAATTACGGCGTTAGCAACATCGCTGGCCTCGGCGCGAGTTGGCTCTGGATTTTCTACCATGGAGCCGAGCATCTGGGTGGCCACGATGCAAAGCTTGGCGTGTTTGCGACAAAGTGCTACGAGTTTGCGCTGAATAATTGGTACAACTTCGGTGCCGGCTTCGACGGCCATATCGCCACGAGCAACCATAATACCATCGGTGGCCTTAACGATTTCTTCAAGATTTTCGTCGGTTTCGATGGCTTTTTTGGTTTCGATTTTGGCGATAATTTGAGCGTTAGAGCCATGAGAAAGCAAAATTTGGCGGAGTTTTTCGATATCAGCGGCAGACTGCACAAAGGAGAGCGCGACATAGTCAAAATCTCTCGAAGCGCCGAATTCAATATCGGCCATGTCTTTTTCGGTGATGATATCGCCACCAAAATCCGTATCAGGAAGATTGATGCCTTTTTTGCTCATGATGTAGCCGTCATTTTCGACTTCGACTTTGATTGCAGTTTTAGAAATAATTTCGGTAACGTGAGTTTTGACCTTGCCATCAAAGATATAGATCGGTTCGTCTACCTGGGCTTTTTCAGCCAAATTATATTGAACTGGAAGAATATTTGAGCCATCATGTTCGGTGATGGCAGAGTCTAAGATGAGTTCATCACCAGCTTTGATATCCATATGGTTGTCTTTAATTTCGCCGAGACGGATTTTTGGGCCCTGAAGATCCTGCAAAATTGCTACCGAGCGGCCTTTCTTGGCGGCAGCGGCACGAATCCAAGCGATTTGCTGATCGCGTTCCATATAATTGCCATGCGAAAAGTTAAGACGGCAGCCATTGACGCCCGCCATAATTAAATCTGTAATTTTTTCCTCCGTAAAAACGGCTGGGCCAATTGTGGCCAAAATCTTAGTACGCTTAAACAATTTACTCATGCTTTAATCTTAGCACAAAAAGAAAATCTTTGAAAATTATGTTATAATTAAGGAAATTTAGGAGAAAATTATGTCAGGACATAGTAAATGGGCTACAACTAAGCGTCAAAAAGCAGTAGTTGATGCCAAAAGAGGAGCACTTTTTACAAAGATTGGTAACCAAATCGCCATTGCAGCGCGCGCCGGTACCGATCCAGCCATGAACCCATCTCTTGCAATGGTGCTTGAAAAGGCTCGCCTCGCTAACATGCCAAAGGCCAACATCGAACGCGCGATTGCTCGCGTGGCTGATAAAAACGCCGCGGCTTTGATTGAAGAAGTCTACGAAGCTTATGGCCCTGGTGGCGTAGGAATTATTATCGAGGTTACTACCGATAATAAAAACCGCACCATGCCAGAAGTTCGTCATACTTTGGATAAAAACGGTGGCCGCATGGCTGAGCCGGGTTCGGTGATGTTCCAGTTCACTCGAAAAGGCGTGATTGTGATTTCTGAAAAAGGCGATGACGCCTTGATGGCCGCACTTGATGCCGGCGCTGAAGATGTTTCCGACGAAGAAGATGGTACCGAAATTTACACTTCCGCTTCCGATTTGATGAAAGTCCGCCAAGCTTTGGTGGATGCCGGATTAACCGTAACTAGCGCCGAGCTCCAGTATATCGCCAATAATGGCATAGCAGTCGAAGGCGAAACAGGGGAAAAATTAGAAAAATTGCTTGATGCGCTCGATGATTTAGACGACGTTACTGCCGTTCACACTAACGCTGAATAATTTTTACAAGAAATAGCCAACAAATTGACCGTTTGGTGGCGGATTGTTTTTAGTATAGCACAGTTTGTGTTTTTTGTCAAGATATGTTAAAATTTCCCTTGGAAGGGTGGCCGAGTGGTTGATGGCACTGGTCTTGAAAACCAGCAAGTTAATAGCTTCGCAGGTTCGAATCCTGTCCCTTCCGCCAGGAAGTATTGGAAAATATCCCGTAGGGATATTTTTTGATACTTCTTCGATAGAAGAAGCAGGATCCGAGCCAGATTCGACGCCCCCTTGGGACGGCGAAGGCGCAAAGCGCCTAATCCTGTCCCTTCCGCCAAAATGCAAGCAAGAGCTTGCTTTTTTGTTTCTAATACGAACGGTAATAATATGGATTACTTGTGGTTTTGGTAGTAGAAGGCGTAGAAGTTGCTCTGGTTAGATACATGAAGAAATAAAATACATCATACACTGCGGCTATGCAACACCATACTTTAAAACATGTGTGTTTGTTTAAACTTTGTTTAGTTGGGTTTCCTTCAAGAACGCTAATCATATCTGCTTTCCACTGCGCGCAACACGCTATCATTACAATTAAACCAAAACAGTTAGCGGTAGCAAAAAAGCCTTTTTTGAAATTTATGTCTTTTACTTCAGTATTTTTTAGGTATTCTTCATCACTAATATCATTAAGAAACTTAAAACTGCAAAAGCTGGCAATTATTGGCCCTATGATGGTGAACCTTAATAATATGCCCACAAAGACACCAAGCCCAGCACCTTTGCCGGATCTTATTTCTTCTATTCTGTCCCGCAATTCTTTTTTGACTGCATCCTTTTTTGCTCTTTTTTCCTCTATCTCGACATTGGCGGAATAAAGGCTGATTAGGTCTATGTATTTTCGGGGCACGTTTTTCGTTATAATTTCGTCTGTTTCCGTATTAATACGCACTATTTTATCGTCATTGAATACATATCTAGTAATTTTCTTCCCATTTTCTGTGACTATTTTTGCGTCTTCAATTTTTAAAATTTTCCCCATCATGATCCTTCCTTATTGTCCAATATAAATAAGTTGTTTTCATTATATCATAAGATGCGTCGGTGGATCGTCTTGCTATTTTGGATGGCATCGTTTATTATATTTATATATAAACATAAGAGGAATATTAAAGATGGACGAAAATCCTATTAATCCAAATGATGCCCCTAACCCAGAAGCTCCAATTGAGCCAAACGAGCCGATCGTGGAGTCAGAAGCGGTTGAGCCAGAGGTGACGGAGCCGGAAACTACGCCAGTATCTGAGCCGATTTCTATACCAGTCACAGAGCCAGATTCGGAACCAGAACCAATTGCAAAACCGGAACCAACTCCGGAGCCCGTAGCACCAGAGCCAATCGCAGAGCCATTTCCGGAACCAGAACCAACACCAGCGCCAGAACCAATGATGACCGCCACACCGGAACCAATGCAACCAATGGAACAATTTCCGCAAAAGAAAAAACATACTGGGGTTATTATTGGTATAGTCATCGCTTTGCTACTTATCGCAACTGGCGTGGTAATTTGCATTATTTTACTTAATAGCAAGCCTGCAGAAAACAACAACGCAAATAAGCCGACAAATCAAACCGTTCAACCAGCGGAAAACGGCAGTACCGGTAAGGATGTTGACGAAGAAGATCTCTCAACCGTTTCATGCACCATGTCTGGCAATACTTGGAACTATCTAGCAGAGATTACAATAGATAATAATGAACTAGAGGCCAAGAAAATCGCATATTCGTTTACATTATCTGATGATTACGATCCGAATAGTCTGACCGATGAAGAGCAAGAAAATCTAGATACGGCAAGTACATCTTTGATGCAATATGAGGAGTTGACTAAAAATAATGGTCTAACGATGGCCGGTGTGACCTATACTTCCGAAGGCGAAGCAGGCACGGCTGGTTGGTCTGGAAAAGTTGTAATAGAGCGAGATAAAGTCGAAGATGAAGATATTTTGGAGACCTTCAGTAACCTAGATGGCAAGACTGCAGAGGAATACAAAGATTCGGCCAGCGAAGACGGTTTGGTTTGTACGGTAAAATAATGAGACTATAAAAAATGAGCACTCGCTCGCGGGTGCTTATTTTTTTGGCTTTTTCGCCTTTTTAGCGGCGAAACGTCGGGGCATTGGATGCTCTGCGCATAGCCAATGCCCTCTTTTGCCTTTCCATTAGATATAATTTGTATTTGTGGGTTTTGTAGAGGAGATGTGAGATAATAATAATCTCTATGCCAGATAAGATTACTAGTGCTAAAGCGATGTCTCCGATATTCATTTTGTCAAACATATTTGTTTAGTTATAGCACAAGCGGGTTAAAAAGTCTAGTGTGGTGCAATATTTCTCAAATTGTGATATAATCATTGAGCGTGGTGCTGTAACCGCTTCGCGGTTTCGACACCTGCGTTCGTTTCTGCTCACTTGGTACCGTAGCTCAGATGGTTAGAGCGTGGGACTCATAAGCCCAAGGTCACTGGTTCGATCCCAGTCGGTACTACCACCGTAGGAACTGAATAAAAAGAGAGCTTGGCTCTCTTTTTTGAAGTTCCGCACGGTGGAAGGGCTTTTCGCAAAGCGAAAAGACCTACCATTGTGTTATAATGACTTTATGGAAACTAAAAAAGGCTTTACTGTACCAGAAATTTTTATCGTTTGTGCGTTTGCGACGCTCGCGCTCATTTTATTCTTCTTACAAAAATCCAACATGGATGCGATGGACCGCGACGATCAGCGCAAAGTAGCAATCAATGCAATGTATTATGCTATTGAAGAGGGTTACTATGCAGAGCATGGTTACTACCCAGAAGCCATTTCCGAAGATGTTTTAACCGTAATGGACCCTTCCTTATTTACCGATCCTTATGGCTTTAACCTTGGCGAAGAAGACAGCTCCTATACTTATACTCCAGCCAACTGCGAAAATGGCAAATGCAAAGAATATACTCTTAGAGCAAAGCTCGAAAAAGAAGAAGACTTTGTTAAAAGAAATCGCAATTAATTCTTTTTACTTTTTACAGTGTGGACAAGATGCGTGATAGTATCTAGCTCGTCGCGTGGGGTGTTGACGTATTTGAAAGTATAGGTAGTTTCATCGCCGACGGTAGACATACGGATGGTGCCAAGTTGAAAGATATGTTCAAAAACGCCGTTTTGTTTAAAGCTGACATCTTCGATCGAAACTAAATCGATCACATTAACGGATTTAGAAAAAAGCGAAGTCATGGACATTTGAATGGCGCGCTTGTTGGTGATGTAAAGTTTATTGCTGGCGTAGGTGACAGTAGAGACAATACCGAACAGAAACAGAATTGCATAAAGTGAAAAAATCATGATGTATAGATAATGTTTGGAGGTTTCGTTGACTTTAAAAACTGGACTGGAGATGCCGCCGTGGGCAAAAAGAATTAACACGGCTGTAAGAGCAACAAAACCAAGAACGGTGCCGAGCCAAATAAAAATTAGACCAATTTTAGAACGACGGATAGCAAGTTCGACGTATTCATCTTCTTCTAGGGTAATCTCTGGAAAATCTTTTTTGCTACGAGCGTGTCTTAGTCTAACTAATTCTTTTTTCATGTCTATATTATACCATAATTAAGTTTTCTTCGCTACTTTCACCGCTTCAAGATGCTTTTTGGCCTTGTTTGTGGCTACTCTGCCCCTCGGTGTGCGTTCCAAGAGCCCGAGCTGTAAAAGATATGGCTCGTAATAATCCTCGATGGTGGAAGGCTCGTCGCCAGTAAGGGCGGCAATGGTGTTTAAGCCGACTGGACGGTCGTTATAATTTTCGAGCATGAGCGAAAGCATGTTGCGATCAGCCGGGTCTAGACCTAAATCGTCAATTTCCATCAGCCTTAGAGCGCTGGTGGCAATTTTTGTATCAACAATACCATCACCATTTACATCAGCGTAATCGCGTACGCGTTTAAAAATGCGGTTAGCAATGCGCGGGGTAAGGCGCGAGCGCGTGGCGAGAAGTTTGGTGGCTTCGGGATTAATCTCAACATTCAAGATATTAGCAGTGCGAGAAATAATCTGCTCGATTTCTGGTTCTTTGTAATATTCGAGACGGTGAATAATGCCAAAACGATCACGAAGCGGACCGGCAAGTGAGCCAGTGCGAGTAGTGGCACCAATCACAGTAAAATGCGGGAGGTCAAGACGTACAGAACGAGCGGCTGGACCTTTGCCAATCATGATGTCTAATTTAAAATCTTCCATGGCAGAATATAGCATTTCTTCAACGGTGCGACGAAGACGATGAATCTCGTCGATAAACAACACGTCACTATTTTGGAGATTAGTAAGAATGCTAGCAAGATCGGCGGCGCGTTCGATAGCCGGACCGGACGTCACATGAAGATTGGCGCCAAGTTCGTGTGCAATAACATTCGCCATGGTGGTTTTGCCGAGGCCTGGTGGGCCGTAAAGCAGAACGTGGTCGAGAGCAGTGCCGTCATTTCGTTTTTTAACGGCATCAATGGCGAGTTTAAGATTGTTTTTTAATCTTTGCTGGCCAATATACTCAGCAAAATTTGTAGGCCTTAAAGATTGCTCAATAACTTGCTCTTCTTGGTCGTCTTCGTGTGCGGTAGTATCGATAATTCTCTCTATACCCATTAGGTTTGATTATAGCATGGTCGCCCAATATTTGCGTGCTATAATTGTCTAAAAGGAGATAAAATGAAGGAACTAAAAAAAGATAGCAAAACTTGGAAAAATCTTGAAACGGCATTTGCTGGCGAATCACAGGCCTGCGTAAAATATCAATACTATGCATCCCAAGCCAAAAAAGATGGTTTTGAACAGATGTCTGAAATTTTTCTTGAGACTTCTGGCAACGAAAAGGAACACGCCAAACTTTGGTATAAGCTACTCCATGACGGCAAAGTTGGCTCCACGGAAGAAAACTTAAAACTAGCTGCCGATGGCGAAAACTACGAGTGGACTGACATGTACAAAAAATTCGCCGAGGAAGCTCGTGCTGAAGGTTATGACGAAATTGCCGAAAAATTTGAGGGCGTAGCCGCAATCGAAAAAGAACACGAAGGCCGCTACTTGAAACTAAAAGAAAATATCGATAGCGACATCGTATTCAAGAGCGACAAAGTTACGGTTTGGAAATGCCGTAACTGTGGCAACATTTTCGTAGGCGAAGAAGCTCCGGAAGTTTGTCCGGTTTGCGCACACCCACAATCTTATTACGAAATTCGCGCCACTAATTACTAAAAGGCATTAAAAATACCCTCCAAACGAGGGTATTTTTTGTTCGAGATTAATCTTCTTCTTCTGGAATGATGGCGATGTGGGATTCGTCGAGCTGGGATTGATCGACGGCGGACGGAGAATCCATCATGAGGTCTACGCCGGAGCCATTCTTTGGGAAGGCAGCAACGTCGCGAATATTTTCGGTGTCTTCTAACACCATAAAGATACGGTCTAGCCCCGGAGCACAGCCGGCATGTGGTGGTGCGCCAAATTTGAAGGCGTTGAGCATGCCACCAAATCGGGCTTCAACGTAATCGTTGTTGTAGCCAAGAATATTGAAGACTTTATACATGATTTCTGGGTTGTAGTTACGTACAGCGCCGGAAGCAACTTCGTAGCCGTTCATCACCATGTCATATTGGTCGGCGACAATAGTCAATTTTTCTTCGTTGGTCTTGGCGTTTTCTAGGGTTTCGAGTCCGCCTTTTGGCATCGAGAATGGGTTGTGGCCAAAGTCTAATTTATTGTTAGTTTCATCCCATTCGTAGAATGGAAAATCAACAACCCAACAATAGGCAATTTCTTTGTTGTCTTTAAGGCCAAAATGATCAGCAAAAGCAATGCGAAGTTGGCCGAGGACCTTGTTTACTTTAGCGCGCTCGTCGGCTCCGAAAAATACTGCATCGCCATCTTTAGCTCCGGTGAGTTTTTTAACGTCATTAATTTCCTGCTCGGACATAAATTTGAGAATTGGAGATTTGGCTTCGCCGTTTTCGTAAATGATATAGGCAAGACCGCCGGCACCGAGTTTTTTAGCCTGATCGGTAAAGTTATCAATTTGAGAACGAGAAAGTGTAGCGCCGCCCTTAACACAAAGAGCTTTAATGCAAGGTGATTTAAAGACCTTAAAATCAGTATTGGCAAAAACTTCGGTAAGCTCAATGAGTTCCATACTGTAGCGAAGGTCCGGCTTGTCTACGCCGTAAGTTTCCATAGCAAAGCTATATGGTAAGCGTGGAACTTTTGAGCCTTGCGGGATAAAGGCTTTGGCTGGTTCGGAGTTCATTACAAGTTTTTTCTTGGCAAAATCAGTGGCAAGTGAGAGGTAGAGTGGCTCGATTTCCTGGCGGATAGTTTCGCCATCATCAACAAAAGCCATTTCCATATCGAGCTGGTAAAAATCGCCATAAAGACGGTCGGCACGAGGGTCTTCGTCGCGGAAACATGGTGCGATTTGGAAATATTTGTCGAGACCACCAACCATCAAGAGTTGTTTGAACTGTTGTGGGGCCTGTGGCAAAGCGTAGAATTTGCCTGGGTGTAAGCGGCTAGGCACGAGGAAATCACGCGCACCTTCTGGTGAAGAGTTAGCGAGAATTGGTGTAGCGACTTCGGTGAAGCCGTGATCGTACATATAATTTCTGATAAAACGATTAAATTCAGAGCGGCGGCGCAAAATCTTTTGCATCTTTGGACGACGCAAATCGAGATAGCGATATTTAAGACGAAGTTCTTCGCCGGATTCGGCACCATCATCGTGCGTGTTAACTGGAAGTGGAAGTGAGCGGTTTAAAAGTTCTAGAGTTTCAACAACAAGTTCGATATCGCCAGTTTCGATGTTTGGATTTTTGAGTTCTGGCGCACGTTCGCGAATTTTACCGGTAGCAGTGATAACAAACTCATCACGCAAAGTTTCGGCGAGCTTAAAAGGCTCGGCAGTTTCTGGGGTGACGACTAGCTGGATAATGCCCTCGTGGTCGCGGAGATCAATAAAAATCAATCCGCCGTGGTCGCGACGTGAATTGACCCATCCAGAAACAGTAACAGTTTTTGATATTTGTTGTTTTAGCTCACTCGATAAACTTCTTTTCATATCTGTATATTATACCATAAGTTTTGGCTCTTATCTATCTAGATTTGAGCGCAAGACGAACACGTTCGGCTGTAGGAAGTTTTTTGTCGATATTTTCGAGTGCTAAGGTCGCTTCTTTGAGTTGAAAACCAAGGGCAATTAGTGCGTCTAGGGCTTCGTCTGGCTCGGTTGGTTTAGCATCTTCGATAGCGGTTTTGCCGAACTTGGATGGCGTACCAACTTTGTCGCCAAGATCTACGATGATTCTTTCGGCGGTCTTTTTGCCAACGCCAGCGGCTTTGGAAACAAAGGCAGAATCGGAGTTGGCGATGGCATTTCGAACTTGTTCGGTGGAGCCGAGCGATAAAATTGCGATGCCGGCTTTTGGCCCAACGCCTTGTACAGAAATTAGAAGTTCAAATAGTTTTTTGGCAGCAAGCGAAGAGAAGCCAAAAAGTTCTTCGGAGTTTTCGCGGACGGCGTGATAGGTGTAAAATTTTACCTCGTCGCCAAGAGTTAGCCCATCGGTATCGGTGGCTGGAATGGTAATCTCGTAACCCACGCCATGAACGTCAACAATTACTGTGTTTTCGAATTTTTCAGCAAGTTTTCCAAAAATGTGTGCAATCATAGCTTGATTATACAACATTAAGAGAGCGTGATATGATATTTTTATGAAATATAGCGTTTTAGTAAAACCGGGCGGATCACGAAACTCGGTAGAAAAACTTGATGATGGAAGTTTGGTCGTGCGAACTCACGCCAAGGCGCATGATGGCGAAGCAAATAAAGCTGTGGTGGAGCTGCTTTCGGATTATTTTGGGGTGAGCAAAAGCACGGTAAAAGTGGTGCGAGGCGAGAAAAGTCGCCAAAAAATCGTCGAAATTGAATAAAAATTTTATACTTTTTTCCACAGGGTTTTCCACAGGTTTAACAGGGGTCTAGTAATTTTATTGCATTTTTGACATTAACGAGTGTGTAATGGCGGCTGCAAGGGCATCGGCGGCATCATCTGGTTTTGGTACATCTTTAAGTTTGAGGTGGAGTTTAACCATCTCTTGAACTTGATTTTTCTTAGCGTTGCCATAACCGGTCATGATTTTTTTAATTTCGTTTGGCGTATATTCAAAAATTGGCAAGTTGTTTTGACGTGCAACTAGTAGCACCACGCCGCGAGCTTCAGCCACGGATATGCCCGTGGTGATATTTTTAGTGAAGAAAAGCTTCTCTACAGAGAGAACATCAGGTTTATTTAGTTTAATTATCTCGTGTAGTGAATCATAAATATCAAGCAGGCGATCCGGGAGTGGTGTGTGCGGTGGCGTGGTAATCACGCCGTTATCAAGCATCTTGGTTTGATTACCTTTTTTAATTTCAATCACACCAAAACCGCAAATGCCGGTACCTGGGTCAATGCCTAAAATTTTCATTAAGACAATTCTCCAAATTTGTGGTATTTTTTGTGGGCAACGTAGAGACGACTGAGTGGAGAAATTGGCAAAATATAAGTACCCCAAAGTTCTTCAACCTCGGCGCGAAAACCTTTTTTAAACTCAAAAACTCCGTTCTTTGGTTCGGGGCGAACGCCGTAAAAATTGTAGCGTTTGAAACCGTTTTCGAAAGCGAAGTTGATCATTTTCCATTGCAGGGCGTAAGAGCCGGCGAGATGGTTGTAGGCTGGGTCGGCGCCAGAATAAAGATAAACAATTTCGTGACCATAATAAATAAACATTGCGGCGGCAATTGGCGTGTCTTTATCGAACGTGGCTAAAACTTTGATCTTGCCGACAAAAGCGTCAAACATTGATTCATAATATTCGATCGGCTGATCGTGAAAATTATGTTTCTCGGCGGCTTTTTCGGCGAGCGATTTGAGGATTGGAAGTTCATCTTTTGAAAGCTCACGAGTCTCGAGATGAAAACGGGTGTCAGTATATTTGATGGAATAACGATGTCCTTTGCGAAAAGTTTTAAATAACTCATCGGGCGAAGAAAAGTTGGAAAGATCTAGCACCGAAATCCATTTGCACTGAGTGTATTCGCCGAGATATTTAGCGCCTTTAAGTTTTGGCGGAGTTTTGCCGTCTTTTACGGCGACATTTGGGGAAATTTGAAGCGTGAAGCCGTGATGTTTTTTAAGAAAAGGTTTTATTAAAATGAGGAAATCTTCTAAAAGTTTTTGAGCGCCTGGAGCAGAATAATCTAAAATCGGTCCGCCTGGAGCAGAAAAAAGCGCTTGTCCGCGCATGGAACCAATTTTGACAATGAGTGCAGCAAGAACGATTCCCCCTTTAGAATTTTTAAGGCCAACGAGATGCGCTTCGCGACCAGTAGTTTGATAGCGGTTGAACATTTCTTTTGACTGGAGAAAATTATCGCAAGCCTGCTTGCCAACAAAAGATTCAAAATCTTTTGGTGTGAGTTCAACAAGTTTCATATGCTTATTATACATTATTTAACGTAGTTGATGAGGGTTTGACGAAGGTCTTTGACCGGAATCACAAATTTATTTTTGATGGTGGCAGGAGCGATAGCATGAGTGAAGCCGAGTTTTTTAGCTTCGGCAATGCGCTGGTCTGGACGGAAGGCAGAACGAACTTCACCACCAAGGCCGACTTCGCCAAATACAACATAATCTTCAGAGAGTTTGCGGCCAGCAACCGCACTAGCGATAGCAAGACAAACGGCAAGATCAGCGGCGGAATCTTGAATTTTAAGACCGCCAACTACGTTTACGAAAATGTCTTTGTCGCTGAGTTTGAGCTTGGTGCGACGTTCGATTACGGCAATTAAAAGATTTAGACGATTTAAATCAAAACCTGAGGCGGTGCGTTTTGGATAGCCGAAGTTAGTTGGTGTAACAAGAGCCTGAATCTCAACCAAGATTGGGCGTGTACCCTCGAGTGTGGCCAGAATAATGGAGCCGTCGGTATTTTGACGCTCGGCAAGCAGGGCGGCGGAAGGGTTTTGTACTTCTTTTAGCCCTTTTTCATTCATTTCAAAAATAGAAACTTCGGTAGTGGAGCCAAAACGGTTTTTGATAGCGCGAACGGTTTTGAACCCGCCGTAGCGATCGCCTTCAAAATTTAAGACCACATCCACAAGATGTTCTAAAACTTTTGGCCCAGCTAAAGTTCCCTCTTTGGTAACGTGACCAACAATAACCACGGCCGTATCGGTAGATTTGGCGGCGCGAATGATAAGATTGCCGCAATTCGTGACCTGTGAAACGGTGCCAGGAGCAGAAGAAATTTCGTCCATGGAAAGAGTCTGAATTGAATCTACCACTACAAAATCAAATTCGCCGGATTCGATAGTTTTGGCGATATCGTTGCCAGAAGTGGAGCTGGCAAAAGCGAGAGTTTCGGAATCGGCGCCAAGGCGACTAGCGCGGAGCTTAACCTGCCCGGCAGATTCCTCACCGGAAATATAAAGCACTTTTTTGGTTTTAGAAATTTCAGCACAAATTTGCATGAGAAGAGTAGACTTACCAATGCCTGGCTGGCCGGCAAGAAGCGAAACAGAACCGAGCAAAAATCCGCCACCAAGAACATCATCCAAATCTTTAAAATTAGTTTTTAAACGTTCCTTGGCGTCGGACGGAGCAATAGTTTTGATGCTAACATAATCTAACTTTTTGCCAGAAAATTGGCCTTTGGACAGCGCAGATTTTGCCGATGTCTCTTCGACAATTTGCTCAACGAGTGTATTCCACTCGCCACAACTTTCGCACAGCCCAGCCCATTTAGTAAAGCTGGCGCCACAATTTTGACAAACAAATTTAGTTTTTGACTTAGCCATACTCTTAGTTTAGCACACTGCAAGGATCAGAAAAACAGAAGCGGATTATTTGATAACTTTGTCAATAATGCCGTAGGTTTTAGCTTCTTCGGCCGACATCCAGTTGTCACGATCCATATCTTTTTCAACTTGAGCGAGTTTCTTGCCAGTATTTTTGGCAAAAATTTCGGCGAGGCGTTTTTTGAGAAAAACACCTTCTCTCAACATAATTTCTTGATCGGTAATTTTACCTTCGGTGCCAGAAGATGGTTGATGAATCATAATGCGGGCGTTTGGCAAACAATATCTTTTGCCCTTGGTACCACTAGATAATAACATCGCGCCCATAGAAGCCTGAAGACCAATACCGATGGTCTCGACGTCTGGTTCGATATAGTTCATGGTGTCAATAATGGCGAGACCATCATAAACGCTGCCACCAGGAGAGTTGATATAGAGCTTAATATCTTTTTTGCTGTCTTCGTGAGCGAGGTAAAGTAGCTGTGCAATCACAATGTTAGCAGTGTGTGCGTTGACTTCTTCGCCGAGAAAAACAATGCGCTCGGACAAAAGGCGCGAATAGATGTCGTAGGCACGTTCGCCGCGATTGGTTTCTTCGATGATGGTTGGGACTAAATAGTTTTTCATGATTTCCTTTCTATTTAATTAGTTCGCCTGGATTAGCGTTGGAATTAATAATATTTTCTAGCTCTTCGGTACGAAGCAAATTG
This sequence comes from Candidatus Saccharimonadota bacterium, assembly GCA_017431955.1. Taxonomy (GTDB): domain Bacteria; phylum Patescibacteriota; class Saccharimonadia; order Saccharimonadales; family Saccharimonadaceae; genus Nanosyncoccus. The sequence goes on from JAFRKC010000004.1 coordinate 41,194, forward strand.
TTGTTATATTTCTCGACCTTTTGGTTATAAGTGTCGATATCGGTGTTGATTTCATCATAAAGTGCATCAAGGGCAGATTGCTTGGCGACGAGCTCGTTTCGGCGGGTGTTAAAAGCATACTGTGAAGAGAAACAATTGAGCGTGTTGGCGCAATTATTAAACTCGTCAACTTCGGTGGCGAGACTATCGGCGTCAGATTGGTATTTGGCGGTATTTTGATCGATTTTTTCACCAAGTTCCGTTAATTCTTGTTCTAGTTCTTCCATTTCTTTTTCAAGTTTTCTAAATGGCGTAATGTAAGAACTGTAGTAATCCACTATCGCGTTTTGATCGTTGAAATATTTGGCGAAATGATCTTCTAGGTAGCTAGGTAATTCAGCGATTTGAGTGGCCGCGCGAACATAAAGCTCTTCGTTCTGTTCTTGGGTATTATAAAGCTCCAAATCTTTGGAGAGCAAATCGTAATTATCAGTATAAACTTGGTTTAGTTTGGCTTGAATTATATTTCGTTCGGAAGAAGAAAGACGCTCCCAAATAGCGTGGAGAAGTTCGTGAGCAGCGGTAGACTCGACGACTCCTGGAAGCTCATCGGTTTTGATATCGTAAAGGTAAATTTTGCGATTGGTATAACAGCCAAGTATAGAAATTTCTTTTTCGTGACTTTCGCAGTGCTCGTTAAAAGCTTCGCGTTGCTCTAGGACTGGCTCCGAGGCATTAAAAATTAGTTTGCCAGCATCGGTGAGGTTTAGCTTTTCTTCTAAGGCGGAAATCTCGGCGGTTGGCTTGAAAGACCAGGCCTTTAAGCGATCTTGCATGAAGTCTTGCTGACATAGCAGGTAGCCACAACAAGCGAGAATGATAATGATGCAAATGATGGTAATAATTCTTTTGGATTTTTTGTCTGGTTTTGGGCTAGGCTCTACCACCGGCACTTCAGGCGCGACTTCGAATGGCCGTGGCATTTCGGTGAATGAATTATTTTGTTCGTTATTCATGTTCTACTACCAATTTTAAATGTTTTTTCACAAGTTGAACAGTAGCAATGTCGCCAGGACTGAGCGAACCATCGATAATTGCTTCGGAGATTAGCGCTTCTACATTGTCTTCGATAGCGCGGCGAAGTGGACGAGCGCCGTTTTTAGGATCGTAACCAATATTAATGAGCCATTTTTTAACTTCTGGCGTAATTTTGAGGCCAAGATTTTTGGCGGCAAGACGTTTTTTAAGATCTTCAATGAGGTTGTCGAAGATTTTATCGACATCTTTTTTGGTGAGCGCATGGAAAACTAGAATAGCATCAAGGCGATTAATAAGTTCTGGGCGCATAGATTTTTTGAGAGCTTTGATGGCGGCGGCTTTGTTCTCTTCGTATTCAGCGGCAAGAGCTTTTTTATCTTTGGCGGTTCTGGCAGTGAAACCGAGTTCGGATTCGCGATACATTTCGTTTGAGCCAAGGTTGGAAGTTAAAATCACGATCGTGTTGTTGAATTTAATTTTATTGCCCTGGCCGTCGGTTAAGATGCCGTCTTCCAAAATTTGCAGGAGCATATTAAAGACATCCGGGTGGGCTTTTTCGATTTCGTCAAACAAAATCACAGAATACGGGCGACGGCGGACAGCTTCGGTGAGTTTGCCACCATCATCGTAGCCAACATAGCCAGCTGGCGCACCAACAAGGCGTGAAACGTTGTGTTTTTCGCCAAATTCAGACATATCGATTTTAATAAGCGCGTTGTCGCCACCAAAAACTTCACGAGCGATAACACGAGCAAGTTCAGTTTTGCCGACACCAGTAGGGCCCATAAAGATAAAACTACCGATTGGACGATTTGGGCTGACAATGCCGCTACGACCACGACGAATAGCCTTAGCAACTTTGCTGATAGCTTCGTCTTGGCCAATAATGGATTTTTTGAGATGAGCCTCCAAATTGGTGAGTAATTTCATTTCGGAACCGTGAACTTTGGACACTGGGATACCGGTTTTTAACGAAATGGCGCGAGCGAGATTTTCTTCGGTAATGGTTGGCGTGGTTTCTTTATTCGCACCTTTTTTCTCGAGTTTCTTGAGCTCGGCTTCGAGTTTGGCGAGCTGAGTTTTGTAGAGCGCAGCGCGTTCATAATCTTCTTTTTCGGCGGATTGCTCAATTTTTTCTTCGAGCGCGGTCTTTTCGATTTTGAGTTTTTTGTAAATGGAACCACCTTTTTTGTCGACGCTAACTTTAGCAATAGCAGATGCCTCGTCGATAACGTCAATGACTTTGTCTGGCATAAAACGATCATTAATGTAGCGATTAGACATATTGATGGCGGTTTCTAGAATATTGTCTGGAATGTTTACACCGTGATATTTTTCATAATAACTTTTGACGCCTTTTAGAATGCGGAGAGTAACGGTGTTGGTTGGCTCCTCGACCATGACGGTTTGGAAACGACGCGAAAGAGCTTTGTCTTTTTCGATGTTTTTGCGGTATTCATCCAATGTCGTAGCACCAATTAGATGGATTCTGCCACGAGCGAGAGCTGGTTTTAAGATATTGGCGGCGTCCATAGAGCCTTCAGAAGAGCCAGCACCAGAAAGAAGATGGAGCTCATCAATAAATAGAATGATGGATTCATCGCTAGTGGCATCATCAATGACACCTTTAATGCGTTCTTCGAACTCTCCACGGAATTTAGTGCCAGCAACCATAGAAGAAAGGTCTACTTGGAAGATGCGTTTGCCAATAAGAAGCCCTGGGACTTCATTTTTGACGATACGTGTGGCGAGGCCCTCAACGATGGCGGTTTTACCTACACCTGCCTCACCGATTAGGACTGGGTTGGATTTGGTACGGCGGCAAAGAACAGTAATCATGCGTTCGATTTCTTGATCGCGGCCGATGACGGTGTCTAGTTTTCCCTGGCGAGCCATTTCGGTAAGGTCTTGGCCATAGCGAGAAAGCCATTTCATTGGAGCGCGGTTTTTGGTGTACTTTTGCTTTTCTTTTTTAATCTTAGCCGTTTCGGCCTGTTTTTCGGCAAGTTTTTCGATGCTATCCGCCAAACCTTCTAGGTCTATTTTCATGTCAGAGAGGATTAGCCCAGCGCGAGAATTTGGTTGATTAACGAGTGCGTATAGAATATGCTCGGTGCCGATAATGTCAATGCCCTGTTCGTGAACGAAATTCATGGCCATGCGAAGAGTAAGGACGGTGGCTTCGGAGAGAGACATCATTGCCATTTGAGCGCCGGGCACATCGACAGGAGCGCGGCCAAGTTTTTTTTCGATAACATCGAGTTCGGCGCCTTCTTCCATTAAGAGACGCGCACCGGTAGAAGTGTCTTGAGAGAGAATACCGAGCAGAAGATGCTCTGTGCCCATATAACCGTTGTTATATCTTTTGCTATAATAATCGGCTTTTTGGAGCGCAAAACGAGCGTTCTCGGACAAGCGATTCATAATTTCGCTAAATTCTTCTTGCATGTATCTAGTGTAGTTGATTAGCACTCGAATGTCAAGAGTGCTAATTTAACTAGTGGTAGAGGAAGTAGTCTTCGTCCGTCAAGCTAGCGTACTCTGGGCGAATTTCTTCGTAATTTTCAGCCCCCAGTGTTGCATCGCTAGTGACAACGCATTCAACAAGCGAACATCGCATTTCCCAACTCTGAGCTTCTTCTGGGAAATTATTATCATAAATGTATAAATGGTACTTTTTTACATTGCTATTCTTTTGGTAAATAAGCCCAAGGGAAAGAGCGTTAGTGGCGTGCCCATCTACAGCGATTTTGCCCATGACTGGGTATCTAGCTTCATTGGAGGAATGATGATGGTGTTCTTCCATTTCTTCGTCATCTATAAAACCCATTTCATCAAGTATTATAGGGTCGTCATCCCCATTTTTCTTGTCTATTTTGTTTTTAATTGTATTAATGAAAGTTTCTGGACTTACATATTCTACATCTTCATAGATTCCATCTTCTCCTAAGTATGGCTGCATATATGTGTAATGTTCGGAAAGCTGATCTACAGATAATAACATCAACGCTTTTCCTTGAGGACCTTTTACGTAAGGCATCTCATAAAAATAGCCGTATTCTTCTTTTTCTGGGTGCCACTTACATGGAGTATACTCATACTCAGGCTTTTCTTGACCGCATGATATATAAGTTGGTACCGAAACATTTGTATTGTTTAGTATTTGTTCTTTACTTAGGCCGCTTAGAGAGAAGTCTTTGAGCTCGGAGCCCGTATCATCTAGATAGTGTTCTGGGTCGAATGCCCAGAACCAATAGCCAAATGACTGACCAGGAAAAACATCGTACTTTCTTGATAGATCGTGGTAACCAAGAGTAATTTTATTTTTATAAAGTAGTCTAGCAAGAGTCGACATACCAAAACAATGACCTCCGAACCAAAACGCTTGACCAGTATCTTCATCATACCAGCCGACAACATTTTCGGATTTGAAGCTGTCTCTACCTACAGTAAAGCCATTAGATACGTTCCAGGATAGAGAAATGCAGTCTTCGCTATTTTCGCGCCAAATAGACCCTTTATTTTCGCAGGTAACCTGCTTCTGGCTTTTACATTTTGAACGTGCGTCGTCCCATGTTCCGCCATCGTTCTCACAGTTGCCCTGTTCTCTAGGCAAACATCTGTTGGTCTTTTTGCTCCAGATTTTACCACTGTTCTGGCAATCTACTTGCTCTTTAGGAATACAATATTTACTCTCCGTAGCCCATGCACCACCGCTCTTTATACACTTGCTTATTTCTTTAGATTCTTTAATATCGTTAACGAAGCTTTTAACAGCCTTTTTCACATTATTCACAGCAGCCTTAACCTTCGAGACAACTTTGCTAAGGAGGCCTGCACCAAGGGTGCCGTCGTCTTCGGCATTGCCAACGATAATGATTTGTTGGCTGCTAGTAATTGGCATAGTGATGGTTTTGTTGGTGCTATTGATGGTGCTTTCTGGATAGGTGATATCGGCAGTGATGAAATCGTCTTCTGCGTTTTCTTCATCGAAGGCGAGAACGGTAGCGGTGATTGTGTTATCTGTGAGGTCGTCACCAGATAGATCTGCGGCACCAAGGGTATCGTCGTCTCCTTGGTTTGTGGTTTCAGTGGTGTATGGAGCAGTGATTTCACCACCAGTGATTTCGCCAGCACTTTGGAGAGTGTAGGCGGTACCAGTGCTGCCTAGAGATTCTTCAACATCAACTGGGTTGGTTGGTTCGATGTAGGTGAGAGGAATATCGCCGGTACCGGTAACGGTATAGGAGATGTTGCTATTGCCACCAACTTCACCAGAGTAGGTGAGAGATTCGCCGTTGTAGTCTGGGGTGTTTGGATCGAAATTGTATTGGTCTGCTTTGGAGAGAGATACTTCACTGTAGTCTGCTAGGCCGTCTTCGTCTGTATCCTCGGCTAGTGGATCAGTGTGGTGGACTTTTAGTTCATCGTAGTCGCTGAGGCTATCCATATCGGAGTCGGCAGAGAGTGGGTTCATACCGTAGCGGTTCTCTTCACGGTTGGAGAGGCCATCGGCATCGGCATCATTGGCGGAATTAAAGTCTATTTCTGGATAGATATCACCTTCTCCTCTTGGCATAAGTTCATATTCTATGGTGATTTCAAATTCGGCTTCTTCTATGTTCTTAGAAATCTTGGCGCAGTATGTAACTGGGATGGTAGTAGTGAGGGTCTTCTCTGCTTCGTTAGAGATGATGCTATAGCCTAGAGGCATAGGATTGGTGGTGGCAGATGTGCGATCTTCTATAGTGCCAACGAAGTAGCCCCATTCACCTATGCCTAGGCCATCCCAATCTTCAGCAGAAGCGATATTTGAGATACCGGTAGTAGTGGTTGGGAGGATACCATCATCATCGGCATACATGAAGAGGAAGTTGCCGTATGGGACTGATTCTTGGTCTAGGATAAGTTGATCTGTGCCACAATAAAGCTTATAATCGTCTGTTACTTCAATGAGAGAGGCGTTAATGGTGCCAGAAGTGGTGAGGGCGTCTACTTCGGTATCGGCTTTAGCACCAATGAATCTAGCAGCAGTGCCGCCAATACCAGCAATAAGGGCAAGGAAGGTAGCGAAGCCTAGAATGCGGGTGGTATAACGATTTTTGTTAAGACCAGCATCAAAGGCTGCTTGTTTGTTCTTCTTGATTTTAATAATAAGAGCTAGGAGAAGAATGAAGCCTATGAATAGGAAGGTTCCTGAGACGATTGGAGAAGAGACAGTATTAATAATATCTTGTGATACTGCTGTACCATAACCAGTACCTGGTTTTCCTGCACTAGAACCACCGGATGGAGTAGAGGTTGGATTTGCACCAGGATTATCTCCCGATATAGGCGTATCTGCTTTAGAGGCAGTGAGCTTAAAGATTGTATTTGCCATGTGTTATAGACCTTCCTTTTTTATATATAATTATTTAGCTTTATAAACCCTTTATGGTTCTATTTTAGCATAAGGAAAAATAAAAAAGCAAGGAAAATCACCACCTTTCGGTGGCGATTAGTTAGATTGGGAGGTGTTCTACCAGAATAGAAATGGCCAGACCTACCCCTGGAAAAATGTGCGTTATAGATTGAAAAACGCGGAAAAGTACTTCTGCTAGAGACACGAAAATGCCCCCTTTCTAGCGAATTATTTTACAGGGGTGCGTCCCTGTTAAGATAATTATAACATATTAGGTGATTTTTGTCATTTTTGCCCCGTTAATATTGACAAAAATAAGCACGTGTGGTATAATTAGAGTATGTAGGCTTTATACAGCCTTGCTCCTTGACAGGAGAGAGCTAATGTAGGTGAAAATCACCTTTAAACTTTTAAAGGCATTAGTAGCGGAGGAACGAAAATGTACGCACTCCTACAAAGTTTTATCGCGCTTTTTTTGTCAATTTTTACCATCTTTTCTTCAGCGTATGTAATGCCTATGAAAGGTGACAGAGTTGACGAAGCGAAGCTTTCGGCTCGCTACCAGAATAGCTCATGGTCCGGGGAATTTATTTCCGCAAATGGCCATACGGCGGAAGTCGAAGGCGGACTGCTTTATGTAGACGGCATCGAGTCAGTCTACCCGGCAGATTCATCCGTAGATGGCTGGGTCGAACCTGCTCTCACGGATAGCAGAGGAACTTGGTTTGTCGATTATGAGGCAAACAAAATCCGGCACGATTCGCGCGGCAAAAACCTATTCACTTTTGACTTGGCTGATGCCAAAACGTTAAAAGATCCTCACGAGTGGACAGCGACAGTTGATGGCGACTTGATTTACGTATACAACTATGATAAATCGCTGATTACTATAATAGACACTCCAAGATATGGGATCCTCGCTTCTACATACGGCTCAATTCCTCAATAAAATGCCCGCTTTAAGCGGGCATTTTTATATTATGTCTGCCGGCATCACTCTTCTATCTAGAAAACACATAGTCGTCAAGCAAATACGCATATTCAACTTGGCGGTTATCGTAGTCAGAACCACCGCTATAAACACAGCTGTCTTTAGTACATGTTATGTCCCAATCCGTAGTCGTGCCAGCAATACTATTATTATCATATACTGTGAGCCTGTAGGTATTAGAAGGCGTGACGCCATTATTTTCATAAAGCCTACCGATTGAGAGTAGATTAACCGCGTGAGTATTATGCACAGCCAAAACAACTGGGTCATCTTTGTTCTCGCTGTCACCTTTAACCTTAGCCTGAAGATCCGATATGAGTGTATTCGGTTCAGACACAATAAATGCATTATCAGTATATTGAACTTTAGTCAATGCCCAAATCGCCCCAGCGACATCATCGTCTTCCGCAATTGCATTTTGGAGTGATGTGGAATTGCTGGAAAGCTCGGTTTTGAATAGATAATTTACAAGTTTAGTATTTAATATCGTATCCTTGTCTTTACCGCCCAAGTTGAACTGATATACCCCAGTTCCATTATCTTCTGGGTTGTCAGTGACTATATCGTATGTCTTGCTAGTATTAATTCTTTCGAGATATAGCAATCTTGATAGTAGGGCGAATCCGTAACATTGCCCATTTGAATATGAGTATTTATCGCTTACCCTATCGTAATAGACACCGAAATTCCTGAGTTTCCTAAAGCTATCTCCATCTGTAGTATTGACTTTAAATTTATTGCTTACTTTCCAGACCATCAAACTGTCATCATCATCACCACCACCGCCAGTTTGGCGCTCGCAGGTTGCAGTTTCCTCGTTCCATGTGCCTCCACTGTTAATACATTTAGATCGTGCGACCGAATTCAGAAATGATGATACTATCTTCATTGTGGCTTCGGCAATCTTAGATAATACTGGTGCTACTTTCTTTATTGCTGTAAATACTTTATCTACGATTTTTCTTATACTTATTCTCCCAGCACCAAGAATTTCTTCCTCCCCTTCGTTATTGCCAACTAGAATAATAGATGGGTTCCCTGTAAAGTTTAAAGAAATTTTTTGATTTTCAGCATCTATATTCTCTTCTTCAATAGTAATATCAGTAATATCGCTTTCTAATTCGCCATTATGTTGATCTGTTTCTTCAAATACAATAGATAAGGCATAAATATCATCTGAGTCAACAGAATCATCAGAAACATTGATACCAGAAAAACTTTGTCCTAAAGTGTCGTCCCCTTCTCCTATGCTCGTGGTACGATAATCTACGGTAATAGACGCATCCGAAATATTACCGCTACTGTTTAGAATATAGGCTTTTCCCGAGGTGTTTACTAAAGATTCATCGATATCTGTCGGATCAACTACATCAATGTAAGTAAGTGGTATATTTCCTGTGCCGGTAACGGTAAATGGGACGCCAGTGGTCTCGCCATTTGGCTCGGAATAAGTAAGAACTTCTCCATTATAGTCTGCAATGTTTGGGTCAAATTCATAATTGCTATTTTTAGAAAGAGCTATCTCGCTATAGTCATAAAGGCCGTCACCATCGGTATCTGGAAGCAAAGGGTCAGTACCATACTTTTTAGTTCTGACATCACAATTATCTTCTCCTCTAATATGCGGGCCCCCTTCTTTGCAGAATTCGTCACCGTCATTCAAGCTGTCCATATCAGAATCAGATGAGAATGGGTTCATGCCATAACGGTTTTCAAGACGATTAGATAGACCGTCATTATCATCATCGGCATCCGAATCATAGTCAGCAGTTAAGAATATACCGGTTTCTTTTTTTGCGAAGACATCATAGTTAATATTCGTGGAGAACTCTGCTTCTTCGATGTTTCTAGAGATCTTAGCACAATAAGTTACTGGGATAGTGCCAGCTGTGGTGGCAGTGTTTTTGCTATCTATAATACTATAACCTAAAGGCATAGGGTTGGTAGTGGCAGATTCACGATCTGCTATAGTGCCAACATAGTAGCCCCATTCACCAATGCCTAGGCCATCCCAATCTTCAGCAGAAGCGATATTTGAGATACCGGTAGTAGTGGTTGGGAGGATACCATCATCATCGGCATACATGAAGAGATAGTAGCCTGCGGTAGAGTCGCCATTTAAGGTGATGGTGTCTTGGCCACAATAGAGTCCGTAGTCATCAGTTACTTCAACGGGTTCGTTAACGATAACTTCTCTTGATGTAGTGATATCAGTGAGCTCAGCATCAGCTTTTGCCCCCATAAATCTAGCGGCGGTACCACCAATACCAGCAATAAGGGCAAGGAAGGTAGCGAAGCCTAGAATGCGGGTGGTATAACGATTTTTGTTAAGACCAGCATCAAAGGCTGCTTGTTTGTTCTGCTTAATTTTAACTATTAATGTA
>JAFRKC010000005.1 GCA_017431955.1 Candidatus Saccharimonadota bacterium
GGTGAATACGTTCCCGGGTCTTGTACACACCGCCCGTCAAACCATGAGAGTCACCAACACCCGAAGGCCGCTCACGCGGACTAAGGTGGGGGAGATGATTGGGGTTAAGTCGTAACAAGGCATCGGTACGAGAACGTGTCGATGGATTACCTCCTTTCTTGAGAAGGAATTGATGCGCCTGAAACAGCAATGTCGCAGGTAGCTAGGTCGGTTACGGTTGTGTTAAGTAAGCTTATAACACAACAACTTCTGTTCTACAGACGTAACGTTAAGCTAAACACTACTTTCGATGAAATTGCACAACCAAGCTGTTAAAGAAGACTCGCCCGAAAGGGCGTTTTTTGTTGGCTGAAGCAGGGGCAAGATTGATTTTTAAAGGTGAGTGTGATGTAATGGATGGAAGTTGGTGTAGACTGACTATTGCCTAGCCTTATTGGTTAGAGTACTTTTATGGAGGTGTTATGATGGACAACCCTAATTTCTACAGAATCGCATCGGCATCTGTAAGTGGGGACGCCCTGAGAAAGGCGGTTGAGGATGGGAAGAACGTTACCGCATTCCTCTATATTACGGGAGACTTCGATTATCTTCCGAGATGTTATGTTCCGATGCAGATTAGCGTGGAATTAGAAAAAGTAGCCTATGCAGGAGACTCTAAAGACGCTTTTACCTTTACCGGAACGGAATTAGAGGGGAATAGGGAGTTTTTTGGATTCCTCGATGCAAAAAAAGACAAAGGGTGGCTTGAATACAAGCTGTAACAGCACCACCTTCGCCCAGGTTTTGACCTGGGCTTTTTCTTGACAATATCGTTCGGGGGGGGGGGGGGTAAACTTAAAAGGTAATAGCAATAAAAACGAAAGGAAATAATATGCCAAGACCAGAGGGAGTAGACCTTGGAACATTAAATATGATGTATGGAGATGAGGTTAAAGACGAAAACGGGGAGACGATAGGCGTCAAGATGCCTTTTAGCGAGTTAGCAGAATTACCTTCATTTGAAGAACATATGGATATTTTACGTAAAGCGCAAACAGAAGAACTTGAACGAAGGGCAAAATTAGACGGAGAAAACCAAGATAGTGGAAAAGCGCAAAGAAGAAGGGTTGAGGCGGCGTTGATGAGATCTGCAAGAGAGAACACGGAATAATAAATACAAAATTACCCCCAGATTTCGGTCTGGGGGATTTTTTGATATAATTTTTGTATGGAAGATACGCGGAATCTTGTGGATGAATATAAGGGGATGGAAAACGAAAAAGTTTTTGAAGCGCTCTCTAAAAAGCGTAATTCGTTAGAGATAGCGATTGAAAATGTCTCACATGATTTTAATGTGGGGACGATCGTAAGGAGTGCGAATAATTTTAACGTTTCCAAGGTGCATATTATAGGGAAGAAGAAATATAACCGCAGGGGTGCGATGTGCACAGATAAATATATCGAGATTTTGCACTGGGAAAACTTGGCGGATTTTGTTGATGATCAGAGAAAACGGGGCAGGAAAATTGTGGCGATTGAAAATAATACAGAGAGAGTTTTGCCGTTGTCTCAGGGGCAATTGCCAGAGAACACTACCTTGGTGTTTGGCAGTGAGGGAGACGGCATCTCAAAAGAGTTGCTAGATGAGGCGGACGAGGTGCTAGAAATTGAGAGTTTTGGGTCGACAAGATCGGTAAATGTAGGGGTGGCGGCCGGAATCGCGATGTATGAGTGGGTAAGGAGGAATACCCTTGGAAGAACAGGTAAAGAGTAATCCACAGCCATCATACAGAGTTGGTGGTGAAAAAGGGAAGAAAAAGAGAGAGAAACAGAGGCGTAAGTGTCGACAGTGGATTAGAATGGGTGTTCCGGTTGTTCTTTTGGTGAGCTTTGTGGCGTGTTTATTGGGTTGTCATAGGGAACAGGTACGGGATGCTGAAAGCGTGCTTTCGATTGAGGCGCCGATGGGTAAACAGGTAGAAGTACCGTATAAAAGAAATGCATATGGAAAAAAAATAGTAGCTTTGACCTTTGATGATGGGCCGTTTCCGGCTACGACGAACAGATTACTTGATCTGTTGCGCGAAAAAGAGGTGCAGGCGACATTTTTTGAACTAGGCACAATGGCTAGCAGATATCCAGAGGTAACTAAGCGGGTTTATGACGAAAAACATGAGCTGGCGAGCCACACGATGTCGCATAAACAGTTGAATAAACTGAGAGCGAATGAGGTGGCTACGGAAGTTTCGCAGGCTAGAGACGTGCTAAGGGGTATAACAGGGGAAGATCCGAAATTGGTGCGTCCGCCATATGGGGCGATTAATGTTGTGGTCGCCGAGAATGTTGGCGCGCCGATGATTTTGTGGACTGTGGATACCGAGGACTGGAAGTCTAAGGATGCTAGTGCGGTGCTTGAGCGTACGAAAGCTACGGTGTTTGATGGAGCGGTAATTTTAATGCACGATATTTATGAATCAAGCGTAGATGGGGCGGGGATGATTATTGATGAGCTCCGAAAAGATAATTATGAGTTTGTGACAGTGAGCGAGCTGTCTGAACTTAGGGGTGTGGAATTAAAGGATGGGGAAGTATACGGGTCGTTTAGACCATGAGCTACTTAAGGTAACTTGATTTTTTGAGCAAGATGGGGTAGAATTGGTGAAGTTGGGGATATAGCTCAGCTGGTTAGAGCGCGTCACTGATAATGACGAGGTCTGTGGTTCAAGTCCACATATCCCCACCAGTTAACAATATGGGGTAATAGCTCAGTTGATTAGAGCGCTGCCTTTGCAAGGCAGAGGTCCAGGGTTTGAGTCCCTGTTACTCCACCAAATTTGAATATTAAAGCCGGGAATCCGGCGTTTTTTCTGCCTTACTCTATGTATAATAGCGCTGCGGCAGAAGAAAACACCGTCTTTCCAGCTTTAATATCCAAATTGATATCTCTAGAAAAACAAAAAGTGCCCGAGTTGGGCACTTTTTATAACTTCTAGAAGTTATCCGATATTTTGAGCAACCTCGCAGTTGGTTTTGCTCAAAATATACCTCTATAATATATCACGGAATGCATAATGTCAATGCTTTTTTCAAACATATTATAACATATTTTTTAGCAAAAACGTATTGACAAAGCAAAAACAGTATGCTATAATGTATGTAACACTCTATAAAAGGGTGGTGATTAATAGTGATTAATAAATTGGTGGGCAGAAGGAGTTTCAGAATGGCTGGAACCAAAGCTGGTGGCTTGAAAGCTGCTGCTACCAACAAGTCCAAATACGGTAAAGAATTTTATGCTCGTATTGGTCAAAAGGGTGGTCGCAATGGTCACACTGGTGGTTTTGCCGCTAACCCTGCTCTTGCTAAGATTGCTGGTGCTAAGGGTGGTCGCATTTCCCGTCGTGGCCCTGCTAAAAAAGCTGCCTAACCCAATAAGGATATAGAAATAACCCCAGAAATGGGGTTATTTTTGTTGTATAATGAGGGAAAAGGAGGAAATATGAATTTTAATGATTATCAGGTGGCGGCAGCGAAATATGATACTTTTGATGGGGTGAAACCAGAGGTGGGGGATCCGGGTTTTATTGAGAAAGTTTTGGGATTGGCTGGTGAAACAGGGGAAGCGTGCGAGAAGTTTAAGAAGATTTTGCGTGACAAGGGTGGAAAATTGTCGCCAGAGGACAAGAAAGAGGTGACGAAGGAGTTGGGGGATGTCTTGTGGTATCTGGCCTCTATTTCAAGGTGTATGGGCGTGGAATTTCAAGAGGTGGCAGAGATGAACATAGACAAATTACAGAGTAGGTTAGAGAGAAATAAAATTCATGGAGCTGGGGACAATCGCTAGAGATCGCAGTGGGGGCAGTGGTAGGTGCCATCGGGGGTCTGATAACGGGTGAGACCACACTTTTTGCAAAGAGATTTTTGATGGAGCCAGTTGCGATAGGAGTCTAATTCTTCGTCGGCTAGGGAAGAATCAAAATTTATGCCGAATATTTGGCAGAGTTCCTTGGTTTTATCCCAGGCGGCGACTTCCATTTTGATGCGCTCAACATCGGTTTTGAAGGTAAAATGACCAAGTTCGGCGTGGGCGAGCTCGTGAAGGGCGAAAAATTCGAAATTAGGGGTATTTTCGGGCTCAAGATAGATGGTTTTTGGTGGGCGAAACATGAATTTCTTACCAAAATGGATATGGTAATTTGGGTATAATTCCTCTAATTTGGTGAGGAATTTAGTGTTTTTTGGCATAGAGATATCCGCCGTATACTACTGATTCGGTAGGGTGTTTTGCAGGGACGATTTTAGGGAGTTTGGAGTTGGACTTTTTCAATTCTTTTAAGAGTGATTTATAGAATTTAGGGAAGATCATGCCCATAGGGCCGCCGATAATGATGGTGCTTGGCTTGATATTTTTGATAATAGGGGTGAGGCCTAGAGTCATGCGTTCGGCAATGTCTACGAAGGCCATTTTGCCTTTAACATCGGTGGCTTGGCAACCGTAGGTGGCGCCGATGGCGTTGGCTGAAGCGATATCCTCCCACTCTAAGAGTTGGCCATTAAAGGTGTATTTTTGGTGGCCAGGCTCAAAAGCTGAAGATTCGGGCAAGAGTTTGCCACCTCTGGCGATGCCGCCGCCGATGCCGGTGCTAAAGGTGAGATAGACGGTTTTTTTGCGGTAGCGGTGAGCTTCGTAATAAGTGGCGAGATTGGCGTCGTTCATGAATATGATAGGGGTATCTTCGAATAAATTTTTTAATGGTTTGAAGAAGCTGAGTTTTTGGTTTTCCCAAGAGAGATTGCCAAGTTTAAAAGAGATGCCGGAAATTTTGCCAGGGAGAGCAATGACGATTTTTTGAACAGGGAATTTTTGGAAATCTTTGAGATTTTGCAAGAGGTCGGTAAGGAAAGAATCCTGATTTTTGCTGGTAGGGAATTTGAAACTTTTGACTTTTTTACCTCTTTTGTCGAAGGCGGCGATAAGAGTTTTAGTACCTCCGATATCTATAACTAAAAACATATTTTTATTATATCAAACTTTTGTGCCTATCTTTACTTTTTGACCTGTTTTTGGTAAAATTGGGGGATATTGGGCCCGTTCAAAAGGGTAGGGAGGTACTTTTTTGAACGGGTCTAAGGAAGGAAAAATAATATAATGGCTAAAGATGCCAAAAAAATAACAATGGATGAATTGTTGGAATCTTCTGACAGTTCTGTAAAACAAGTAATTGCTGGGGATACTGTACAGGGTACGGTGTTGTCGGTAAAAAAGCATGAAATCTTGATTGATTTGGGCGCACAAGGTGTTGGCCTGGTCCCTCGTCGCGAGGCTTCGTTTGCTAAAAATTTGAATGTAGGAGATGAAGTTTCTGCATCAGTAATCGATCCAGAGATGGATGATGGCTATGTACTGCTATCTCTTCGCAAGGCAGTTAAAGATAAAGGTTGGGATGAAATTCAAACCAAACTTGATAACGCCGAGATTGTCAGCGTGGTACCATTCGATGCTAACAGAGGTGGTTTATTGGTAGAATACGAAGGAATTCGTGGATTCCTACCTGTTTCGCAACTTTCCGCTGAACACTACCCACGCGTAGGTTCTGCAGATAAAGATGAAATCTTGCAAAGACTTAATTCCTTAGTTGGCAAACCAATCAAAGTTCGTATTCTTGATGCAATCAAGAAAGAGAACAAGCTTATCTTCTCTGAGAAGGAAGCTGTTAAAGATGGTCTTGCTGCTAGATTTGCTGAACTCAACATCGGCGACACTGTTAAAGGCGTGGTTACCGGCGTGGTTGACTTCGGTGTATTTGTAAACGTTGATGGTATCGAAGGCTTGGTACACATCTCAGAAATTTCCTGGGAACGCGTGAACAGTCCATCTGATTACGTTAAAGTTGGCGACACGATCGAAGCTAAGATTATCGCTATCGACAAAGAACGCCTATCTCTATCGATGAAACAACTCGTAGAAGATCCATGGCTATCTGAAGTAGAAAACTTGAAGAAAGGCTCAAAGGTTGAGGGAACTATCACCCGCATTACCCCATTTGGCGCTTTTGTTCAGATTTCACCAGCCGTAGAAGCTTTGATGCACGTATCTGAGCTTGGCGAAGGTAGCGATGTAGATCCAGAGAAAGTCTTTACCTTGAATGAACGCAAAGAATTTAAGGTGCTAGACATCGACAAAGAAGGTCGCAAGATTTCTCTATCTATCGTCGACAAAAAGTCTAAAAAATAATTAGATTTTGATAAAAAACGGCCCGTAAAAAGGCCGTTTTTTTGGTGGTGTATAATAAAGTTATGGAAAATGAGAGGTTCAAACTACACGGGATTTACAGGCATTTTAAGGGCGGAATGTACATCCTTGAAGATGTAGCTTATAACAGTGAGACTGAAGAAAAGACGGTGGTTTATAGGGCTCTTTATGGGGATGGAAGGTTATGGTGTCGTCCTTATGATATGTTTTTTGAAGAAGTGGACCATGAAAAATATCCGGACGTGAAGCAGAAGTATAGGTTTGAGTTGGTGGAAGAATAGGGGCCGGGCATAAATCTCGCTTCGCTCGGTTCGAACCTCCGGTTCGAGAATCCGCTTCGCGGACAACCACATAAAAAATAAAGACCTAAAGGTCTTATTTTTTTATGTGGCTCCCGGGGCCGGGCTCGAACCGGCAACCTCGAAGTTAACAGCTTCTTGCTCCACCATTGAGCTACCCGGGATTGTCTAACAGATGTACGTGCCCCTTATTATAGCATATTTTTCGATTTTGTGATAAAATTAAGCGAGATTTGATATTTTTTGTTATTTTCTAAACAGAAAGGAGCAAGATGGAAGAAAAGACAATACAAATTGCTGGTTCTATCACCGTTGATGAGCTTTCCAAGGCGCTTGGCCTTTCTGTGACCGAACTCATTGGAACGCTTTTCAAAAATGGTATTGTAGCCACGATTAACCAGAGGTTGGATTTTGAAACCGCCTCGATTATTATTGATGAGCTTGGCATTAAAAATGTAAAGTTGGAGCGTAAGAATACCGCAACTAAAACTTCCGAAGGCTTTAGGCACGAATTGTCAGAAAAGGCAGTGTCACGCCCACCAGTAGTGGCAGTGATGGGCCACGTAGACCACGGTAAAACTACACTTCTTGATACGCTTCTTCATAAAAAGACTGTAGAAGGCGAGGCTGGTGGTATTACCCAGCATATTTCGGCTTATCAGCTAGAGCATAATGATCGTAAGATAACTTTCCTAGATACCCCTGGGCACGAGGCTTTTGCGGCGATTCGCCAGCACGGTGCGATGCTTACTGATATCGTGGTGATCGTGGTGGCTGCTGATGATGGCGTAAAACCTCAAACGGTAGAGGCAATTAAATTTGCCCAGAGTGCAAACGCTAAGATTATTGTAGCAATTAACAAGATCGACCGCGAAGGCGCAGATATTCCTCGTACGATGGCAGATTTGGCTCAGCACGGTCTCCAGCCAGAAGAGTGGGGTGGTGATATTGTGATGGTTCCAATCTCTGCAAAAAGAGGTGATAACCTCGAAAAATTACTCGACATGATACTCCTGACCGCTGATATTGAGGAGCTCAAAGCTGATGTAGATATTCCGGCCGAGGGGCTAGTGATTGAATCCCACATGGAAGTGGGGAAGGGCTCGGTGGTGAATCTCCTAGTTACCGGTGGCGAGCTTAAAACTGGTGAGTTTATCGTGGCTGGTTCAGCCTATGGTAAAGTACGCACGATGGTAGATTTTAAGGGCAAACCAAAGGGTAAAGCTACGCCTTCTACTCCTGTTACAGTGACTGGTTTCAAGGAACTGCCAAACTTTGGTGATCGTTTTATGGAAGCTAGTGACGAAAAAACCGCTAGAAAAATGGCGTTGTTTAACGCACAAAGCCAAGCTGATGAAACGGCTTCGGCCAATGTTACCTCTGGCGATTTGCTCAGAATGATGAACGTAGCCGATAATACCAAGACGTTTAACGTGATTATTAAAGGTGATGTGCTAGGTTCGGTAACGAGCGTGGTGGATTCTTTGAAATTGATTGATACTAAGGGTGAAATCACACTCAATATCGTTTCTACCGGTGTTGGCGACATTAATGAAAATGACGTTTATATGGCAGCCGGCGATAATACGGTGATTTATGGCTTTAACGTGTCGGTACCAATTAATATTTCGAAGATGGCTGCAAGAGACGGAGTGACGATCCGCACTTACCGCGTGATTTATGAGCTTCTAGATGATGCCAAACATGAGATGGAAGATCTCCTTGATGCAGAAATTATCGAGGAAGATAAGGGTGAACTCAAGGTTCTAGGTGTGTTCCGCACTGAAAAAACTAGTATTATTGCTGGTGGTGAAGTTTTGAAAGGCGACGTAAAACCAGAGTATTTGATTCGCGTGGTGCGCGATAAAAAGTTCCTAGGCGAAGCCAAGGTTACCTCTGTTCAGAAAGAGAAAATCGACGTAAAAGAGCTGGTGGCTGGTGAAACTGGCGGCCTCGCGATTGCTACCAAATCCAGAATTGATTTACAGATTGGCGACAGACTCAACTTCTTTGTACGCGAAGCTAAAAAACGAACTTTGTAGATAAAAACTGAGTTTTTGCTAGGCGGGGCTGATTTTTTGTGCTATTATTAAGCATAAGGAGAATAGAATGCAATTTGACGAACAATTTTTACAAGATATGGGATTAAACGATATGCCGGAAGAGCAAAAGAAGGCATTTTTAGACTATGCTCAGGAAGAACTAGAGGTAAGAATTGGCGAAAAAATTAGCGAGGGGCTGAGCGAAGAGCAATTATCAGAGTTTGATGCGATTGAAAATCAGAATTTAGCCGTGGAGTGGCTAGAGAAGAACAGGCCAGATTATAAAGAAATCGTGGCTACTGTGGTAGATGAGTTAAAAGGCGAAATTTCCGCCAATAAGGAACAAATTTTAGCTTAGTTATTTTTTGTAACCGTTAAGGAAGGATTTTGCATCCATGGGCTTTCTGCCCTCTGGTTGGAGCTTATCTATGGCGAGAATTTGGCCGTTTTTACACTCTAGGGGCAAAACCGCGGTCTCACCTTGGTTTGGTATATGAGCCTCTAAAATGATGCAATTTTGGCCAAAAAAGGCGTATTTTGGTTTTGGAAAGCCTTGGAAGGCGACGATTTTACGAAAAGTTTCTTCAGCCGTATCTGTTTCTGGAACGAGATTGCTCTGAGATTTGTCGAGTTTTTGAGTAAAGGTGGCGTTTTTGCCATCTTGTTCTACAGGGGTAGGGAGGTTGCCTAGGTTTTCGGAAAGCCAGGTGGCGCCAGTTTCAGAGAGAGACTGGTAGATTTTATCTTTTTCTAGAGGGAGGTTTTTAAGAGTGGTTTGGTAGTAGATTGGGCCGGCATCCATGGCTTTGACAAGCTTCATAATAGAGACGGAAAAGTCATTGTCGCCGTTTAAAATAGCGGATTCGATGGGAGAGGGGCCACGATATTTTGGCAAAAGGGAAGGGTGAATATTTAAAATGCCTTCTGGCTCAAAGAGATCTAAGACGTCTTCTTTAATAATTACCCCAAAAGAGGCGAGGATGCCGTGAGCTTCTGGATTATCTTTTTTAAGGGATTTGACGGTTTCTAGATCGGCTTTTTCGCGGGCATGAAAGATAATCTCGAAGTTTTTTTCGAGAATAGCAAGAGCATAATCTGCGAGCGGACCGTTGCCAAAAAAGATGATTTTTTCTTTATTCATCAGGGAAGAGCTTCTTATTATTTTTGATTTCTTTGTCGTAATCTACTGGATCGAGATCGCCTTTGTCATTCATCTTATAGAAGGCGTCTTTTTGGTCTTTGATGTGGTCGATAAAGAGAATGCCCTCTAAGTGGTCGATCTCGTGGAGGAGGACGCGGGCAAGGGAAGCGTCGGCTTTGATACGGACCTCAGAACCGTCTTCTAGCATGGCTTTGATGCGGGCTTTAGTAGGACGAGAAACTTTGCCGTAGAGAAATGGAACAGAGAGACAGCCTTCATAATCTTCTTCTTCTGGACCTTCGGTTTTGATAACTTCTGGGTTGATTAAAGCGGTAAAGGTGGATTTTTTCTTGTTTTCCATATCGTCGCGGATAATGATGACGCGCTTATTAATCCCCAGTTGCGGGGCAGCCATGGCGGCAGAAAGCTCGTATGGGTGCTTTTCTTCCCAAGCGAGGGAAGCTTTGACCATTTCGGTAATAATATCTTGGACTTCTTCGGTAACAAACTTGATTTTCTGGGATTTTTGCCTGAGCCTTGGATCTGGGGTAGTAATAATTTTCATGGGGTAATTATAGCATTTTAGACGAGATTTTGAAAGGTTGAGCGAATTGATAAATAATAAGTGTTTATGTTAAAATAAGACAGAAATGTCAGAAATAATTACAGAAAAAGGTGAGAATACCGAAGCGAATGAACTCGCACAGCGACAAGTGGGAGCGAAAGTGCTTTCGCTGGGTGGATTTCGGGGCAGGCACCAAAAAACGGTGGATTCGACGTTTGAACGGGCAAGGAAACATGGGGAGAAACTTGTCGGAAAGAATGATGAAAGAAGAGTTGATGCCTATCTTGAACGGATTGGCCGAGGGATAGAGAAATATGGGGATAGATATGAACAGAGGCTTTGGGAGAAGACAGTAGATTCTCTGATTGTTGAAGAAGAGGATATCCCAGATAGCTATTGGAAGACGCAGGAGCAAATTCTTAGAGATAATGGGCAAGGGAGAGAATTAAGTGACTGGGAAAAAGAAGAGCTAATAAAAGATATTCAAGAAAAACAACAGGAATCACTTGGGGCTTGGATGGGTTATCTTTCGCACGAAGATTGTCCGTATCCGACTTGGTTTAAGATCTATACGATTGAGGGGGTGAGTAAAATGGGGGTGTTTGATAAAAATTCGAGGACGTTCAAGAAACGGGACAAAGGTTCGGTGGCGCCATATCCACATCTTAATCAAGCGGTGTTGGCAAAAGTCTACAGCGCAGTGGCGGAATTTTATGGAATAGATACGGATAAGGATTTGCATGGAGAGAAAAAGGATGAGAAAAATGGCGAAGAAGATGAAGCTAATAAGACGAGAAACGCCGAAATTGAAGCTTTGGTGAAGTCGGGAAACTTTAATAAACTCTATTCGAGACTGCTTATTTCTGAAAAAGTTATAATGAAAACTCCTGAGAAAACTGAGGATTGTGAAGGAGAGTGGGTGGAGTATGGATTGGGAGACGAAGAAGAAATTGCGAAAGCGGCGGATGGGACGCCGTGGTGTGTAGCTTCACCGTCGGTAGGAAGAAGATATTTGACGACCGGGAGTTATGGGAATGGCTATGGGGGAGATAATGGTGAGAGTAGAGCGAAATTTATTTTGTTTCATTTGAGAGATGAAGACGGAAGACTGGCAGAAAATGCATGTGCTTCGATTCGTTTGGATACGGATGGACAGGTGGCGGAGATTTCTGGGTTGAAGGATGGACAAGCGCTCGAAGACGCTTTGGTGCCGATAGTAGAGGAAAAGGTGAAAACTTTGCCTGGGGGTGAAAAGTTTTTGAGGAGATTTGCGGACAAAAATAAATTGATTGAGCTAGATAGAAAATTGCAAAGCGGGGGAGATATTACATTTGAGGAATTTAGGTTCATTTGGGAACTTGATAGACCGATTGAAACGCTAGACACCTATAATTCTTCTGACCCAAGAGTCGAAGAACTTCGAGCGAAATTCGGGGCGGAATATGCGGCGGAAAGAGGCTATATTATCCCAGAAACTACCGTTGATGACATCGAAGGAAATCTAGAAAAATACCTAGGAAATGATATTGATCTGAAATCAAACCTACTTGTCTATATATTGAAAAAGAAACTGGAGGAAAGCCCCGAAGAACTAAGAAAAGTATTTATGAGTGAAAACATGAAAGAAAAACTCAAAGAACTTGGACCGGACCACATTAGATATATGGGAGAAAGAATTAAAAATCTAGAAGTCTTTGAAATAGAAAACTATACCTTTATGCTTCCAAAAGACCAGTGGGAAAAGGGTAAGATTGAACTTCCAGAAAACGAAGAGGGAAAATATCTTGCACTAAGTGATTTCACAGCAATCCTCAAGCAACCAGTAAACTATAACTGGGAAGAAGAAACTGACGGAAGAGCAGGCGATGCATCATATGTGGTTTATGATGAAAAATGGGTAGGAAAAGAAATCAGACACTTCCCGTGGAGCAAAGAATTATTTGAGGCTGAGGAAAGACTCCTGAAACCAAATGGCTATTCAATTCCAAAGAGTTGGAAATCGATTGTTGAGGGGCTTAAAGAACAGCTTGCCGGGGAGCAAGGAGTGGATGATAGTGAAATAGATGATAGCGATATTTCTAGTGCTTTAAGAGAAAGACTTGAACTAGCGTTTTCCGGCTGCGTCTGGCAGAGTGACCTGCGCGTCGGCGCATACGGGAACTTCTGGTCGGCGACGGAGAAGTCTGAGGACGAAGCGTTCTATCTCAACTTCACTTCCGACGCCGTGGACCCAGAGAACGGCTACTACCGCCGTTCGAACGCTCAATCGGTGCGTTGTGTAGCTTCTGAGTCAGGGTCTTAATTTAGAGAATAGAAGGGGGGTCGAGAGAGATGTGGGGGGAGAGTTTGGGGTCGATTTTTGCTAGGAGCTTTAGAAGTTCGGTGCGGGAGTTGGACTTCAAGATAATTTGCCAGGTGTAGCCACTGGAGGTACGCTCGTGAAAAGCAGGGGAAGGGGTGGAGACGGAGACTTTGTTACCACTGTTATCTTTAAGAAAGAGGTGGAGAGCTCTGATTTTTGAAACCACGGTTTTTTCGGTTTTTTGAGTAATGGAAACCTTGGCTAGGAAAGAAAACGGGGGAAAATGCTGGGTTTTGCGCTTTTTGATGAGATAGCTGTAAAAACCTTCGTAATCAGAAGTGGTGGCGAACTGGATGACTGGACTGTCAGGCTGGAAAGTTTGGATAAAAACAGAGGCGGAGTCGAGATGACCACGGCCAACACGACCGATAACCTGAGTAAGGAGCTCGTAAGTTCTTTCTTCGGCGGAGTAATCAGGGAGGGAAAGCCCAGCGTCGGCTTGAATGATGCCAACAGTGGCGAGGTTTTTAAGATCTAAGCCCTTAGCCAGAGTTTGAGTGCCGATTAGGATATCAACTTTGCCAGAACTGACTTCGTCGTAGAGAGAATCAAGAGTCTCGGACTTCTTGTTATCACCGTCGAAACGAGCGATGTTGGCGGTTTTAAAGAGCTTTTTTAGCTCGGACTCTAAGAGCTTGGTGCCGAAACCTTTATGAATAATATCAGGGTGGTGGCAATCTGGACAGCTTACCGGAACCTTGGTTTCGTAACCACAAGTGTGGCAACGGAGAAGATATTTATCGGTGTGGAGAGTTAAGGGGAGGAAACAGTTTGGACAGAGGGCCTGCCAACCACACTCCGCGCAGATGGTAAGGGGTGCGGAGCCGCGGCGGTTATGAAAAATCAGGGTTTGGCGGTGATTTTCTAGGTTATTTTCAATGTTTTTTAAGAGAGCGTTGGAAAAATAGCGATTTTTAGTGAAGTTGTCGCGGTTTTTAAAATCGATAATTTTGATATCTGGTAGAACAGCGGAATCTTTGGCTTTTTCAGAGAGGGTGACAAGGGAATTATTGGAGCTTGCAAGGTAATAATCTTGAACGAGAGGGGTGGCGGTGCCAAGCAGGCAGGTGATTTTCTCGGTTTTGGCGATAAAGCTAGCGAGGCGCAGCGCGGAATATTTAGGGGTATTTTCTTGATAAAAGGTGGATTCGTGAGCTTCGTCGATGATGATGAGACCGAGGTTTTTGAGCGGAGCAAAGAGGGCGGAACGGGGGCCAACGACGATGCGAGGCTCATCAGAATTTAAGATTTCGGACCAGATTTGATGACGCTCGGACTCAGTTTGACGGGAGTGGATCAGGGTGACGTGGGTGCCAAAGGTGTTTTCAAAAACTTGGACCAGTTGGGAGGTAAGGGCGATTTCGGGCACCAAAAGGATGGTTGACTTTTCGCGTTTAAGGCCATCTAGAGCCATTTTGAGATAGATATTAGTTTTACCACTACCAGTAACGCCATGAAGTAGTTTGGTGGCCTTATTAGAACTCTCAAGGGCTTCTAGGGCCTGTTTTTGGGCGGGGTTAAGGGGAATAATCGGTAATTTTTGGGCTAATTTTGGTTTTTCGACCAAATTTTTACGGCGAGACTTTTCTACCCCTTGAGGTAAAAAGAGCGAAGCGATGAGTGGAACTGGAGTTTGGTAATACTCAGAGAGCCAGACGATAGATTTTAAGAGATGAGCTGGAAGCGGGGAATCATAGAGAACTTTTGCGATAGGCTTGGTCTTGAAGTCTGGCTTTTTGGTTTTTTTGAGAACGATGCCCGGGACCTCTTTTTTACCTAAAGGAATGACCACGATTTGCCCCGGAGCGAGTGCCGTATCTGAAGAATAGGTAAGAATGCCAGCATCCTGACGAAAGAGTTTGGTGGGAATGACCTCGTAAAACATGTATTATTAGTATAGCAGTTAGGGGAAAAAATCAAAAATGTTGTTGAAATTACATTTTTTTCGGGTATAATGAAATGAGAAAAGGAGAGGTAAACAATGTTGGACGTCTTTATTACATCGAGAGTCAGAAGAAAAATTCTAGTTGTTTTTGCTAAGTATCCAGATTTCAAAACGCACGTGAGAGCGTTGTCAAAATTAATTAAAGAAGACCCAGGCAACATCCAGCGCGAATTACATCGGTTGGAAAAGGGAAAATTCTTAATTGTAAGTAAAAAAGGCAACACTAAAATCTATCAAACCAATAAGCAATTCCCAATTTTGAAGGAGTTGCAGAGTATGGTAATTAAAAGCCAGCAATTATCAAACAATAAACCAAGCAAAACTATTGGCTAATGACAAAGCTTTTTGAGAGGTTACTAGAGAAACGGGGGGTTTCTGATGCGTTTTTGAAACCGAAGTACGAAGAGTGCCTGGACCCGTTTTTGCTGCCGGAGATGGATAAGGCGGTAAAGCGCATAGAGAAGGCGATAAAAAATAAAGAGAAGATTTTGATTTATGGGGATTATGACGCGGATGGCGTGACGGCGTCGGTGGTGATGAAGGAAGCTTTAGTGATGATTGGGGCTAATAAGGTGGAAATTATGTTGCCGAATCGGTTTAAAGATGGCTATGGCATGAGCACCAAGGTGGTGGACAGGGCGCGTGAAGATAAAGTTGAGCTGATTATTACGGTAGACTGCGGAAGTGGGAATTTGGATATTATTGAGGAGCTGAGGAAAATCGGCGTGGACGTGATTGTGAGTGATCACCACGAGTGTCCAGAGAAGCTGCCAAAGGCGGTGGCGGTGATTAATCCGAAGAGAAAGGATTTTGAGGTACCATTAGAACTAAAAGATTTGGCTGGGGTAGGCGTGGCGTTTAAGATTGTGCAGGCGATGCGAGATAAGGGTTTGATAGCGAACGGACAGGAAAAATGGCTGCTAGATTTGGTGCTGATTGGGACGATTTGCGACAATATGCCGATGACGCTGGAGAACAGAAGGTTATGTTACTTTGGGATGGTGGTTTTGAAAAAGACTAGAAGAGTGGGGCTTCTAGAGTTGATGCGCTTTGCAGGGGTAAAAACGATTAATACAGATAGCATTGGATTCCAGATTGGGCCAAGAATTAATGCAACAGGGAGGATAAAGAGCGCGGAGCTAGCACTGGAGCTGCTTTTGGCGAAGTCGGCGCCAGAGGCGGTGAAAATTGCAGAGAAAATGGAAGCTCTAAATCTGGAGCGAAAGAATATGCAGAACGCGGCGATAAGAGAGATAAATGAGACTGGAGTGGGGAAAGACCCGGTGATTGTGGTGTCGGGAGACTGGCACGAAGGGGTTCTGGGGATTATCGCCGGAAAATTAACAGAGGAATACAGGCGTCCGAGCTTTGTTTTTACAAAGCTTGAGGATGTTTATAAGGGGTCGGGAAGAAGTTTTGGTGAGTTTAATTTAGCACAAGCATTATTCGAGTGCCAAAATACGATATTGGCGGGTGGGGGCCATGCTGGCGCTTGCGGTGTGAAAGTGCCAATTTCAAAGTTAAATGAGTTTAAAACAGAGATAAATAAGTATTATAAGAGTCTAAAATTAGAGGACCAGGAACGATTTTTGAATGCAAAAGAGGATCTGGCTATAGATAATCTAAGTGATTTTGAGCCGGAAATCCTAGATGAGATGAAGCAATTGGAACCTTTTGGCGACAAAAATGAAGAGCCGGTGTTTATGCTGGAGAATGTAGAGGTGCGAGAGCTGAGAAAAATGGGTAAAAATGGAGAGCATTTGAGCCTTTTGGTGAGTGATAAAAAGGGGAATAAGATGAAAACCGTGGCGTTTTATGCGCCGGAAAGGTGGCTGGAGCTGGAAGAGGGGACATATATTAATATATGGATAAAATTAATAGAGAATGATTGGAATGGGATCAAGACGCTTGAGGGGCGAATTGAAAAAATAAGTCTTGCGGAGAGTGGGCTTATCTGATATAATACTGTGCAGTATGGCAATAAAAGTTACTAGAAAAGATCAGAACGAAGCAAACGAGAACATCATTCGTCGTTTTAATCGCAAGGTTTTGCAGAGTGGTGTTATGCCTCTCAAAAAATCACAGATGCGTTTTTCGAAACCGATTTCTAAGCGAGAACGCCGTAATAAGGCGATTTTACGCGAAGCACGCAAGGCCGAAAAGACCGAGCGTATGAAACTCGGATTGAAATAATGCAATTTTGAAAAAGTCCTACTTAATTAGCCGGGACTTTTTTGATATACTAGAGATGAAAGGATTAACGTGATTATATTATTTGGTTTAGCGGGCTCTGGTAAAAGCACACAGGGCAAAATATTGGCAGAGAAATATGGATGGCGATGGCTGTCTGTAGGGCAAGTGCTGCGGGAGACTGGGGAATTTGACGAGATTCTTGAGTCGGGCGAGCTAGTGGATGATGACGTAGTGATTAGACTGATGACCGGAAAAATCCTGGAAGCCGAGAGCGAAGGGAAGGACGTGATTCTAGACGGCTATCCACGCGATGTGTATCAAGCCGAATGGTTAGTAAAAAATATGGCGGAAAGAATTAATGGTGCAATTATTTTTGAAGTACCAAAGGACGAGCTGGAGGATCGCATAACAAAACGTGGACGTAGCGACGACACAAAAGAAGCTTTGGCGAAA
Organism: Candidatus Saccharimonadota bacterium; assembly: GCA_017431955.1. Lineage (GTDB taxonomy): Bacteria > Patescibacteriota > Saccharimonadia > Saccharimonadales > Saccharimonadaceae > Nanosyncoccus. The sequence goes on from JAFRKC010000005.1 coordinate 17,233, forward strand.
CGTTTTGCAATAGTTGAACAAAATATTTATACAATGATTGATCTTTTAAGGGATAAAGGGATTGTTGTAGCTACAATAAACGGAGTAGGGAGCTTTGATGAAGTGACTGAAAGATTGTCTGCAGAAATTGAAAAAATGATGTTCAAAGATGGAGAAAAAAATGGATCAAAATAAAATTAAAGCCATGCGTGAAGGCGGGCAAATACTCGGGCGTCTACTTGCAGACTTGAAAGAATATGTGAAGCCGGGCATGAGCGAAAAAGAAATTGACGCGTGGGTAAGGAAGGAAATCGTGGCGCGTGGAGCAGGGGTGGCCTATGATATGCTCGATGATGAGTTTCCGGGTGCTATCTGCATCTCGGTAAATGACGAGCTGGTGCATGGTGCGCCAACAGATTACGTTTTAGAGGAGGGTGACAAGGTCTCTTTTGATCTAGATATCTTTTATAAGGGGTATTTTACGGATTCGGCCTTTACGATGATCGTGGGCGGTAAGGGGTCGCCGGCGGTTAAAAAGATGATTTCGGTGACGGAGTCTGCGATGTGGGAAGGTATAGATTTGGTGCGCGAAGGGGTGCATCTAGGCGATATTGGTTATGCAATTGAAAAAGTGTTAAAGGCCGGAAAATTAGGGGTGATCGAGAACTATGTTGGGCACGGAATTGGCAAAACTATGCACGAGGCGCCAGAGGTGCCAAACTATGGTAAAAGGGGCCATGGGTATGTATTGAAAGCGGGAGATGTAATCTGTATTGAGCCAATGTCATCTCTGGGGAAGCCGGCAAATTATGTTGATAGAGAGAATGGCTGGACCGTAAAAATGAAAGATGGTTCGATTGGCTGTCACTGTGAGCACACGGTGTTGGTTTTGCCGGATGGGCATGAAGTTTTGACCTTGCCAAAATAAAATTTATGCTATAATAAGCTTATGGATGAAATTTCTCGATACGCTGTAGGCTTGGACGTAGGTACAGAAAATGTAAGAGCGGTACTTGCCAGCGTTAATAAAGAAGGCAACATATCAATCATAGGCTACAATGAGCTCAAAAACTCAGGGATGAGAAAAGGGGTAGTGATCAACTCTGTAGGCCCATCTGAAGCCATTAATGAAATGCTAGGTGAAGTAGAGCGTATGAGCGGCGTAGAGGTAAAGAATGCCTATGTGTCGATAAACGGAGCGCAAATTTTGTCTACTAAAACAGAGGGGATGATTGCAGTTGGCACAGTTGAACATGAGATTAATGAGGCTGATTTAGAGAGAGTAAAAGAAGTAGCGGTGATTGGCAGAATACCTGCGAACAGGGATGTGCTTGATGTGGTGTCTCTGGGCTATGCTGTGGATGGACAAAGCGGGATTAAGAATCCAATAGGGATGAATGGTGCGCGCTTAGAGATGAAAGCAAATGTAATTTCGGCGCTTTCGCCGAATTGTGAGCTTTTAAGAAAGGCTACGGAACAGGCTGATGTGGCGATTTTGGGTTTGGTACCAACATCGGTGGCAGCAGCACGGGCAGTGCTTACTGAAAAGCAACTCGAGAACGGTGTGGCCGTGGTTGACCTTGGTGCCGCAACTACTTCGGTAGCGGTGTTTGAAGAAGGCGATTTACAATATGTAGGAGCAATCCCAATTGGCTCAAATAATGTCACTAACGATCTCGCTATTATGCTTGGTATAGATACAGAGGTGGCAGAAGAAATTAAACGTAGATTTGTGACTGGTAGTTTTAAGGGTGAAAAGAATATAGTTTTGAAATATGGTAGAGACGAGTTCAAGTTTGAACGAGAAAAAGTGAACGAAGTAGTGAAAGCAAGACTAAATGAAATTTTTGAACGCGTGCGCAAAGAGTTGAAGAATGCGCATTATGACAGGAAATTACCAGAGGGAATTGTTCTCGTTGGTGGTGGCGCAAAGATGCGAGATATCGAAGTCTACGCCAAAGAAGTAATGGAAGCTTCAGTGAAAATTGGTGCGCCAAAGAATCTTGGCGGTGTGGCTGAAGCAATTGAAAAGCCGGAATATACCACGGCTGTAGGGTTGATGTTGATGGCGGCAAGTGATAATGGTGCGCCGATTAAAAAAAGTAAACGCAAAGAAAAGTCTGGCGGATTTTTGAAGAAATTTTTTAAGAAATTTTAATTAATATTTTCCAATCTGTGGTATACTAGTATTAGTTAAGTGAGGAAAAAATATGCCCGAAATTAAACCAACAGAGGTGGAAAGTAAAGCTAGCATTAAAGTTGTGGGTGTGGGTGGAGCCGGCGGTTCCGCTGTAGATCGCATGAAAGACGTTGGTCTTTCAGGTGTCGAATTTATTGCAATTAATACTGATGCGCAAGCATTGCATCATTCTGCGGCTGATGTGAAGGTTCACATTGGTAAAGGTCTTGGTGCTGGTGGCGATCCAGAAAAAGGCCGCGAGGCTGCTGAAGAAAGCCGTGAGGACATTGGCAGGGCGCTTGATGGCGCAGATATGGCATTTATTACGCTCGGTGCTGGTGGTGGTACTGGTTCTGGTGCTGGTCCATTAGTAGCAGCAGAAGCTCGCGCACGCGATATTTTGACTGTTGGTGTGGCAACTAAGCCATTCACTTTCGAGGGCGCTAAAAGAAGGGAAAATGCTGACAAAGCCATCGATAAATTATCTCGTGAAGTTGATGCACTTATCACCATTCCTAACGATCGTTTGCTCCAAACAATCGATCCACGCACCCCGTTACTCGAGACTTTTAAGATTGCTGACGATGTTTTGAGACAGGGCGTACAAGGTATTTCGGAGCTCATCACTGAACACTCACTGATTAACTTGGACTTTGCCGATGTCAAGGCCATTATGAAAAATGCTGGCTCGGCACTTATGGGTATTGGTAGAGCATCGGGTGAAAACAGAGCGGTAATTGCTGCACAACAGGCTATTGAGTCTCCATTGATTGAGGTAAAGATTGAGGGCGCAAGAGGGGTGCTCTTCTCAGTAGCTGGTGGTTATGACATGGCTATGTCTGAGATTCAAGATGCTGCCGAGGTTATCACTGGTGCAGTTTCTCCAGAAGCAAACATTATCTTTGGTGCTGCAATTCGTCCAGAGCTAGAAGATGAAATCGTAATTACAGTGGTGGCTACCGGATTTGATTCAGAATATTACAGAAATCTAGAGACTGCTAACGAAGAAGTAGAAGAAAACCCTGTTGCGAATTTTGCTGAGGAAGAAAAACAAGCAGAAGAAGAAAATAAACCTTCTTCTGAAGCTGCGGCAGAAGATTTTGCTACTGATAACAAGGTAAACATGTGGGATTCGATTAAGACGGAACCAGAGGAAGATTTAGATATTCCGCCATCACTCAGGATGCGCGATAAAAACCGTAATTCAAAATAATAAAAGGTGGGGTAAAAAATGATCTCAAAATTCAAAATCGGCGATAGCAAAGTTTTGGAGAGTCGAGAGGCGCTAGATGGTACGATGATTCGTCGTCGTAGGGTGACTTCGGATGGGAAGCATCGTTTTACTACCTATGAGCGTATTGAAATGCCAACTTTAACGGTTTTGAAGAAGAGCGGAAACAGGGAAGTTTTTGATCGCGATAAGTTAATGACAGCAGTGCGTCGTAGCGTGGGTAAGTTTTTGGATTCTGAGCTCGAAGTAGAAGAGGTGGTAGATAAGGCCATAGATATTTTATACGGTTACAATACAGACAAAATTACTTCCGAACAGATTGGTGAAGCAGTGCTTACGGTGCTGGCCGAAATGAATGAAGTGGCTTATGTGCGTTTTGCCAGTGTGTTTAAAAAGTTTAAGACTTTGGATGATTTTGAGCAAATCATAAGAGAGCAAAGGAAAAAGGGTGGAAAATAAATGAAAGTAGTTTGTGTTTGGAAAGAAGAATCTGATTATGCTAGGGAGGTAATGGATTTTCTGAGGGATTTTGAAATTAGAACTGGGAAAACGATAGAAAGCATAGATCCAGATACTATTGAAGGCGAACTTTTTGTGAGAAGCAGGGATATTTTGGAATATCCGGCGATTGTGGCAGTAGACGATAGCGGTAAAGTTTTGCAACATTGGACCGGCACGCCTCTGCCACACATAGACGAAGTTTCTTACTATGCGCAAGAAAAAACGATCGAAATGTAAAAATCTTTAAATTGTGGTATAATAAGAACACAAGACGTTTGAGCAGTTATCAGCTGCGAGTTGGCGGAAGAAAGGCTTTGCTTAGTAGAACCGCTCGTGAATCTGCGTGAAAGATGAATTAAGGGCTAGCCTAGCTAGAAGTTGGATGGTACCGCTCGATTGAGTTCCAATGCGAAAGCATTGGATTTTTTATTTTAAGGAAGGAGAGAAAATGAAATTCAAAGCGGGAACAAGACGACGTGCAATAGAGTACGAACGAGCAATTGCCGAATGGTGGAAGAAAGATAAAACTTTTGAAAAGTCGGTTGAACAGAGGCCGATTGATGATTCGTATGTTTTTTATGATGGTCCTCCATTTATTACTGGTAATCCGCATCATGGAACTTTGCTCTCCTCAATTGTGAAGGATGCGGTGCCGAGATTTTGGACAATGTGCGGTAAAAGAGTGGAACGCAAATGGGGTTGGGATTGTCATGGGCTGCCAGCAGAGAATTTTGTCGAGAAACAACTCGGCATTACTGATAGACGCGAGATTGGCACGAAGTGGTCGCTTGAAGATTATATTTTGAAAGCTAAGGAATCGATGGTGGCAAACTCAGAGACTTGGCGTGGAACGATTGACCGAGTGGGGCGCTGGGTGGATTTTGATAATTGTTATCGCACGATGAATAAAGACTTTATGGAGTCGGTGTGGTGGGCGTTTAAAACCCTTTATGAAAAGGGGAAGATTTATGAAGGGCGCAAGGTCCTGATGTATGATACGAAGTTTGCGACGCCGGTTTCGAAGGCGGAAGTGACGATGGATAATGATGCGTATCAGACGGTGACGGATCCAAGCGCATTCGTGAAATTTAGGATGATTAATGGCGAGACAGCTGGCGTGGCGTGTCCTTCGGACACGCTCCAGGCCGCTCTGGCCAAGTCTTCATGTTCCGCAGAACACAGCACGCCAGTCGCCTCGCCAAAATGTTCCGCAGAACACAACGCATCCACTTTTCCGCCAGTGTACTTGTTGGCTTGGACGACGACGCCTTGGACGTTGCCGGCTAATATGGTGCTTGCAATTAATCCAAAGATGAAATATGGGCTTTATGAAGTCGAGAAAGAGCAGTTTGTTTTGGCGGTGGAGAGGGCAGAAAAAATCTTCCCGGATAATAAGCCGCTGAGGACTTTTCCGGGTAAAGATTTGGTGGGGCAAAAGTACGAACCACTGATTGAATTTCTAGATAAGGAGGAATTAAAAAAGGATACTTATCATATTCTTGGCGCGGATTTTGTGTCAAACGAGGATGGTACCGGAATTGTGCATATTGCACCAGCTTATGGTGAGGATGACTATGCGCTTTCATTGAAGCATGATGTAGATTTCTTGGATTGTATCGACGAAAATGGCTACTATTTGCCGGAAATGGCAGAAAAACTACACGAACTCGGTGTGCGCGACACGGACGAAAATGGTATTGAGATTTGGGCGGGGAATAAGTTTATTGCGAAGATTTTGGAAGAAAAAGGCATTGTTTATAAGATTGAATATATTAAACACGAATATCCGTTTAACCCACGTTCGAAACAACGTATTATGTACCGTGCTTTCCCGAGCTGGTTCTTTAATATTGAAGGCAGTAAACCTTTGATGCTCGAAGAAAATGAGAATATTAACTGGTTCCCGGGACATTTGAAGCACGGGCGTTTCGCTAAAAACATCGAGCAGGCGCCAGATTGGAACCTATCTCGCGACCGCTTCTGGGCCACAGCAATGCCAGTTTGGAAGGGTGATAAAGGCTCAATTAAGGTGGTCGGATCCTATGATGAACTTTATGAGCTGTCTGGCAAGCGCCTTGAGGATTATCATCGTCCATGGGTGGATGAAATTGAATTTGATATAGATGGTGAGCACTTCAAACGTATTGAAAAGGTGCTGGACTGCTGGTTTGAGTCTGGTTCAATGCCGTTTGCACAGATGCATTATCCATTCGAAAACAAAGAAAAGTTTGAACGCAACTACCCAGCAGACTTTATTGTGGAGTATGTGGGGCAGGTGCGCGCGTGGTTCTATTATGTGCATGCGGTAAATACGGCACTTTTCGGACATAATGCATATAAAAACGTGATTACGACTGGTACTCTGGCTGGTAATGACGGCAGAAAGATGTCGAAGTCACTCGGCAACTATACTGATCCAAATGAATTGATGGACAAATTCTCGGCAGATTCTCTGAGGTTCTTGTTGCTTTCTTCGCCGGTGCTTTCGGGTGAGGATTTTGCGCTACTCGACAAGGATGTGTCGGATGTGGCAAGGAAGTTGTCGATGATTTGGAATGTGTATGATTTCTTTACGATGTATGCGGAAGTGGATAATATAGACTCTGAGGACTTGAAAGGATTCCTTCGTGGAGACGCGTCCCTCGAGCCCGCCGTCGCGGGTCTCGGGCGCTCATCCTCGGCCGTAGCCTCCGGAAGCTCCGACGAAGGAGCCTTTCAAAGTCCTCTTAGTTCTATATTCCAAAACCCATTGGATACGTGGATTGTGTCGAGAGTGCACCAGCTTAGGGATGAGATTACCGAAGGAATGGAAGAATATAATGTGCCGAAGGCGGTGGCGGGAGTGTTGCCGTTTGTGGACGATCTTTCAAACTGGTTTGTGCGCAGGAGCCGCCGTCGTTTCTGGAAGTCCGAGGATGACAGCGACAAAATGGAAGCTTACGCCACGCTATATTATGTACTTAAATATCTAAGTATAATTATCGCGCCATTTGTGCCATTCTTGGCCGAGGAGCTTTACCAACAACTTGAGGGTAGAGATAAATCGGTACATCTTCTTGACTGGCCAGAAGCTGGAGGGATCGATGAGAAAGTAATTTCTGATATGGCTCACGTAAGAGAGATTATCACCGAAGGTTTGGCGCTTAGGATGCAAAAGTCTGATACCGAAAAGCAAATTAAGGTAAGGCAGCCGCTTTCCGAAATGGTTTATGCCGGTAATAAACTAGATGCATTCTATGAGCAAATTATTGCCGACGAGGTGAATGTAAAGAATGTGAAGCATGGTAAAGAAAATTTCATTAATAAGGAAATTGATAAGGCCCTAGAAGAAGAAGGCTTTGTGCGCGAGTTGATTCGCGTGGTACAGTCGGCACGCAAGAAAGCGGGATTAAACGTGGACGATAGGATTAAATTATCGGTCACGGGCGAAAAAGTGCCAAAGGATTGGAAAGAGACCTTGATGAACGAAGTCTTGGCTGTGGAGCTTACGGAAGAGAACTATGCATATGATGAGGTGGTGAAAGTAAATGATAAACAACTCACGATTTCGCTAGAAAAGAACTAGGCATTAAAAGGCCGCCAGTATGAGAGAGCGCTGGCGGTTTTTTGTTGGGTAAAAATAACAGGGAAGATTTGACAAAATGTGAAAAATAAGCATAAAAGGTATTGACTTTTTTGCAAAAGTGTGCTAGTATAAAAAGTAGTTAGACAATAAAAATAAAAATCTAACAAACAATATTAAAACACAAACAAAAAAGAAAGCAAAAATAAACATGAAAACGTCAAATAAAGCATCAACTAAAGGAGAAGTGATACAACTTCCGAACAAAGTTTTTAATGCCAACTGGAGAGATGATATTCCAGAAGAGCTTAAAGACGAAGATGAAGAAATGGCGTTTGAAACTTATGCTGACGAAAAGAATTATGAATCGCCAGAAAATATTACCGATTTAGCAGAAAGGAAAATAAGGTTAAGAAATGCTAGGATTGGTAAAAAGGTCGGAAGTTTATTGAGAGCTGCTTAGGAAGGAATATTTATAAGTTAAACGATTAAATATAAACTTTAATAAGGAATTTTTACCGATGTAATGTAGAAAATTGAACACAAAAATTACAAGAAATAACAAAGGAGTTTCTATAAGATAGAGCGGTTGGGCGTCTTGACGACGCCCAACTTTTTTTGTGAAAAAATATTGACAGGCAATAACGCTTGTGGTAATCTTGGGGAAGAGATGGTCATATATCAAAAATAAAAAAAGAAAGGCAAAATATGGACGTTGACTATACCAAAGCTAATAATGAAAAGCTGGAAGAATTTGTGATGCAAATGATTTCCGACAAAGGGGCTGAACTAGATGATGATGCCAGAGAAGAAGAGAAAGACAGGCTTTTAGATGAGCTTAGCGCAAAACTTGACGAAGCAATGATCAACGCCTTACCAGATGACAAAGCTGAGAAGTTAGATCAACTTTTGAACGAAAAAGGTAATGATGCGGCTGAAAGTGAAATTCACGCCTTGATTTATGGTTCGACAAATGAAATCAACGCTGCTGTAGAAGCTACGATGAATGAGTTCCGCGACAACTACTTGAAGGGAGAAGCATAATGAGAGAAGGCGAGCCCTATCACAATGATGCGGGGGGCGTTAGTGAATACAATGATTTTGAAGCTGCGATGGCTAATGAGCCTGTATTTAATGATGCTGTCGAAAAACAACTAGAGGCTGAAGACGATTTTAGCCCAGAACGCCTAGAAGAAGTTTATCCAAAGGGTGAGAACGAATCGGACGAAGATTATGAAAAAAGAATTGAAGGCATGAAGAAGGCTGCGGAAGAAGCTGGACCTTCTAAAATGGAAAAAGGAGCAAATAAAGATGCTCTAGAAAAAATTTACCGAGAGAGAAAAGAGCGTCTTGAAAAGAGGTTAGAAGAAAACAGCAAAGATGTTGCTGATATTATTGGCGATGGTTATCAAGATGATGATAACTATAAAAATGCAGTAGAAAAACAACGAGCAAAGAATGAAGCTAGTCTTCGCGAGCTAAGAAATAAAATTGATGCGGCCGTAGAGGCTGGCGAAGAAGCAAACTTGATTAGCGAGTTAGAGAAGGAAGATGCTTTAGAAGATGCGTTTGAAAAGTCACAAACCGAAGAATATGGTTTGGATGGTAAGAAAGTTAGTGAAGTAAAAGCAGAAGCTAATGAACGTGCAAAAGAACAATATGCTCAGCTAAAAGCCGTAAAGGAAGACATTAAAAAATTAGAAGATGAACTCGCTGCCGCGAGAGAAGAAGGTGGCAAATTCCGCGAAGGTGTGGAAGAAGAAAGAGCTAGAGTAAAAGAGCGTCTTGATAAAACTCTTGAAGCTATTGATGCCCAAGCAAATGTGAACGATGAGCACAAAGATATATTGAAACAAAAGTCACAGGAAAGATACGAAGGCAAGTTAGAAGAAATTAGGGCTTCGCACGAAGATGAGGCGAAGGCGCTTCGTGATAAGCACGATAAAATTTTGAAAGAAATAGAAGAGAAGAAAAAAGAGCAGGAAAATATTGAAAAGGCGCTTGGAGAGACGAACGAAGATAGAAAGAAGGGTTTGGCTGAGATTAGGGATAGATTTGACGAGACGATTGGAACGGAAGAAGAACAAGAAAGATATAATAAATTCCTTGAAGAGCACGAAGCCGAGAATCTTGAGAACTTGGAAAAAACCGGAAGGGTGGAAAACAAAAAGCAAGAGCCGGACGACGAAATAAATAAGGGCATCGTCGGTGAAGATGGTGGGTCTACAGCCTTTACATATAGTGACGAGAGCGGTAATCCACCAGAAAAAGGCGATAAAGATACGGCGGAATTTTTCAAAGAACTTGAAAAATGGCGTAACGAGACGATGGCGGAAGCTAAACAAAGGTATGATGAAGCCATAAAGGGAATAGAAGAAAAATATAAAGTAGTAAAAGAGAGAGATATAGATCTTGCCGGTTTGTCAAATGAAGATCTTGATGCGATTGGGGCAGCAATTGATAAAAAAATCGGCACTAAAGAAATAGATCTTGCTGGTTTATCGATTGATGATCTTGATGACATCGAAGCGGCGATTAATAAGCGAATTGATAATGTAGCTGATACGGATTTGAGCGACGATGTTATTAGAGATAAATATAAAATGGCGAAGTATTACGTAGAAGGCGTGAAGATTGAAGATAATGTTGCGGTTGAAAAATATATCGAACAAATGAAAAGCGCATTTAAAGGCGAAGATTTGAACGATGATGCTTGGGAACTTCTGGAAGAAAAGATGAGAGATAGATATGATCGCGTGAGAGAAAATCAAGAACGTATGCGTGGAACTGGCGAGAAGTCAACAGGGCCGGTGGTTAGCGCTGAAGCTGAGAACAAGAAGCCATTAAATATAGAAAAAGGAACGGAAGAATATGCCAAGACTCCGGAAGGAAAAATTGAAATCCTGAAGGGTGATATTGATGGCGTGAGGAACGTGGCGGAATTTATTAGAAACTTGGAACGTGAAGATGTAGAAGGCGTGAAGGTTTATGAAATCATGGATAAGGTGGTGCGTCCGAAATTCTTCCCAGGTTTTGACGTTCATGGTAACACTAAGGCTAAATATGATAAGTTGATGGATAAATTGACGGCAAAATATGCAGAGTTTGGTCTAAATGCAAAGGGCGAAGTAATTGACGATGGTGATGAAATCAAAAATAAAGTAAAACGTAAAAAAATTTCTAACGGGATATGGAAAAGACTTGGTCTTTTTAGGAGAGGAGAATAAAAATGAGTGACCCTGAAAGAATAAATCCTAATAGCGGTGAAGCAAACGAGAGTCTAAACTATTTCGATGTTGATAGAAAACTCGGCAGGACGGCAATGGTTGGTGAGGGAATCGTCACTCCAGAAGATGCTGGCGTTGAGATTGAAAAAGTCAGTGGCAAAGAAGAAATTTTGACGCTTATTAATAGTGGTAAATTAACCACTGAAGAGTTAATTGCTTTGAAGAAAAGAATAGTAGAAATAAAAGCAAAGGCAGCGCTTGAAGAGTCACGCGAAAAAGTGGAAGAAGACGCTTCGGATGATGAGGAAGAAGTAATTGACGAGCGTGAAACTAGTAGCAATGCGAAAAAGAGTCTGTATGAAAGATTGTCGAACAATAAGAATTTCAGAAGAGTAACTGGACTATTCTTAATTGGCGCGTTGGCTGCTGGTGGTTTTGCGATTGGTCGCAAGCTCAAAAAAGATGCTAACCAAAGAGATATCACTGATCAAAAGGCTGCTAGCGAAACTGTTGAAGACAATGATACTGATGAGAATAAGGTTGATCTTGGCGACGGTAGGGTCGCGATTCTAGACGGCGGTTCTGAAACTAAGAAAGCAGAAGACGAACGTAACGAGATGGCGAATGGTGTGAAGTACAATTACGATGATGGTGAGACAAGGGCGCATAGCTATGACCTTACTGGTGATCGAAGCGAACTATGGGATAAGAAAGATAAAGACGCCGTAATTGAATCAAATAAAGAATTGATTAGGAATAATCCAGAAGCTTTGGCGGCATTCTTCTACGAGCTCGATGATAGCGTGAAGGGCGATTTGGCTGGAAAAACTAGAACCGAGCTTGATACCATGATGAATGGCAACAATGGTGCCGAGATACAAAAGCAAATGCTGGATGTGTGTGAGGAGTTCCTTGATGGTGCAGAAGTTGAATTTAGAGCAGCAGAAGCTGGTCAAGAAGCGGAGAACACTTATGATATTTACGGCAATACTCCAGTAGAATCATTGATTGCTACGAACCATATCGTTTTCAAGGGCGGAGAAAAACTCTTTGTTCTTAAAAGCGGTAATTCTATGGTTATGGTTAATGCCGAATGTAGTAATATCATCAGGATAGTTTATAAAGATGACGGTTCGGTGGAAGTTACTGTTGAGAAAGTTACGCCAGAAAAGCCGGTGACTCCAGAGACTCCAGAGAAACCGGTAACACCAGAGACATCAGAGACGCCAGAGACACCGGAGACACCGGAAACTCCTGAGACTCCAGAAGAGCCAGAAAAACCAGAAGAGCCAGAGGAGCCAGAAAAGCCGGAGGAACCAGAAGAACCTAACAACGGCCTTACTCCTAAGAGTGGGGATACGCATGCAGGTGATAATGTAAGTCCGTTACCAGTGACTCCGGATAAGCCTGAAAGTGGGGCTACACCAGTATACGCAACTGAAGAAAATCATGTTGATGCTGAAACGAATCCTGGTGCCGAGGTTAAAACTGAAGATATGAGCGAAAAGGGTATGGAAGGAATTGGTGAAGCAATCATGAATTCTGAAGAAGTACAAAATCAAGAGATTAAGCCAGAGTACAAACCAGAAGTATTGCATCAAGAAGAAAACGAAGTAACAGTAGTAGGTGATGGTGATACTAGAATGTTTGAAGAAACTGCTCCGTATGTTAACGAAGAGTCGGCGGCAGGGAATACACAAGGTAGTGCCGAAAATGGTACACGTACCGATGAGGAACTGGCGAATAGGTTTGCAGAATTATTAAATAATAATGGAGGTAACCAATAATGAAAAAACCTGCAGTCAAAAAACTTTTAGTGGCTGTGCTTGGCCTTGTGGGCGCTTTTGGCGTGTTTTCGATGCCTGCACATGCAGAAGATTCTTGGGGACCACGGGATCGTGAAACGTTTACTTGGGAAGTGCCAGCTTCTTATAGGACGTTTAACTCCATTACTAATAACCCATCGCTTGGTGATGAGAGAAATTTCGTGCGCGTGCGCGAATATGGCACAAATAACGACTATGTCGATGAAGTTAATATTGAAGTAGGGAAAACTTACGAAGTTTACGTATACTTCCATAATAACGCTGCAGACAACTTAAATGCTAGCGGTGCTGGTATTGCCGATAACGTGCGTCTTGCCATGGAAATGCCAACCGAAGTTAATGCTGGTGAAGCGGCGGTAGTGAAGGGCACGATTTCTTCTACTAATACAAATCCTGGTAGTGTTTATGATACGGCTTTTCTGACTGCTTCTGAGACGGTATATCTAAGATACGTTCAGGGTTCAGCAGAAATCCATAACGGTGGTTCGGCTAACGGAAAATTCTTGGATGATGCATCACTTTGGGGCACTGGTGCTAAATTAGCTTTCTGGGATGAAGAGTGGGGCATGATTCCTGGTTGTAACCAATATGCTGGTTATGTAACTTTTAGAGTTAAGGTTGATCAGCCAAGATTTTATATTTCAAAAGAGATTTCGGTTGACGGTGGTAAGACTTGGTCTGAAACTGCAACAGTAAAACCTGGTGATACAGTTAAATTCCGTATTAAATATCAGAATATTGGTACTACCAATCAAACTTCAGTAACAGTCTATGATGTATTAGCTGATGGCATGACTTTGGTTGCTGGTACGATTGAAGCTAAGATTCCAGCCAATGCCAACTATGTGAAGGTTGATGATTCGGCTTGGGAAAACGGACTTGGTATTGGTGATTACTTGCCAGAACAGGAAGGCTTTGTGGTCTATGATGTAAAAATTGAAGACAACAAAGGAATTTTTGCCTGTGGTAATACGGTAGTTTATAACAACGCCTACGTTACAACTGCTAATGGTACGATGTATGACAAAGTTAAATTAACGGTTGAACGTGGGTGTGATAATGGTGGTACTCCATCTGAGCTTCCAGATACTGGTCCAGCCGAGATAATCTTGGCAGTGATTGTGGCCCTAGCAATTGGTACTGGTGGTTACTATCTAATTAAATCTAGTACTACTCTGCACAATATTAAAAAGGCTGAAACTGGTAAAGAAAAAGTAACTCACGAGACTAAGAAAAAGGCAGCTAAAAAATAATACAACTCGTAATCTGACTAGAGAACACTTCACAAAACAGCGAAAGTGTGGTAAAATTAGTTGATTAATTAAAGGATTAATATGAAGAAAGCAGTTGTACTCATCGGCGGAAAACAATATCTTGTCGAAGAGAAAGAGACCCTACGGGTGGACCTCCTCCCGGCAGGCACAAAAGAGCTCGAAACTGATGCTTTACTCGTAATTGATGGTGACAAAACTACAGTTGGCACCCCTACGGTAAAAGGCGTAAAAGTTTCAGCCAAAGTAGTAGAAGAGAAAGTAGCAGGCGACAAAGTTCGCGTAATCCGCTACCACTCTAAGAAACGCGTCCATACCGAGACTGGCCACCGCCAAAAATATTCGGTTATTGAGATAACCTCAATAAAATAGGATAAAATAAGCGTCCTGCTCTAGCGGGACGTTTTTTTGTGTTATAATACTTTTATGATGGCTACGGTTATTTGCGTGACGAACCAAAAAGGAGGTGTTGGTAAAACAACTACTGCGGTGAACTTGGCTTTTTATCTGGCTAAAGATAAATACAAGGTTCTTCTTATAGATTGCGATCCGCAAGGGAATGCTACAAGTGGGCTCGGGGTTGAGAAAAGTCAGTTAGAGCTTACTATGACGGACGTTTTTATGGGTTTGACTGAGCTTAGTAAAGTGATAAAGGAGACGAAATATAAGAATTTTTATCTTGCGCCAACAACTCCGCAACTCGCAAATGCAGAGGTAGAGCTGACAAAAATGAGCAAAAAGTTTGTTCAGCTTAAGAACGCAATTAACAGCGTAAAGAGTGATTTTGACTATGTGATTATAGATTCTCCACCAAGTTTATCTCTGTTAACGGTGAATGGAATGATTGCTTCGGACTATCTTTTGTTGCCGGTACAGACGGAATTTTATGCGCTTGAAGGTGTAGCACAACTGCTTGAAAGTATGAAATTGGTGAGAAAGGCCACTAATCCCAATCTTAAATTGCTTGGTGTGGTGGCAACAATGTATGACAAACGTACGTCTTTGTCTGCGCAGGTGTTAGTGGAGATTAAAAAATATTTTAAAGATAAAGTATTTGAGACGACGATTCCTAGGAATGTGCGCGTGGCGGAAGCTCCAAGCCATGGGATTCCGGTGGGTGCGTACGATAAGTTTAGCAAGGGCGCAAAGGCTTACAAGGAGCTTGCAAAAGAGGTGGTGGAAAGGACTGGAGGTGAAAAATGAGCGAAAAACACGGGCTAGGGAGAGGCTTTGAAAGTTTGATCCCAACGGATTCGTTTGATGAAGAGTTTGATTTGACGGCTGGGGAAGATGAAAAAGTTAGCCAGCTAACGAAGTTGAGTTTAGATGAGATTGCACGAGATGAAGAGCAGCCAAGGAAAGATTTTGGTGGGGAAGCTTTGCAGGCTTTGGCTGAATCCATTAAAGAACATGGTGTGTTACAGCCAATTGTGGTAACGAAAGAAGAGGACAAATATAAGATTGTAGCTGGTGAGCGTCGTTTTAGAGCGGCAAAGCTGGCTGGCTTAAAGGAAATTCCGGCAATTATTAGAACTTTGGACGCGCAAAACAGATTAGAGATTTCGATTATTGAAAATGCGCAAAGGGAAGATTTGAACGCGATGGAACTTGCTACGGCTTATGCCAAGCTGAAGGCGCAGTTTAACTTGTCGGCAAAAGAGATTGCGGATAGGATAGGAAAGAGTGAATCTTCGGTTGTGAATACGCTGAGACTTTTGAATTTGCCAGAGTTTGCAAAGAAAACGATGGTGAAAGAAAAGCTTTCTGAAGGCGTAATGAGGCCGCTAGTGCGTGCTGATAAAGAGATGATCGAAGAAGTTTTGCCGAAAATCGTAGAAGAAGGTTGGACGGCGCGAAAAGTTGAGCGCTATATGTCCGAGCACAAGAAAAAGAGCTCGGTAAGAGTAATTAAAGAGAATACTTATATCAAAGAAGAAGATGCAATTAGTGCGAAACTAGGCGCAAAAGTAAGAGTACGTGGCAGAAGCGTGACGATTGCTTGTAAAAATGATGATGATTTGAAACGAATTTTAGATTTTTTGAATAAATAAGTTATTTTTCGTTTTTTTGGTTGAGCTGGTGGTGAAGTTTTTGACGGGCGTGGGAAGTGAAGATTTTGTCGAACCAGGATTCTCTTGGGACCTGGTTCTTGCTGGTTAAGATTTCGACGATGTCGCCTTGCTCGAGTTTGTGATTCAGGTTGCTGATTTTGCCGTTGATTTTAACGCCAACAGCACGGCCACCGATTTCGGAGTGAAGACGGTAGGCAAAATCTAGGGGAAGAGCACCGTTAGGAAGATCAATGATATCGCCTTTAGGGGTGTAGACGAAGATTTTGTCGGCGAAAAGATTGAGTTTGAGTTTTTTAAGATCGACTTTTTTACCTTCTTTAAGCTGGGCGGCGGCAGTTTGAAGTTCGGTGATCCAGAGAAGATTGGTTGGTAGGTGTTGGATTTTACCGGTACGGTAGTTTTCGGTGAGTTTTTGCTCGTTGTAGTAGAAGCTGGCGGCAAGACCGCGTTCGGCGTATTCGTGCATCTCGTGAGTACGGACTTGAAATTCAATGATTTTTTTGTCTGGCGTGATGACGGTAGTGTGAAGAGATTGATAACCATTTTGTTTTGGTAGGGCAATGTAATCTTTGATGCGGCCGCCAAGCGGAGTGTAAAGGGAATGAATAAGGCCAAGCACAAGATAACATTCAGTGATATCATTTACGATAATGCGAAGGGCGATAAGATCGTAGATTTCGTTGATGTTTTGATTGTATTTGGCGAGTTTTTTATGGAGAGAATAGACGGATTTGGCGCGGCCGGAAATTTCGAACTTAATCTTTTCTTTATTTAGGAGTTCGGTAACTTCTTTTTCGGCGCGTTTGATGGTTTTTTCGGCGGATTTATTGTGCTTTTCAATCAAAGACTGGAGGTATTGGTAGCGTTTTGGATCGGTATAGCTAAAGGAAACGTCGGCGAGCTCGACACGAAGTTGTCCCATGTTAAGACGGTCGGCGAGAGGAGCAAAAACCTCCAAGGTCTCGCGAGCGATTTTTTTCTGTTTGTCGCTCGGTAGGGCAGAAAGAGTGCGGATGTTATGGAGACGGTCGGCGAGTTTGATGATAAGAACGCGGATATCAGAACCAAGGGCGATGAGGAGACGGAGGAGATTGTCTGAAGTTTCTGGAAGATAAGTTTCAAGGTTGCGCATGCCGCTGCGGGCGGTACCGAGTTTGGTGACGCCATCTACGAGAAAAGCGACGGTTTCGCCGAATTCTTTTTTGATGTCATCAAGAGTGAGATCGGTATCCTCGACGGTGTCGTGCAAAATACCGGCGATGATGGTGTCTTCGTCCATTTTCCATTCTTCAAGAATTTTTTTGACAGCGAGAGGGTGAGTGATGTACGGATCGCCACTTTTGCGTTTTTGCCCTTCGTGGGCTTTGGTGGCCATCTCGACTGCTCGTTTAATTCTCGCCTCTGACATGTTATAATTATAGCATGAAAATTTTATGGACTGACGGAAGTGCTTCGCCAAACCCTGGGCCTGGTGGTTTTGCCGTGATTGAAGACGGCAAGCCGGTAGTTTTAGGTAAAGAAAAAGAATCCTCGAATATCAGAATGGAAGGACTAGCCATGATTGCGGCGATTGAATATGCAGGCGATGAAGGCTGTGAGATCCATAGTGATTCAGAATTTTGGATAAATGTTTTAACAAAGTGGGCAAAAGGTTGGAAAGAAAAGGGTTGGAAAAAGTCCAAAGGAGAAATTGCCAATTTAGACATTGTACAAAGATTATATGAATTATATTGTGATAATGATGTGAGGTTAGTTTGGACTAGAGGTCATGTGGGGGTAAAAATGAATGAATTAGCCGACGAATGGGCAAATCGAGCAAGAAAAGGAGAAACTTTATGAAAAAAGTAGTGGTAAAATATAAACTCAAAAATCATGATGATTTTGAAACTAAAATGAACGAGGTGGATGTTGATTTTGGTTCGATGTATTGGCAACATGATAGAATTTATGTGCCAAAAAATTATAAACCAGGAGCAAATTTTCCACGTCTCGTAATGCGTACTGAAATGAAGGCAATTGATCGTCCGGCTAGGTATGAGTTGATTTTAAAGAGACACATTGTTGATAGTGGGGCGGATATTGTGGATGCGACAGTGGTGCGAGATTACGTGGAAGCGGTGAATATTATTCAACAACTAGGCTTTAAACAGTTGGCAGAAGTGAGTAAAAAGCGCAGAAGTTCGTCGATTGGTGAGACAATGATTTATCTTGATAGCGTTGATGGCGTGCCAGGGTATTATATTAAGATGGAAGCGCCAATAAAGGAAAATGACAAAATTGATTCGCTTAGGACTGATCTTGTCGAGACGCTAGAATCAATTGACGATCAAAATACTAGGGTAGAAGAACCTTATTTTGTGACTTTAAATGATAATTTTGATAAATAATTAGGCTTTATTATTTCTAGGTGGTTCGCCATCTGGCTCGGACAGAGCTTTTTTGCTCTTGATTTCGTAGCGTACGCCGTTGACTGGGGAAACGTAGTAGTCTTCGTTTAAAAGATTTACAAACATAGTGAGATCGCGGCTGTCCATGATGATAATACTGCCGTCGTCGTCCGTGAGTAGGTCGAGTTGCATTTCGTCGGCATAGTCGACGAGCTTGTCTTGAGCCATTTGGTTTTCGATATCAATATTTTGCAGCTTCTTGAGTAAAGGTTTTTTATCCTGGAGTAAATTATTTAATGTTAGGCCTTCAGCAAATGAGAGTTTGTACTTTTTGGCAAGTTCCTCGGCTTTTTGGTCGGCAATGACTTGAGATTTGTAATCGTATTGGAACAAAGTCTCGAATTTGGACTGGTTGAAGATGATTATAGTGCCGTCAATGATGGCAACCTGGTTGTCTTCAGGCATTTTAATGGCGACTTCGGCGGAAAATGGCTCGAAACTCTCCCCGTTAAGTTCCCAAGAAGAGGCTTTTTTGAGGGCGGAAGAGGCTGGAATGGATTTGGCGATATAGAAAGTTTTGGTACCTTTTTCGCCGCCAGGATAGGTAAATTTGGCGATAATACCTTTGATTTTTTTGAATTCGTATTCGTTATCAGAGAAGTAATCAATGTCTTTATATTCGTGCTCGATGAGGTGAATCAAGGTTTCGGCGCGGTCGACATTAGAGAGAGAAGTGCGGTAAATCACCTTATCTTCGCCGTCGGCCTTTTCATATTCGCGGCATTCTAGGCCTTTGTCGGCCTCTTTGATGATGTAGCTAACCGCTTCTTGCATAAACATGGCTTTGACGCTGCTGGTGAGTTTGTCGGAATAGCGGACTTTATAAGGGGTGTAGTTGCGATTAAAAAGAAATAGCTCGACTGATACGTTGTTTTTGATTTCGTCGATCTCGTTTGCCCACAGAAAAACGTCGAATTGTGATTTTTCCATTGTATTACCTCGTTATTTTTTACCCATTATAGCACAGGATGCCAGATAAAAATATAATCTCTGTAAAAGTGGGGAATTACAGGGTTATTTACAACTTCAAATTAAGCACCAAATCTCAGGCTTATCTATATTTTAGCATAAGCGTGATAAAAAGTCAAGAGGGGAGTGTTCGGTTTTTAGAAAATAAAGATGAAATAAAGTAAAGAGTAAAAATTGAAAAATAAGAAAATAAATAAAAAATAAAGTCAAAAATGGGGTTTTGACGGGATTTATGCACCGAAATAATAGGGAATGATGGAAAAATGTTGTAAAAATAAAGGCGGAGTTTTCCACAGGATGACTAAAACTTCTTATCTGTTATATGAGTTGATTTTCCACAAAAATGTGGAGAAAAATGTTGAAAAATCTGGATTTTTGGAAAAATTATACTTGCTTTTTTAAAAAACTTATGTAAAACTAGTAGGTAGTGGAAGCACAAACAAAAACCACTAAACAAAAACAAATAAAAATAAGGAATAACAGGGACAATGTCGTCTATCACCAACAATTCAGATAGTGATTTAGAGGTGATTCGGTTGTCTCGATAACTTTATTAGTGCTGTACATTAACAGACGTTTGAGGTCGATCAACTAGGAGTTTCGGCACGCGTTTAATTTAGCGATACGCGTAACCATAATCGTGTGTACATTTCTCTAAAATTAACACCTCCCAATTTAACTCTAATTAGACCTCTTGGTCGCAACCAATTACACAATAAGTCTCTCAACGGCTGCGATAATGTGATTAGCTTCGCGCTGATAAATCGTAGTAGATTTTAGGTGTAATGAAGAAACAAAAAACAAACAGAAACAAACATGCTGAAGTTTCTAGTTGAGCGATCTCAAACGAAATAGTGTATTATATACACATGGAAGAAATTCATAAGCCAGTATTATTATCGGAAGTAATTGCTGCTTTGAAGCCAGGGAAGGGTGAGTCTTATCTTGACCTAACGGCTGGTTATGCAGGGCATGCAAGTAGAATTTTGGGTGTAACGCAGAATTATAAGGATGCGGTCCTAGTGGACCGAGATGACTTCGCAATAAAATATTTAACTGAGAAGTACGGAAGTGAATCGGTGAAAATAGTGAAGAATGATTTTTATAGTGCGGCGCTACAGGAAATAGAATGTGGAAAAAAATTCGATATTATACTAGCCGATTTTGGAGTTTCTTCTCCGCAACTAGACAGAGCAGAGAGAGGATTCTCTTTTTCTAAGGATGGGCCACTGGACATGAGGATGGATCAGACGCAAGATTTGTCGGCAGACGTAATTGTGAATAAATGGAGTGCGAAGAATATAGAAAAAATCTTGATAGATTTTGGTGAAGAGAAACCCGGATTTGCTAGGATGATTACGAAGTTGATCGTTGAAGGTAGGCCATGGAAGGGAACGAAGGAGTTAGCAGATGCGATTTTTGAGAGGGCAGGGCACAGCCGTCATCATCCAGCGACAAAAGTTTTTCAAGCGATTAGAATAGCAGTGAACGATGAATTAGGAGAAATCGAGAGGACTTTGCCACTTTTGCCGAAACTCTTGAAGCCTGGTGGACGAGTAGCGATTATTACTTTCCATAGTTTGGAAGATAGGCTGGTGAAGCAGTATTTTAAAGAGGAAAGTAGCTTTGGCGAAGAGTCTAAATTAAAGATTTTAACAAAAAGTCCGATAGTTGCGGGAAATGAGGAGTTGTTTATCAACCCGCGAGCTAGGAGTGCGAAACTACGAGTAGCTGAGCGCTCTTGATGAGCGGACTGATAAAAATAAAAATATAAAACAAAAAAGGAGGCGTATGCCTAAACAGATTGTTGTTGCGAACAAATCACGTGCGCAAAAAATTGAAGTACACTTCCGCTAACGTTTAGGCGGTGGAATATCCGCCTAAACACCAGGATTACTTCATAAAAAATACGAGGGCGCAAAGCCCACCATACTATACGGTTGTTAGAGAAAATCGTAGAGAGTGTTAAAAATATATGACCTTCCCGAAGCGGAGCGTTAGTTACTTGTTGCTCTGCTTGCGTGGCCGCTTCGGACTATGGAAAAAATAAAAAGGAAATCAAAAAACAAAAACATGAGAAACAATATTTTTACAAGCAGGAGAGTGTCCAACTACGCGTCGGTGAATAGTTGGGTGCAAAATAGGAATACAGTGAGACATACTCCAAAAACGCTTGGGGCGGTTTCTCAGAGTGTGATTTTGTCTTTGCTCGTAGTTGTAATTGGTTTGATTTATATCACGCAGGGAACGAGATCGACGAATTATGATTATGAACTAAATAATATTGAAAATGAAATTTCGGAACTTGAGGCGAAAAAAGAAGATTTAGCAGTTGAGAAGGCGAGACTGACGTCGGTGGCTGCGGCAGCTAGCAGCGAAGTGGCTGTGACTATGGAAGATGCGAGCCCTGTAGGCTACGCAGAATAAGTGGTATAATTATTTTGTATGAATAAGCGTTTTGGATTCCTAAGAATCTTGCTAGTTTTGATTACTATAACGATCGGGACTAGGCTGTTTTTTGTTCAAATTATAGAGCATGATGAGTGGGCAAAAAAAGCAGAAGCGCAGCATAGTTTGGAAAATACGCTATTAGCAAAACGCGGGAATATTTATATGATGGATGGCGATGAGCCGGTGGAAGCCGTGATGAATGAGACGGTTTATACGGTGATTGTCGATCCGATGATTGTAAATAAAGAGGAAGTGAAAAAAACAGTTACTGAATATGCAGGGGATTTTGTGACCGCAAATTGGGATGATGTTTTTGTAGATAAAAAATTGCGTTATTTTGTGGTGGCGAGAAATGTGCCAAGGACGAATGCAAAGAAAATTGAAGAAGCTGGGCTGGTGGGAGTTTGGATGCAGCAGGGAACAAAACGGGTTTATCCGGAGGGTGAGTTGGCTTCGGGGCTGCTTGGCTTTGTGAATAGCGACGGCGAAGGTCAGTATGGCGTGGAAGGCGCATTTAATGAGCAACTGGCAGGGAAAAATGGTTTGCTTCGAGCTGTAAAAGATATTAACGGAATTGCGCTGTCGATTGGTGATGAAAATGTTTTGATCCCGGCCGAAGATGGTGAAAATGTGGTGCTTTCGATTGATAAAAATGTGCAGTTTTTTGTAGAAAAAACTTTGGCGGAAAAATTGGCAGCGGTAAATTATGACAAGGCCAGGGCCAGTGCGATAGTAATAGATCCAAATAGTGGGAAAATTTTGGCAGTGGCGAATTTGCCGAATTACGATCCGGCGAATTATGGCATGGTGAAAGACGCTACGGATTACGTGAACTATGCTTTTGAAGAAGCCTATGAGCCAGCGAGTGTGTGTAAAACTTTTACTTTTGCGACGGCGATTGACACTGGTGCGATGACACCGGACACGACTTATGTGAATTATGGTTATACGACGGTCGATGACACGATAATCAGGAATGCGTACGAGGGCATGCTGGGAAATATTACGATGCGGATTGCACTTAATTATTCGTTGAACAGTGGAAGTACGCAGGCATTAAGATTAATTGGTGGTGATCCAAACAATATTAATAGTGCGGGTATGGAAACTTTATATAAGTATTATCATGACAACTTTGGTTTTGGACAGGTGACTGGTGTGGAACTTAGTGAAACTAACGGCTATGTGCCGGCACCGGACAGTGGATACGCGATGGAACTTACATATGCGAACATGACGTTTGGACAGGGTGTGAGTATTAGCTTGATACAGCTTGCTTCGGCTTTTTCGTCGCTTATAAATGGCGGTAAATATTATACGCCAACGATTTTGGCAGGGAAAATGAACGGTGATGTATTTGAAAAAAGTGAAAGCGAGGTTGCGCCAGTGAGACAAACGATTTCGGAAGAAGCCAGCGCGACTATGCGCGACATGATTTATGGAACGCGTACTGTGAGAAGGCTTTATGGCATAGATAAACCCGGCTACTATATAGGAGGGAAAACTGGTACTGGTCAGGTGGTGATACAAAGACCTGACGGTACGTGGGGTTATTCGGAACCAACTGGTGAGACTACGGCTACCTATATTGGATTTGGTGGCGCGGAAGGAGAGTTGCCAGAATATGTGATAGCGGTTAGAATATGGGGGGAGGGTTACCATTTTGACGGCGGCGATGATGCGCTGCCAATGTTCGATAAAATTAGTAGCTTTATGCTAGATTATTTAAAAATAAAACCAAAGGAATAATATGAGAGCAGTGCTTGATAACGAAATATTTTATGGAATGGTGCTTTTAATGGGCGGGTTTTTGCTATCGATGTTTTTAACGCCAATTTATACATATTTTGCGTATAAATATAAGTTTTGGAAAAAGCAAAAAAAGACAACTGTGCAAGGCGAAGCGTTGCCGGTAATGACGAAGTTGCACGCGCACAAGTTTAAACGATCTTTTCCAACAATGGCGGGGATTATTGGCGTAGTGGCAGTTTTGGTTGTGACTTTGGTGTGCATTTTAGATAGAGGACAAACTTGGCTTCCGTTGGCTGGTTTTATTGGCGGTGGCGTTGTTGGTTTGATTGATGATTTGATTAACGTTTTTGGCAGCGGAAAGGGCGCGGCAGGGTTAAGGGCGCCGGTTAAATTCGCTTTGATTTCGATTGTCGGTTTGGCATTAGGATGGTTCTTTACGATGAAACTCGGCTGGACCAGCGTGAATGTGCCGTTTGTGGGAAACGTGGAAATTGGTATTGCGGGAATGATGATGTTGTTTGCTTTTGCAGTGGTAGCAACGAGCAACGCGGTAAATATTACAGATGGTTTGGACGGTCTCGCAGGTGGATTAATGATATTTGCTTACGGCGCATATGGCGTGATTGCTTTAACTCAAGGGCAGCTACTGTTATTTGGTTTTTGTATGACGGTGGTGGGTTGGCTATTGTCTTATGTGTGGTTCAATGTGCCGCCAGCACGTTTTATGATGGGCGACGTAGGTTCATTTGCGCTCGGTGCGGGGTTGGGGGTAATTGCAATGATGACGAATGCGTTCTTGCTGTTGCCAATTATCGGAATTTTATTAGTAATAGAAGCAGGTTCTAGCTTAATTCAAATGTTCTCTAAGGCCGTGTTTAAGAAAAAGATTTTTATTTCGGCACCGCTCCATCATCATTTAGAAGCTAAGGGTTGGGGAGAGGCAAAAATCGTAATGCGTTTTTGGGTGATCGCAGGATTTTTCGCGATTTTTGGCATTTTTATAGCGCTAGTGAGTGGGGTTATTTAGGTGAATAGAAGACATAAAAGTGACAGAGCGATCGGCGTAGTTGTAGTTATATTGCTATTAATTGGGTTAATGGTGATTTATGCGATTGGGCCAATGACAGCGAATTACATAAATGTGGCGTATGGTACTGAGCGTTATGGAACAAGTGATTTTTTTATACATCAGCTGATAAGCGTGGTGCTGTCCTTGTTTGTACTTTTTGCCGCCTTTAAACTTCCGTATGATAAGATTAGAAAATTTGCAAAATGGATTATGCTTGCCAGCCTTTTGACTGGTGTAGCGTTGGCTTTTTTAGCATTAATTGGAAGTTCGGTGGCAAATTGTGCTGGTGGCGGATGCCGTTGGTTTAGGTTTGGTTCACTAAGTTTTCAGCCAGCAGAGTTTATTAAATTAGGCGTGGTGTTGTATTTGTCTCAACTTGCTGCTAAATGTAAGAATGAGAATAAACTGACCATGAGTGATTTTGGATTACCGTTTGGCGTAGTGAGTTTATTAGCGCTGTTTTTGGTGGTGGTTTTGCAGAACGACCTAGGTTCTGGTGTTAGTTTGCTAGCAATAATTTTGGCAATTCTATTTATGAGTGGTATTTCTATAAAAAGTTTTTTGATGGTACTAGTGGCGGTTTTGATCGTAGGAGTTTTAGCCATTGTAACATCTAGCCATAGGATGGAGAGAATAATGACGTTTTTTGGCGAAGGCGGCTCAGACGAATCTTATCAGATTGAAAACGCAATGATTGCGATTGGAACCGGTGGACTTTTTGGCGCGGGGATAGGGAACAGTTTGCAGGCGACTGGCTATTTGCCAGAATCGATTAACGATGCGATTTTTGCGGTGATGGGCGAGACGGTTGGTTTTGTTGGGTTGCTGGCGATAGTTTTATGCTTTATGTTTCTGCTTAGTAGGTTGCTTAAAGTGTCGGAGAGAATGGAAGGGGACACCGAATATCAGCTTATTGTGGTGGGGATTTTTGCTTGGGTGGGATCGCAAGTAGCAACTAATATTATGGCGATGACCGGGCTAATTCCACTTACGGGCGTGACTTTGCCTTTCTTAAGTTATGGTGGAACAAGTATGCTGTTTACGGCGGCAGCACTTGGGCTATGTTTGCAAATATCGTGCTATACTGGAAGGGAAGGGAAACACAATGAAAGTATTAGTAGTGGGCGGAGGTTCCGGGGGACACATCACGCCAGCCGTAGCGGTCGTTCGTGAATTATTGAAACTAAAACCTAGAACAAAGGTTGAATTTTGGACTGATAGAAAATATTACAAGAATGTTGTAAAAATTACAACAGAAATAGGCGTGAGATGGGGAAATGAGGAAGATAAAAGTAAGAAAAAGAATCCTTATATTAGGGTAAGAAGGGTTGCTTCGGGTAAGTTTCGTAGATATGCAGGGTGGAAGTTTAAAGATTATTTTGTGCACTTTAGGCTGACTTTAGTGGATTTGATTTTTAAAAATATTTTGGGTTTCTTTGGATTTTTGTTTGGCATTATTCAAAGCTTCTTTAGGCTGCTTTCTAGAGATTCAAGGCCAGATGTGATTTTTCTTAAAGGCGGTTTTGTGGGTTTGCCGGTAGGGATTGTGGCAAAAATATTTAGGATACCATATGTTGTACATGAGTCTGATGTGGTGCCAGGGCTTGCAAATAGATTGTTGATGCGCAAAGCTAAAGTGGTGGCTATGGGCATGCCGTTTGATAAAGAAAAAGGGAAGAGTAACTGGGAATGGGTAGGAATTCCGGTGTCCTCGGATTTTAGAATGGTAAATGAAAAACGAGAAAAATCTCTGAAGAAGACTTTGGGGTTTGACGAGAGTCGACCACTTGTGATGGTGACGGGTGGAAGCCAGGGGTCAGAAAATATCAATAATGCAATGAGGGAAATTTTACCAGACTTACTAAAGGTCGCGAGTGTAGGATTGGTGGCAGGACGAAAGCATTATGAAGACATGATGGATCTTAAAAAATATGAAATTTGGGATAAGGCTAAACTTACTTCAAATTTTAGATTGTGGGAATTTAGTTCGGCGATGAATGAGCTTTTGGGTGCGGCGGACGTAATCGTGAGTAGAGCTGGCGCAACCACGATTTCGGAGATGGCAGTGCTTAAAAAAGCGGTGATTTTGGTGCCGTTTGAACGATTGCCAGGCGGGCATCAGACTAAAAATGCCGAACATTTGGCGGAAAAAGGAGCCGTGGTGTCGGTGAGCGATGCGAAGATGAATGAAAAACCAAGTATTTTGCTAGGTGAGATTAAACGCCTGGTACGTAGTCCAAAAGTAAGGGAAAAGTTGGCTAAGAATCTGCATAAAGAAGCAAAAAGTGATGCAGCGAGAAGGCTGGCAGAGATTTTGATTGAGGTTGGAGCGTAGCGAAAATGAAGAGTGGGCGCACGGTAGCTGGAGAAAGGGAAAAGGCGGTCTCGGATTCTGAGAGACAGCGGGTACGAAAAGCGGCAAAAAATCGCAAGATTAGAGGGATAGTATTTGTGCTTTTGGCTTGTGGGCTGATTGCCTATCTTGCCGTGGTAAGCGTAAAAAGTTGGCTTGAAGCGTATGATGGAGCGGATGTTGTTGTTGAGCAACAGAATGATTATGATTTGAGTAATATTATGGTGATCGACGAAAACGGCGGGGAAATTACGAATGGAACTAAGAAATATATTTGGCAGATGTCTGGGGATCTGGCTGACCTTGGCTATACGTTGGAAAAAGTAGTGTTGCCGGTGGGTATGCTGAGAGAAGTTGATCTTTATATTAAAGATTTTGCAGGCTACATTAAGACTAATTCTGACAGAGATACAGCGGTGTCGGCAGAGGATATTGATAGAATGATGAAGTATTTAGGTGAACACGGGATAGGGGAAATTACCTATATTGATGTGAGAGTATCAGGGAAAGCCTATTATAAATAGTTTGTTTTCGTTCCCTTTGTTCGGTTTTTGTTCAGGGAGTTATTTTTGAGTTGTGTACAGGGTGGGGGATTAAGCGTAATAGGGTAGAGAAGTGGATAGGGAACTAAAAATAGGGAATTGTCAAATTTTAAAAAATCCGTGAAAAGTGGCGTGAAAACCATATTCAAAAATTAAATTGTGGAAAAGTCAAATATGAGGGCGGCCAGGATGGATAAATTGCGACGTTAAAAATTGGCCGATTTAATAGGTGGATTTGGGGTTATTTAGAGTGTAGTCGGAGTGGATTGCATATGTGTGAATGACAACGTAACATAATTATAAGGCTTTGTAGTATGATTTTGGTGGGTTTTGTATGATTCTAGCGGAATTGTATTTAGCCGGCTTTTTGATCTGTTAGTGTCTAAAAATGTGCATTGTACGACATTACGCTTATGGCAAAAAGATGAGTGTTTATGCGTCTTTTGCGCCTGATTTTTATTCTGCTTGTGCTTACTGTCGTTTAAATTTGGTTTTAATTCTCTGCTACTTGTGGTGTTCTATTCGTAGTAAATGGTCTGAATCTTTGCTGTCGGAGTTTTTAGCTTTTTTAACGGGGGTAGATTTAAGTTTGGCCTCTAGATCAGATTTTTTAAGGGAATTAACAGGGGTGGTTTTAGGGGTGGATTTGGCTGCTTCCTTAACAGGGGTAGACTGCTTCTTAACAGAGGATACTACCTTAGCACCAATCTTAGAAGTACGAGACTTTTTAGATTCGGATTGCTTTTTGACTGGGGTAGGGGAGAGCTTCTTGCCTTTATTTTTCTCTTGTAACGGGGAAACAGTGTGCTTTAGTTCCCTTGGCACGGATGAAGTTTCAACGGTAGTGCTGTGTTTTTTGATTACGTTTCCCTTTTCTTCGGCTGGTTTTTCTTTGGACTCGGCGACTAACTTACCTAAATCTTTTAATCCAAGGCGGCCGGTTTTTTCTTCGGCGGTGTTTGGTGAAAGTTTCATCTTTTTGAACTCGGCTTTTGGTGTAGGTTTAAAGTTCGGTTTTTGTACGGTTTTTGCGTTAGTGTTGTCTTGGCGACCAGAATCAGCTAATTCTTTTTTGTATTTTTCGGATTGCTCGATAGTGTCTTTAATTTCTTCTTCAACTTCGGCACGAGGGCGAGAATAGTTTTCGCGGGAATGTTGAATGATAGCATCGAAATTATCAGTAGGGGGTTCTGGAAGTGACAAGGTGGTGGCGGAGAAGGCCGGGACTTTTTCGCCGGCAATAATCATACTGATTATAAAGTGACGGTTGTTCATTTGTAGAAGATCTTGAGCTTCGAAGGTTGGCTCGAATTGTTTGACGAGGATCGGAGCATCATCAGCAGAGACGCGGAAGGAGATAGTGGTGCCAACGTTGCCGAAGACGGCATCGCGGACGGAATCGGTCATCTGAGCGATGTATTGGTTGGCGACGGTAAGATTAAGACCGTATTTACGGGCTTCGGAAAGAATGACCGAGAACGAATCGGTGGCAAAGTTTTGGAACTCATCGACATAAAGATAGAATGGACGGCGATCACGGACATCTGGGATGTCGGAGCGGCTCATGGCAGCGAGCTGAACTTTAGTGACAAGGAAGGCGCCAAGAATGCCGGCGTTGTCTTCGCCGATTAGACCTTTAGAGAGATTAACAACCAAGATCTTCCCTTCGTCCATAATTTTGCGGATATCAAAGGATGACTTTGGCTGGCCGATAATATTACGAATGATTGGGTTGGCGGTGAAGGCACCGACTTTGTTTAAGACTGGAGCGATAGACTCATTAACCTGTTTTTCGTTCCATTGGCCGAACTCGTGTTTCCAGAATTGAAGCACGGTGACAT
Organism: Candidatus Saccharimonadota bacterium; assembly: GCA_017431955.1. Lineage (GTDB taxonomy): Bacteria > Patescibacteriota > Saccharimonadia > Saccharimonadales > Saccharimonadaceae > Nanosyncoccus. The sequence goes on from JAFRKC010000005.1 coordinate 46,505, forward strand.
CTTTACAATAATCAAGAGTTTCTTTGCGGAAATCTTTATCGGTGAGCATGCGGGAAATATCAAGCAGAGTGGTTTCTGGGCGATCAAGAAGAGCAAGAAGAGTATAGCGGAGGATGTGCTCAAGACGAGGACCCCAAGATTCGCCGAACATACGTTTTAATACGCCAATAACTTCGGACGAAACGTTTGGTTTTTTGGCTGGGTCGGAGAGTTCGAGTGGGTTAAAAGCTACTGGATAGGCAGTGTCGGCTGGGTTGAAATAGACCACGTCTTTAACTCTGGATTTAGGGATGAACTTAAGGTTATTAACGGCGAAGTCGCCGTGTGGATCAATAATACAGTAGCCTTGATTATAGAAAATATCAGAGAGCGCAAAGAGTTCGAGCATGCCGCTCTTCCCTGCCCCTGTTTGGCCGATGATGTAGACGTGGCGGGAACGGTCGCGGCGAAGTAGGCCAAATTGATGATTGATACCGCGGAAGTTGGTAAGACCAAAGGCGGAGATGTTTTCGTCGTTGGCTGGGCTGCCAGTGATGAGTGGAAGTTTGGCAGGTGGTTCGGCGGTTTTGGATGAAGCCCAAACGATATTAGGGGTTTCTACAGAGGTGTGTGGGAGGTGATAAACTGAAGCGAGCTCGGAAATATTAAGGATAAAGCCATGGTCGGTGAATTGGCGAAGCTTGTAACCATCGAGATCGCTGGCTTTAAAGCTGCCGCCGGACATCTTGAAACCGTTGAGGTTAGTAGAATTGTATTGCTTGAAAGTACCAACGAGAGCCTGCATGTTGAGCTTGGCGTTGGTTTCGTTGTCACCAAGATAGGCGAGCCTAATCTTGACTTCGTAGCCAAGTTTGGTGGCTTTTTCTTCAGCTTTAGCGATGCGAGTTTTATCCCTTTCGGAGAGTTCAACGGTGGTGTCGCCAGTGGTGCCGCCGGATGGTGGTCTGAATAAAGCCCCAAGAACTTCTACAAGCCAGACAAAATCAATGTTGCCAATCTTGAAGGATTTGGTGCCGAGTTTGGTCTTCCTAACCCATTTATCAGTGGTGTTTTTATGCCAATCGTCTGGGATTGGGCGGGTGAGAATTTGCACCCAGAGCTCTTCGGAATGATCTGGATCGAGTTTGGCGAGGGTGCCAGTAATGCCGGCAAGAGGGTCTACCTCAAAACTATCGAAGGTTTTGATTGGTAGAACTTCGTTGTCGGAAAGAGTGAGTTCGGCGGAGTAAGTAATATTATGATTAACACGATTATCAACGTAATCTTCGTCGACTTTGTAAATTTGAACGGTTGGGTATTGAGAATAAATTTGGCCTTCGACGAAGCTTTGTAAAGATTTTGGTACCCAAACGTAGAAACGAATTTGCCCGCCGGTGGAGACGATTTCGAACGAAAGATGCTCTTGGACGCCGCCGGAGCTTCTGAGTTCGGTTTTGTCTCTTAAAATGCCGTGGAGTGAAGCGAAAAGTTGCTCGGCGGCAAGCTCTTGCTTGTCGTTGGTGCGTGGAATTTCAAGCATTAAAAGCACGGAGTCCACGTTGAGTAAATTTAGCTGATTAACCCTCTTGTAATTACGATAAGTTAAGAAAGCCAGGATTCCGACGGCTGGAATCCAGAAGATTGGCATTAAAATAAAATGTATTATATGAGCTAGCATCTATTTAATTTTAGCATAAAAACTATTTTTCGGCGAGAGTATAGAGATTCTTGTCGACCTTCTTGAAATTTTTCTTGTTTTGAAGGTTGAGAAGGATGGTGGTTTCTTTAACTTTGCGAGCGTGCAAAACTTGTTTGACGATTTCTTCGCGGGTAAGTGGTTTTTTGGATTTTTTCAAAATATCAGTGATGATATCGGTGACGGTGCCTTTGGAATAACCCCAAGAATCAAGGGCGTAGATACCGCGGCCAATAAGAACGAAACGAGAATCTTTGATAAGTTCGTTGTGAATAGCCTGAGTGGTGACATCTTTGCGTTTGAAGCTAGATTTAGCGATTTCTTCGGCGATATCGCTAAAGTGCATAGGCTCTTTTTTGGTTTCTAGAACGACGAAAATTTTGTCGCGGATGTTCTTTGGATTAACGGTAGGCCATTTGGTGAGACCCCAGAGACCGTTCAAAGTAGCAAGATTTTTAGAGATAGAAGCTACAGCCTTGATGTGATCTGGATGTTCATAAGAAAGTTTTTCGTCGAGCTCGTCGATGGTCATTGGGGCTTTGTTGGTTTTGATGATATTGAAGATTTCGTCGACTTTGGCGCGGATAGTTTTACTGTCGCCATATTCGGAGATGCCAATAGCGGAGAAGTATTTGTCATTTTCATCAATAATAGTGAGGTTAGTAGAAATGTCGCCAATGAAACAAATAGCGGCTTTTTCGGCTGGAGTGGTGGTGCGACCGTAGATTTTGTCGGCAAGGTCGGCGCTTCTAGCGACGCGGCCCATTTCGGTAAGATTCCTAATGATAACCTTTTCGGCGGCAGCGAGCTCGGGAATTTTAGCTTCTTCTGCACCGATGCGTAGGCGGACTAAAATAGCCTTTTCGAGTTGTCGGACACGTTCGCGAGTGATAGATAACATATCCCCGATTTGTTCGAGAGTTTCTTTCTGACCGGAAAGTCCGAAACGACGTGAGATGATCTCTCTTTCCCTGTCTTGTTCAATGATGTTCAGGCTACCTTCTATCGCTTTTGCGATGATGTCTGCATTTTGGAGCATGTTATTTAATTCCCTTTTTTCCACCCCGGTTAATATTATTGATGTGATATTTGTTCTATGATAACATAAAATAATATCAATGTCAACTAAAAAAGTTAACTTTTTAGGTGTAATTATATTGGATTTTTAATATAATTAAAGGTCCTAAAAACTGGATTAGAACAGTTTTAATTCTTAATACTAACTATTGTATCACATTTTTTACAAAAATGGTAAAAAATGATGCTTATGTTTTATTTTTTCTTTTTTGTAGTTTTTGCAGTTGATTTTTTAGCTTTGCGACGGTGTGGTGCGTGACGGGAGGCTTTTGGTTTCTCTAGTAGCATTTTTTCGGCTTCTTCCCGGGTGATTTTGGTTGGATCTTGATCTTTTGGAATTTTAACGTTGTTGCGGCGGCCTGGACCTTTGATATATGGACCATAGGCGCCATTAATAATCATAATGTCGTTCCAATCGGCAATGATGGAAGCCATCTTGGCGTCGTAAAGAGATTTTGCGGTTTTAAAATCAATGGTATATGGATCGTAATCTTTGCCGAGGGTGATATTGTATTTCCCTGCTTTTAAGTATGGGCCAAATGGGCCGCTGGCAGCGATAAGCTCAACGTCTTTAACTTGGCCGAGCGAGCGTGGTAAGGCTGGCAGGGCGAGCTGTTTTAAGGCCTGGTCTAAGGTGACGGTTTTAACGGTTTTTCGTTTTGGTAAAGGCGCAAAACGAGGTTTTTCGCCCGCTTCTTTTTCGTTGTCGCCAAGCTGGATGAATCCGCCGTTTTTACCGATTTTGGCGTAGATTGGTTTGCCAGTTTCTGGATCGTGGCCTAAGATGCGGGAGTTGTTATATCTTTCGGCACCTTCGGAAACTAGGACGTCATTGTGGAATGGGCCGTAGAAATCTTTGAGCATTTTGACGCGTTCGAGTTTGTGCTCGGCGATCAAATCCAAGTCTTTTTCGATGTTAGCGGTAAATTTGTAATCGACGATATTTTTGAAATTATCAACCAAGAAGCCAGTGACGAGCTCGCCAATTGGAGCTGGAATAAGTTTACCTTTGTCGGCGCCGAATTTTTCGGAAACGGTGGCGCGGGAGACTTTGCCGGATTTTAGTCTTAGCTCGACAACTTCGCGTTCTTCGCCTTCGCTCTCGCCTTTTATAGCATAATTTCGGGTTTGGATAGCGGACATAATAGAAGCATAGGTGGATGGGCGGCCAATGCCGAGTTCTTCAAGTTTTTTGACAAGTGAACCTTCAGTGTAGCGAGCTGGAGCTTTGGCAAAAGTTTGGTGGGCGATAATTTCGCTAGCAAAAACTTCGCTGCCTTTAGTGAGATCTGGGAGTTCTAGATCTTTGCTTTTGCCGTAGACTTTGAGAAAACCATCGAAGATAACCACTTCGCCTTTGGCTTGGAAGATATGACTGTTTTTGTCGTTTTTAATCGAAACGGTGGTTTTAGCGATTTTGGCTGGAGCCATTTGCGTAGCAAGCGTGCGGTTACGAATAAGATTATATAAACGGCGCTCATAATCGTTTTTGCCGGCAGTTTCCTGTTCGATATGAGTTGGACGAATGGCCTCGTGAGCTTCTTGAGCCTGGGCATCTTTAGTTTTGAAATGGCGAGTATGAAGATAATTTTTGCCGAAGTTTTGCTCGATATATTTAGCGATGGCAGAAATGGCTTGGGTGGAAAGGTTGAGCGAGTCGGTGCGGTGATAGGTGATAAGACCGGCTTGGTATAACCCCTGTGCGGCGGACATGGTGGTACGAGAAGAAAAGCCGAGTTTAGCATTGGCTTCGATCTGCATAGCGGCGGTGGTGAGTGGAACTGGATTAGCTTTAGTTCCCTCGGTTTTTTCGATGTCATGGACGTGATATTTCGCACTTGAGATAGATTCTAAGAATTTTTTAGCATCCGTTTCTGATTCGAAATCTTTGTCTAAAGTAGCTTTAAAATCGTGCTTTTTGCCGTCGTCAAAATCACCAGAAACTTTGAAGGTGTTTTTGGAATTGAACTTTTCGATGGCTTGTTCGCGCTCAACAATAAGGCGGAGCGCCGGGCTTTGAACGCGACCAGCAGAAATAGCGCCAGGGACTTTTTTGCGGACAATACCTGAGAGCTCATAACCCACTAGCATATCAAGGGTTTGTCTAGCTTGTTGGGAATAAACCATGTCCATGTCGATGGTGCGGGGAGATTTAATGGCAGCATCTAGTGCTGGTTTGGTGATTTCGTGGAAGGTAATACGGGCGGTGTCTTCTGGTAGCTCTAGGACCTGTTGCAGGTGCCAAGAAATAGCTTCTCCTTCACGGTCTTCATCGGTTGCGAGCCAGATTTTATCAGCGGCTTTGGCAGCTTTTTTAAGATCGGTGATGATTTTTTTGTGATCTGGGTCGATTTCGTAAGTAACATCAAAAGTTTTTTCGTTGACTTTGGTGTCTTTTCGGATATGGCCAACGGAGGCTAAGACTTTAAAATCAGAGCCTAGGTATTTTTCAATAGTTTGGGCCTTGGCTGGAGACTCAACGATAACTAAGTTTTTCGACATATTTATAACTATATCACACTGCGTCAAGGATAAGCAAAATGGTTAAGGGTAAGTTGTGTTTTTTGCTGCTATATATTATTCTTAAACATAAGAAATAATTAAGGAATCAATGATGAAAAGAGAAAGTTTTATCAAAAGACACCCGTGGATAGTTCCGCTAGTGCTCAGTATACCTTTTGCTATTTATTGTGCGGTAGTTATTATATTTAATGCATTTTATGACGTATTTAAAGTGAGGTTTTTTATTGATAATTTTGGCGTTATGACAGGTTATGTATCCGGAAGTATAGTGGGATATATTTGGCTACTTTTCATATCTTATTTGCAGAATCGTGGCAGGCCTAGGAAATACTGGTGGTGCTATATCGCCTTGTTTATTGCGGAATTCCTGATATTAGCTTTTGAACTTATCCCAGTTTTAACAACGGAAAAAGCTTGGCTTTGGGAGCTCTATATAGGATACGCAGCTGGAGAACTCTTGCTCTCTATGATATTTTTTATTTTTGCTCTTGGTGTCAGGAACACCATGTTGAGAAAAAACAAAAAATATGCGAATCTTGGATTTGTGGTTACGTGTGCGGTAGCAACTTTGATTGCGTGGGCTTACGCTAATTATGAATCCAGTAGGCCTGTTACCGTCTTTGACCCGGTTGTAATTTTGGTAACACCGATTGTTGATGCGGCTATTATAGCTATAATAATCTTTTCGATTATATCTGTAGTGAAAGATGTAAAAGAATATAAAGCGAAAAATAGGTAATTTTTCCCACCAAAAAGCCCCAGGTAAGGGTGGGCATCACCTGGGGCTATTTGGCCCTATAACACATCTCTTTTGACACCGGGAGAACCCCGGAAGCGCGACCCACCTCACACAAAATTGGGGCCCGCCGGTTATAGGGATTGCTATGCCTTCGAAATTTTCCCTCATAAGTGGAGGTAATACTTAAACTCATGGCCATAGTAGAAAAACCATAAGCCTGAGGGGTTTCAAAAGCACGCAATCTTTGCTAGTGTCTAAGACAGTTAGCAAAAATTATGATTTATTTAGGTGCAGTGTAGAGCTAAATAACTCTAACTATTACCATTATATCACATGGAGAAAAAAATGTCAACACCTTTTTCACACTTTTTTAACAAAATCAATAAAATTACACCCCAAGGGGCGGAATATCTACAGGGGTTAGAAAATATTGCGCTAATGCCTAAAATGTTGTATTTTCGTGGAAAAATTCCCGAAAATAGGGTAAAAACAGTGGCAATTGTGGGCTCGAGGCATAATACCAGATATGGGGAGGAAGTAACCTATAAATTGGCGTATGAGCTGGCAAAAACAGGGGTGGTGGTGATTTCAGGGCTGGCTTATGGAGTGGATTCGATTGCGCACCGGGCGGCGTTGGATGCTGGTGGGGTAACTATAGGGGTATTGGGGACGCCAATAGATAAGATCTACCCTGTTAGGCACACTAGTTTGGCGCGGGAAATTATAGAGAGTGGTGGGGCGATATTGAGCGAATATGCTCCAGGGGCGGAAGTTTTTCCAAGAACGAGTTTTTTGGAGCGAAATCGGATTATTTCGGGGCTGGCGGATGCAGTGGTGGTAACAGAGGCGGCAGAGCGGAGTGGCTCGCTTAATACGGCGACGCATGCACTGGATCAAGGGAAAGATCTGTTTGTGGTGCCGGGAAATATTACTAGCTTGATGTCCCAGGGGTGCAATAAGTTGATTAAGGCTGGGGCGATGCCGCTAACAGGGGTGGAAGATGTTTTGGATGTTTTATTCCCTGCTGTTAAAAAATCCAAAAAACAGAGGCGGTTGATTATGGGTGACACGGAGGAAGAAGCGGCGATTCTGGCGAAGATTGCCGAAGGGATGGATGATGGCGAGGATATTATCGCGAGCCTTGGCATAGCTGCAAGCATGTTTAATCAAACGATCACGATGTTGGAGATTAAAGGGGTGGTGAAGAGTCTTGGCGCGAATAGGTGGATGCTAGTGTAATTTGTGTATTTTATTGGAGGCTTCCTGGAGGATTTCGGGGAGCCTTTCTTTTTCTTCTTTAGTGAATTTGCTGAGGACGAAATCGGTGTCGCCGAGTTTTTTACGGAGTTCGTCGTTCCCTGTTCCGAGACGGAGGCGAGCGAAATTATCGGTGCCGAGGTGTAAAATCGTAGATTTTAGGCCGTTGTTACCGCCGGCGGAGCCTTTTTCGCGGAAGCGGAGCTCGCCAAAAGGTAGGTTAAAATCGTCGCAAACGACTAAGGTGTTCTCTAGTGGGATTTTATAGAAGTCTTTGAAGGCGCGGATTGAAGTTCCGATGTCGTTATAGAAAGTTTGAGGTTTGATAAAGATTTTTTCGCCAGATTTTGCCCAGACTGCGCCGAATTTTTCGGTTTTTTGCCAGGTTAAACCTTCTTTTTTGAAATAAAAATCAAGCGCCAAAAAACCGAAGTTGTGGCGGGTGAAGTTGTATTGTTTTCCTGGGTTTCCAAACCCGACGATTAGATTCATTTTTATATTATAACATAAAAGTTAAATCCCCGCTCGGGTGAGCGGGGATTTGGGGTAGAATAGGAGTTATTTGAGGTAGTTTGCGATGGCTTGGGCGGCAGCTGAACGCACGATTTCGTTCTCGTTTAGAGTAACGATGATGGCTTCGGGTTTGCCGGCAAGCCTGGATGCGCTGTAACTCAAACCGTTTGAGGTGCGGTTTAAGTGCGGATTCGTGATTTGGGTGGGGTCGCCAGAAACGACGATCTTTGAACCGTTGCCGATTCGAGAAAGCAGGGCGCGAGCTTGATAACGCTCGGTGTCTTGGAATTCGTCGAGGATGATGAAACTGTTGGAAATCGAGCGGCCACCCATGTAGATGATGGACTCGTATTCAAAATAGCTATCCAAAACTTCGCCGACGTGACGGTCGAGACAATCACGACAAGCCGAGGCGTTTTTCATACTACCTTTGTCCTTGAGCTTTTCGGGCGGGACGGTGAGGCGCAAAATTTCGCGCATGTTATCGGCGATGGGTTTGGCTTTGACCATGGTTTTTTCGATGGCGTCGCCAGGAATAAAACCGATTTCCTTGCCGAGGGCGCCGTCTCGTGGGCAGATGAAAATGCGCTCATATTCCCCACTCTCGGTGACGCCGTAATAGCCGGCGGCGGTAGAAAGAAACGTTTTGCCGGTGCCGAAAACGCCTGAAACAATTACAATTGGAACCTCCTGGGGGGGGGGTAAGTAAAGCTTCCATAAGCATGGCTTGGCTGGGAGTGCGCGGACGGATGGAGCTGAAACTCGGGTTTTTGAAATAAGTGTTTTTCAGAGGAATCAACGCGTCTTCGTTAGCGTCAAAGCGACCGATGCGAGAAAAACCGTAATCTCTGCCCGAGAAATCGTCGAAAACAAATTCGACAAATTCGTTGGGGCGGAGTGGGTCTTGTTTTGGGAAACAATCTTTCCATTCATCGGGCGTGATGTGTTTGTTTGAAAACCAAAGGTTTGAACATTCGCAAGGCAGTTTGACTTTGCGTCGACCGGTGTAAACGTCGGGGTTGATGTGCGCGACATCAATCCGATAAAGGGCGGCGAGCGTGGAAAGCTGGTCGCTACCGGTCATGATGGCGAGATAGTTGCGATCGACTTTTTCGGAAACGATTTTAGCGGCGGCAATGGCGTGAGATTTAGAACTCCTGTAATTGAGTCCCATAGTGAATTCGAAATTGTCGGTTTTGACGAATTCCACGATAGTGCCATTGTCTAAGGTAAAAGGCTCGTCATCGTCTTCTCGCTCTCGCATTGTTTCAAGGATGATGCCGAACCGACGAGTGAGTTCGCGGCAAGAATCTCCGCGCCCAGATTGCTCATTGTAAAAATCAATGACACGATAAATGTAATTTTCTGGGATGTAGAAGATTTCTGCGCGCTTTTTGTCTTCGGGCATGGGGTCGATAATGCTGGGGTCGCCAATTAGAACATCCAGTCCGGGTACGATATAATCGTGGTAGTCTACTGGCATAACATAGCCTCCTATTCTTTAAAAGTGCAAAATGAGCATCAAACGATGCCCACTGAGCTAATTTTAGCATATTTTGCAGGAAAAATCCCCGATATCGAAATATCGGGGTTCTGTTTATAATTATAAAAAGTAAACCCCGTAAAGGGGTTTTATAAGGTGCTTAGAAGCTGCCAATCAGGTTCTCTCTGAACCAGTTTTCGGAGTCGATTTTTTTGTCGCCATAGACTTTTTCGAAATCTTTTTGGTTAATGAGTTTGACTTGCTCTTTCGTGCAGGTTTTCATCATAGGATTATAGATAGATATTAATCCGAAGACTGTATCTATGATTTCTTTTTGATGATCTTGACATGCTTTAATGCTATATAAGCTAGCACGAGGGCATCGTATTTGATGGCATTTTGCTCCGAAAAATCTTCGCATTTTTTGAATGGACAATTTTCACATCCAAGAGCAGCTTCTTCGACTAGTTTGTAGGCGATACAAACATCATCGATTAAGTATGACTCTTCGAGTGTTGAGTGATTTTTGATCTCCTCAATTCTTTTTTCAAAATGTTCGTTGGAGTCATATTCATCTCTTAAAATTGCATCGAGAATGCCACGGCACTGTTCAACCCTCTTTTGTATTTGCGCTATCATAGGGGTTTCCTCCCTAAAAAAGATTTCTCATCCTGATAGAAAATGAGATATTTTTATTATAACATATTTTTCAAAATAAAAAAAGGCCAACTCGAAGGTTGACCTTTTTTGGTGGTGATTAGACTTTTGGGTTCATGGGGAAAGCGTCGCTGCAAAAACCGTCGAGTTTAATCGGCGTGAGGCAGTCAGGCAGATTTTTCACGCAAACGTTGCCGAGTTGTTCGTGTTTTTGACGGCGTGCGCAATCTCGGCATCTGATGACCCCGACAACATTATCGGTTGATTTGTTTCTAGCGAAATCCAGAAGGTTTTCTGCGCTTTTCTCCAGAGGCATGCCCATGGTTTTGGCGATTTTGGCGAAATTTTCTAAATCCGCCAGTTTGACGTATTTGTCCATTTTCTCACCTCACTTTTTAAGAATTTGCGTAGCCTGCGTAATAAGAGAATGAACGGATGGAGGTTTTGGGAGCGTAAAGCAGTAGTTGGTCTTTTGGGACATAAATTTCTTCTTGTTCAGCGTCGCTTTCGAGTCAATAATTCATGGATTATGACCGTAATGGCAATAATTGCAGCAATTATGCCTACGATATACCCTATGTTTCTTACGATAGGGGTCGAGTCTTCTGTTATGTAGACAAGAATTCCTGCAAAGAAACATATAACAGCGGCGATAAATGGTTTATCGATAAATGGTTCGTCTTTCATTCTTCTCCTACCTCACTTTCGAGCCAAGCCTCATCGCAAGTTACCGTGATTGGCTTAAAGACCGTTCTTTGTTCTTTTGCTTTTACCAATTCTCTTGCATATTTGGGATTGTAGCCGTAGATGTCTGAATAGACATCGCACTCTTTACTGCAAGGACAACCAAAGCAATTGCTTCTGCTTTCGCAGGTTTCAACTAATTCCTTAATCTTCATTTTTGTTCACCTCGCTTTTCTCTGTTGTTGGGAGATTATCGCGATTAACCGTCATTTGATAACGTGCCGCTGTTATAGTGTCTTGAGCGTTTTGGCTCGTGGCTTTCATGAGATGGTCCGTGGACTCCATGAAATTTTGCGTATTGTTATTCTCGTCCTCGGTTGCATTTTGTTGAAAAGCGCTAATAGTCCATACTCCCGAGAATATCAGGCTCAAACCTATCAATACTCTAAGGGCTCCAAGCAGAATTTTCATTAGTGTGTTTTCTCGATCAAGTCCAAGGTTGAGTACGAGAACAAGAACTACTATGAGCAGAATTGTGACGATAATGGGAATTGCCGTTAAAAAATTAAACTTGCGTTTCATTTTTCTTACCTGCCTTCTCTAAGTTTTCCTTGATACACGAAATAATTGCTTGTCTTTCGCGCTCTGAGAGATTCCTAATTTCGAATGGCAAACGGCCATAAATGCTCTCGAAAAGGACACATTCTTTGTCGAAAGGACAAGTATTTCCGTTTTCTACGCATCGTCTTGCCCAACATTCACCGATAAGTTGGTTAACTGTCATTTTCTTCGCCTCCATGCGTACAATTGTAAACATATTCGATGGCTTCTAGCATGTTGCGTGTTTCTTGGTCGACAGAGCTTTTCATTTCTTCTTTGCGTCTCTCGAAGTCTTTCAACTCTTTTTCCAGCTTTTTTGTGTGATGGACGAAACTAATAAGGTGGATAGTAAATGCTATCCAACTTAAGGTAAGCATCAACGCCGAAGCGAGAAGCATAGTTTTCGGGGGCACATGAAGCCACATGTAAATGCCGAGCATTACTAAAGCTCCAAACAGTCCGATAAGAACCCCCACCAGTATTGGCCGGCGATAGTCAAGTTTCATTGTTCTTCACCTCTGTTTTCGAGCTTTGGGGTAGGAATTTGCACTTCACTATTTAGCCATGCTGTGTCAAGTATGGGCATAAAATAGAAAAGGGTATCTGGGCTGTTTCTATATTCGTGTTTGAAGATTTGACATTCCTTTTCATAGTGACACCTATAGCAGGTTGGTTCGGAATTGCACTGCGTGATGAGTTCTCTGTTTGTTATGTCTTGTATTTCGAGCCGATATTGTTCGATAGTAGCTTCGCGTTCTTTCAGAAAACGATTTAGCTTTTCTTCTTCAAATTTTTCGTGCCTTGCCTTATCTTCACCGTGCTCTTTCGTAGAGCGCTTTGCTTTTTGTTGTTCTTCCTTTGATATAATACAACAAAAAAGTGTAGCGGAAGTTAGGGATATGCCGACAATGCTACTAATTATGACGAGAATCATAGCTATGGATTGAAAAGAATGACCCTTCGACATAAGCGTGAGTATAACTGCTATAAAGAAAAAAGCCCAAGAACATGCGGTAATCTTTGCTAGTTTCACGAGATTCTTTGCTAGCTTGTCCATTTTTTTCACCTCTCTTGTTTGTTACTTTATTATTCGGCCATTAAGTATGCATACAGAATCGAAATCTAGAGAAGTAAGGTCTTCTGCAAGCCTAGCTCTTGCGCGTTTTTTGCGTCTGGTTTTGGGTTTTCGAGTGTCTTGCTTGAGAAGATCTTGATAGAATGCGCATTGGGCACAATATTCTCTACTAGCGTTTGTGCAATTTGCACACATCCAGTGAGTTTGAAGGAGTTTTTTAAATTCCTTTCGCGTTAGTTTCTCTGACATTTTTTCACCACCTTTTTAAAGTTCGATCTTTTGGATATGGGAATTATTATAATATAGAGGTGAAAGAAATACAAAGATAAGCGTTAATTGTCGGCTTCTTTTTTGTTTTTATCGTCACTGCGGTAGCTGAAGAAGATTGGAGTGCCGACGAGAGGATATTTTTCGCGGATTTTACGCTCTAAAAAGCGTTTCCAAGACCAGTGTAGAAGCCCGAGATCGCGGCCATGAACAACAAACCAAGGCGGGTTGGAATCGGTTTGGACGATGTATTTTGGCTTTGGACGGGTGTTTTTGAGGCCGGCAGGTGGGTGAGAGACGATGGCGTCGTTTAGGATTTTGTTGAGTTCGGAAGTTTTGATTTCGGTTTTACGATTTTTGGCGATTTCTTCGGCGAGTTCAAAAAGTTTGGTGACGTTTTTGCCGGTTTTTGAGCTAGTGATGAGAACTGGGGCGAAAGGTAGGAAGTTGAAATCGTATTCGAGTTTGTCGAGGATTTCGTCGGTGTTTTCGACGAGGTCGGCTTTGGTCAAAATGACGATAATTCCCTTTCCGGCTTCGACGATTTGGCCGGCGAGAGATTGGTCGAGTTTGGAATGAGGTTCGGTGGCGTCAACGAGCAGGGCGCAGATGTCGGACTCTTCGATGGCGGAAAGAGTGCGGATAGCTGAGAATTTCTCGATGCCAACTTTGCGTTTGCCTGGTTTTCTAAGGCCAGCGGTGTCTAGGATTTCGATAGTTTTGCCTTTGAATTTAATTTCGACGCGGTTAATGTCGCGAGTGGTGCCTTGGCGAGAGCTGACGATGGCTTGTTGTTTTTTGCCGAGGGAGTTGAAGAGGCTGGATTTGCCGACGTTTGGGCGGCCGATGAGAGCTAACTTGATATTTGAAAAATCTGAATCTTTCTCGAGCGTTTCGCGCGGGGTGCTTCGCACTCCGGCTGCACTACGCTTATACTCTTCGAAATATTCAGATTTTTCAACTATCTTTTCTATTGATGTTTTTAGGTCTTTGATTCCCTGGCCGGTGGTGGCGGAGACGCGGAAGGTTTCGGTTGGTTTGATGCCGAGTTTCAAGAATTCGTTGTCTGGCAAAGATTCGCCGAGATCGGATTTATTGAGGACAAGAAAAACTGGTTTTTTGGATTTTAAGGCGTTTTTGGCGATGTCCTTATCTTTTTGGTCCGGGTATTTTGAAGAATCAAGAGTAACGAGGATCAAATCGGCAGAATCGATGGCGTCTTCGATTTGATCTTGGATGGAAGCCTCAAAATCATCTTCTGGGTTTTTGAGACCGGCGGTGTCGATTAGAAGGAATTTGTTTTCGATTTTGGCAATGACGTTATCGCGAGTAGTACCTTCTTCCCTGGCGACGATAGCAATATTTTGGCGTGCAAAACGATTTAGCAGGCTGGATTTGCCGGCATTTGTTTGGCCAATTAGTGCTACAACAGGGAGAGATTTCATAGGATAAGTATAACAGACTTGACTTTTTTCGTCAAGTGTGGTATAATGAGAGTATAGGGTGTTTTACACCAGTCTTGAGGAAAAAGGGGGTTTATGATAAAATAAGAGAGCTCGGTTCCGTCGTCTAGTGGTCCAGGACGTCTGGTTCTCATCCAGAAAATCGCGGGTTCGACTCCCGCCGGAATCACCAAAAATATTTGCGGGTTCGCCCGCCGAAGGCGGATAGCGAGCGAAGCGAGCGTCCTCCCGCCGGAATCACCAAATTTTAAGCCCAAGGGGCTTATTTTTTATGAAAAATCCCCCGACAATGGTCGGGGGGATTGGCTTAACTGGATCTTGCGCCGAAAGTTGCGTCTTTACAGGTGTCTTTTGGAGATTTTTCGGGGCAATCAGTTAAAACTCCCGAGGTGTTTCCGTTGAGACAATACCCGCTGTCGTTGCCAACCTTTAAATACCAGATACAATTTTTGCAATAAATTGTTTCTTTCGGAACTTCTTTCTTGCTAGAAGAACGTTTGGCTAGCAAGATCGAAACGACAATTATCAGAGCTAACGCGATGCATGATGCGGCAATAATGATAATTGTTCTGGCCATTTGAATCCCACCTTTCAAAACTAGATCTTAAAAAATTTTAAGGTTCTTGAGCTTTTGATTCCTTGACTTTAATCACGTTTGCGTCGGGCGTGGATTTGATAGCTTCGATGGCATACGCTATGCCGAGATGAAAGCCGGTGAACTCTTCGCCTTCGGTTCTTTTGCCGATGTCTTAGAGCTTTTTCAGCAGCTCATTTGTGCTCTTGTAGGTGTCCATTTTTACCCACCTTTCTACAATTTTTGCTCCCAGTTAGACAGCACATTTATCATAACATGGAGGTGGTAAAAGCGCAAAAATAACCATTTTGCGGTTGAACTAAGAAAAAGGAGGCCGAGGGGCCTCCAAGAGGTGGGTTGTCTGGGTTAGCGCCAGACATAGCGGAAGGTTGTTTCTTCTGGAAGAAACGGATTTACTACGTAGGTTACTGCTGTGATGATGGGATTCCAGGCGCCGTGGTTTTCGTGCTTGATATTTTTGATAATCAAGCCGGATTCTTTTAAGGCCGCAGCGATTTTTCTTCTGTCACCAGCATAGATGTTCAATTCTGTTTTCTGAAAGAATTCGGTTAAATCGTCTCCGACAATCATGGGATCGATGCGTTCGATCTCGTGGGCGTAGAGCTTTTTCATCTCTTCGTGAATGTGCTCAAACATAGAAACACCTCCTTTAAAGTACTTGCTAACTTTTAGCGAAAACAACGCTTTATTTATATCATAAATGGTATAAAAATGCAATGGAGGCTATTTGTTGGATTCTTTTGCTTCTAGGGCAAGTTTTTTGACGGCGGTAGGATTTTCGATTGAATAAAAGATCATGGTGGGCATATTTTCTAAATCTGGATAAAGCATTTCGCCACCCAGTTCAACGATTTTTTCTTTTGTGAGACTTTCACTGTTGTTTTTGTTGGTGGAAAAATAGAGGTCGCCGAAGCCTTCTTTTTTATTTTCGACGTAAATATTGTCGAAGGTTTTTAAATAGCCGAAGCAGAGCTCGTCTTTTTTTAGATTCATATTTCATGGCGCGGAGATTGGTGAGACAGTAAAAATCATCGGCAATTTTTTGTCTTTTATAAAGACGAAATAGAATAGCCCATAGCCAGCGGCGCCGATAAATATGACCATGATTGGTATGATGGTATTAAAACGAAGGAGCACTGAAATTGGCATAAAGACTACAAGTATAAAAAATATTACAAAAAGTAATTCAAAAATTGGTTTTCCACCTTTTTTCGGGTTGGCCTTGCCTTGCCAAAGGATTTTCTCCCCTTCTTTTAAATGAGGTGCGAAATCGTACATGGTTTAGTTATACTCCACTGCGCCGTAATTTGGGACGGCAGAGATCCAGGTTTGGCCTGGAACGAGTTTAATTTCGGTGTCGGAGGAATCTTTAAATACGATTTGTGCGCCAACGCTAGGTTTTTCCCAGGTTCCTTCGATGGCGGTGCCGTTTTGGAAGATATAGGCTTTGCCGGAGCCAGTGGTGGTGATGGCTTCGTGGTAGTTATCGCTAGCTTTGCCTTCGTTTACCATCATAGCGATCACGACGTTTGGTGAGGCTACGGTTGGTTCGCCGCAAGTGGTTTCTGGAGTTACTTCGCCGTTTCCCTCTGGGCAATTGTAGATGAGTTGCTCGGCACCACTTTCGTATGAGCGTTTGTAAGTGTTGGAATTGGCATCATAATCATAATGAGGATTGAAGTTTGGCACGTAACCGTAGCGGATATTGATGGAAGTGACTTCAGGATTGAAAGTGGAGACACTTTCCTCTGTAGCTGTGTCGATATCTAGTTGATTTGCAACTTGTTTTTTGACTCTTTCGCTGGCGGCTTCGGTTGGGGTGAGGCGAGCGAAGCCGACTGGCGAGGAGGTAGTATAGCCGTTCGCATTGGCAAAGTTCGTGAGACGTGAGCTGGAGGTAAAAAGATTATTCCAGGCGCGATACAAGACTGAATTGGTGTTGCTGCGCCACATATAAACATAACTTTCGGTGAGATCTTTGTATCCGCCAGCGTTAACGGCGGCGATAGCATCGCCTGGGCCACCAGCATGGACAATAGTACAGTCGAATGGAGTGTCCCATTCAAGATAATAAATACGAAGTGAACGGACTGGGCCGATGGCGGAAGTGGTAGAGTTTTGGAAAATAGCAGCAAAGCGAGTGATGCCAGCTTCGGCAACGGCTTCGAAGATGATTTTGGCTTCGTTTAAGCCGGCCTGCGGTCTAGCGCCATCAGTGCCATTTGGAACCTGAATACAAAACACTGGAGATGAGTTAAGTGATTCGTCGGCAATTTCGGTACCATCGAGCACACTGTAAAAATGCTCTTCGTCTTTTTCTTCTAGAGAAAAACCGGCAAAATCGGAGCTTTGTTGGTCTAATTTGGTTGGTTTATACCAAAGAAAGAAGGCGAGAAAATCGGCCGTAATCATAAGAACAACAACGACGGCTAGGATGACGTAAATAAGTTTGAAGTGAGATTTTTTATTGGCTTTTTTGATAGCTTTTTTGTCGGCCTTTGAGAGTTCTTTGTCGGAAATATCGATGACGTTTTCTTCTTGGTTGACTACTGGTGCCTGCTCAATTTTTGGCGCTTCGCCAGACTCGCTTTTTTCGATAATTTGTTCTAGATTTGCTTTTCTTTGATGTTTGATTTTTGGTGTTTTGTTTTTCATCTCCACCTCTTTTCTTGTTATTGTAAATCGTTGATTAGTGCGTTTTTAGTTGCATTTAAACGAGCAAGTGAACGGTCTTTGCCGAGGACCTTTAAGGTTAAGTTGAGTGCTGGGCTAAATGGTGCGAAGGATACGGCGATACGGATAAGGCTAAATAGCTCAGCTGGTTTTTTACCGGTCTGCTCAAGTAATTGATTGAGCGTGTCTTGAATGACGTCTTCGGTCCATTCGGTATCGGAAAGCTTTTCGATGGATAATTTGAGCAGATCTGCGAGTTCTTGTTCGGATAGTTTTTTCAAGAATTTATTGTTTAGAATCATTTCTGGGTTGATGTTTGGATCTTCGAAGAAATAGCTGGTCATACTAGGGAGCTCGGAGAGTTCTTTTAAGCGATCGTAGATGATTGAAAGTACTTCTTTGCGGTATTCTTCTTTATAGTTCATGGCGGATTCTGGCCAGAAATCGAGAGTTTTTTGGTATAAAACATCTACGCCTTCTTCGGTGAAGATTTTGCGGATCCATTGACCGTTCATCCAAAGAAGTTTGGTTTCGTCGTAACGGGCGCCAGAGTTTTGAATCCTGTCGAGGCTGAATTTTTTGATTAATTCATCTTTTGGATAAATTTCTTGTTCGGTGCCGTCGTTCCAACCGAGGCAGGTGAGATAATTTAGCATGGCTTCTGGAAGTACGCCATCTTCGCGATATTCGGTAACGGATTTAGCTCCGTCGCGTTTGCCGAGTTTTTTGCGGCCATCAGGGCGAAGAATGTGCGGAAGCGAAACGATTTTTGGCATCTCGATGCCAAGAGTCTCATAAAGAGCGAGGTAATTCGGTGTGCTTGGTAAATATTCGACGCCACGCATAACGTGGGTACAGCCCATCAAATAATCATCGATAATGTGGGCAAAATTATAGGTTGGAAGCCCGTCTTTTTTGATTAAAATAATATCGTCTTGGACTTCTGGGCCAGCGTGGAGATCGCCCATAACTTCGTCGTGCCAATCACGAGGTTTTGGATCGGCCTTGAAACGAATCGGCATACCTTCTTGCCATTCTGGAGTATTATCTGGGCGATGATTGCGATAAAGGTATGGGATTTTTTTCTCGTTGTCTTCTTTGCGGTATTTTTCGATAGTTTCGGGATCAGTTGGGTCGGCATAGGCTTTCCCCTGTTTGATGAGCTTTTTGGCCCAGTCGAGATAGATTGATTTTCTTTCGGTTTGGAAATATGGGCCGTTTTCGCCGCCGGCTTCGGGACCTTCATCCCAAGAAATGCCGAGCCACTTTAAAGTGTCTAGAATTAAATCGGTAGCACCAGCAACGTAGCGGGCTTGGTCGGTGTCTTCGATACGCAAAATGAATTTGCCATTTTCACCGGCTTGTTTAGCAAGAAGATAAGGGTAGATTGCACTACGAACGTTGCCAATATGAATATAACCAGTAGGGCTTGGTGCAAAACGAGTAACAATTTTAGACATAGAATAATTATACTCTTTTTAGAGCGAGGTGGCAATTGAACGGATTTGCTGTTTGGTAAGGAAATTTTCTGCGGCGTTGATTTTGTAGACGATGCCATTATTGATCCAAGCGGCGTTGGAATCTGATACGTAAATAGTGAGCCCTTGTTCCCTGATGGTGGAATAATCTTCCCAGTTCTTTTTGACGTAGTTGTTGAGGAGTGTTGTGCTATCCCAGAAGGTTTTTTCTTCGGTAAGTTCAAAAGTGTGGTCGTTGTTTGATGAGAAAACTAGGGTGATTTTGTTTGTTTCGGAGCGAGTTTCTTTGAGTGAAAATTCTTTAGGAATGTAGGTTGGGTATTTACCTTCAATGCCGGCCTGCATGGCGGCGACCTGAACGGAGATATTTGGCATATTAATTTTGATGAAATAGCCAATAGCGAAAACTATAACTACGGTAGCCGATAAAGCAAAAACGATGTTTTTAGCAGTGAATTTGCGCTTAGCGGTAATGTCTGCGATAGGATTTTTGGTTTCGTTTTGTTCGGCGGTGGCAACGGAACGCAAGGCTTTTTTAATGGCTTGATCTTTTAGTTCTTTAGCAGAGGCTTGTTCTTTGGTGATATTTTTTTGTGCAGCGCGAGTTTTGGCGACTTTTTGGTATGGATGGACTGGGGCTGGAGCAACAGGATCGTTATCGACTTTTTTGACCTTTTTTACAGCGACATTAGTGTCTTTTTTCTTGAAAGCAGCGAGTTTTTCACGATTAATGCGATCGGCGATGGCTTGGCGACGCTTGAGATCTTCGGCGCGACGTTTAGCGATGGACTGAATAACTTTAGAATTCGGGCGTTTAACATATTTACGATTCAACGTTGACGAACGCTGTGTCTTGTTGTGATCTACGGAACTTGGATGGTGCTGATTAGCACTACTCTGATTCATTTTTTACCTCGCTTTAGCTAATTCTATAGTAGCATTAAGCGGTTTGAAAAAGCAAGAGCGAATTTCTTTAAGAATTATGTTATAATAAGATTATGAACGAAGCCCAGAAGCGGCGTAAATATCGTGCTATTAAAGTTATCATAACTGAATTTTTTATGGTTTTATCCGTGATCGCCTTGGTGTTCACGTTGACTTTTATTGTGATGGGTTACAAAATCGGTGATGATGGCGAACTTGAACAGGATGGGTTTTTGCAGATAAGAACTGCTCCGACTGGCGCTGTCGTGACGATTGATGACGAGCAGCTACTAACTAGAACAAACTTAAGTAAGGCGATTTCGGCGGGAGAACACGAAGTTAGTTTTTCTAAAGACGGTTACGATACTTGGAAGAAGACGATTCTGGTTACTTCTGGGCTAACGTATCGCTTAAATTATCCGAAATTATTCTTGAAAGAACGAGTAGAAGAAAAAATTGCTGGTTTTGACGGATTAGATTTCACTAGTGTTTCTCCAGATGACAATTCTTTGATAGTAGCTCCGTCTAACACTAAAAAATGGCAACTATTCTCTTTGAGTGAGGGAAAACCAACCGTTAAAAATATTGATTTGGTAGAGATTTTTCCAGAAATTGAAAGTGAGAATTTTAGTAGAATAAAAATTTTGAAATGGAATGATGACAGCGATAAAATTCTGGCACTAGCGGAGTGGAATGATAAACGAGAATGGCTTTTTATTGATATAAAAGATCCGAAGTCTAGCAAGAATTTGACGCAAGAATTTGGCATGGATTTTGCGGATATTAAGATGAAAAATAAGTCTGGCGAACAACTCTTTATATTGGAAAATGGCAACTTGAGAAAGTTAAATATTTCCACTGCTGAGGTTTCGCGTATTTTACTAAGTAATGTTGAACGTTTTTATAATTTTGATTCCGATATTATTTATGTTGGCAAAGACGAAGACGGTAAAAGAGAGTTTGGGTTTTATCAAGAAGGCAATAATGAAAGTTCTAAGATTATGGAACTAGAAGATTCTTCTGACGCTAAAATGGCGATGGGCGAATACTACGGAGACGTTTATACGACTTTTGTTGTTAATAATAACGTAAAGATTTATCGTGGTAATTTTGGCGCTAAACAAGAAAAGAACGTGCTTTTGGTTGACGAAGAGTTAGATTTTGTGCCAAGTGAAGTAAATGTGCGCGGTGGTGGTGAATTGGCGATGCTGAGAAACGGTAAATCTTACGCCGTGTATGATGTTGAGACAAATAAATTTACGAGATATGAGCTTGAAAATGGAGAGATTAAATGGATGAGCGAATTTATGTTCTCGTTTGTGGATGAAAAAGGCAATTTGATTGCCGAAGATTTTGATAAAGGTAATCGTAGGAAGGTTGTGGCAAATGTTAAAAGCGGGTTTGAAACACCAATTGTGGCAGACAAATGGATTTATTACGTCGATTTAGAATTTAATTTGAAGCGGGTAAAAATAGCAGATTAATTATTGGATTGGCCGGTGAGCCAGTTCCAGATTTTTTCGAAGAATGATGGTTCGTTGGATGGAAGATTATTGGAATCGTCGGCGATTTCTATGCTTGGTTCTTGGGTTGGGCTATTTTCGTAGGAAGGGTTGATTTGCTCGGCAGTGACGAGTAGGCGATATCTTGATGTGCCAAGTGGCGTACAAGTGACAAGGATTAATTGTGGTTTGTCGGTGTCTGGAGTGACGGCGGCGACGTTGGATGGTTCGACGGTTTCCTTCTTGACGACGGAATAAGTGTAGCGAGTGGATTCATAATTGATATAGATTAAATCGCCGTTTTCGAGGCGTTCTAAGCCGGAGAAGATAAATTTGTATTGGATGTTGCTGTAAATATCTCCAGCAGAGTGGCCAGTAATGACAAGGTTGCCGATTTGGCCCGGGAAAGCGTTGGCGCCAGGAATCATATAGTGAGCAACGCCGGTGTTCATGGCTTCCATGACTTGGCTGGAATCGATGCCAAAATGTACTGGTACGTCTACATTTAGCTTAGGAATAATAAGTTTTGGTTCTGGTCCAACCGGTTGAGAAATGGTTGGGTCGATGGCGGTGATGCCGTCGGAGGATGAATTGCCTGGCGAGACGTAAGCCATGATTGGTGCAAAAATTAGGCGGTTGTATTGCAAGAATAAAATAATGAGCACGACGGCGATACCGGAGAAAATTGGAAATAGACGGCGATGACGACGTGATTTTTTGGCGTTTTCGGTGGCTTTTTTGCGGATTTTTTTACGCAAGGTTTCTTTGATGCTCTCTTCTTCAGCTTCGGTGGCGGCAGAGCTAATGATGCTGGATGGGCGTGGAGGTTCCACTGCTTTTTCCTCTTCTTCAATCCCCTCGTTTTTGCGGCGCTCGGATTTTAATTTTTCGGTGGCAACGTATTGTTTGGCGGCGTTAGCATAATATTCGCTGTAGTATTTTTGATAATAATTTTGCCAAGCTGAATGATATTTTTTCCATTCTTCGTCGGTGACGGTTTTTTGTTTGACGTGGGAAGTGGTGCGCTCTTTGGAAGCTTCTAAATTGCTTGCGGAATAACTCGCGATAACTTTCTCGCGAGCTAACTCTGCGGCAGTTTGACGTTGTCGTTCGGAAGAAGACAGCCCACCATTATTAGAATCCATAATAGAGATTATAGCATAATAGGTTTATCCTGTAAAAGAGACTGATTGAAAAAAAAGCTCTCTTATGGTAATATTGAGCTATGGGCGAGTGGCGGAACTGGTAGACGCGCTAGACTCAAAATCTGGTTCCAGCAATGGAGTAAGGGTTCGATTCCCTTCCCGCCCACCATTAAAATTAGTGAATTAAAATGAAAATACGCCAGCTATGGCGTTTTTTTAAGTTAAATTAAAGAAAAGATTGTATAATTATAGAATAAGCAATTTAATCGGAGAAAATATATGGAAAACGAAGTTAGAATAGACGAGAAAAAAGATACGACAAAGGAGAAGGTAATTCTTTTCATAATTGGCGTATTGGTGGGAGCGGTAATTTCTACTGCGGCGTTTTTGGTTTTTACAAAGACTTTGGGAACTAGTAGCAATGATAATAGTTCCTCGTCGCAGCAAATGCAAGGTGGCACTCCACCAGAGATGCCTAGCGATAATGGATCTAACAGCGGGCAAGGTGGAACTCCGCCAGAAATGCCAAGCGGTAACAATTCCCAAAATAGTAGCAACTAAAGATTGAGAATAAAATAATGAAGAATAAAAAGAATCTGTATTATGCAATTATAATTGTTGCGCTAGCTGTGATTTTGGGCGTCCTCTGGTTTCTAATTATTGATGATTTAAGTGCTAATTATATTGCTGATAACGATAACACGCCGGCAATGAATGGAGATAGTTCGTCTGCATCGTATTCGGCTGTGAAAGAAATTACGACAGATGAAGATATTGATGGCGGTGAATTTTCATCGACAAATGCCGACGAAAATGCAATTTCTGCATCTGGAGATATTACGGTTACTTTATCTAATATTGATGTAACTAAAACTGGCGATTCGGACGGCGGTGATAACACGAGTTTTTATGGTACAAATTCTGCCGTTATCGCTAAGGGCGGGGCCAAACTCACGATTAAAAATGCAAATATTACAACCGATGCTACTGGCGCTAATGGCGTGTTTTCTTATGGTGGTTCGGCGACTACGGGTAACTCATCATCAGATGGGACTACAATAAATATTTCTGATTCCACTATTACTACTAGTAAAGATAATTCCGGTGGCATCATGACTACCGGTGGTGGAGTTATGAATGCCGAAAATCTTACGATTACTACAGCTGGCACATCTAGTGCGGCGATTCGTTCGGATCGTGGCGGTGGAACAGTGACTGTTGATAAAGGAACCTATAAAACCACAGGCAAAGGTTCTCCGGCTATTTATTCTACGGCCGACATTACCGTTAAAAACGCCACGCTTGTTGCGACGGCTTCGGAGGGTGTGGTAATCGAAGGTAAAAATAGCGTTACGCTCGAAAATGTAGATCTTACAGACACAAATAATGAGCTGAATGGACAATCTACAACTTACAAAAATATTTTCTTGTATCAATCGATGTCTGGCGATGCGGCTTCGGGTGAGGCGGTGTTCACCGCTAAGAGCTCCACCATCACAACTAACCAGGGTGATAGTTTTTACGTAACCAACACTACAGCTACAATTAATCTTGAAGGTAACAAGATTATAAATAACGATTCCGCTGGTAACTTTTTAAGGATTCAGGCCGATTCGTGGGGCAATTCTGGCAGTAATGGCGGTACGGTCACATTAGACTTAACAAATCAATCTGCTGCTGGAAATATTGTCGTAGACTCTATTTCTACGCTCACAATGAGTCTCAAAAATAACTCTTCGTTTAATGGTGCGATTAACGGCGAGAATGATGGTGAAGTGTCTTTGATTTTAGATAGTTCGAGTACATTAACTCTGACTGGCGATACCTATGTAAAATCGCTCACTAATGCCAACACGACAAATAATAATATTAATTTGAACGGCTACAAATTATACGTTGACGGTGTCGCGTTAGAATAATCGCCCCTGTTAATATTGACTTTTTTAGTAAAGTGTGGTATAATGGAATTGTAGAGGAGTCTTAGCCTTTTGTACTTTTAAAGAAGAGGTGATTTATTTGAACAAAAAAGCCACTTTACGAAAGATGGTAGAAAACTGGTTCGAGTTTAAAGGCATGTCTCTTGTCCCGCGTATTGGATATGGAAAATACGGAGTTTATCCGGATCCCTATCCCAACCCGTGTAATAGTTCAAGATGGGAATCCGATCTTGAACATACGGCTGGATTATGGAAATTAACAAAGCTTATACAGCAGAATTTTCCCGGTGAGGTTTTTGAATACTGGGAACTTCAGGATGCGCTTGAAATTGCTGATATCCATGAAATCGGCGAACAAGTTACGGGTGATGTTTGCGACGATGGAGATCGTGATGCTAGAACGTTGGACACAATAGAAAGAGAGTTCATCAAAAAGACTTATCTTGTTGGTTATTCTAAAAAGATGGCCAAACACCTGTACAAACGTTTTGTTGAATTTCAGGAACGTTCAACCTGCTTTGGCCGCACAATGTACTGTTGTGACAAATGTGAAGCAATACTTCAGGGTCTATTTTATGAAAAACAAGGCCGTGGCGGAAGACTTTATTATATTACTGCTTCTAGGCTCGAGTTGGAAGCGGCAAGACGTACCAACAGCTATGATTTGGTTGATGTTTGGCTGTATTCATTTGTAAAAAATGCACATGGATATGAGTACTTTGAACTTTTCATAGACTTGATTGTGACAGCAGGACAGATTATAAGAGGAACGGACGATCCGTTCCCGTGGCTTGGCGACATGATTAAACAATTAAAAGACTGATCCACTTCCTCTACATTTCCCTTCGGAGAAATATCTTCGGGGGGATTTTTTTATGCTATAATTTTAAGAAAGTGGAGGTAAAATGAGCAAATTTGATGAACAATACCTTGATTTGTGCGAGCGTATTTTAAAGGAGGGCGAAAAAATCACGACGAATCCGGCGGTGCTGAAGAAAAAAGTGAATGCAAAAACTGGTACGAATATGCCAAATCACTACGCACAAACGGTTAAGCCAACCACCACTTATTCCCTGCCGCATCAGGTTTTGACATTTGATCTTGAAGAAGAATTCCCGATTCTCACTACTAAATTTGTAGCGTTTAAAACCGCGGTTCTTGAAATGTTTTGGATTTATCAGGCACAGAGTAATGATGTGCGCTGGCTGCACGAGCGTGGGATTAAAATTTGGGACGAATGGGAGATTGGCGAAGATGGCATGTATATGGGCAAGGAGTTTGGCAAGGAATTTGCGCACACTATTGGCACGGCTTATGGCTGGATTGTGAATCGTTATAAATTGACTCAATCTTTGATTGAGACGATCAAAACTGATCCGACGAACCGCAGAATGATTATGAGCTTGTGGCAAAATGAGTGGTTGCCGACTGCGGCGCTACCTTCTTGTGTGTGGAATTCGCAATGGAATGTCACGAACGGGCGACTCAATATTATGGTGACGGTGCGTTCGAATGATGTGCCGCTTGGTATGCCGTTTAACGTGGCGCAGTATGCGGTGCTTTGCTATTTGATTGCGCAGTGCACGGGGCTAAAGCCAGGCAAAATGACCTATGTAATTAACAATGCGCACATTTATGAAAATCAAATTGATGGCATTAAAGAACAGATTCGTCGTCGCGACGAAAAGCTGAAAAAAGACGGCAAGTTGTTTGATGCGCCAAAACTCTGGATTAATCCAAAGATCAAAGATTTCTTTAAGTTTGATAATTCTAAAGAGCTACTTGATATTAAATTGGAAAATTATGAACATCAAGGCAAGATTGCGATGCCAGTAACGGAGTAAATATGAGTTTATCTATCATTGCGGCAGTTGGAAAAAATCGAGAACTTGGCAAAAAGGGCGGGCTTTGTTTTAAGATTCCGGGCGATTTGAAATTTTTTAAAGAAACTACTATGGGCTATCCGGTTTTGATGGGCCTTACTACTTGGCATAGTTTGCCAGGCAAGTTGCCGGGCCGAAAACACTACGTGCTTTCGTTTGACGAAAATGAAGATTTGCCAGAGGGTGTAGACGTGGTAACGGATCTTAATGCTTTTTTGGAAAAGTGGCAAAAGTCTAAAGAAAAGATGTTTGTGATTGGCGGGGCTTCGGTTTATCAGCAAGCACTTCCCTATTGCGATGAAATGTATTTAACGGAAGTTAATGCCGAGGATAAAGACGCAGATGTGCTTTTCCCGGAATTTGCTTGTAAAGATTGGCAAAGAAAAGAGGTGGGAAGAGGAGAAGACGATGGCTTAAAGTACATCCACGTTTTATATACTCGTAAATAAAAGAAAGGAAAAATATGGCAAAAGATGTAGTTTTCGATTTGATCAAAAACGAAAAAAAGCGTCAAGCGGAAGGCCTGGAATTAATTCCAAGTGAGAACTATGTTTCGAAGGATGTGCTCGAAGCGATGGGGTCGGTTTTGACCAACAAATATAGCGAAGGTTACCCGAGTTTTACAGGGGTAGGAGGCGAAGCAGGCGCGCTCAAGAGTTCCGAAAAATGGGATGAAAAAAAGATTGCGGAAGAGATTTTGCCGAACTATCGTTATTATGGTGGCCAGGACAATATCGACCGCATTGAACGTCTTGCGATTGATCGTGCGTGCAAACTTTTCCATGCCGATCACGCCAACGTGCAACCACATTCTGGCGCGAACGCTAACGAGGCAGTGTACTTTGCATGGTGCGAGCCAGGCGATAAAATTTTGGCGATGAACCTAGGCCATGGCGGGCACCTTACGCATGGTTCGCCGGTAACAAGAAGTGCTAAAATTTATAATTTTATTGCCTATGGTACGGATGAAACTGGCGATATTGATTATGCCGAGCTTGAGAAATTAGCTCTAGCTGAAAAACCAAAAATTATTTTGATTGGCTACTCGGCCTTTATGAAGATTCCAGATTTTAAACGTGTGGCAAAGATTGCCAAGAAGATTCCTGGGTGTTTATTGATGGCTGATATGGCACACGTAGCAGGACTGATTGCTGGTGGCGTACATCCTAACCCACTTGATTTTGGTTTTAATGTGATGACCACTACTACGCACAAAACTTTACGCGGGCCACGTGGCGGGTTGATTTTGTCGAACGGTAACATCGCTTCCCCACTTAAGAAACCAGAAAAAAACATCGAAAATATTCCGATTTTGATTGATCGCGCAGTGTTCCCTGGCACGCAGGGCGGTCCACTAGAACATATTATTGCGGCAAAAGCGGTGGCGTTTGGCGAAGCTTTGAAACCAGAGTTTAAGACTTATGCGAAGAATATCGTAAAGAATGCGAAGGCTTTGGCAGACGGTTTGATGGCCGAGGGCTTTGTGCTTCAAGGTGGTGGCACCGAAAACCATTTGGTGTTGGTGAACGTAGAAAAAAGCTTTGGCATTGATGGCAAATTCTTTGAAAAGGCGCTTGATATGGTGGGGCTAACACTTAACGCTAATGCGGTGCCTGGCGATAAAGGTGGTGCATTTAGGCCAAGCGGTGTGCGTCTTGGTACTCCGGCGATTACTACGCGTGGTATGGGAGTGAAAGAAATGAAACAAATTGCCGTGTGGATGAAGAGGGTGCTAAATATTTGTCTTGGTGTTGGTAAGGAAGAATTGCTCGATAACGCCAAAGATGAACTTGACCAAATTAGGCAAGAAGTTAAAGATTTGTCGCTTTCCTTCCCTGTTCAATTTTGAGGGTTTTGATGCTATAATTTGAGTGTTGGGAGTTCCCAACACTCATTTTGGGGTAGTAGCTCATCTGGTAGAGCGCAGCATTCGCATTGCTGAGGTGAGGAGTTCGAGTCTCCTCTACTCCACCACTACAAATTCGTATAAAAACAGGTTTTACTTGTTTTTTTTGTTTACCATTTCAAACCTTTTATGCTATTATTATAGTAATAAAGGCTATATTAAGTGAGGTATATTTATGTCTAAAAGAGTTTTTAAAAGTATGCTGCCACTACTGGTAATTTTTGCCAGCTTGTTCGTGGTTGTTGCGCCAAAGGCGGCGTATGCAGAGAATATGTGTGAGGAAGGTAATTCGTGGGATGTTGTTGTCAATCCTGGAAGTGGTACTTATGCTGATGGCAAAATAACTTATGCCACCGATTCGGGAGTCATGACGTTGAACGGATATAATGGCGGGCCGATTTGTGTAGATGATACTAGTAGGAATAAGTTAACTGTTGAGCTTGAAGGTGAAAACAAGATTAATGTAGGCGATGGCCAGTATGGTGTTGGCGTACATGGTATTGAATATGTTACGGTCGTCGGTAATGGCGCTCTTGTAATAACCGGTGATAATGGTAAATGGAGAGCTATGGATGTGAGTTTTTTGTCTGTAGAGAATGGGAACGTTAGGGTTTTGAATCCTTATAATAGTGAGTGCAGTCTTGACATAAATAGTATAACTGGTGGCAGCGTCTATTCTGAATGTATGGTTTTTGGTGGTCAGGAGATTTTTTATCAGTTTGGGGGAGATTTTGAGATAAAAATTGATGAGGCTACAGAACCTTGTTTCGCATCCGCCTTTATGGTCTTTAATGGTGGCACCACAAATATAGAGTGTAATGGCGCGCCAGCTATGTACGGTGAGTATGAAGCGGAGTTTGACGATTTGATGGAGCAATTTACAGTTGAAACGGATGGTAATATTCGTTGGATAAATCTTGGAGAGGATGAATTCCCTATGATTGTACCTATTCCTTTACATGGATCTGTATTATTTAATGATGGCGACATTACGTTAAAGAGCGATGTAGCTTCACTAATAGTTTCTTTAGGCGGAGCTTCTGATGTAGATGCTTTTTTTGCAGAAAAAGGTAAAGATTACCTTGTTATGGTGGCGGACGGCATGATGGTAAATTCAGAATCTCCTTCGGTTGATTCTTACTTAAATAGGGATGAGAATGGTGCCTTTTCTACCCTTACTGATGGTGCTGATGGAACTATCATTTCTGGCAGTCCATGGGATGGTGATTTGGAAGTTTCTGCTAATGTGCTTAAAACCGCTCATATAGCTAAGCTTGCCGTGCCGGATACGGATGGCGAAGAAGTCCCAGAAACTGGCGATTCCAAGATTACGATTTTTGCCATTATGGCTGTGCTTGGTATCGTGGTAGAAAGTTTACTTCTCTCTTATATTCACGTTAAAAATAATTAATACAAAAGGTAGGAAGGCGAAAATGAAGAAGTTAAGTTCTAAGAAAATAAAAATTCTAGTTGCTGTCGTGTTAGCATTTTGCGGTGTGTCGATGTTTGGGTCTAGGGCGGTGTATGCAGACAATTGCCTCAATAGCAGCAATTCAATTAATATTACTAACGATGGAATTCAATATATTGATCAGACGATAGACGAGTCTACTGCGACATATGAAGAAACGGAGGCAGGAGTAATAACATTTACGTTGAATGATTATAAGGGTGGAGATATTTGTGTGGTAGCTGATGATGAGGGCAAAACTTTTAATTTGGTTCTGGAAGGTGATAGCGAAATAAATGTTACCGATGGCAGTATATATCACCGTGGCTTTACGTCTTTTAGCGATGTTACCATTAGTGGTGATGGTAGCCTTACTATCAAAAATAACAATACTTCTGACAATGGTACTAAAATAATGATGGTTGACGACATTGTTGTTGAAAGTGGGACTATTAAGTTGTTAGATAATTCGTATGGTTGCAGGGTGAGTTTATCGTCAAATTTTGAGATGACAGGTGGAAATTTTTATACTGAGTGTAATGTTGATGTTGGCGGCATGTCTTTTTACCAAAATGGTGGTAATTTCGAGATAAAAGGTATAAGCACGGATGGCCAAACGTGTCTTGCGAGTGCGTTTACTGTTTTTGATGGTGGAACTACCAGTATTGATTGTACTGGCGCACCGGCTATAGGTATATATGGTTTTCCGATTGGGTTTGAGGAAATGATAGAAGAGGCGGTTATTAAAATAGAGGGGAATATTCGTTATATAAACTTTGCTGGGTCAATATGTAAAGTGCCACTCCACGGCTTGGCTCTTTTTAACGATGGCGATATAACATTGAAGAGCGATGTTGCTGCGATTATTGCTGGTGCTAATAGTGAAGACGACGCTTTTGATGCCGAGGCTTATTTAAATGAAAAAGGCAAAGACTATTTTATAATGATGGCTGACGACATGGTCATTGGCTCTTCTAAACCAGTGGTGGATGCTGCAATAAAGACGGTCGATAGTTACAAGGTAGTTTATTCTACTATTACCGATGGGACTGAAGGTGTTGATATTTCCATGAATTATAATACTGGCGTCGTAACGGTTTCTGATAATGTTCTTAAAACCGCTCATATTACTAAGGGTACTGTTCCGGTGCCGGATACTGATGATGAGCCGGCTGAGACTGAGGAGAACCCTAATACAGTGGATGCAAGGATTGGTTTCTTAGCTTTTGGTATATTAGTTGCCGTTCTAGCTGAGTGTGGAATTATTATTGATCTATATCGCAGATTGTTCGGGATTAAAGAACAAATAACTGAAGCTGAGGGAATAGAGGAAAAAACCGAGTATTGCGACGGTAAAGCATAAGTAGTATTGACTTTTTTCGGAAAGTGTGGTATAATGAAAAGATAGGCTCCTTTTGGAGCCATCTTTTTTCTCTGTTAAAATTGACTGCTTCCCTGTTGTATATTTTTGCGAAATATGATATAATTATTGATGAAAAGATAAAAAAATTTTATTATGTCGAAACAATTTGCTAAAATGCTTTATCAGCAGATTTTCGGGATAAACACTACTAAAAAGGTTCATAAAGAACAGATTAAATTGGTTGATGGGGTGCTAGAAGAGGCGTTGACCGATCTAGAATATGTGGTAGTGAGAGCTTTTTGCGGGGCCTATGGTAGGCCATTTTCTTTTGAGGAACTTGCCAAAAAGACAGAACTTGATGAAGAAATAGTTCGTTTTAATTATCATTCTGGTCTTGCTAAAATTAAGAGACCATTTTATGCCAGGAGAATTAAAGCAATACTTTTAAATGATAATGATGAAATTGGCAAGATTTTGTCTGATCAGCGTAGCGAAATTTTACAGAGACTAGCAATTTTGTATTGGAATTGGAATATTAGGTGGAAGAATGCGCGAGATGGTTTGGGCGATTTGCATTTATCTGAATATGGCTTGAAACAGATTGAGTTTTATGAGCGCGAGCAAAGACGCGACGTAGTTTCGCGTTTGTCTGAGCTGCTTTTGGATTGGGAACATAGTAATTTTGAAAAATTGAAACTTGATATGATTGCGCTCGCTTCTAATATGAAGCCGTCTATTCCATATGTAGAATATTCGGATGATAAATTACAACTTAACCAAGACCAGGTGGATAGAATTAAAGCCTATGCACACGACCAAGCTACGAGCGTGAAAGAGTGCATGAGCGACCTTTTGAAGCCGGAAAATCGTAGATTTGATATCTGTGACTCAAATTTGTCATTTGATATGGCCGAGAGCTTGCTGAGGGTGGAGCTTGGCGTAACGGTTTTTGATTTTATTGAATCGACTGAATTTGATTTTGAAGAAAAGAAATCATCCTTCCCTGCCCTTTATCTTACGGCCATGGAAGATGACATGGAAATTGCTTAAAACTATTTTTTCTTGCCGAAAACGAGGCGATCGTAGAATAGAAAATTAAGAAACATAGAGACGAGTGCGGTAAATACGAAGGTACCGGTGCTTTGTATAAAATTATAATCAAACGGTAAGCCGATTCCAGATGTGATGCTGTAAGCAAAATCGTAAATTGGCTTGATAGAACTAAAAAGTAAGGTCAGGAGTGGCCCAACTAGGATGGCCATAGTTAAATTCCAGGCGAAGAATTTATAGATACCGGTTTTGCCAGGGTCGCGCTCTTTCCAGGTGATGTTAGAATGGAGTACGAAGGCTAAAAAGGTGGAAATGGTGGTAGAAATAAGCGTGGCGAGCCAGAGAAGACTGTTGTCTTTAATAACGAAGCGAGCGAGGCAGGTGTAAAGCAAAAAGTTGAAGACGGTGATACTAATACCTACGAATACATAGCGCACAGCGTGTTGGGATTTTTTGACATTTTGTTTTTCGTTCATATGCTACATTATACCATAAGCAACAAAAAATAACCCCATGTGTGGGGCTATTTTTTGGTTTAGATTAACGCTTGGAGAACTGTTCTTTCTTGCGAGCAGAACGTAGACCGTATTTCTTGCGCTCTTTTTCGCGTGGATCGCGCTTGACGAAGCCAGCTTTCTTCAATACTGGGCGAAGATCTGGGAATTCGACGGTAAGAGCTTTGGAAATAGCTAGTTTAATGGCGTCGACTTGACCAGCTAGACCACCACCAGAAACTTTGATGGTGATGTTGAACTCTTTTTGTTTTTGAGTTAGTGCTAGTGGGTCAGTGATTTCGGCTAAGTATGATTTGTTGCCAGATAGATATTCTAGAGCTGGTTTGTCATTAATAGTGATTTCGCCTTTGCCTTTGTAAAGGCGAGCGCGTGCGGTTGCAGCTTTGCGGCGACCGAGCCCGTAAGCGTATTCTGTCTTTGTAGCTGTCATTATTTAATCTCCTTTGGAGTTTGAGCAGTGTGATCGTGTTCGGCTCCGTTAAAAATACGTAGTCTGGAAAGACGATCGGCTGCCAATTTATTCTTTGGAAGCATGCCTTTGACAGCTTCTTTGATGGCATAGGCTGGATCTTTCTCGATAACTTCTTCGAGTCTTAGTTCTTTGATTCCGCCTGGGAAGCCACTGTGGCGATAGTATTTTTTGTCGGTCATTTTGTCGCCAGTAACAACGAGGTTTTTGGCGTTGATGACTACAACGTAGTCGCCATTGTCGATATGTGGGGTGAAGGTAACTTTTGATTTACCCATGAGTTTGTCGGCAATAACTACAGCGAGTTTGCCAAGAGGCATGGTAGAAGCATCAATAAGATACCATTCACGTTTGATTTCTGAGGATTTTTGGCTATAAGTTTTCATTATTTAGCCTCCTTAGCGTCTAGTTTGATTTCGTCGACAAAGGAGATGGTTGCCATTTCGGCGTGATCGCCTTTGCGGAAACCAGCAGATTTAATGCTGAGGTAGCCAGAATTGCGTTTGATTTGTGGCGCAATAACGTCTACGAGCAGATCTGCAGTTTCGATGTCGTCGAGACGAGCGATGATGAGGCGGCGGCTA
Source organism: Candidatus Saccharimonadota bacterium (assembly GCA_017431955.1). Classification (GTDB taxonomy): domain Bacteria; phylum Patescibacteriota; class Saccharimonadia; order Saccharimonadales; family Saccharimonadaceae; genus Nanosyncoccus. The sequence continues at coordinate 79,992 of JAFRKC010000005.1, forward strand.
GCTAGATCACCTTTTTTAGCAAGTGTGATCAACTTTTCAGTACCACGGCGCATTTCTTTTGCTCGTGCGACGGTTGTGGTGATAGATTGTTGTTTGATCAAGGAGCACGTTAGCCCACGAAGTAGTGCTCGTCTTTGATCGGTTTCGCGGCCAAATTTGCGGCCTTTATATCCGTGACGATGCATTTTAAATATTTAACTCCGTTAATTTTTCTTTAACTTCGTCTAATGCTTTGCTACCAAAACCTTTAAGTTCTTTTAGGTCTGATTCGGAAAGCATGACGAGATCGCGAACAGTCTTGATATCGTTGTTGACTAAAGCGTTTGCGGTGCGAGCGGACAAACCGAGCTCTTCGATTGGGAGAAGAAGACCAGAATCTTCTTCGTTGTCGGTAGTACCAGGTGCTGGTGCGCTTTCGACGGTAGTAGAACCGGCAAGAGCGGTATATTGGTTAACCAAGATTGCAGCAGCTTCCTCAAAGGCTTCCTTTGGCGTGATAGTGCCATCGGTGTCGATAGTGAGGGTGAGCTGTTGAAGATTGGTATCTTGGCCAACACGGGTATTTTCTACTTTGTAACGAACTCTGAGGACTGGAGTAAAGACGGCGTCGAGGGCGATCATATCGCTGTGGACACGTTCTTCGCCAGATTTTTCAATGGTAAGGTAGCCACGGCCAGTTTCAACGATGAAGTGCATTTTGAGAACGTATTTTGGATCATCGATGTGGCAGATGACTTGATTTGGATTGCTGATTTCAACTTCGGATGGAAGTTTGATATCACCAGCAACAACGCGTTTGTCACCATCTTTTTCGCTTTGGTTACTACCTTTGATTTCTAGGCTGAGTTCAACTGGAGCATCAGTGTGGCATTTAAAGCGGACGTTTTTGAGGTTGAGCATGATATCTACGACGTCTTCACGAATACCTGGAATAGTGGTGAATTCGTGGGTGGTGCCCTCAATGCTAAAGGCAGTGATGGCGGCGCCTTTGACGCTAGATAAAAGTACGCGGCGAAGAGAATTTCCTAGAGTGTTGCCATAGCCATAGTAAAGTGGTTTGACAATAAATTCTGCGCTGGTTTCGCTTAGTTCTTTGACTTCTGCTAATTTTGCTTCGTGAATAGTCTTTGTTGTCATAAATTCTCTCCTTAGCGTGAGTAATACTCAACGATTAATTGTTCGTTAATGCCCACCTCAGCTTCTTCGCGCTTTGGTAGTCCGGTAATTTCGATTTTCATTTTCTTGGCATCCGCCTTGAGCCAGCTAAGTGCGGCACCAGGGTTTGCGCTGATAATGTTATCGAGATTTTTGAAATATTCGCTCTTTTGTGATTTTGCACGGACTTCGAGGACGTCGCCTGGGTTGAGGCGAATTGAAGGGATGTCGATACGACGACCATTCAAGAGGAAGTGTCCATGAGAAACTAATTGACGAGCTTGACGACGAGTGGTAGCAAAGCCTGCTCTAAATACTGCGTTGTCGGCGCGGCGTTCCAAGAACTGAAGGAGGTTTTCACCAGCTAGACCTTCGGCTCTGGTAGCTTCTTTCATTAATTTTGCAAATTGTTTTTCGAGAACACCGTAAAGACGGCGAACTTTTTGTTTCTCGCGAAGCTGAGTGAGGTACAAGCTTCCTCCGCGGACACGCATGTCGGAATGTTGACCAGGAATACCGGTCTTTTTAGCCATAACTTTGTGTGCTTTTGGAGCAAGAGCGTAACCTTCACGTCGGCTTTGTTTTACGATAGGTGATTTATCACGTGCCATTACGGTTTCCTTTCTCCTTTAGGTCGTACACCACCGTGTGCGATTTTGGTTAAATCTGTGATGCTGTCGATTTTGATACCAGCGCTTGAAACGGCGCGGATGGCGCTGTCTCTACCAAGGCCGATACCTTTAACATAAACATCTACGGAGTTTAGGCCATGGTTTTTCTTGGCGGTTTCGTAGGCTTTTTCGGCGGCGATTTGGGCTGCGTAAGCAGTGCCTTTTTTGCTACCGCGGAAGCCGTTAGCACCAGCGGATGATGCTGCGAGAACTTCGCCTTTTTTGTCGGACACGCTGATAATAGTGTTGTTAAAGGTGGCTTGAATGTGAACTTGTCCGGAAGTCACAACGCGTTTACTCTTTTTACCTTTTGCTTTAGTAGCTTTAGCTTCAACTACTGGAGCTTCTGTGGTTTTTACTTCTTCTGTCATAATCTTTCTCCTAGCTCCTAAGTCTTACTTGCTGCTTTAGGCTGTGCGCCACCAACTGCAATAGCTTTGCCTTTACGAGTACGCGCGTTCGTACGAGTGCGTTGGCCATTGACTGGTAGACCAGCTTTATGACGAATTCCTTTGTAGGAATTGATGTCTTTAATACGTTTGATATTATTGGTCACGAGGCGCTTAAGATCACCTTCAACGGAATATTTTTTGGAAATAATGTCGTTGATTTTTTGTTCTTCAGCCTCGGTGAGATCTTTCACCCGAGTGGTAGGCTCAATTTTGGCCTCCGCAAGGATGGCTTTTGATGTGGTACGTCCAATACCGTAGACGTAAGTGAGGGCAATCCACACTTGCTTTTCTGACGGAATTACGACGCTAGCAATTCTTGCCATGCTTAACCCTGCCTTTGCTTATTTTTAGGTTTTTTCTTGTTGATGACACGGAGTACACCTTTGCGGCGGACGATAATGTCATCTGGGGAGATTTTTTTAACACTGGCGCGTACCTTCATAGTGTCAAAACATCCTTTCCTTTTAGCGCTGTAACCCAACAATATCCGTTTGTAATCATAAACGAAAAATTGTTGTAAAAATTACAACATTTGATATTAATCTTTGAGGCGGAAGCTGATTCTACCCTTTGTAAGATCGTAAGGGGTTAACTCAACTTCAACCTTGTCACCAGGCACTAGACGGATAAAGTTTTTACGCATTTTTCCGCTCATGTGCGCAATGACAATATGGCCATTCTCGAGTTCAACCCGAAACTGGGTATTAGGCAACGCCTCAACGACCTTGCCGGTGAGTTTAATCACTTCCTTTTGACTAGCCATAAATTACTCCCTTATTGTAGCACAAAAAAATATTTTTTCAAGGGGTAAAATGAATTTTGTATTAGATTATTCTTCGACGGCTTCTGAATCGTTGGTATTATTCAAATCTGGCTCTTCCATAGGGCTTTCGACGAGTACGGCACGGAGGAATTGACGAGAAAGATAGGTGCCTTGAGCTGGAGCCCATTGGCCAGTACAGGTGATAAGAGTGACTGATTCCCTGCCTGGTTCTGGACTGGTGAGTGCTGTAGCCATATAAGCATCGGCTTCAGAGAGTGAAATGGTCTTATTTTCGATGGTTTCGTATTCAAAAACTACTCCATCACCGCGTTCGATAACGATTCTACTGCCGATTGGAATATCTAGAAGATATTTAAAGACGCCAATGACGTTTGGACCACCATTGTGACCATCTATTACCATTGTGCCACCCTCGCCTGGTTTACCGGAGTTGACATACCAGCCCACATCAAAGATGTTTCTTGGGGTGTCTAGGGCGCCAGTGTTGGTTAGGCCCATTGGTAAAACTCTGGATTTGTTTACACCGATACTTGGCACGGTGAGGTATCTTGGACGATCTGGGGCGACGGTGTATTCGGCGATTTCCTGTTCGGTAGGAACGGTCTCGTCTACTTCTGGCTCTGCGTCAGCGCTTTCATTGATGGCGGCGACACGATCACTACCTTCTTTTTCGGAATAGTAAGATTTTTCCCAGAGCCAAACTTTAGTGAAGAAGCCAACGGCTATGGCTAGAATTGTTAGCCAAATAATTCTAGATATTGGTAGTTTTCTTTTCAATTTAAACTCACACTTCGTCATTGTTAAAATCGTCATAAGTTACCATTAACGCGCGGGAATCTAGCGAGCGGAGGTTCTCTAAGGCGACTGTAACAACGATAAGCAGACCTGTACCGGAGATAGACAAGCCAATTGGATAGCCCATGATTAAAATAAAGATGTAATCCGTGATGAACGGAAGCATAGCAATAATACCTAGAGCAAAGGCGCCGAAAAAGTTGAGGCGAGTGATGATTTTACCGAGGTATTCTGCGGTTTTGATGCCTGGTCTGACACCTTCGATAAAACCACCTTGTTTTTGAAGGTTGTCGGCGATTTCTTTAGTGTTAAAGATGATAGACGTGTAGAAATAAGTAAATACGATAACTAGCAAGAAGTAGCAAAGTGGGTAAATGAACCATTGAAAAGTGAGACCTTCTGGATAGAGCGAGGAGAAGTTGTTTGCGCTAGGGGCAGTGAAGGTGGAGACTAAGGCTGCACCAAAGGAGTTATCTGGATTGATGGTTTGAATAACTTGGCCAATAAGTGCTGGAACAGAAAGGAAGGCAGTAGCAAAGATGACTGGGATGACGCCGGCGGCGATAAGCTTGATTGGTAAGATGGATTTAATGCCGCCATAGCTGCTGTTGCCGTGGACTCTTTTAGCGTAATTGATAGTGACGATTCTTTGGGCCTCGTTGATTTTGACTAGGAAGTAAATTACTACAAGTAGGGCTATGGTGAAGCCAATTAGAATCCAGAATACAACTGGGTTGACCGGCAAATTGAACCAACCAAACATGGAGAGCTCGCCATTAGAAGTATCGAAGAGTGAATTGCCTAGGCTGGCAATAGTTGCAGGGAGTTGGGAAATGATGGAGGCAAAGATAACCATTGAGATACCGTTGCCAATTCCCTGTTCGGTGATGAGTTCGCCAAGCCACATTAAAATGATAGATCCGGCGACCATAGCAGTAATAGCAAGAATCCATTCAGATATGGTTGGATCGGTGGCGATCGTGGTGTTGGCTGCGATCACAGACTGGTAAAGAATGTAAATATAAGCGATGGACTGGATGATAGCTAGAGGAACAGCAAGGACGCGGGTCCATTGGTTGATTCTGCGGCGGCCAGTTTCGCCATCTTGAGAGATTTCTTCGAGTTTAGGGACGGCTTTAGTGAGAAGCTGGATAACGATGGATGCGGTGATGTATGGGGAAAGACCAACGAGAATAATCGAGAATGAGGTGAGGCCACCACCAGAGATGAGGTTGAGGAAGCTGCCGAAGTCTGATTTATCAATGAGGTTTTTGACGGCTTCTCTGAAAGTGGTTGGTTCTCCTAGAGGAACTGGAATATGAGCTAAGATCCTGTAGGCTAAAAGAATACCCAAAATAATGAGAATACGTTTTAGCATGTCTTTGTTTTTGAATGATTTGAAGATGGTCTTGAAATGCATAATGGACTCTCTGTAATTCACCTATTTAATTAACTCTTTCTATAATAGCATATAAGCGAATAAAATGCCAAAGAAATTTGACTTGACTTTTTTGATAAAGTGTGCTATAATAGAGACATAAGCTATTATTTAACAAAAAAGCCCCTTTCGGGGCAATTTTGTTCTCTATGGGTTATTTCTCTGATTTCTTTTCGCGTTTTAAGATGGTGACTTTTTTGAAGGAGCCACCAGCTTTTTTGATAGCTGCGATAGCAGTTTTGGATGCGAATTGAGTCTCGAGATTAATCTTGGCGGTTAGTTCACCGCGAGTAATAACTTTTACCTTAGAGAAAGGACTCTTGATGAGGCTTTTCTCAGCGAGGACAAAGTTATCAACATTGCCAGAAAGACCGTTTAGATTATCAGTATAGATAACTTCGGCTTTTTCGTGGATAGATTTAAAACCTTTGAGTTTTGGTACGGCCTGCATGATGGCGCGTTGGCCACCCATGAATCCGGCTGGCATCTTGCGGTGACCAGTACGGGATTTTTGACCTTTGGTACCACGTCCAGCAGTTTTGCCTTGGCCGGCGGAGATACCACGACCCTTGCGAGATGGACGAGTGTTTTTATTAACGCTTAAATCATTGTACTTCATTATTTGGTCTCCTTTTTAGCCTTAGGAGCGGCTTTTTCTTCGGCTTTTTCGGCTTTCTTGGCTGGAGTGGTGTTCCAATCTTTGCGTGGAACTTGTTGTCTTAAGCCTTCGATAACAGCGTAAGCGATGTTGATCTTGTTGGTGCTACCAAGGGACTTAGAAATGAGGTTTTTGATACCAGTAAGGCCGATGATAGAACGAACAACGCCGCCAGCGATAATACCAGTACCAGGAGCAGCAGGTTTCATGAGAACATCTGCGCCAGTGGCTTTGGTTTCGACTTCGTGGCAGATAGTCTCACCGTCCATGTTGAAGGTGATGAGATTTTTCTTAGCACGAGTGGTGGCTTTTTGAACGGCTGAGGTAACGTCGTTACCTTTTGCAACGCCAACACCAACTTTGTTCTTGTGGTTGCCAATAGCAACAAGAGCTTTGAAACGCATGCGGCGACCACCTGCAACAGTACGAGAAACACGATCAATGTTGATGGTGACTTCATCGAACTCTTTTGGAGTGAGGTCGGCTTTGTTGCGATCGCGGCGGTTGTTGCGGCGATTCATACGGCGTCCACCGATGTCTTTTTGCTCACGAGTAGCAGCGACTTCGTCGGTCATTTTAAGGGTGCCGGATTTGTTGATAACTTTTGGTTGTTTTTCTGCTTCTGTCATGTTAGAACTCCAGTCCTTCTTTACGAGCGGCATCAGCTAAAGCAGACATGCGACCAGCATAAAGTTTGGAACCGCGGTCGAAAACAACTTTAGTGATTTTAGCTTTTTTAGCTTTTTCGCCAATTAGTTTACCAACGGCTGCAGCTTTTTCGGTTTTGGTGCCTTTGATTTTGGAACCAACAGTGGTTGCGTAAACTAAAGTAGCTTTTTTATCATCATCAATGATTTGTGCGGTGACATGAAGATTGCTGATGTTTACGGTTAGACGAGGGCGCTCAGCGGTGCCATGAATTTTGGCACGAGTGCGGTTAGCGCGATAAATACTTTTCATTATTTCTTACCTGCCTTTCCGGCTTTGCGGATGATGGTTTCATCTACGTATTTAATGCCTTTGCCTTTGTATGGCTCTGGTTTCTTGAGGCTACGGATTTCAGCTGCAACTTGGCCGACTTTTTGTTTGTCGATGCCAGAAACAGTAATTTCCATTTTGTCGGTTTTTAGTTCGACGCCTTCTGGAGCGGTGTATTTAACAGGGTGAGAGAAGCCAAGGGCCATCTCGATTTGTTTGCCACTGCCGGATAGACGGAAACCAACACCGTTAACCTCGAGTTTCTTTTCGAAACCTTTAGTAACGCCAGTGACGGCGTTTTGAAGTAGGGCGCGTTGAAGACCGTGCCAAGCTTTGGACTTTGGCTCGTCGTCGCTGCGTTCTACGATAATTTGAGTACCTTCTACCTTGGTAGAAGTGTTTTGTTGAACAGGAACCTCGAGCGTGCCTTTAGGGCCAGCAACAGTAATAACTGATTCACCGACCGTAATTGTCACGCCAGCAGGAATGTCCACTGGTAGTTTTCCGATACGACTCATATCTTTTCCTTATTGTTAATATCCGCCTCATTATATCACAAGAGGTGGTTTTTTGCAAGAAAAAGCGCCCTAAAAGGGCGCGGGGGGTCTGAGAGGAGAGGCTGGAGTGTGTATCCTCCCAGACCCCAAGGGGTATGTATTTAAACTCCCTATTGGGAATTTTCAACGAACAGCATATTATGTTTTTTTTATTTTAGTATCCGTTGAAACTGCAGATTCCCTGTAGGGGCTAAATACGCATGGAGTCTGGAATTAGATGACTCGAGAAGGCAAGAGCAGCTGACCACTACTCTTATTTCGGGTTATTTGGCAAAAGAAATAAGGAATGAAGCGGGTTGCTAAGTGAAGACACTAGATAGAGGTATCATTTCCATCCTCCCTTTCTGAAAAATAGCAAGCCTAAAAAGGCTATATTTCCATTATATCACAAGTGTCAAAAAATGTCAATTTTATGAGGGGTAATAACAAAAAAGACCCCTTAACGGGGCCTTTTTTGGTTTTTTAGTAAACTTTTACTAAGATTTCACCACCGAGGCGTTGTTTTTTGGCTTCTTGGCCGCTCATCACACCTTTAGAGGTGGAGATGAGGACGATACCACGGCCAGATTTGACCTTTGGAATTTCGTTGGCGCTGGTATAAACGCGGCGACCAGGTTTGGAAACCTTGGAAATCTCGTTGATTTTGGCGTTTTCGCCTTCCTTGTTGATGACAACATGGAGAATATCACGAGGTTTAGCAGCTTCAATTTTGACGTCTTCGATGAATTTGGCAGCTTTTAGACCTTCGGCAACAGCTAGTTTGAGCTTAGAGGTTGGAACGCGAATTTCGGTTTTCCCTACCATAATAGCGTTGCGGATGCGGGTGATAAAATCTGCGACTTGATCGGTTGATTGTAGTGACATATTTTCTCCTTTCTCCTACCAACTACTCTTTGTTACACCAGGGATTTCGCCCTTGCTTGCTTTTTCACGGAAGGTAATACGGCTCATACCAAAGCGGCGCATGTAACCACGTGGACGGCCATCTAGCATATCGCGGTTTTTAAGGCGAGTTGGGCTAGAGTTGCGAGGAAGTTTTTGCAAACCCTCGAGGTCGCCGGCAGCTTTCAAGGCTGCGCGCTTATCTTTGTATTTGTCGTACATTTTTTGCCTTTTTTGATCACGGAGGATAGCGCTAGTTTTAGCCATTTACCACCTCCTTCTCAAATGGCATGCCAAAGGATTCTAACAACTTTGTGCTCCCTTCTTTAGAACCATTTTTGATAATAAACGTAATTTCGAGGCCGTGAAGAACAGCGGAGTCTTCGAAGGTAATTTCTGGGAAGACGGTTTGTTCTTTGAGGCCGATGCTGTAATTACCCTGCTTATCGAAGGCTTTGCGGGAAACGCCGTGGAAATCGCGGACGTGTGGCAAAGCGATATTGATGAAGCGATCAACGAATTCATACATCTTGTCGTTTCTAAGAGTGGTAAGGTAGCCAACTGGAGCGCCCATGCCTTTGCGGATTTTGAAGGTAGCAATGGACTTTTTGGCGAGGCGAGAAGTAGTGGCTTGGCCGGTGATTTTGGCCAAAGTGAGTTCTACGGTCTCGACAAAGCGTTTGTCTTCACGTTTTTTACCAACACCACAAGAGACGATAACTTTTTCGAGTTTTGGAACTTGGTTAACATTCTCAAGTTTCAATTCTTTTTGAAGTTTTTTGACAATCTCTTTGTTGTATTGTTCTTTGAGACGTGGAATATATTTATCTGCCATTATTTTTTACCCTCCTCTTTTTTAAGGTTGGAAAAATCGATACCAGCGTGGATTTCTTTCTTCCCTCCCCTAGGGTTATATTGTGTAGCCTTGATGTGGCGGGTGCGGACACCGATACCTTCGATCATAGCTTTGCGGTTTTCACGATCAACTTTGACGATTTTACCGGTTTTGCCTTTGTGGCTGCCTGCGATGATTTTAACTTTGTCGCCAGTTTTTAGATTTTGTGCCATTATAGTACCTCCGGAGCTAAGCTGATAATTTTAGTAAATCCGAGGTCGCGAAGTTCGCGAGGGACTGGACCAAAGACACGAGTGCCTTTTGGAGTTTTGTCTTCGTTGACTAAAACGGCGGCATTGTCGTCGAAACGGATGGTTGAGCCATCTGGGCGGCGAATTTGCTGGCGGGTGCGGACGATAACGGCGCGAACAACAGCTTTTTTCTTGACGTTGCCAGTTGGCGAAGCCTCTTTGACGCTACAGGTGACGATATCACCAACGTGAGCATATCTGGCGCGAGTGCCACCAAGAACACGGATTACACCGAGCTCTTTAGCGCCACTGTTGTCAGCAACTTTTAATCTAGTTTCTTGTTGAATCATTATGCTTCCTCCTCTTCAGCCACTTTTTTGGCTTTTTTGTCGGCGGTATCATTGACTGATTCTAGGACTTCGTCTTTGAGTTCGACTGAGCCGTGAGCTTTCTCAAGAACCTTGACCAAGGTGTAGGCTTTGGTTTTGGAAAGTGGGCGGCAAGCAGCGATTTCGACTTTGTCACCAACTTTTGCTTCATTTTTCTCATCGTGAGCAGTATATTTACGAGTTTTGGTATATTGCTTACGATAGAGTGGATGCGTTTCGCGATTAGCTATGGAGACTGTAATGGTCTTATCACGCTTATCTGAGGAAACGATACCAATTAATGTGTGTGCCATATTAGAACTCCTCTTTCTTTATAATTTTGGTACGAACTGGAAGTTTGTGACCGGCGAGGCGGAGAGCTTCTTTGGCTTGCTCTTCGGTGACATCGGCGATTTCAAACATCACAGTACCAGCTTTAACTTTAGCTACGAAAAATTGTGGTTCACCTTTGCCACTGCCCATTTTGACATCAAGAGGTTTCTTGGTGACAGGGGTATGTGGGAAGATGCGAATCCAGATTTTACCACCACGTTTGATGTAGCGGGTGATAGCCTGACGAGCGGCCTCGATTTGGCGGCTGTTGACGCGTTCGTTGTCTAGAGACATGAGGCCGAATTCACCAAATGCTACAGTGTTGCAGCGAGTGGCGACGCCAGTGTTTTTGCCTTTTCTCACTTTGCGGTGAGCAGTTTTTCTTGGAAGTAAGATAGCCATTTTATTTCTCCCCCTTGTAGATCCAGACCTTTACACCAACGATACCGGCAATAGTTTGAGCGTGTTCGACGTAGAAGTCGATGTCGGCGCGGAGAGTATGTAGAGGAACTGAACCTTCGATAAATTTTTCGCGACGGGACATCTCGGCACCGTTCAAACGGCCGGAAACTTCGATACGAACACCTTTAGCACCAGCGTTCATGGTTGATTGGCAAGCCATTTTAACGGCGCGGCGGAAGTTCATACGTTTGCCAAGTTGGAAGCCGATATTTTCGGCAACGAGTTTGGCGCAAAGTTCAGGTTTTTTGATTTCTTCAACGTTAATGCGGATTGGGCCGGAAACGATTTTTTCGAGCTCTTTCTTCATTTCGTTGATACCAGCACCTTGTTTACCAATAACTGCACCAGCTTTGGCGGTGAGGATGGTAATAGTGGTGAGGTTAGCGCTGCGTTCAATATTGATTTTGGCAATGGTTGGACGAGCTTTGAAGCGTTTTTCGATTGCTTCGCGAATCTTAACGTCTTCGATCAGCCATGTTTTGAAGTCAGTTTTGCGGGTAAACCACTTAGATGACCAATCTTTGCTGACTTGGAGACGATAAGAGATTGGGTTAACTTTCTGTCCCATTACTTTTTCTCCTTTTCTGCCTTTTTCTCGGCTTTTGCATCAGTTGTTTTGGCTGATTTCTTAGCTTTTTCCTCTCCAGCAACTTCTACGAAGATATTGCTGGAGATTTTCTCGAATGGCAAAGCACGACCGCGGGAAGCTGGCATATAACGACGAATGCGAGTACCAGCAGTGACGGAAATGCGTGCGATGCGGATGGTTTTAGTATCAATTGATGGGTTGTTGTTAAGCAAGTTAGCGTTGGCTGACTCGACGGCCTTAAGGACGGCACGAGCAGCGCGGCGAGGAGTGTTTTCTAGGATAACAACGGCATCGGCAACATAGCGGTCGCGAACTAGGCTGGCGACAATGTTGGCTTTGCGTGGTTGGCTATCAACTCCTTTAATATAAGCGTGGGCGAACTTAGTATCCATTTTTAGTTACCTCCCTTAGCGGCAGCAGCTTCAGCAGCTTTTTTACCACCGTGGCGCTTGAATTTACGGGTTGGTGCGAACTCTCCGAGTTTGTGACCGACCATGTTTTCGGAGACGAAAACTGGAACATGGACTTTACCGTTGTGGACGGCGATAGTGCGGCCGACCATTTCTGGAGAAATGGTGCTTTGGCGTGCCCAAGTTTTGATTACGGTGCGATCTTCGGCGGAGAGAGCTTTGATTTTCTTCTCTAGCTTGTAGTCCACGAAAGGACCTTTTTTCAGGCTTCTAGACATGGCTATTTCCTCTTTCCTTCGTGGCGACTGCGCACGATCATATTATTAGTTTTCTTATTATGACGGGTACGATATCCGAGTGTGAGTTGACCCCATGGAGTGCGTGGAGCTTTACCAGAGCCGTGACGACCACCGTCACCACCGCCGTGTGGGTGATCACAAGCGTTCATTACGACACCACGGACAGTTGGGCGAATACCTTTGCGGCGACGACGACCAGCTGCACCTTGTTTGATGTTTTGGTGCTGTGGGTTGCTAACTACACCGATGGAAGCTTCGCAAGAAACGAGAACTTTGCGAACTTCGCCAGATGGCATCTTAAGAGTGGCATAGCCGTTCTCTTTAGCCATAAGTTGAGCGGAAGAACCAGCAGCGCGGACCATTTGAGCACCGCGGCCTGGAGTAAGTTCGATAGCATAGACCATAGTACCAACTGGGATTTGCTCGAGTGGTAAACGGTTGGAAGTTTCTACTGGGGCTTTTTCGCCAGTTTTGAAAGTAGAACCTTTGGTCATGTTGGTGTCGGCAGTAACGTAGTAGTAAGTGCCGTTTTGATCTTTAACGCGAGCGATACGAGCGCTGCGGTTTGGATCGTATTCGATCTCTTCAACGGTTAAAATGAGATCTTTTGGTAGATTGTGGGTCAAAATGCGATAATGACGTTTGATACCGCCACCACGATGGCGAACGGTAATTCTACCCTGGTTGTTTTTACCGGCATTTTGCTTTTTTGCTTTGGTCAAAGACTTGAGAGGTTTTTTGGTCGTGATTTGATCAAAATCCTGAGTAGTCTTTTGACGCTGAGCCGGAGTGGTTGGACGATAAGCTTTAATGCTCATTATTTATTCTCCTTGCTGGCATTCTTGTCAGCCTTTTTGGTAGTTTTTTCTACCTTTTTGGCTTCCTTTGCGTCAGCTTTTTTAGTTTCTGGTTTCTTTTCTTCAGGTTCATCAAATACCTTGATTTTGTCACCATCTTTGAGGGTAACATAGGCTAGTTTCTTATCCTGGCGATAAGTGGTGCCTGGATAAGCGTGTTTGCCTTTAGAAAAGCGAGTCTTTTTACCTTTGCGAATAAGGATGCGAACATCAGTAACGGTAACGTTGAATTCTTTAGAGATGAGTTTTGCCACATCTTGCTTGCTAGAATTCTTTTTAACGGCGAAAACGTAAGTGCGCTTGGCTTGTTCGGCATAGGTTTTCTCGGTTGCGCGAGGTTCAATCATGGTTAGTTTTTCGACTACTTCTTCCTTGGCGGTTTTGGCGGTAGTTTTGGTATCTTTCTTAGCCATTATTTGTCCTCCTTATCGAGTAGCCAGTTTTCAGCGGCTCTTAGACCGGCTTCGCTGAAGACGATAGCGTCTGCATTCATGATGTCGAAAACATTGAGATAAGTTGCGCGAACGAGTTTGACGTTCTCGAGGTTGTTGGTGGAGCGAAGAACTTCTGGAGTTTTCTCAGCAGCAACTGCGAGTACGTTTTTGCCTTCTAGCTTCATGTCTTTTAGAACTTTGGCTGCATCTTTGGTTTTGCCAGTGAATTTGGCGCTAGCACTGAGGATGAAAACAGCTTTGTCAGCGTTTTTCATAGAAAGAGCTTGGCGAATAGCAACTTTCTTAGCGGAACGGCTAAGTTTTTTGGTGAAGTTTTCTTCGCCGGTGCGACCAAAGGCAACACCACCATGGCGCCAAATAGGGTTGCGGGTTGAGCCGAAGCGGGCGCGACCAGTACCTTTTTGTTTCCATGGTTTCTTGCCACCACCGCGAACTTCGCCACGCTTCAAAGTTTTGGCGTGAGAGCTGCGAGAGTTAGCAAGATATGCATCATAAGCGAGTTTAACTAGTTCATGATTTTCAACTTTGAGGTTAAAGACTTCTTTGTTTAGCTTGACAGTAGATTCGGCCATATTACTCCTTTCCCTCAACAGTTACGATGCCCTTCTTTGGGCCAGGGACTGCGCCTTTAAGGCCGAGAAGGTTGTTCTCTTTGTCAATGTAAGCAACGACGAGATTTTTGACAGTGACTTGATCGTGACCCATGCGGCCTGGCATCTTCTTACCTTTCCAGACTTTTTGTGGGTACATAGAGCCGATAGAACCGACTTTACGAATGTCACCCTTAAAACCGTGGGTGTTGCGTGATTCTTGGAAGTTCCAGCGTTTGACGGTGCCAGCGAAACCTTTACCTTTGGAGGTACCGGTGACGGTGACTTTGTCGCCAAGATTGAAGCTTTCGACGGTGAGAGTATCACCGAGCTTGAAATCTGGGACATCCTTCGTGCGGAATTCTTTGAGAACCTTAGGGTTGATATTTTCTCCAGCCTTTTTGACGTGACCGGAAACCGACTTGCTCAGATTCTTACCCTGACCGTAACCGAGTTGCACAGCGTTATAACCATCGCTATCGATAGTTTTAATCTGAGTCACTGTGACTGGGCCGGCTTGGAGGATTGTAACAGGGGTCATAACGCCATCTTTGCCGATGATCTGGGTCATACCAATTTTGGTGCCGAGAATGACTTGCATTCTATTCCTTTCCCTTAAATTTGACATTAATAAAACTAGACTTGTGAGCAGTTCCCGTAGGCTTACTCTTTCGTCTAGGTGTACACTCGCTAGAATATACAAGTTGTATTTTATCATACTCTCTAGGGATGCGCAAGGGGTATTTTAATAAAAAATAGCCTCGGTTTCCCGAGGCTTTTTTCTACCAGTCGTAACCGAGTAGATTTAGTTGAGTTCTGATCTCGTTAACCGAGATTTCTCCGAGTTCTCTGAACTTGAGGACTTTTTCTGGAGATAAGGAGAGTAACTGCGAAACGAAGATTACGCCCTGTTTGGCCAAGACATTTTGAATACGTACCGAGAAATCTATATCTTCGATCGCGATGTCGTTGGGAATTTTTGGATGATAACCCCACTCCTTTAAGAGCTCGAGAATATCTTTGTGTTTTTGAGCTTCGTATAGGTCAAAGAAATTAGGATCTAAGAGATCGCTAAGAACGTGTGCTCCGCGGTGGTAAAGATACTCCAATGAACTTTCTTCTAGAGGTAACTCTGAAACTGGAAGTTGCAATCTTGCTAGATAGATTAAGGTTGTAACTTGTTTCTGTACATCTTTTAAAAGGTACTTTTCTTCTATATCCACTATTTCACCCCCTTTAGGTATGGATATCTTTCTATTATATCACATATGCTTTAAAAAGTCAATATGGGCAACAAAAATACCCCCAACGTGGGGGTATTTTGCGCCTTGAAGATTAGAGGTTAGCTAAATCTTCTTCGGTAGGTTCGATATCTTCGGATGAAGTCTCGGCAAGATCGGTGATAATTGGGCTAACACCGGTACCTACAGGGATCTTGCGACCAATGATAACATTCTCTTTAAGACCGTGTAGTCTATCAACGCGACCGTTGATGGCGGCGTTGATAAGAACGCGGGTGGTATCCTGGAAGGATGCAGCTGACAAGAACGAATCTGACCAGATGGAAACCTTAGTGATGCCGAGAAGAAGGTTAGTGTAAGTAGCTTGAGTCTTTCCCTGTTCTTCGAGAGCTTTGTTCTCGGAGATAACGGCGGCCTTAGAAACGATGTCGCCAGAGACGAATGAAGTGTCGCCAGGGTTGTCGATCATGACACGGCTAAACATTTGATTGACGATAATCTCAAGGTGTTTAGCGGAGATTTCGTGACCTTGGGCGGCGTAAACGTTAAGAACGTCGTTCATGATATAGCGAGCGGTTTCTTCGGCACCTTTGTATTTGAGCTGATCTTGAAGATTCAAAGAACCAGTGGTGAGGCGATCGCCGGCTTTGACGGAATCGTTGGATTTAACAACGAGTTCGTGGTCGCCAGGGATTTCAACGCGTACTGGTGAGTTGGCGCCGGCAACTAAGATAATAGCACCATCTACAAGCTCAACGATACCGTCGCAGGTAGCGGTGAGTGGAGAAGCGCCTTTTGGTTTGCTGGCGATTACGTCGCCGGCTTTAACGCTGGCACCATCTTTAACCTTAGCTTTGCGGCCTTCAAGTGGCATACGAATGACATCGCCAGCTTCTGGAGTGATTTGAACTACATAGTGGTTGCCGTCTTCCCAGACTTCGACTACGCCATCGATTGGGGTGATGTAAGCCTGACCTTTAGGGCTGCGGGCTTCGAGAAGCTCTTCAACACGAGGAAGACCACGGGCGATAGCACCGGAACCAGCCACACCAGAACCGTGTTTGGTATCGAGGGTAAGCTGAGTACCAGGTTCACCGAGCGATTGAGCAGCGATGACGCCGATTGGCTGATGGGCTTCGACGAGCTCACGAGTGGACATATCAATACCATAAGCCTTGCGTGGAATGCCATTAACGGCCGTAGTAGTGAGGATAGATTGAATCTTGACGGACTCAATATTGTCGTCAGCTTCGATTTGCTCGGCGATTTCTTTAGAAATGAGCTGATTAGCTTCAACGTAACCAGGAACTGCTTCGGCGGTATAGCGGCTAGCAATGCGGGCGGCAAAGTTGATGCCAGAGAGTTCGGTTTCGTATTTGTGAATGGTGTAGCCTGGATCTTCGGCTTCCTCGTCTGTAGTGAAGACGTCTTGAGCGACGTCGACGAGACGACGAGTGAGGTAACCAGAGTCAGCGGTACGAAGAGCGGTAGACACCTGACCTTGACGTGCACCACGAGTGGCGATGAAGGATTCGAGGGTGTTAAGACCTTTCTTGTAAGATGATTTAACTGGAAGCTCGATTTCGTTGTTGTTAATATCGACCATGATACCAATTTCGGCAGAGGCGAGTTTGATATTAGAGACGGAACCACGAGCACCGGAGTTAACCATCACGGCGATGTCGGTATCCATTTCGGCAAGGTTAGCCTTGAGGAAGTCGGAAATCTTGTTGTCGATATCACGCCAGCAAGCCACGGTGAGTTTGTAGCGCTCGTCTTCGGTAACTAGACCTTGGTCGAATTGTTCCTTGATAAGGGCGGTTTTAGCATCACCTTCAGCCAAGAAATCTTCGATTTCTGGGTAGGTTGGGTAATCGTCCTTAGCGGTAGAAACAGAGGCGATAGTTTCATATTCGAAGGCTAGGTCTTTCACAGCATCGGCGGTCTTGACGGTGACATCTGCGCCGTAAATGTCGAAGATGTTGGCCATGACTTTCTTGAGTTGTTTGCTAGTTTGGACGGAGTTATCGTATGGATAATCTTTTGGCAAGACTTCGTTGAAGATAACGCGACCAAGAGTAGTGTCTCTAATTTCCTTCTTCGCGAAGACGCGGATTGGAGTTTGAAGAGCGATAAGACCTTGATCGTAGGCCATTTCAGCCTCGTAGATGGAGCTGAAGGCTTTGACATGATCAGTGTCGGTACCAGGTTTGTCGTAAGTGAGGTAGTAAATACCAAGGACGACGTCCTGATAAATAGAAAGCACTGGAGCACCATCGGCTGGTTTGAGCAAGTTTTTGTCGGCAGCCATGAGTTCGCGAGCTTCAGCCTGAGCATCATCAGACAATGGAAGGTGGACGGCCATTTGGTCACCATCGTAGTCGGCGTTGAAACCAGAAGCTACGAGTGGGTGGAGCTGAATAGCTTTACCATCGATAAGTTTTGGTTGGAAGGCCTGAACAGACAGACGGTGAAGCGATGGAGCGCGGTTTAAGAGAACATATTTTCCTTTAATACACTCATCAAGAGCATCCCAGACTACAGCTTCGCCAGCTTCGATCATACGGGTGGCAACACGAATATTGTTGGCGTGCTCATTAGCAATGAGCCAGCTGATTACGAATGGCTTGAAGAGTTCTAGAGCCATTTGTTTTGGCAAACCACATTCGTGAAGTTTAAGCTCTGGACCTACGACAATAACGGAACGACCAGAGTAGTCGACGCGTTTACCGAGAAGGTTTTGGCGGAAACGACCTTGCTTACCTTTGAGTAAATCAGACAAGCTCTTGAGTTTGCGGCGGCCATTTTGAGAGCTAGCAGAACGTCCGCCATGAGCGGCAGAGTTGTCAATTAAGGAATCAACAGCCTCTTGGAGCATGCGCATTTCGTTGCGGCAAATAACTTCTGGAGCGTTGAGGTCAAGAAGTTTTTTGAGACGGTTGTTACGGTTAATGACACGGCGATAAAGATCGTTAAGGTCGGAAGTAGCGAAACGTCCACCAGGAAGAGAAATCATTGGGCGAAGATCTGGAGGAATGACTGGAATGACCGTAAGGACAAGGTCGGTTGGTTTGATTCCAGCAGCACGCATACCTTCGATGGTTTTGAGGCGTTTAGTGAGCTTCTTTTCTCTTTGACCACGGGCGTTTTCGGCTTCGGCGTGAAGATCGGCAATGAGCTTATCCATGTCGATTTCGTCAAGCAAAGTTTTAAGTGCAGTGGCACCCATTTGCACGGTAATGAAATCTTCGTATTCTTCTGGGAGATTACGATAATCTACTTCACTAATGACAGCACCTTTACGGAAGCCTTCGAGCGTAGATTTACGGGCCTGGAAATCAGATTCTAGTGTTTCGAGCTCTTTGGTTTGCTCTTCGGCAAGTTTCTTGATGTCGGCGTCTTTAGCTTTGGATTCTTGTTCGTAGCGAAGCTTGATAGCTTGACGTGCGGCATCAGTTTGAGCCTCGAGATCGGCTAGAGCTTTCTCGATTTCTTCGGTTTTGGCGTCGACAATGAGATAAGATGCGAAATAAGTGACTTTTTCAATGTTTTTAACGGTGAGGTCCAATAGTAGACCGATTGCGCTTGGCATACCACGCATAAACCAAATGTGTGCTACTGGAGCGGCAAGGGTGATGTGTCCCATGCGTTCGCGGCGAGCAATAGACTTGGTAACGAGGTTGCCTTCTTTATCAACGGCAGCTTCGCGAGAGCGGACGCCTTTAAGTTTGGCATCGTGTGGATTGATGTCTTTGACTGGACCGAAGATTCTTTCGCAGAATAGACCGTCGCGCTCAGGTTTTTGAGTGCGATAGTTGATGGTTTCTGGTTTGAGAACTTCGCCATAGCTCCAGTTTAAGATATCGTCGGTGCTGGCGACAGAAAGTCGAATAGAATCAAAGTCGCTGGCGCTAATTATGTTATCCATCCAGGCCATGATTAAAACTCCTCTCCGAGATCGACGGTTCCATCGTCGTCTCCTTCTGTTATTTGTATTCCTTCTTCATCCAACATTTCTTGGGCTTCTTCATCATCTAAATCTGTGATTTCTGGCTCGGCCTGAACTTCGTGCTGAGCGTAAATTGCGTGATCATCTTTGGACTTTTCGATCTCCTTAGAAGTCTTTTCAATTACGTCGCTAGCATCGGCAGATTCTCCGTGATCGAGAAGGTCGACTTTAAGACCAAGACCTTGAAGCTCTTTGACGAGAACGTTGAAACCTTCTGGAAGTTTTGGACCTTCGATTTGTTCACGTTTGATGATGGACTCATAGGCTTTAGCACGGCCGTAGACATCATCGGATTTGATAGTAAGCATTTCTTGAAGGGTAGTGGCGGCGCCGTAAGCTTCGAGGGCCCAGACCTCCATTTCCCCGAAACGCTGACCACCGTTTTGAGCTTTACCGCCGAGTGGCTGTTGGGTAACCATGGTGTATGGACCAGTAGAACGAGCGTGAATCTTGTCTTCGACCATGTGGTGAAGTTTGATGATGTGCATGACGCCAACAGATGTGCGTTCGTTGAATGGTTCACCAGTGAGGCCATCGTAAAGTTGGACTCTACCATCGCGGTTAAAGCCGGCTTTTTCGAGCTCATCGGAAATAGTTTCGCCAGGAACACCATTGAATGATGGGGTGGCAACTTTGTAACCAAGAGCGCGAGCGGCCATACCAAGGTGAGTTTCAAAGAGCTGACCGAGATTCATACGGCTTGGCACGCCCATTGGGCTGAGCAAGATATCTACTGGAGTACCGTCTTCCATAAATGGCATATCTTCAACTGGAAGAATGCGAGAGACCACACCTTTGTTACCGTGGCGACCAGCAAGCTTATCGCCAACGCTGATTTTGCGGATTTCGGCAACGTAGATCTTGATTTGCATGAGTACGCCAGCTTTGAGGTTGTGACCTTGTTCTCTGGTGTAGACTTTGACGCCTACGACTTTACCAGTGGAGCTGCCGTTCATACGAATGGAGGTATCGCGGACGTCTTTGGCTTTTTCACCGAAGATAGCGCGAAGTAAGCGTTCCTCAGAGCTGAGCTCTTGTTCGCCTTTTGGCGTAATTTTACCAACGAGGATATCGCCGGCAGAAACTTCGGAACCAATCGTGACAATACCATCTTCGCCGAGGTGGCGGAGAGAGTGTTCACTGACGTTAGGAATATCGCGAGTAACTTGTTCTGGGCCAAGTTTAGTGTCGCGGACTTCAACATCGAAATCTTTAATGTTGATAGAGGTGAGTTCGTCGTCTTCTACGAGGCGGGAGGAAATGACGATAGCGTCATCCATGTTGTAACCACGCCATGGCATGAAGGCTACGAGAAGATCTTTACCAAGGGCAAGCTCGCCATCATTGATGGAAGCACCTTCGATAAGAACGTCACCTTTCTTAACTTTTTGGCCGCGCACAACTTTACAGCGCTGGTTGTAACAACGGTCGTCGTTGGTTTTTTCGAAGTGAACGAGTTTGTATTCTTTGTCGCCACCTTTGTCGTAGGTAACGATGATGGAATCACCATCAGCTTTTTTAACTTCACCTTTGCCTTCGGCGAAAACGATTTGAGAGGTGTTTTTGGCGATTTCACCTTCAATACCGGTCCCGACGGTAGGATTATCGGTGTGAAGTAGTGGGACTGCTTGTTTCTGCATGGCGCAGGCCATGAGGGAGCGGTCGACACGGTTTTTCTCGATGAATGGAATGAGGCTGGCCGAAGTACCAAGAATTTCCTTGTGAGCGGCATCAATGTGGGTAACGAATTTTGATTCGACCTGGCTTGGTTTGCCGTGAACACGGGCGGAAACCCATTCTTCAGCGAATTTACCATCTTTGTCTAGTTTGACGGATGCGTCGGCGATGATCATATCGTCTTCTGCCGCGGCGTCGACATAAACGACCTCATCGGTGACTTTGCCGTCTTCGACTACGCGATATGGAGCTTCGATGAAGCCATATTCGTTGATGCGAGCGTAGGTTGCGAGGTTAAGCACGAGACCGACGTTAGCACCTTCTGGAGTTTCTACAGTACAGATACGACCATAGTGAGTTGGGTGAGCATCGCGGACATCGAAGCCGGCGCGTTCGCGGGTAAGACCACCAGGACCCATAGAGCTGAGGCGACGCTTGTGGGCGAGCTCACCGAATGGGTTGGTTTCATCCATAAGCTGAGAAAGTTGTGAGCTAGCAAAGAACTCTTTGACCGCAGCCACGACTGGGCGAGAGTTTAAGAGTTGAGATGGCGTAACTTCTTCTGGGTTGGCCATAGACATGCGGTCTAGGATGTTGCGTTGTAAGCGGAGCATACCAAGACGGAATTGACGTTGGACCAACTCGCCAACGAGTTTGACGCGGCGGTTTGCAAGAGAGTCGATGTCGTCGGCTGGATCTTGGGTGTTGTTCAAGCGGATGATTTCGCTGATGATGGCGATAAGGTCTTCCATTTGAAGAGTGCGGTGAACACTGTCGTTTGGAGTATCAAAGCCAAGTCTTTGGTTGATTTTGTAACGACCAACGCGAGAGTAATCGTAGCGTTTGTAATCGAAGAAAGTGCGCTCGATCATGGACTTTGCGTTTTCGACAGTGGCGAGATCGCCAGGGCGAAGACGGCGGTAAACCTCGATCAAAGCTTCGGATTGACCACGAGTGGTGTCTTTGTCCAAAGTAGCATCGATGTAGCTAATTTCGCCGTTATCGATTTTTGCGAATTTAGATTTGATTTCAGAGTTTTTGGAAACGCCAAGAGCGCGGAGGAAGGTGGTTACTGGCACCTTGCGGCGGCGGTCAATTTTGACGTTAATACAACCGTTAGTAGAGGTTTCGAACTCGAGCCAAGCACCGCGTCCTGGGATAACCTTGGCGCCGTAATAGCGGCGGTTGCCAATGGTGTCGGCGGTGAAGAATACGCCGGCGGAGCGGATGAGTTGCGAAACGATCACGCGTTCAGTGCCGTTGATTACGAAGGTGGCACGATCGGTCATCCATGGGTAGTCGCCAAAGAATACGTCTTGTTCTTTGACTTCTCCGGTTACTTTGTTGGTTAATTCGACGTTGACATGAAGTGGAGCGTCGTAGGTAGTGAGGTTATCTTTGGCCTCACGTTCGGTTTCTTGTGGCTCTTTAAAGTAGTAATCTTTAAAGCGAAGCGAAAGCTTCTGGCCAGTGTAGTCATCGATTGGGTTGAGCTCATTGAAGATCTCTCTCAATCCCGACTTTACGAAATCTTCCCAACTGTCTTTTTGGTGTGCAATCAGATCAGGAATAGGAAGTGCTTGGTCTCCTTCTGTAAAAGAAATGCGACCACTAGTCTTCTGTGATTTCACAAATTGTCCTTTTGTATTAAGTTTAGTAATCTTTAGCGCCGAAGATTACTGCCGAGTTTTTGCTAGTCGGGTCGCCAACCCCTTCATAGCTTCAAAAAAACCGGCAAACTGCTTCTTAAGAGTTATTTTACAGGACTAAGCCGGAAAAATCAAGGGGAAAATGGGAAAAAAGTATTTGATTTTAGGCGAAAATATGTTATAAATAAATAGAACGTTGTTAAAAGTAAGGTCAAAGGGGGTGAGATGATGATTATTTTGGCACCGTTCGCACCTGAATATGAGATTGCAAAAAAGAGATTTGGTCTTTATCACGAGGTTATTCTTCTGGGTGTTGGCCCGAGAAATGCTATGGAGACACTTTTGGAGCTGAAATTACCGCGCTATGCAAATAACTTGATGCTGTTCGGCTTTGCTGGCAGCAATACGTTGCCGATGGACACAGAAGTGTTTGTTACGGAAAGCTATCTGCACCAGTTCCATGGTAGTTACGACGATAAGCCTTGTATTTTGAGAAGACCGGAAATCGAAGGGGCGCCGGAAATCGGTGTTCCCTGTTACTCCAGCTCGGATTTTGTGGTTGAGACAAAAGTCAAAGAGCCGGCAATTTTCGATATGGAATTGGCGTTTTTAACATTGTTCCATCCGAATATTACTAGCTGGAGAATTGTGAGCGACAATCTCAATTTGCAGGAGTTCGAGGATTATTACAAAAAATGATAATCGACCCCAGCGATGAAAATGGCCCCAGAGTAATCTGGGGTTTTGCATTGACAAAAATTAAGAAGTGTGCTATAATGGAAAGATAGGCCTGTTTGGGGCTATTTTTTGTTTTTTCATCAAAAAACTTATGCTATAATTAAATTATAAAGGTCAAATAATTAATAGAAGGAATATTGATACATTATGTCTTATTATACTAAATTATCCTCAAGGGGGGGGGTACAGCTTAAAAGAACACTGATTTTCGCTATCCCACTAGCTTTTTGGGCAAGTTTTTTTGTGATTTTGTCACCGAAGGTATATGCTGGCGAAAGTTGCACGCCCCGTATGGATGGGTATAAGATTGTGGTACACGAAGATGAGGTGTATTTTGCGGACGACGTAGATCGTTCTACTGCGTCTTGGGACGACGAGACCAATACTCTTGTTCTAGCAAATTACAATGGTGGGTCGGTTTGTCTTGAACGCTTCGATGGTCCAGCATACCTACAATTAGAAGGGGAAAATACTATTAATACAACAGATGATGATGCTGGGTTTTTAGCAACAGTTCCAATAATTGTGAATGGAAATGGAGTGCTGAATGTTTCGTCAGTCGATGCTGGTTACTTTTTTATCAATGGCGGCGCCGTAAACATCTTGGCTCAAGAAGAAGGTGGTGCGAAAGTCGAAGCTTTAGTAGTTAATGATGGCAATTTCTATTCAGAACGATCTTTGGACGTGATGATTTTGAATCAATTTGGCGGTAATTTATCTGTAAACGGAACAATAGTTTCTATGTTTGTAGTTTTCGATGGTGGAACTGCTGTTATTGATGGAGGCGAGTATCCGGCTATCTCGACAATGTATAGTGATGCTCTCGATGAAATGTTTTCTTCTATGTATTATGAAGAAGGTGCTACGACGCGAACTGTCGGGAATATGCGTTATATAGGTGGTAGTGTGCCTGAGTTTGCTCTTCCTCTTCACGGCTCTATACTTTTCAACAGCGGTGATGTGTCCCTAAAAAGTAATACTGGCGCTATAGGCGTGCAGGTTTCTGGTGGAATGGTTGAGGATCCAATCGACAATCCAGAAACTTATATTGCTGAAAAGGGTAAAGATTATTTTATTATGTTTGCTGATGATATGGCTATTAGCCCATCTGGATCGGTGGTTGATACGATTGCTGGCGTTAGTGAATACGGAAACATGGTGTATTCTACTTTTTCCGATGGCTCTGATAATCTCACAATCTCTGGCGATCTTGATCATGGACTGACTTTTTCTTCGAACGTTTTAAAATCTGTTCGTATTTCTAAAACCGCTACCCCAGTCCCTCCTACTAGTGGGCCAGAGGAAGAGGAGGAGGAAGTTCCGAATACCATTGATGCCGAGATTATTGTTCTAGCCTTTAGTCTATTCTTTGCTATTATTGTCGAAGGCGCAATTATTGCCGATCTCTATCGCCGACTCTTTGGCTATAAAGCGGAAGCTGCTACCATAGACCAAGAGATAGCCAAATCCGAACCACTAGCTCCAGAAAAATCATAACCATCTTGATAAAATTATAGATATTTTAAAACCCAGCTCTAAGGCTGGGTTTTGGTTGGAGGTTTAGTTTTTGCTGGGGAGATAGTCGTACTCAGTCTTGCAATTCTTTGTAATTTCGGATAAGTAGTCTATGGCGTAGGTTTTAGCAAGTGCCAAATCATGATCGATGTAGTTACCGCACTCTTCTGGTGTGGCACCTGGGATTTCGCCTTTGAAATCGCGAATAAATTCGAACATCTTGATAACGAGTTCTCTGATTTCTTGGGCGTTGGTGCAATCGTTGAATACCAGATAAAAACCAGTTCTACAACCCATGGGACCGAAGTAGATGACATAATCTTTTTTATCGGAATTTCTGAGGAAGGTTGCGCCGAGATGCTCGATGGTATGAAGCGCATTTTGCTCTATGGGTACTTCGATATTGGGGCGAAGAAGCCGTAGGTCAAAAGTGGTAATGATGGGCGTTTTGACAACGTCGCATCTGGAAACATAGATACCTGGTTCTAGTTTGGTGTGATCCACACTAAAGCTAGAGATACGTTTTAATTTGTTAGACATAATTTTAACCTCCTAAGGTGCAATTTACTACAGAGAGTAGTATGAGATAAATTATAACATAAAACTGTTAAACCACCAAAAAACCACCTAAAAAGGTGGGTTTCTAGACATATATAAGCTCTCAACTTTTATGTGAAGCCGACTCGCAGTTAGCTTACAGAGATTATACATAAGTGTTTTTGATTTGTCAATAGGAATTGCAAATTTTTTTAAAAAATTGTATAATAATTGGACGGGGATATTCCCTAGTACTTTTAAAGGAGTTAAAATATGGACGCAATTGAAGCCGCCGCAAGGCAATTTTTGGTTGATGGAACTGTTACTAACGTTCGCAGACATGGTTCTGGCAATATCAATTCTACTTTTATTGTCACTACAGACAAAGATAAAAAATACATTCTACAAAAAATTAACACAAATGTATTTTCGAAGCCGTTTGTTTTGATGAGAAACATTGATAGTGTAACAAGTTACTGCCGTGAAACAATTAAGAAGAACGGCGGTGATCCAGAACGCGAAACGCTAAATATCGTTAAAACTCAAGAAGGCAAAAACCTGATGAGGGTGGCCGGAGAGTATTATCGCATGTATGACTTCGTAACCGACTGTGCAGTTTTTGACCAGCTGGAGAGTTCGGAGATGTTTGGCTCGGCCGGTAAGGCGTTTGGTAGATTTGCTAGACTACTTGATGGCTATCCGATTGAGGAACTCGATGAGACCATCCCTAATTTCCATAATTCCAAGGTTCGCTATCGCGGTTTTCTCAGGGATATTCGACACGACCCTTGTGGTAGGGCGGAAGAAATTTTGCCCCAGATTGAGAAAATTAAGTCGAGGTTTTTTGACTTGACTAGAATTGTGGACTACATGGAAGTAGACGAAATTCCGGTGCGCGTAACGCATAATGACACTAAAATTTCCAACATTTTATTCGATAAGGAGTCTGGTGATGCGTTGTGTGTAATTGATCTTGATACGGTGATGCCGGGGTCGATTTTGTTTGACTTTGGCGATGCTATTCGCTCGGGCGCTTCAACGGAATCGGAGGATGGGCCAAACCCGGAAATTGATTTGGACTATTTCTGGGCATTTGCTAGGAATTATCTTAGCGAAACCTACGATATTCTGAAACCGATGGAAATTGAAAACCTTGCGTTTGCTTGCCGAACGATCACGCTGGAGCTTGCAATGAGGTTCCTTGATGACTATATCAATGGCGACACCTATTTCCGTTGCGATTACGAGGATCACAACCTCGTTCGTGCGGTTAACCAGCTTAAACTGCTTGAGAGCATGGAAAAAAGGTTCGACGAGATGAAATGGGCCATCGAACAAATAGTAAAAGAACTCCAATAAAAAATTCCCCCTTTACGGGGGAACTTTTTTGTGTGAGGTTGAGATGTGTTACTAGATGTCAAGATCGTCGAGGTCAGCGAGTTCAGCGCGAGTTTTCTCGGCGAGTTCGCTGTTTTCGGTTTTTTCTTCTTCGACTTCTTCAGCTTCTGGATTTTCGGCTGGTTTTTCTGGAGCTTCGCCGCCTTCAAAACCATCAGTGTTGACGATTTTTAGGTTGTAACGAGCGTCATTTTTGGTACCAAGAGCACGAAGAAGGGTGCGGATGGATTGAGCGGTAGCACCGCGTTTACCAATAACTCTGCCGACATCTTCTGGACTGACTTTGAGAGATAAAAGAACGCCTTTTTCGTCGATTTTGCGTTCGACCTCGACTTTGTCTGGATTGTTGACAAGTGTTTTTACGATGTATTCTACAAATTGTTGGTCAATGGTTGCCATTTCTGGTTCTCCGAGTTAAGTTGTTATACTGAAATTATAGCATAAAAGTAATAAAAAAGTCTCGATATAATCGAGACTTTTTGACTTATTCTTTGGCTTCTTCGGCTGGAGCTTCGGCAGGTGCTTCTGGTTCTGCTGGTGCTTCGGCTGGCTCAGCTGGAGCTTCGGCAGGTGCTTCTTCGGCTGGTGCCTCTACTGGAGTTTCTTCGGCTGGTGCAGCTTCTTCTTTTGGCTGATTCTTACGAAGTTTGTCAGCGTGCTTGGCTGCAGCTTGTTTTTTGGTTGGCTCTTTGTACCATTTTGGTAGCTTAACACCGTTTTTCTTAAGGATAAAAGCTACACGGCTGGATGGTTGAGCACCATTTGATAGATATTTTTCCACGCTCTCTTTATTGAGGGTGAGTTGTTTGGTTTGTGGGTTGTAATTGCCGACTTCGGCTACAACACGACCCGAAAGAGGGTGGCGCTGCGCTTCTTGGACGACTATCCTGTACGTAGGGTAATGCGTACGGCCATTACGTTGCATGCGAATCGCTAGCATTTTTTCTCCTAATTAATTAGTAGTTTTTCTATTTTACCTGATTTTTGCGGTTTTGTAAAGAGTAGGAAAAAGACCCGCTAGAGCGGGCCTTTATACTAATTGTTTGAGGGATATTGGCGGCTTTCCTATTCGCCGATTAACTTTGCCGCGAAGGCTTTTGCAGTCTGCGGAATTTTTTAAATTTCGGTAGAGCCAATCTCTCGAGATCGGTTCTACCGAAAATTTGTGACACACTTTGGTGAAATCCTCAATTTTTTCATCGAGCTCTTTACTTAACTGGAGCTCACGATTTTTTATTCTGTAGGATTTTCCTCCGAAGTGTTTTTCGACTACTTCAGCGACCATATGACGCGTCTCTTTGCGGGTGAAATTATCATATAGCTTTTTTGCCTGTTGGTACTTTCCCCAGGAGCCTATTATCTCAAGTCCTGCAGCCCAGTACTCGTAGTAATACTCTTCCTCAGTGATGGTTTCTTTCCTGGTTGGGATGAAATTTTCGGCTTCATCACCGTAAGCCAAAAGAAACTCCTCTGGGGTGAGGTATTCCTCTTTGTCATCGATTACTGCAATGACAAGATCCCTGTCTATTTTAAGGATCTTTATTTCTGCCATATTATCACCTCCTACAGTGTTGGCAAAAACAACTTATGCTTTTATTATAGCACAAAATGTAAAAAAATGCAATAGGGCCGCAATTGCGGCTCCTGTTAGGATTTTTCTTTCTTTTTCTTCTTTGCTGCTTTTTCTGCCTCTTTCTGGCGTTTTTCCTTGAGTTTTTCGGCCTTTTTGGGGTCTTTTATAAACTCAAACTGAAAAAGGTTGTCTTTCTGCTTTTTCACCGATATCTACTCCTCTCTGTCGTTTACAATCTGGGCGATATCTATGTCTTCGAAATACCATTTATGACCCCTGACGGTGATATTAAATAATATTTCGTTGTCTTTGAGATAGCCACAGATTTTCTCTACTTTCTTCTCTGTAACTCTGAGATCTAGTCTACTTAGCTCAGCTTTAATAGCTGGGTAGAGATCGATGTCTGATAGACAACCGAACTTATTTTTTACTATTGCATGGACCGAGGGCGGAGTTGATGATAGAACGACAGTGCCGTTCATGCCAGCTACAGCATTGCGAGGAATTTTGCCGCCTTTGATACCTTGGATACAGTGGCCAGGAATTGATTTTCGGTAAGAAAAAGATACTATTTTAACTTGCATGGTTATGCACCACCTTATTTAAGATACTAGATTTTAATAAATCTGCATCTAAATTATAGCATAAAAAGCTTATTTTTCAAGGCTTTTGTAATACTTGACACCTTCTCTGGCGGCGCTGGTTTGGGCCTCTTGTTTGGAGTGACCAGTGCCGGTACCTCTTAAGTGAGGGCCAACATAGACACCTACCGTGAAGGTCTTGTCGTGATCTGGGCCTTCTTCTTTCATTACTCTGTAAGTTGGGGTAATACTGTCGATTTTTTGAGCGAGTTCTTGGAGATAGGATTTAGGGTCGCGCCAACTGCCTTCGGCCAAAATTTGGTCGATTTTACTAAGGATGTGTTTTTCGATGAATTTTTTGGCTTCTTCGTACCCCTGATCAAGGTAAATTGCGCCGATAACGGCCTCAAAACAGTCGGCGAGAATTACTTCATGAGCACGGTCGCTGCCGTGTTTTTCACCTCTAGAGAGGCGAACGAGTGGCTCATAGCCGAGTTCTTTGCCGGCATCACCGATGGATTCGGTGCGGACAAGAGCGGCGCGCCAAGAGGTCATAATGCCTTCAGGTTCTTCGTAATTGCGGTACAAAAAGTCTGAAGATACTAGCTCTAAAACGGCATCGCCTAGGAATTCGAGGCGTTCGTTATGCGCGTTGACGGATTTATGTTCGTTGACATAGCTGCGGTGAGTAAGGGCGGTGATTAACAGATTAATATTATTAAACTCAAATCCCAACTTTTCTTTGGCGAAATTTTGGTATTGTTCTAATTGGTCTTTATTCATTTAATAGTTCCCTGAACGAATTTTTTTCTTTGCAATTAACATTAATTTTTCGATATCTTCGTATTCAATAGCGTCGAGGGCGTCGGCAAAGCTAAACCATTTGATACCGTTCATCCATTTTTCCTTGGTAGGGGTTTCGTGATCATCGGTGGAATGAACGAGATAAATTTGGGTGGTCATCAGGACGAGCTTGTCGATACGACGATATTTAAAGTGAATTTTGCCGAGCCAAGTGAGGACTTGGATATGGAAAAGTCCGGCCTCTTCGCCGATTTCGCGGATAGCGGTTTGCTTGGCGGTTTCGCCTGGTTCGATGTGGCCTTTAGGAATAGTCCAACGGTTTTTGGAATCTTGAATAAGTAAAATTTCGATGTCGTTTTGCTCTTTATTCATGCGAAAAACAATACCGCCGGCGGTTGGTTCGCGTACTATCTCTTGGATAGCAGGTTTTTTGCGGAAAATCTTAGCAAAAGGCGATTCTTTATATTGCTTAGTCGGCAATGCTTCGGGGACTTTTCTAGCCCTCTTTGGTTCGCTCGCCTTCGGTGGACGAGTTGTCAGTTGGTTGTTTTGATTCATGATTATTTTCCGATTCTTCATCTATACCTAACTGGCGGTAGGCGGTGCCTAGTACGCCGTTGATGAATTTAGATGAGTTTTCGGCTCCAAAAGCTTTAGCCAGTTCCACGGCTTCATTGATGGCGACTTTTGGTGGAACTTTGTCACGGCATTCGGCGAGTTCGTATAGACCAATGCGGAGTACGTTACGGTCGATAGAGGCAATAGATTCGATTGGCCACTCTGGGGCTAGCGGACGCAGGGCGTCGTCTAGCTCTTTGGTGTGTTCTACTACGTCGCGAGTGAGATTATAAACAAACTCGGTGTCGCCAAGACTTTTAGCGTAAGGCTCAATATTTTTTGCAATAATGGTGTCGATATCGGCGCTGGCGTCGCCCGCCTTACTACGAAATTCGTATTCGTACAAACTCTGTAGTGATATGATACGTCCTAAGTGTCGATTACTAGCCATAGTTACGCTTTTTTACATTTACAATTTTTGCAACCGCAAGCTTTGCAGGCGCAAGTTTTGACTTTTAAGTTAGGGGTTTTCTTCTTGGTTTCGAAAGCCTTAACTGGTGATTTTTTGTTAACAGCACGAGCAAGCTTCAAGCGCAAATGGCTACGACGAAGGCCAGTTTTGCGAGGGCTGCTTTGTTTTTTAGGTTCAGGCATTGAATGCTCCTTTAATGATATAAATTTAAGATTATTTTAGCACTAAATTGGCGGCTTGGCAAGCGATTTCATTTAGGTAAGAAAAAACCAGCCACTTGACTGGTTTAAAGAAGTTATATTATATTTTTGTCGAGCAATTCGCCGTAAGTATACTTGTTCTCCGTTGCGTTCTCTATTATGGTATTTGCGAGAACAAGTCCGAGTGAGAATGCTAAACGGCGGTACATATCGTCGGCGTCATCTAAGACATGGTTTGCTTGTTTTAAGCTTTCGATTAAATTTTTAGTTTCACTTGCCGCGACGTAGTCTTCGGAATTATTGTTTTTGAATTTGTCGATTGCTTCTATGAATGCTTTTGTTGAACGGAGAATATCTTCTGAAATTCCTCTGTAATAATCTAGAAGATCTCTCATGGTATCCATGTTGCGGGGTTTACCTTTGTCTTTTTGCTCTTC
The DNA here is from genome assembly GCA_017431955.1 of Candidatus Saccharimonadota bacterium. Taxonomy (GTDB): domain Bacteria; phylum Patescibacteriota; class Saccharimonadia; order Saccharimonadales; family Saccharimonadaceae; genus Nanosyncoccus. The sequence goes on from JAFRKC010000005.1 coordinate 111,200, forward strand.
TTTGATAATTTTGCTTAGAGTTTTGATTAAATCTTTGGTTTCTCCAAGAATTCTTTCTTTAAAAGCGGGGTCGGTTGAGAGGGTTTCTATGACATCTCTGTTTTCACTTTTGTCCATACGTTATACCTTCTTTCTGTAAAGTTCTATCTTTTTCGCTAGATTTGCGACCGAGATGGTTTTTTAATTATAGAATAATTTATATAAATAGTCAATAAAAAGTTGTTATGATTGCTTTGTGGTGATTTTGTATTATAATGCAGATATCTAGTTTAAGGTGGTGAGAAAATGCGCAGAAGGACTAGAAGAAACTTAAAGGACTTAGATCGTTCTCAGAGGAGGATAGCTCTTGAGGCGATGCGTCGTAACTCGGAATGGGAAATTCTAGGCCGAATCATCGAGCTCGATAAGGAGCGCGAGGCCATGGAGGTTGCGTTGGGCTATATTTTGGAGTCAGAAGATAAACATGAAGTTACTCCAAAATTCATCATGGTGGAAGACTGGTCTCTTGACGAGCTTCGAAATCGAATCATGCTCGACGAAAGAGGTTATAATCGGATGAAAGAATATGGCATAAAGAGCTTTAGGGAAATTCTTGAGCTAGGTTGGGATGGTTTGCTTGAAATTCCTGGAGTTGGTTGGGCGACTAGAAGCAAGTGTGCTAATAGGATTAAAGAAAAGACCGGCATTATTATCCGAGGATATCCCTACGACTAAATCCGAAATCCCCCATTAAGGGGGATTTTTCATGTAAGAAAAAGCAATAAAGAGGTTACTAGGCAACGATATTGATAAGCTTGGCGTTCTTTGGAATAATGATTTTCTTTGGCTCACCAGAGATGTATTTTTTAACGTTTTCTTCGGTAAGGGCGAGTTTTTTGATTTTTTCTTCGTTTTTTACATCTTTAGCATCGATAGAAAGTTTGGCGCGTAGTTTGCCGTTAACCTGAACAACAAATTCGACAGTGTCGGCGACGAGATATTTTTCGTTCCAAACCGGCCATTCGTCATCAGCTTTAAGAGATTCGAGCATTTCGGAAGCAAGGTGTGGAGCAAAAGGCTTGAGCAGTTTGGCTAGAGCGATAAGATCGGCTTTTTCGGCACTGACTCTGTAGAGCTCGTTGACATATTCCATAAGAGCGGCGACTGCGGTATTGAAGTTGCCGTTATAGATGTCTTCGGTGACTTTTTTGATGGTTTTGTTTCTGATAATAATGTTGCTTGATGAACGATCTTTTTCGGGACGTTCGTTACGCCCGTCTTCACGGGGGTCTTCACTGCGTCCTCGTAGCGACTGCGGATGCTCCTCAAAAGATGTTTTACAAGCAACATTTTTGTCGAAGCAGAGGGTCCAGCAACGGTTGAGGAAGCGGTAGACACCACCAACAGAACGAGGATCCCAGGCGGCGTCGAGCTCGATTGGGCCGATGAACATCTCATAAGTGCGGAGCGTATCGGCACCATAGCCGTCGTTGATGACGTCTAGTGGATCGATGACATTACCCTTAGATTTGGACATCTTCTTACCATCTGGAGCGTTGATGTAGCCATGATAAATGAGTTTTTTGATAGGCTCGCGGAATGGAAGGTAGCCCTCGTCGGCGAAGAATTTGCACCAGAAACGGATGTAAAGCAGGTGAGCGACGGCGTGGTCGGCACCAACGTAAACATCGGTTGGGGCCCAGTATTTGATAGCTTTTTGATCCCAAGCGTGTTTTTTGTCGTGTGGGGAGGCATAGCGCCAGAGGTACCAGCTGGAACAGGCATAGCCGTCGAGCGTATCAGTCTCTCTGGTCATTTCTTCACCGTTGATTTCGACTTTGAGCCAATCTTTGGCTTTGGCGAGAGCGGAGCGGCCAGAATCGTCTGGTTTATAATCTTCTACTTCTGGAATAACAACTGGGAGTTGGTCTTCTGGAATAGCGTGTGGCTTGCCGTTTTTGTCGTAAGCGATTGGAATTGGGCAGCCCCAGTAGCGTTGGCGAGAAATGAGCCAGTCGCGCATTTTATAAGTGACTTTAGCTTTGCCGATTTTTTGGCTTTCTAGCCAGTTTGTGATTTCTTCCCTGGCTTCGGCAGAATCCATACCATTGAATTTGCCAGAGTTTACGAGCGTGCCTTCGCCGTGGTAGCAAAGGTCGTCGTCGGCGATGGTTTCGGATTTTTCGATAACTTTGGCGATTTTGAGATCGAATTTTTTGGCGAACTCAAAGTCGCGTTCGTCGTGGGCTGGGACGGCCATGACGGCACCTTCGCCATAGCCCATCAAAACGTAGTCGGATATCCAAATTGGAATTTCTTCTCCGGTGGCTGGGTTGATAGCGTAACTGCCGGTGAAAACACCGGTTTTTTCTTTGTTTTCTTGGCGTTCGATTTCAGATTTTTTGATGGCTGAAGCGCAGTATTCTTCGACTTTTGCTTTGGTGTTGTCGTTGATGAGTTTAGAAATGAGTGGATGTTCTGGAGCTAAGACGAGGAAGCTGGCGCCGAAAAGCGTGTCTGGACGGGTGGTGAAGACCTTAATTTTGCTGTCTTTCTCGGCGACTTCAAAGTCAATTTCGGCGCCCTCAGAACGGCCGATCCAGTTTTTCTGCATGGTTTTGATTTTTTCTGGCCAATCAAGGGCATCGATTTCATCAAGAAGTTCGTCGGCGTAGGCGGTAATTTTAAAGAACCACTGCTTCATCTTTTTCTTTTCGACTTCGTGACCACAGCGCCAGCAGCAGCCATTCTCTACTTGCTCGTTGGCAAGAACGGTTTTGTCGACTGGACACCACCATTGATAAGATTCTTTTTGATAAGCAAGACCCTTTTTGAAAAGTTGCAGGAAGCACCATTGAGTCCAGTGATAATAATCTGGATCAGAAGTGTTGATTTCGCGGTCCCAGTCAATGGCATAACCGAGACGCTTGGCTTGTTTGCGGAAATTATCGATATTGGTTTTGGTGGCTTCTTTTGGCGAAACGCCGGTTTTAATGGCGTAATTTTCGGCAGGAAGACCGAAGGTATCGTAGCCGAAAGGGCGAAGTACATTGCATTTTTGCTGGGTATAAAAACGGGTTAAAACGTCAACGATAGTGAAGTTGCGGACATGACCAACGTGTAGACCGGCACCGGATGGATATGGGAACATTTCGGCGATAAACATTTTTTGGCGGCCGTCGCCTTCTTTACCTTCTAGAGCTTTGAAGGGTTTTTCTTTTTCCCAAATTTTTTGCCATTTTTCTTCTATTTTAAGAGGGTCATATCTTTCCATGTCAAAATTATACCATAAAAACAGATAAAAGAAATACCTTGTATTGAGATGCCCAATATGATTATTTTGAGTTAGCGCTCCGGGCCGCTAGGCCAAGTCTTACTAACTCAAAATAATATATTGGACATCTGTGATACAATTGATTTCATGAAAATTGCTGTTGTGTTAGATAATATTCGTTCGACTTATAATGTAGGGGCGATTTTAAGGTCGTGTGAAGGCTTTGGCGTTTCTAAAGTTGTACTTTCTGGCGTGACGCCAAGAGTGCACGATAATTCCCTTTTGCCACATCTGAGAGAAAAACTGGATAAACAAATTCGCAAAACTGCGCTTGGTGCGGAAGATATGTTAGAGATTTATGCGTTTGATGATATATTTTCCACGATTTCGGATTTTAAAAATAAGGGATGGAAGATTGTAGGGCTTGAAAATAATATTCAAGATGAGCGCTTGATTTCTTTAAAGGATGAAAGGTTGCGCGATAAACTTGGCGACAAAATCGTCCTTATTTTAGGCGAAGAAGTACACGGTATAGACCAAAAACTATACAATCTAATTGATGTTTTTGTAGAAATTCCAATGCATGGCAAAAAAGAATCTTTCAATGTTTCAGTCGCAGCTGGCGTTGCATTATATGGTATTTTAGAAGGCTAAAAATAAAAGTATAAGCGTAGTGCAGCCGGAGTGCGAAGCACCCCGCGCGTAACGCTCGAGGGATGGTTATATTTTTAGCCTTTAAATGCTATTTGATTTTAACGCAATCTTCGCCAATGAGATTTTTGAGTTCTTGTAAGATATCTTCTTCGAAATCAACTTTAAATGGCATTTTGAGGGCTTGTTTTTTGCCATCGGTTTCTAGGACCATGACTACGTCTTGGCGTCCTTTGTGTTTATTGCAAATATTTTTAAACTCAGTGAGAAGCTTGACGTCGTCACTGTTTTTGATGAGGACGTAGAGCTTTTCGCCGTGGTGGTCTTTTGGCGGGGCAATTTTTTCTGGCTCGGGCTCTTTGCTCTTGGTTTTGCTGATATATTCGGCTGAGCTTTTACTGCGTGGTTTGGCAGATGGGGCGGCTTTTGGTTCTGGCAGTTTGGTACCGGTAGATTTGTAGTTTTCTAAAGTTTCGTCTGAGATTATTTCGACTGAATCGGCAAGGACTTTAATATCGGTGGTGGTGTTGCCGTTTTTGTCTTTGGCATTGACGCGGCCGGTGATTTTGACGACGTTATCTTGGACTAATTTTCCACCAAATTGTTCAAAGATGCTCGGGAAAATAATGGCTTCTTGTTCGCTAGTTTTGTTTTCGATTTTAACGAAGGCCATCTTAGCGTTGGACTTGGTGAGGAGCGTGCGGACATTGGTGATAATGCCGCCGATAACTACCGTTTTGCCGTCGTTTTCGGCACTAACGATGGAATATGGATGGGTTTGTTCTTCGAAGAAAGTATCGTATTTGTCTAGTGGGTGGGCAGAGAGATAAAGCCCCATTAAATCGCGCTCTGCAAGGAGCTGTTCTTTTTCGGAGAAGGCGGTTGGTGCTGGTTTAATTTCTGGTTCTGGAATGGCACCGGCATCGCCGAATGCGCCGAAGAGATCGGTTTGGCCGGAGGAAGCGTCTTTTTGGCATTTAGCGCCGTAGGCTTGGATATTTTCGAGGTTAAATAACAGATCGGAACGGGAGTAGCCAAAGCTGTCAAACGCACCGGTTTTGATGGCGGCTTCCCAGGATTTTTTATTGAATTTGGTGCTGTCGACACGCTTGGCGAAGTCGCAAACGGACTTGAACAGGCCGTTTTTGTCGCGTTCTGGAATAACGATATCTTCGATAAGGGCTTTTCCCATATTTTTGATGCCGGAGAGACCAAAGCGGATGGTTTTTTCGCCACCAACGATAGCGAAATCGCCGTAGGATTGGTTGATATCTGGGCCGAGAACTTTGAGGTCGATATGTTTACATTCGTTGATTTCAATAGCAAGGCGGTCGGTCCAGCGCATGTCGGCGGTCATGAGTGCGGCCATGAAGGCGTCTGGATAGTGCGCTTTGAGATAGGCGGTCCAGTAGGCGATAAGAGCGTAACAGGCGGCGTGAGACTTGTTGAAGCAGTAGTTAGCGAATTCTAGAAGCTGTGACCAGAAGGTTTCGGCGATTTCTTTGGTGGCACCGCCGACTTTGACGGCACCTTCGATAAATTCTGGTTTGACCTTTTTCATGAGGTCGATTTTCTTTTTACCCACAGCTTTGCGTAATGTATCAGCTTGACCACCGGTAAATCCGCACCATTCCTTAGAGATCTGCATGAACTGCTCTTGATAAATCAAAATGCCGTAAGTGCTCTTTAGGGAGTTTTCGAGGCCGGGGTGGAGATAAGTGATTTTTTCTTCACCGTGTTTGCGTTTGATGAAAGAGTCGATAAACTGCATTGGGCCTGGGCGATAGAGCGCGACCATAGCGATGATATCTTCGAACGAGCTGGCCTTCAAATCTTTTAAATAGCGTTTCATGCCGGCAGATTCAAGCTGGAAAACACCGGTAGTTTCGGCGCGTTGGAAGAGCTCGAAGGTTTTTTTGTCGTCCAAAGGAACGGAGTAAAGATCGATGTCGTCGTGGTAGACTTTGCGAATCATGCGGAGAGCATTGTTGATGACGGAAAGGTTGGAAAGACCGAGAAAGTCCATTTTTAAGAGCCCTAGCTCCTCGACGGTGCCCATTGGAAATTGAGCGGCGATTGGACCTTTGGCGGAAACCTCGAGTGGCAAGAATTTAACTAAGTCATCAGGGGCAATAATGACACCGCAGGCGTGAACACCGTGGTTTCTAATGGTGCCTTCGAGACGGCTAGCAAAATCCAGAACTTCTTTAGAAACCGGATTGGTTTCGTATTCGTGCTTCAAATCCGGGACTTCTTTAATGGCATCAGGAAGGTGAACATGGTGGCCCATCACTGGATCTGGCACCATTTTGGCCAAGCGGTCGGCTTCGGCGTAAGGAACTTCAAGCACGCGGGCAACGTCGCGCACGGCGTTTTTTGCCATCATTTTACCAAAGGTAACAATGTTGGAAACGCGCGCTTCGCCATATTTGTTGGTGCAGTATTCGATCACTTCGTCGCGGCGAGTATCCTGGATATCGGTATCGATATCTGGCATAGAGATGCGGTCTGGGTTTAAGAATCTTTCGAAGAGAAGGTCGTATTTTAATGGGTCGAGCTCGGTGATGCGGAGAGCGTAGGCAAGGATGGAACCGGCGGCGGAGCCACGACCTGGGCCGTAGACAATACGATTGCTTTTGCCCCAATTAATGAAATCTTGGACGATGAGGAAATAGCCGTTGTAACCCATTTTATCGACGACGGACAGCTCGTAATCGATACGGGGGAGGATTTTTTTGGTTTCATCCTCGGTTTTTTTATCGTGTGTCTCTAATAGTTTGCGACATTCATCTATAGAGAGATTTTCTGCCTCTTTCTCTGTTTTATCGCAGTAACGGAAGACTAAGCCGCGGAAAACGAGTTTGTCTAGGTAGGTTTTTTCGTCTTCACCCTTTGGCACTGGGAATTTTGGAATAAGAATACGACCGAGGTCGAGTTCGACATTGCAACGATCGGCGATTTTTTTGGTGTTTAAAACGGCCTCTGGGCAGGTTTTGCCCCAGCGAGAAATGATTTCGGTTGGTGGAATAACGTGGAGTTCAAAATCTTTTAAGGTCATGCGGTTTTTGTCAGATAGATTGGCGGCGGTGCCGATGCAAAGCAGAACTTCGTGGGCGTCTTGATCTTCGTGTTTGAGATAGTGGGCATCACAGGTAACGACCAGAGGTAGGCCAGTTTCTTTAGAAATTTTCTGCAGAGTCTTGTTGATTTTATTTTGCTCTTCCCAGTGGGTAGGCGAATCAGGGTGACCGTGATCTTGCATTTCTAGGTAAAAACGGTCTTTAAAAACATCAGAATACCAGTCTATTAATTCCCTGGCTTTTTTGAGGTCGTCAGCGCGGATGGCTTCGGAGATTTCGGAGCCGGCGCAGCCAGATAAACAGATAACTCCTTCATTGTATTTTTTGAGATCTTCGTGGTCGGTGCGTGGGCGGTAATATTTGCCATTAATTTCGGCCTCGCTCATTAATCTACAGAGGTTTTCGAACCCCTTGTTGTTCATGGCGAGGAGAGTAATATGAAAGCGCTGTTTATCGTGAGCCGGGTCGCGATCGGTCTTTTTGCGGGCGGCAACATAGGCCTCGAGGCCGAGGATTGGTTTGATACCGGCATCTTTGGCGGTTTTATAGAGGTCTACAAGGCCGGACATAGTGCCGTGATCGGTAACGGCAACGGCCTCCATCCCTTGTTCTTTCACAAAATTAACCAGTTCGGGGATTTTGGTCAAACCATCAAGTAATGAATAGTGCGTGTGGTTGTGCAGATGCACAAAATCACTCGGCTTTAACTCCACTTTCTCTGTCATAAATTAATTATAACATAGCTTTTGGCACTACAATAAGATAGAAAACGTCAAAAAACGCCAAAATGCTTGACTTTTTTGGCGTTTTGTGCTATAATGAAATTGTAGGGTATTTCTTGAAGACAAACTACTTCCTGGCGTGTTTATTGGCGCTAGATTTTTTGACTGCAGGTTTCTTTGCTGAGGCCTTTTTGGTAGCTGTCTTTTTAGTGGCCGGTTTTCGGCCTTGTAACTTTTTAGCTTCTTTTTTAGCTCTACTGACCGCCTTTTTGCCTTCTCTTTTGAGATCGGCTTGAGTTTCTTTGCCGGATTTTGGAGCGGTGAGAATACCGGCAATACCGCCAGCGACAGCTCCGATTACTGCACCGAGCAGGAATTTGCTATTTTGTTTTTTTGCTTTCTTTTTAGCCATAAGCACCCTTTCTTATTTGCCTTTTTTACTTTTAGTATTAGTGTATCGATTTGCAAAAGTTTTGACGACTCCGCCGATAGAGGTCATGTCTTTGACGTTATCTACGACATCGTCGGCCTTTTCGGCGATGCTTTGGCCGGTGACGATAATTTTCTTAGCTTCTTTGGTGATGCCAATCAATTTGACAAGTAAGATAATGCCGAGGATAAGGAAAACTAACAGTGCTACTGATAGAAATACTACTAAAATCCATTCTGCTACGTTCATTTTTACTCCTTTTCTTTAATAATTTTTTTGATTTCATCAGCGTAATCTTCGTTATCTAGAGTATAGCTAAGCAGTGCCATGAAGTAGTTCTTTGGGTCTCCGGTGGTCATCCAGGTGCCGGAAGTTTTACGAGCGTAAACTTTGCCGGTTGGGATGAGACGGGCGATAGCGTCGGCGGTCCAGAGTTCACCATCGAGGCCGGTGAGGCTTGGGTCGAGATATTTGAAGATTTCCGGAGTGAGAAGATAGCGGCCATAGGACGCAAGATCAGAAGCGGCTTCTTCTGGTTTTGGTTTTTCGACAAGGCCATTTAGGCGTTCGGTTTGTTCGTCGAAATCAATAGAAGCGTATTTTTTGATTTCTTCGTGTGGAACGAGTTGGCCAGCAATGATGGCAACTGCATCTGGATGATCAGAAAAAGCATCAATCAAATCTTTGACGGCTGGAGTGCCAAAGACAACATCGTCGGAATAAATAGCGAGGAAGGCTTCGTCGTCGTCAATAAAATCCTTAGCGGAGGCAATTGGCGAGCCGTTGCCGTAAGGAAAATTTGGGTCCTGAGTAATAACGGTGATTTTTGGCAGTTCAAAAATGTCTTTGACTGGCTTAAAGCGATCTTCTTTGCCTTGAGCGGCGAGCTGTTTTTCGATGTGTGGAACTTTGTTGGTGAAGTAATCTTCGTAGATTGGTTTGCCTTCTGGAGTGGCAACAAGAATGATCTCTTTGATGCCAGACTTGGCACATTCTTCCACGACGAGTTGAATAACTGGGCGATTGCCGATTGGGAGCATGCCTTTTGGAATAGTCTTGGTAATTGGCAGGTAGCGGCTAGCGAAGCCGGCATCAGTGATGATGGCTTTGGTTGGTGTTCTGTAGTTCATAAAGTCTCCTTTGAAACCTCATTATAGCACGTTATTTTTTCTTTTTGGACGAGGTGCGTTTTTTGCTGGATTTTGCGCGAGTGATTTTAGCTTCGAGTTTTTGAGCACGGTTGTGAATGCCATAGATGAGGCTAGAAGTGCCAAGGATGAGCATGTAGGCACCGAAGAAGCGAACAAAGTCTGCCTCTCTTAGTAGGCCGGAGTTGAAGATGACAACACCCATGATGGCGCCACAAATACCGCAGATGATCCAGATAAAGCGGTCGGTTGAATCGTCTGGGACTTTAAGACCAATTAAAATTTCGATAATACCACGAACCAGTGTGTACATTGCGATGAGAGTTAGATGCCAAGCGGCGTTTTCTTGAATGGTGAAAATTAGGGATAGAGCGATAGCTAAGTCGATAGCCGCAATGATGAGTGTAACGGCCCAGCCGGATTTGTTGTGCTCACGATGGAGAGCGTTGAAGAGCTCTACAATACCCATAGCAAGTAAGAAAACAGCTACTAAAGTTACCATGCCGCTAGTATTAGAGGATGGATTAAATAGCATGAGCCATCCAAATAGCAGTGCTAGAGCGCCTTGAACGGCAAAAACTAGCCAGTGGCTGTCGATATAATTACGATTGATAGGTGTTGTCATTTTTTTCTCCTGATGAAAAATATTGCTTACGCTTATTTTAGCATATTTTTCGAAAAAAGAGAAGATTTAGACGTGGCGAGCGCGTTTTCTAGCGGATTCGATGGCTTTGGTGACAAGATATTTTGGCTTGTTTAAAATTAAATCGTGAGCCGGAGTGTATTTTAGCTCTGTGCAGCCGAAGCTACGTTTGAATTCGGAGACTCCGTAGAAGCGATGTTTTTTCTCGTCTAAGCCGACGATGCCCCAAAGGTTGTAGCGTTTGATGCCGCGCTCTCTAGCGTCTTTCATGGCTGCAATATGAAGCAGTGGCGCGGATGAAAGTCTGGTGCCGAGTTCGGACGAAACACCGTAGTGATAAGAAGCTTCGTTGCCGTAGAAAATGATGAAGTTTTCGGCGAGAATTTCTTTGCCCTGCTTAGCAATGTAAAGGGTAACTTCGTTGTTTTCGGCAAAAGCAGCGAATTGTTTGGTGAGAAAATCTTCGGAGAAGGCGAAGAAGTCATGGCGTTTTGCGGTTTCGAGCTGGATTTGATAGAACTTTTTGATGTCTTTTGGATCGGTAGATTTTTCGATTACGATTTCGGCCTTGGCGGCTTTTCTAAGTTTGCGGCGAAAACCTTGGCTGGCGTTTTTTAAGATTTCTTCTTCGGAAAGATTTAAATCTAGAATGCCGGCATATTCTACGGATAGATACATTGGCGCTTTTTTGAGGCCTAGGTTTTTAAATAATTTGAGAGATTTTTCAGATAATTTTAGTTGTGGGCGAACGCGAACAAAGACGCAGTCGTATTTTTGACCTTGTTCTTTGATATCGTCAAAAACGGCTTTAACTAGTTTTTTGTTGGCCCATTCGATGATTGGGCCGCCGGCGATGGCTAGATGTTTACCGCGTTTGGCGTGTTCGATAACTCCGGCGTAGGCGCCGATGATTTTATCCTTGTCGTCTAGAATAATACGCCTGACGACTTCGTTGCCGCGAGATTCGTGGAATTTATAAAAATCCCAAGATTGGAGGAAGTTGGCTTCTTTGTGGGAAGTAATGAATTTATCCCATTTAGTTTGATTTGTGGCGGTTTCGATTTTGTATGTCATAGATGCCTCTTTTTCTTACGGATTTTTTCGACGATTAGGTTTGGTAGATATTGGACTTTGTTTACAATGATATCGTGAGCGTGAATAAATTCTTTTACTTCGCCGCCGAAACCAGTCTTGAAGGTGGTGACTTTGGCATAGCGGTGATTTGGTTGGTTTGGTGGAGCAATCCCCCATAAATTATAGCGTTTAATTTTGGCAGCTTTTAGATCGCGCATTACTTGCCATTGTAAGGCGTGGGCGCCAGGAAGTTGACGGTTGAGATCGGTGGATGCAGCTTCGAAATATTCGGCTTCTTCGCCAGCAACGAGAATCAAGCCGTAGGCGATGTCTTTTTTCTTACCATCTTCTTCGATATAAGCAGTATAAATTTTAGCGTTTTTACCAAAGGCTTCGTGTTCGGCGAGAAGAGTTTTGAGATCTGGTGGAATAAAATGTTGTCTGGCGGCAGTTTCAGCTTGGATTTTATGGAATTTTTTGAAGATTTCTTCTGAATTATCAAACTCGACTTTGATACCCATCTTAAGGGCGCGGCGAACTTCGTAGCGGGTTTGGCGACGCATATCGGCCATGAGTTCGTCTTCGTTTTTGGTAAGATCTAGGATTACGGTGTGCTCAGCATGGAGATGCATGGTGGCTGGTTTAGCGCTAAGTGTCTTCAGGATTTCGCGGTTTTCTTCGGTATTTTCGAGTTGTGGGCGGAGACGAATAAAAGCGCAGTGCTCAGTTTTAGCAATTTCTTTAATTTTATTAAAGGACCTCTCAACTTTTTTAGGGTTTTGCCAGTCGATAATTGGACCGCCAGGGATTTCCATGTAACGGCCACGTTTAGCATTTTTGACAATCATAAGGCAGAGACTTTTATCGTCGAATTTTTCGAAAATAACTTTGTGGCCAATGGCTTCGTTGACTTTTGCCCACTCTAAGGATTGCAAAAAATTTGCCTCTTCGTGGTTGAATAAATTCTTATTCCAATCTTTATTCATCCAAATTCTCCTTAATAATTTTTATTGCTGGTTTTAGATCACTTTTTTTGTAATAGTTTGGAATGTTGACAATTTTAGCTGCTACTAGTGTGGCATTAGGACATTCTTTTTCTGGGAAATGAACTTTTTTGTAGTAGCGAGCTGGCGAAATTGGTACTTCGTACCAAAATTCATCGAAGTTGAAACCGGCTTTTTTAAGTTTGGCTAGTACTTCGTCACGGTTTTTCACGAGGAAGAATTCGCGAAGTGGTTTGTTGGTTTTGGTAAGCTTTCGCATTTTTTCTAGTGCTAATTTGGCTTGCCAGTGAGGCATGCGTTTCTCTACGTTTAGCTTAGCGTCGGCAGAACGCTCGATAAAATGGATTTTTAATAGCATAGCCATGTTGATTTTATCGAGGTGGATGCGAGCCAAGCCACGGGAAATCGCTCCAAAAAGTGGATACCAACGAGCGCGGAGAGTGTCGGAGAGTTTCTGGCGTTTTTTAGGTGCGTCGACTAATCTCGCGGTGTCTTTGCGGATGATGACTGCACCGCCGCTGATAGTATCGACGGCTTTGCCTTTACCAAACGAGAGTGCCGTGGCATCACCAATAGTACCGACTTCGGTTTTGTTGTCATAGTGGGCACCAACGCAGTGGGCGAGATCTTCAATAATAAAGAGATTATTTTCTTTGGCAATTTTTTGAATCGGCTTGATGTTTACCGGGATGCTAAAAGTGTTTTGGACGATAATAGCGGAGATATCTGGGTATTTTGTAAGGGCGGCTTTTAAGGTTTTGTCGTCATAGTGAAGGGTGGTGAGATTGATGTCAGCATAAATTGGGATACATTTTGCCGCACGGACAGCTTCGAGAACGGCGTGGCAAGTAAAGCCATTGATTAAAACTTTGCTGTCTTTTGACAAGAAGGTTTTGAGCGCGATAGTGAGGGCAGACCTGCCGTTGGCGGTTAAAGCGATGTTTTCTGCGGAAGCTTGGTAGCGCTTGGCAAGGTAGTTTTTAAGATTGTTACTATCTTTTTTGAAGCCAATTGCAAAAGTGTGGTGGCGCTTGTCTTGGCTGGAAAAATTTGCTGCTCTCCCCAAGAAAAACATTAGATTTTCTCCATTGTGGAAACAATTGCTCTGGCTAGTTCATCTGGATGTGAGAGATATGGAGCGTGGGTCCAATTTTTGTAAGTTTTGAGATTGCTGTTTGGCAATCTTTTTTGCATAATTTCGGCTTGATGAATTGGTGTGACTCGGTCTTGTTCTCCCCACAAAATGGTAGTTGGTGTGGTGACATCTTCGATTTTGAGATTTTTGTCGGACTCGAGCATGTTGGTAAGAGTCTTTTTCATATTGTCTGGAGCCTTTTCGTAATCGGTGGCGCCAACTAATTTGTGATAGACTTTGCGAATGAATTTGTTATTTTTGAGTGGTTTACCGATTTTAGAAACTTTTTGAACGAGGGATTTTTTGGTGGATTTTTCGTGAACGCCAGCGGCATCGAGTAAAATTAAGTGTTTGAGTTTATTTGGTTTTTTAGATAAGAGGTTAAGTAGAATACGACCGCCGTTACTATGGCCAAGAGCGATGGCGCCATCCGGAATGTTTTGGTTGGCCCATTTGGCGTAATCTTCTACGGTCCAGACTTTTTTGGATTCTTCAGTGAGTCCAGGGACGTGAAGCATTTCGGTTTTAATGCCAGCATCTTTTAGAAGTTTTAGAGTTCTGGTCCAAGGTTCTACGGTATAAGTCCAGCCATGGATAATGTAGAGTTTTTTCATGAATCTAATCCCCTCTTTTTGCGGCGCCTCTTGGCGGCGTTTTCGCGGCGCGGAAGTTTGGCGGCATCTTCTGGGTTTTCGAGTAGTTTTTCGATGATCCATTCTAGGTATTGGCTACCCTTAAAAATAAGAGTCTCTTTGCCAGTAGTGGTTTTTTCAATGTAGGCGAGAGCTTTCTTTGGATCTAGGGTAGTTTGGGCGGAGCAGCCAAGTTTTTTGAGCTCTGGTGCGGTGTATTTTTTGGTGCGGCGACCAATCAAAATAATTTTTTCTGGTTTGACGTCAGCAATTAGGTGAGCGAGCTTAATATGCTCTTCTTCTTCGATGGAACCTTGGTCGACGATGTCACCGATAATGAGCCACTTGTGTTCGGCATGGAGACTTTTGACCATGTCGAGGATAGTTTGCATACTGATGATGTGGGCGTTATAGCTACTATCGATAATTTTAAGGCCTTTTTTACCTTTAAAGAAGGAGCTGCGTCCTGGGGGCATTTCTAGATCAGAAAAATCGGAATTAAGTGGAAGTTTGAGATATTTCATAAGATCGCGCAGCATCAAGAGCTGGATGGAGATGTCGCGAGGTTGAGGTTCATCAAAATGGAAAGTGGTACCGCCGAAGGTAAAATCGGTGTGCTCTGGATAAACGATGTATCTGGCGATGGAAGATTTTTTGAAGCTAGTAACTTTGGCTTTGATGTTTTTGGTGGCGTCGCGCATAAGTTTGATATCGCCATCGATGTAAACTTGCTTGGTGGTGTGTTCTGGGAGAGTGGCGAATTCGTGAGTGATGGCCTCGTCGAGGTTGTCGAATTTGCCGGAGGCGACTTCGTGCTCGAACTGAACAGCGTGTGAGCGGCCGAGCGAAATCCAGATAGTGACCTCTGGTTTAAGCCAAGAGGCGAGAAATTCGGTTTCGTGTGGCCTTTCGCCGTCGATTTCTACGATGTAGAACTTTTCTTTATGGGTGTAGAATAGAGAGCGGATAGGGACGGCGAGAAAGAGATAAAACCAGCGCAATTTTGAGCCGGTAATACCGCGGAGCCCCACGATATCAAAAGCTACGCCAAAAGCGGAGTTGGCGTTATGGGAATAGTGGGCCTTGCCTTTAAGCTCGTATTCTACTAGATGTAACATGGTGGTTTTTCCTGCAGAGCCAGTGATGGCAATAATGCGAGGATTCCACCTCTTAAATGACAGATTAGCGAAAAAACGGAAATATTTGGCGGCAACAAAATAGAATTTTTTCTTGAATTTAGCGACAAAAGTCATGGGAATATTATAGCACAAGTAGAAGAATTAGTAACCTATCATTATATTATACCACAAGCGGCTTGAAAAGTCAATAGTCGTCAAAAAAGACCCCTTTCCGGGGCCTTTTTGAACGTTCTATTACATCTTGATTTCGGCGTCTACACCTGCTGGGAGGGAGAGATTTTGCAAGCTCTCGATGGTTTTTGGAGTAGCGTTGTTGATATCAATCAAACGTTTGTGAACCTTCATTTCGAAAGCTTCACCACCGGTTTTGTAGACGTGTGGGGATTTGACAACGGTGAAAGTGCTGCGTTTGGTTGGAAGAGGAACTGGGCCGGAAACACTAGCGCCGGTGCGGATAGCGGTATCAACGATTTGCTTAGCGCTTTGATCGATGATGCGGTGATCGTAAGCCTTGAGGCGGATACGAATCTTTAGACCTTCGGCGGCTTTTGATGCAGCTTTGGTAGTGGTTTTTGGAGCAGCTTTAGCGGCTGGCTTGGTGGTTTTGGTAGTTTTTTTGGCTTCTGCCATTTGGACCTTTCTTGCTCTATAACTTCAGATGGCATCTAGACGTGTCGTCAATGAATGATCAGAGCTTGATAATTAATATTTTTTGATAATCAAAATTATAGGTCTTTTTTCATTTTTTGTCAACAAAGTGTTTATATAAGGGTTGGAGTTTTTTAAATGCTTTGGGTTAAAGATGTTATAATTTTAAAAGGAAAAATCTATGGCAAAAAGACTAATCAAGAAAAGCACTATAAAAAAAGCGACAAAGTGGCTTTTCGCTTCTCAGAAAAAACAGAAAAGTACTAAAAAGATTACTTCGGTTTTTGAAAAGCCGAGTATTTTTAGAGAAACTATATCCTTGAATTATGGTAGTAAACTTATTATACCGGTAAATGGCGAATGTTATGGTCAGTCACATAGCCAGAATGCCCTAAAAAGTTTATATAAAAAGTATGGCCAAAGTATTATAGATTTTTCTCTTGCTCCTCAAAATAACTATCAAAAAGAACATAAGTGGCCAGAAGAACCATTTCTAAATGTATTGCTTGGCGGTAGATTTATTGTGTCTAAGGAAAATTGGCTTGGATATATTGCCCCTATTGACCTAGATGACTATGATGATGATATTCATAAAGATCGCTCAGACTATATTGAGAAGCTGATTAGATTAGGCAAAGTGGCTCATGTTACGATTAAGGGAAAGGTTATAAAAGAGGGTTTTGAATATTCTGTGTTGCTTTTTGCTTCCCATAAAGAAATTGATGGATATTTGGATAAATATAAGATTTGAATAGCAGAGTAAAACAAATAAAGCTTACCCCTGCTATTTAAGTGCTTTGATGTTATTTATCCCAATCAAAGCCTTCGCCGTAGTGGCCGTAGCGGGCAGTGGCTTCGTAGATCGGGCGCTTTAGATCGAGGAATTTAATGATGCCGTTTGGTGTGAGATCGTAACCTTCGATTTCTTCGGCTTTGCCATCAATAATGACAGTTTTTTCTAGTGGTTCGGCGTAGCCAATGGCGTAAGCGAGGCGAACGAGAACTTCGTGAGCGTTACGTTTTCTTAAATAATCGACGGCGATGCGGCGAGCCATGTAGGCAGCGGAGCGGTCGACTTTAGATGGGTCTTTGCCGGAGTAACAGCCACCGCCGATAGCGACGCGTGGGCCGTAGTTGTCGACGATGAGTTTGCGGCCGGTGAGACCAGTGTCAGCGTCGAAGCCGCCTTGGTTCCAGTCGCCAGCCGGGTTGATATGAAGTTTAATAGTGGTGCCAAGATCATCTTCTTCGGACACGCTCGAGGCCGCTCGGCCAAGCTTATGGTCCTCAGAAGATGATTTTGAGGTACCTTTTAGTCCATTCTCTTTAATAAATTCAAGCACTAGTTTTTCTAGTTCGTCATGTGGGACGTTTTGGAAGCTGGCCACGATGGAGCTGATGGTGTCGTCTGGGGCGATGGTGACCTGAGTTTTGCCATCATATGGGTATTTTTCGAAAATGAATTGGTTGAGTCGGCGAGACAAAACGACTTCTCTTGGCAAAAGCTCTGGAGTTTCATCACAGGCGTAGCCGATCATGATTCCCTGGTCGCCGGCGCCACCGGTGTCGACGCCTTGGGCGATTTCTGGAGATTGTCTGACGATTTTGGTGTGGACTTCAAGATTGTCTCCAGCAATACGTTTGACGATCTTTTCGATATCGATATCTTCGGCGGTGGAAGTGATTTCGCCGGTAACAAATACTACGCCGTGGCCACCACAAGTTTCGGCAGCAACACGAGCGTTGGGATCTTTTTCAAAATAGGCGTCCAAAATAGCATCGCTAATTTGATCGCAAAGTTTGTCTGGGTGTTTTGGCGAAACACTTTCGGCAGTTCGATACATTTTATTTTCTGAAGACATATATCTTTCCTTTCTTTAGGCTGGATTTACCACCTTGCGCTAGTAGGTTGGTAGGAAGTCGACGGGCCAGTCCCTCATTCCTTCTCGATATTAAATTGTTAACGTTATGATTATAACATGCATGTTGTATAATGGAAAATATGAGAAAGCTGAAAATAGCGATTTTTACTGATGTTTATCTCGAAGTGGCTGGGGGGATTTATTCCTCTATCCAGGCGCAGAAAAGGGCTTTGGAGCAAAGTGGTCACGAAGTAGTGATTTTTTGTCCGGGTAAAGATACTTCAAAGTTAGAAAAAAATGTTTTGGTAGTGCCGACATGTAAGCATATTAGGATTAATCGAGCACCGCTTGCTAGGCGTCCGGCTATTATCGAAAAGTGGGTGTTAAATAAATATCCAAATTTTAAAGATGATTTTGATGTTGTGCACGTACACTATGAAGCTGGTGCAAGTATTGCTGGCGTAAGATTGGCTAAAAAATATCATTTGCCATTGATTCAAACCATGCATGGGAGAGAAGATATGGCGATTGCGATGAATATTCCGTGGATGTTTAAGACTTTTGCGGCGAGCACGCTAAATTGGTTTCATTCTTGGTATTTGCCGCACAAAATTAAGGTTAAAAAAGATGAATATCTTGCACCAACGATTTCGAGGGCAAAAATGTGGACGATGATGGTAAATCACGCCAACTGTGCCGATGTCGTAATAACGCCCTCTTCGCATTTTAAGAAGAAATTGGAATATTATGGCGTATCTAGGCCGATTGAAGTTATGCCGAATGGTGTTGCAGATGAAATTTTAGAGAAAGAATGTGTTGTTAGAAAAGTGAAAGACGGCGAGCCAATTAAAATGATTTGGCATAGCAGAGTTTCGAACGAAAAAAGGATTTTGCCGTTTCTGAGGGCCTTGAAGTTCTTTGAGGGAAAATATTCTCTAGATGTTTATGGTGATGGTAATATTGCTCAAATTGCTGAGCGTTATGCGCAACTTAATAAAATGAATGTGAAGTTTCATGGGCGTAAGAGCAGGATGGAAATTTTGAAAAAAATCGACGAGAGCCATTTAGACATTATGGCTTCGTATGGTTTTGACACGCAGGGTGTGACTTTGCTCGAGGCCGAAGCTCGGGGTTTGCCGGTATTTTTCTGTGATCCGGATATGCGCGAAGTAGTGCCAGAAGGAAGTTATATTCTAAGCAGCGGCCCGGAGTCTAGTCGTATGGCTGATGCTTTGAATAAGTTGGTTTTTCATCCTGAATTAATAGAGCAAATGAGCGAAAAAATGATTAAAAAACGTTTTGAAGTGGCGCAGTCCGAGAAAAACAAGAAGATGCTAAAAATTTATTACGATAATATTGCTGCGGATGTGGCTTCTAAAGATTGATTAGGATTGTAAAGATTGAACGCGGCGATTTTGCAGGCTAGTGTGCCATCCCATAAGGTGATTGGTGAATATTTGGTTTTTTCAATTGGCGTGGTGATGATTTTGCCGCCACTCGCCGCGATGATTTGACCTTCGTGAAAAGTGATGATGGTGGCAGGATAGCTGATGGTAAATTTATGTAATAGCTCTATGGCTGGAAGAATCGGCATGGATAAAAGCAGCATCTTAGGATAATAAATTGCGCGAAGGAGCTTTTGGAGTTGTGCCATTGATCCCATAATGAAGAGGTTTTCTCGTTCGATAATGTTGGCGGCTTCAGTTAAAATGGTGCCGATGGAATCGCGAGCCAAAATTACGGGCTTGGTGGTATTTTTGATAGCCTCGGAAATGGCGACGGTAGTGATGGAATTTTTAGACATGTCACCGGCGAAGATTGAAAAATCGCCGTTTTCGATAATTTTTTCTAGAGTTTTGTCTTTTGCGAATGAGCCGGAATCGGTGGAAGGAGTCGTGATGATATTTGGAAGTGGTGGAACTTTGTTTTTGAGTGAGTCCGGTAGAATAACGTTAGTGCGAGAAATCGGGAAATTGCTGCTCATGAATTCGGCGGTCTTGATTGGCGCGACAAAAGACTGTGAATTGCCGCCGATAATATTTACGGTGCCAGTTTTTTGTTCTGGAATGTTCCAAGATAAACTCTCGTATAGTGGTTTTTGATCTTGTTTTTTCCAGTAGCTAAGTTCCATTAAAAATCCATTTCTATTGAAATTGGGCAGTGGTCTGACCCCTGTATTTGTTCGTAGATTTCGGCTTTATTCAGCGCGCTCGATAGTTCCGACGAAATGAAGAAATAATCGATGCGCCAACCGACGTTGTTTTCGCGGGCGTGGCCCCAGTGTGACCACCAAGTATATCTAATATCCTTAGGGTGGAGTGCGCGAAAAGTATCGATGAAACCTTTGCTAATAATATTGGTAATTCCCTGGCGTTCTTCGTCGGTGAAGCCGGCAGAGTGATGATTGGTTTTTGGTCTGGCAATGTCGATTTCTTCGTGGGCGGCGTTAAAATCGCCGCAGGTGATGACTGGTTTCTCTTTTTCTAATTCTTTGAGGTAGTTTAGAAAAGCTGGGTCCCATAAAAGTTCACGAGTTTTAAGTCTGGACAAGTCTGGTTTAGAGTTTGGCGTATAGACATTAACGAGGAAAAACTGGTCAAATTCGAGAGCGATAATACGGCCTTCCTCGAGCAATTTACAGAGAGTATCGTCGGAATTGTCGGAACTTTTGAGCGCGCTGATTATAGGCTTTGCTTTTAGGCCTTTTTTAACCAAAATCATGGTGCCGGAGTAGCCTAATCTCTTGGCTGGATTCCAATAAGCGTTATATCCAGCGAACTCAAAATCGATTTGATCTGGTTTGGCTTTAATTTCTTGTAAACATAAAACATCCGGATTCTCGGACTCTAGCATTTTTTGTAGATCTTGGCGTTTTAGGACGGCGCGAAGCCCGTTAATGTTCCAGGAATAAAGTTTCATTAGAATCTCCCGCGATCGATATCGCGCTGTTTAATAGTTTGGCGTTTATCGTATTTTTTCTTACCTTTGCCGATAGCAATGACGAGTTTGATATGCCTGCCGCCGCCGAGAAGTTTGACTGGCACAATGGTAAAACCGGCAACTTTTTCGCGGGCCAAGCCCTCGATTTGTTTTCTGGTGGCTAGGAGTTTGATGTTTCTGGCAGTATCGGCTCCAAGCGTGAGATTGTTGAGCCAGAGTTCGTTGTCTTTGATGGTGACGAAGGAACCTTTGAGTTGGACGTGGTTATCACGAATGAGCCTAACTTCTGGGCCAGACAAAACCATCCCCACGGATAACTCATCTCCGAGAGTATAATCAAAATGAGCGCGACGATTGATGGTCACTTGTGGTGATGTTTTTTTCTTCATAGCTATATTTTAACACGGGGAAAGAGTTTATATTTAAAACTAGGACCAAAAATGGTAAAATAAGGTTATGAGAATTGCAATTACGTCGGATATTTATCACCCGATGACTAATGGCGTAGCGGTTTTTGCGCATAATCTTGCGCTTGGTTTAGCTGAAAATGGGCACAAAGTAATGGTGATTTGCCCGAGTTTTAATGGCAAGAAACACCGCGTGACTAAAGATGGCGTAACTACGGTTTATCTGAAGTCTAGACGCTTCCCTTTTTATCCAGATCAGATTAGCAAAGTGCCAGAGAGCAAAGAACTTTTTGGTAAAAAATTGCCGAGACTAGTTTATAAGCACGGAATTTGGTATGCGCCGTATCCGTATCCAGAAGTGAAAAAGGCGTTGAAAAAATTCAAACCGGATGTGATTCATAATCAAACGGCCGAAACGATTGCGCTTGCAGTGACAACATATGCGCATAAATACAATGTACCGCTCGTGGCGACCGGGCATGCTTATCCAGATAATATTACTGGGCAGTTTAAGGTGTTAAAGCCAATTAAAAAACCGCTCGATGCGGTGCTGAGGACTTATATGGCTAGCTTTTTGAAGCATAGCGAGTACGCAACGATGCCGACCGAGATGGCAATTAATGATTTGGTGCCGAAAAACCGCAAACATTTTAAGGTGACGGTAGAGGCATTGTCGAACGGCGTGGATTTGTCAGCGTTTAAACCCGGGAAAGCTAGCGATACTATTTACAAAAAGTATAAAATTCCAAAAGACAGGCCGATCGTGCTCTATGTGGGTAGAGTTGATCCGGAAAAAAGTATTAGTAACGTAGTGAAGGCGTTTGCTAAAGTCGTAGAAAAGACACCAAAGGCATTGATGGTGGTGGTTGGTGATGGTACGGACAGGCAAAACTTAATGGATCTGGCTAGTGAGCTTGGCGTTTCTGGTTCGATGATGTTCCTTGGTAAAGTAATGCCGCCAGATTTGATGGAAATTTATAAAGTCGGTACACTTTTTGCAACCGCAAGCGAAACCGAGACTCAAGGTATTGTATTGATTGAAGCAGCAGCGACTGGACTTCCGATTGTGGCGGTGGATGCTGGTGCGGTAAAAGAAGTTTGCCAAAATAATACCAATGGCGTTTTATGCAAACCTGGTGATGTCGAAGGCATTGCTAGTGGAATAAAGAAAATTTTGGGTAGTAAAGAAATACAACAAAAATATAGTGAAAATAGCTTGGAAATTGCAAAGATGCACGATTTAAATAATACGCTTGGTCGCTTTGAAGAAATCTATAAGGAAGCTATTCAGATAAAAAGTCTTTAATAATTTTTGCTACTTTTTCGGGCGCTTCGTAGTTTAATAGGTGGCCGGTTTTTTCGAGAAATATTACTTTAGCATCAGGGTATTTTCGGGCGAGATTAATGGTTTTTGATTTTTTAATTAGGCGATCTTTTTCACCGGACAAGAATAGAATCTTTTTGTTTAATTCAAATTCAGCAATGGAATGCTTGGCGGAGAATTTGGCGGCCTTTAGGACATCTTTTTTGGCGGCGCTAGTTTTGGAACAAGCGTGGGTGGTTTTGATAGTCTTTTTATAGACCGCCCTTTCTTTTCTAGGCACGAATAGATAGTCGGTAGTGATTTTGTCTACTGCCTTGCGCGGTAATATGACTGATAATGGTTGGAGCGAGGCAATTGATTTTGGTGGCTTTTCGGAGATCGGCGCCAAGAAAACAATTTTTTCATTAACTAGATCTGGGTATAAACTGGCGGTAGCGGCGGCAATAATTGAGCCCATGGAATGTCCGATTAGAATCGGCTTTTCTATTTTTTTTTCTTCGATGTATTTTTTAATGAAGTTGGCATAGGATTTAATTGAGTAACTAGTGAGAGGATCGGAATTCCCAAATGGTGGAATGCTTGGTGTGTAGGTTTTGTAGCCTGGAAAATAATCGGTGATTTCGGTTAGGCCGGCTGGGCTGCCGCGGAAACCATGAATAAAGAGGATGGGTGGATTTTTCATAAATTATAGTTTTTTGGCAGCGTCCATTTGCGGATCGCGTCCATGGTTAATATCGTCGTAAGTGTTCTCGACTTCTGTATCTGGAATAATTCCGGTGTTATTAATACTTTTGCCAAGTGGCGTATACCAATGGGCGGTTGTAACTTTTAAGATAGAGTTATTTGAAAGGTCGAATAGTGTTTGAACTACGCCCTTACCGTAGGTTTTTGTACCAACGATGGTGGCGAGTTCGTAGTCCTGAAGAGCACCGGCAACAATTTCTGAAGCGGAAGCGGTGGTATCATTAACAAGCACAACGGTTTTGATATTTTTTAGGATAGCCTTGTTATGGTAGGCGTAAGTTTCATCGTCTGCGGAATGAATGGATTTTTGAATTAAGATTTTTTCTCCATCAATCCAAAGCGATAGTAAATCTCTGGCAGCGCTAACGTAGCCGCCACCGTTGTTACGAAGGTCAAGGATGATTTTATTGATTTTTTTACTAGAGAAATCCTTGGCGAAATCTTGTACGAGTGTACCAGTATCAGTGTCGAAGCGAGTAACGGTAATGATGGCGGTTTTGTCATCGTAATCTACATAGGCAGATACGTTATTAATGGTTTCGCGAACCATTTTAAATTCCTTCTCTTCACCATCACGAACGACCGAGATTGTGACTTCGGTGCCTTCGGTACCGCGGATTTTGCTAGCTATTTCGTCGACGGAAAGTGTGTAAACTTCTTCGCCGTCAATTTTGTAAATGATATCTCCGGCGAGAATGCCGGCTTTTCTGGCTGGATTATCTGGTAAAGTACGAACGACTTTAGCATAGCCTTCCCGCAGAGCAATCTCCACGCCGATGCCAGCGCCTACGTCGCCATGAAGATCGGCTTCGAATACTGCAGCCTCTTCACTGTCCATGTAAATGGTGTATTCGTCTCCGATTGCAGCGGTGAGACCTTTTTTGGCGCCTTCGATAAGCTTGTCTTTGTCGATTTCCCCGTCGTATTCGGACGCTAATTTACTATAAACTGAATTTAATGGTGACCAGTCGATGGATACTTTTTGTTTACTAGAAGATGTCCCACTAAACAGGTATGGTGCAAAATTATTCCATCCGAGACCTATAAAAAAGCCAAAAAACAAGGTGAATGCGCCGATGATTACAGCGCTACTTAGATGAACCTTTTTTTCACTCCAATCTTGGTCTTCGATTCTTTTTCTGTTGGAAGTATTTTTTTTACTTTTCGCCTTTGTCATTATTCTATTTTAGCACAATAAGAAAAGGTTGGTTTAATCAAAATGGATGTAATTATATTTGTAGGCACTTACGCCGGTTACGTAGCTGAAGTTGGCAGTGTAAGTGCCATTGTATTCGGAGATATTAATTGTGCCGTTACCGTTATCTCTTTCTACCCAGATGACGTGGCCCCAGGTACCAAGAACGCTATAACCAACCGTATGAGTGACTCCTTCACCTGATGCTTGAGCTTCGGCATAGGTGGTGGTGCGATAACCGGCTGCTCTGGCGGAGCCGCCCCAATATTTGGCATCGCCCCAGCTAGATATAACTACACCCCAACGTTCCCTGGCCTTGTAGCCAGCGTAGGAGGTACATTCACAGACGCAGCCACCACTAAACATAGTACTACCGTTACAGTATCCGATGTAACGCCAGTTGTAGTTAGGGCAGGTCATGCCTTTGGCGGCGTAAAGGGCCGGCGCGTAGCTGTTTAAACCT
This sequence comes from Candidatus Saccharimonadota bacterium, assembly GCA_017431955.1. Taxonomy (GTDB): domain Bacteria; phylum Patescibacteriota; class Saccharimonadia; order Saccharimonadales; family Saccharimonadaceae; genus Nanosyncoccus. Next base: position 135,694 of record JAFRKC010000005.1, read on the forward strand.
GGATCGGTGATGACGCCACCACCGCGCTCTTGAACGTGACGATCAATTTCGGCCTGGATCTCTCGTTCTTTGATTTTGCGGGCTTCTTCAGCGTCGCTGGCATAGGCGCTAGCGTCATTACGGTATTTGTTCATAAGTTCGGTTTGACGAGCTTTATTGGCAGCGATTTCAGCGCGCTTTTCGCCTAATGATTCAATAATAGCTTCTACTTGAACTTTTTGCTTTTCTAGTTCTTCTTTTAGTTTTTTGACTTCGTCTGCGGCGGTGGCTACTTGGGTTTTGACGGTTTCTTGACGGGATTGCTTTTCGGTGAGGTCGGAAATTGAACTACTGCCAGCAAGAATCATAATAGTACTGGTGTTGTTATTGAAATGCATATCGACTAAAAGCTCGGCGAGGGCGTTTTGTTCTTGTTCTAGCTTGGCTTCGTTGAACTCGATTTGTTTTTTAAGTTCTTCGGCGGCAATTTGTTGGGTGTTAATTTCGGCTTCGAGGACGGATATTTCGGAATTCAGTCTGGCAATTTCACCCTCTAAAGTATTGGCGCTTTCTTTGGCTTCGGCAGCTTTGTTTTTGGCGGCGATTTCGTCTTGTTCGGCTTTTTTACAAGTATCGGTAACACAATAATTAGTGGCATGAACTGCAGTGAAAGTCGGAACGAGTACAGCTGCTACGGCGAGAATGATTTTTGTGTGTTTGAGTATTACCATAATAAAATGGTAACACTTTTTTTGCGGTAATGCAACTTTTAGTGGAGATATTTACGAATAGCAAGTTTGGCAGAGAAAGTACCGATAATCATACCAATAGTGATAAATGCGATATAGACAGCAATGATCCATTCGGATTGGACAATATTGGTAATTGCGGACATATCTACGCCGTAGTTGACGACTTTTGGCGCAAAGATAATTAAGCCAACGTAGCCAATGGTGCTAGCGATAAAACCAGAAATCATGCCGCAGATACGTGCTTCGACTAGGAATGGCCCGCGGATAAAGTGACGATCGGCGCCAACGAGTTTCATCATCTTGATTTCTTCGCGACGGCTAAAGATCGACATTCTGATAGTGTTAAAGATGATGAGAATTGAAATAACTAGGAACACTATGCCAAGGATAATACCGCCATTTTTCGCGATGTTAGCCCAGGAAGTGATAGTGGCAATCTCGGTGCGATTAACATCATAAGTAGGTTCTTTTTCGCTGTCTAAGTTGGCTTTGAATAGCTCGTTATCTTCGACGATATTCCTGACGCTGTCAAGGTTATCTACATTTTTAACTTTGACACGCATGGTAGATTGCATGGTATTGATCATGATTTCCTGCATTTCTTCGTCGGCTAAAACTTCCATCAACTTTTCGTTGTCGGTGTTTTCTTCGAGAAAGCGTTGATATTCTTCTGCGGAATTTGCGATTTCGACTGATTTTACGTTGCTGTCTTTAGCCATAATTTCCTTGGCTTCCAGAAGGATACCGTCTTCGGTTTGAGGTTTGAAGAAAATTGTGATGTCAATTTTGTCGCGAATAGAATCGGCGGTTTGAGACAAAACTATATTGGCTACTACGGTGAGACCTAAAATAAGAAGTGTAATAGTCATAACTAAAGTGGCGGCAATAGAAAGCCAGATATTTCTGACGAATCCAGCGGTACCATATTTAACTACTCTTCTGGTAGTGCGGAGCTTCTTCACCCGGCCATTTCTGGTGAGAGTTTTAAGATGGGATTTGGTGTTTCGCTTGGTTTCTATTGACTTTTTTTCCATTTTGTGCTATAATACCTATATAGTCCTTATTATTTTTTTCTTCGGTGGAGTTTTAGTCTTGGTGGCGTGAAGAGGCCTTTTGTCGACTTTCGGCATGGTTTTACGTTTGTTTTTAGGATCTTCTTTTTCTAGACGATAAACGCCTTTGCCTTTTTGGTCGGAAATAATTTTGCCGTGGTCTAGAGTAACGACGCGTTTTTGGAGATAATTGACGATGCCGTCGTTGTGAGTGGTGACTAGAACTGTGGTGCCAAAATCATTGATTCTTTTGAGTAAATCGATGATTTCTTTAGTGGTGACTGGATCGAGGTTGGCGGTAGGCTCATCGGCGATGAGGATTTTTGGTTGGCGAGCGACGGACCTAGCGATACCGACGCGCTGAATTTCGCCGCCACTAAGATTGGACGGGAATTTGTGTGCTTTATCAAGTAGGCCGACGAGGTCTAAAACCTTTGGTACAGTGCGATTAATTTCTTTATTACTCATGCCAGCGATTTCTAGCGCGAAAGCGACGTTTTCATAAACCGTGCGGCTCGGAAGTAATTTGTTATCTTGAAATACTACGCCGAGACGTCTGCGATAATGTGGAATGTGGCGTTTTTTGACGTAATCGAGATCAATGCCACCGACGATAATTTTGCCGCTGCTAGGATTTTCTTCTTTAGTGAGCATTTTTAGAAGAGTAGATTTACCGGCGCCGGATTGGCCGACGATAAAAAGAAACTCATTTGGATCGACGTGAAGAGAGACGTTGTCGAGTGCTGGTTCGGAATCTTTAGGATAGATTTTGGTAACATTATCGAGCAATATCATAATAATTATATTAACACGAACCTAAAGCTTAAGCAAATTATTATTCAATCCAGTTGATTTCGGTAACATATATAATTTCGCAATACCCTAGTTTTTTGTTTGGATTCATGTATGGGCTAATTGTGTCGTCGCGAGATAAGCTTGAATTCCATGCGGGGTATTTGTCTGAATACACGTTAACGAGATAGCCCTCCATTTTGACATAATCACCTACGCGCACTTGTAGAAGCAGATCTTTGGTTTCTTCGTTGGCGTAAATGACGTGATTATTTGAAATTTTAGACATTATGTAGGATAGGTTGCTATTAAACCATTCAGTATCTTCGGTGTTTTTGACATTAAAGCCAACCATGCGATCCGAATTAGTTGTGAAATTGAATTTTTCTGCGAATTCGATACCTTCGCCATAGGCAATAGTAAAATCTACCGGAGAAAGTTTTTCATAGAGGGTATTTTTTAGTGTGTAATTGTGAATTGCTACAACTTTGCCATAGATAGTATAGCCGGCGAGCTTTTCAATCCTGATATCAGTGCCGTCGATATTGACGTTAATCTCTCCGGACGTGGTGCCTTGGATGGGGTCTGGTAGGTTTTGTTTATTAATGTCGGTAATGATATGTTTGGAAATTTTAGCGGAGCGTATTGCTTCGAAAATACTAATGGTGCTAAATATTATTGCACAAATTATAGTTATAGTGGCGATAACCTTAAAATGAATTTTAAGGCGATTATCTTTGTGCTCTTTTTTGTTTTTTAGGTCTTCAATTTTAGCTTCTTCGTTTTTGCTACGATTGATGATCTTGTAAGATAGTTCATTGTAAGTTTTGCCATCAATCTCGCCGCTATCTAGTTGAAGTTTTAGTTCGTAGAGTAAGCGGTCGCGTTCTTCAATGTCAATTTTTCTTAGCTCGTATTCTTCAGCGGTAATATCTTTGTTATTCAATTGTTGCTTGAGGCGTTTTAACTCTTGCTCTTTATCCATTATTCTCCCACCTTCATTTCTAAATAAGCATTGATAAAGTTATCTAGCTCGCCGTTCAATACAGCGTCGGTGTCGGTTTCCTCGTATTTAGTGCGGGTGTCTTTGACGAGCTTATATGGTTGCAAAACGTAATTTCTGATTTGCTGGCCCCATTTAGCGGATTCGCCGGCGCGGAGAGCGCTGATTGAATCAGCTTGTTGTTCTTGTTGCATTTGAATTAGTTTGCCACGCAGGATTTCCATAGCTTTTTCTTTATTCTGGAGTTGTGAGCGTTCGTTTTGAATGGCAACGACGGTATTGGTTGGAACGTGGGTGATGCGCACGGCCGAGTTGGTGGTGTTGACTGATTGCCCGCCATGCCCGCCACTGTGATAAACGTCGATGCGTAAGTCTTTTTCATCGATTTCAACATCGTTGTCATTATCTAGGACTGGTAAAATTTCAACTAGCGCAAAGGAGGTTTGTCTAAGATTATCGGCGTTGAATGGTGATAGCCTCACCAGACGGTGGACACCATGTTCGCTTTTTAAAATGCCATAAGCATTGGTGCCGCTGATTTCGTAGACGCCAGTTTTGATGCCAGCTTCTTCCCCAGTGGTTCGTTCAAGGCAAGCTATTTTAAAGTTTTTCTTTTCGCAGAATTTTAAATACATGCGCTCGAGCATGCTAGCCCAGTCCATAGCTTCGGTGCCGCCAACACCAGCAGTGATTCTTAGGATTGCATTTTTTTCATCATATTTTCCGGTGAAGCGAAGCGTGAGCTTTAATTCGCTTAATTTTTTTTCGATGGCGGAAATTTGTTCGTAGATTTCTGTGACAAGATCGTCTCCGCCGAGTTCGATTAGCTCATTGATATCATCTAGTTGTGATTTTAATAAGTTCCATGGCTCTATCATGTCGTTTAGTTTTGCGAGCTCGAGATTTTTTTGTTTGGCATTTTCGGGATCAAGCCAAATTTCTGGTTCGGCAACAATTTTTTCGAGTTTTTTAGCCTCGGATATCTTACTGTTAATATCTAGTTTTTGCCAAGATTTTTCTAAATCCGTTTTTAAACTGTCGAGTTTATTTTGGAACATTTAGTGTAGGCCTTTGACTATTTTTTGATACTTGGCGCCACGATCGTAAACGTTTTCAAACATGTCGAAGCTAGCGGCGGCTGGAGACATTAGAACAATAGAATTTACTGTTTTTTCGGCCTCTTTTTTGGCGGTTTCTACGGCTTCTTTGAGCGATTCGACAAGAATAAAATGAAGATTTTCGCTTTTAAAATTATTGAAAATTGCGTGGCCGGATTCGCCCATTAAAACGACGCTTTTTAGACCGGCAGCGTGTTCTAAGAGATTGATAATAAGGGGATTATTTTCGCCATTGCTTTTGTCTCTACCTCCCAAAATTAGTACTTTGTTTTGGTTTGGGAAAGCTTGAAGCGCAACTTCTAAGGACGGGAGAGTGGTGGAAAAATTATCATCATAATATTTAACGCCATTTAATTCGCGGACGAATTGGCAGCGATGCGGTAAACCTTCGAAACTAGATAAAGCGGTGATGAGCTCGTCTTTGTGCTTAATGACAAAATCGTTAAGTGGAAGATTAAAAGATGTAGCGCAAGCGAGCAAGGCGGCTTCGGCGTTTTCTTGATTATGCGCGCCGGGCACAGCTAAGGATTTAATAATTTCTTTTAGAATATCGCTTGGATTTTCGATTGGATAGGATAGTTTGTGTCCTTTTGATTTTTCGGAAATAGCTACAGAATCTTCGTTATTTTTGAAGAAGATGCAAAAATCGGCGGCGGATTGGAATTTGGTGATGTTGGATTTAGCATCAACATATTCGGCAAAATCTTTATGAACGTTAAGATGATCTGGCTCGATCCTAAGAACTACAGCGATGTGCGGGGATTTTTCTAGATCCCAAAGTTGGAAACTGCTCATTTCGTAAACTACAACATCTTCTGGTGAAACTTGGGCTAAAATATCCAGAGCCGGAAGGCCGATGTTGCCGACTAGCCAAACTTTTTTGCCGAGAGTTTCTAGGATTTTGGTAATCATTGAGCAGGTGGTGCCTTTACCCTTGGTGCCGGTGACGCCAATAATTGGACAAGGGCAGTGATCGAAGAAATATTTGGTGACACTGGAAAAATTGCCGCATGGCCTGACGCTAGGACTTCTGAAAACTAGATCGTAATCTTCGAGATGAAAATTTTCGATGTCTTTTTCTTCAAAGTTATCGAAGATTTTGATAGTTTCGCCGAGTTTCTTGAAATAGGACTCGACGCTATGGCCTTCTTTGCCATAACCTAAAATTGCAATACTCATGGTTTTTATTATAGATTAAGTTTGCTATCAAGTCCATAAATGATAGCTTTTTCTTCGGAGCTAACTGCGGCGAGGGCTTTGATGCCGGAGCCAGCAAATTCGCGGGCCAGATCAACGATGTGAGATTTGTCGATTTTTTTGATCATTTCCGGCATGTGATCGTAGAGTTCAATGTCATCGTTTCTAAAATAATTTTCGGCGTAATAATCAGCGATTTGCCCGACGGTTTGAGCGCCCATTTGGTAACGGCCAAGAGCGTAAGATTTGGCAGCTTCAACATCTTTGTCGGAAATTTCGCCATTTAGAACTTTGACGAGCTCGCTTCGAATGAGGTCAAAAAGTTTTTCGGAGTTTTCGACGTTTACTTCACCGTCAAAATCCCAAGATGAACTATGCGTATCGCAAGAAGTACTGCTGTAGATGTTGTAAACTAGGCCTTTTTTGCGGGCTTTGCCAAAGATGCGGCTATTCATGGTGCCGGTGAGAATGTGATTGAGGCAGCTCATGGCATAGATGTCGGATTGTTCAAGATTGCGCGGAGTGATAAACGAAAAACCAAAGGTGATATTGCTGGCGTCTTTGCGGCGAACGAGTGTGGCGTCGGATGAATGCAAGTTGTCGATTGGCACGTCGAATCTTTCGCCGGGTTTTAAATCCCACTCTTCGAGCATATGAATGATTTGTTTGCGGCGATGACGAACCTGCCCGGCAATGATGAAACGCATATTGTTAGCGGTGTGAGTGCGACGATAATGCTCGCGAACATCTTTCAACTCAATATTGCTAAGTGTGCGAATGCGCTCTTTTAAGTCGAGAATATCTTCGCCGATGGCTTTTTGCAACCTTGGCCAAAGTAGCCTGGTGTAATCATTCATGTAGCCGGTGAGTTCGGCGCGTACATTTCCCTTTTCGCTGGCGAGCTCTTCGTCGTTGAAACGTGGTTCGGTGATAGCGATGCGGTTTAGATCGATAATGCGATCCCATTCAAAATCAGCACATTCGGTTTCGTAACAAACCGAAGTATCACTGGTCCAAGCGTTGTGGTAGGCGCCATTTTTGGTAAATTCGGCTTCGTAGGCCTGCTCGTCTTTGAACTTGGCATTGGCACCAAAAGAGAGGTGTTCAACAACGTGGGCGATTTCGTATAATTCTGGTTTCTTGGCATAGCGCATACCAGCGCGAAATTGCACCCTAGTGCTCATGACGCTGGAATTTGGGATGTCAATCAAAAGCCCACGGGCACCATTTTTAAGGGTAATTTCTTCGATAGAATGCTTCATACTTGACTTTTTTACTAAAGTGTGCTATAATGGAGGTATAGGGCTAGTGTTTACGGCCTTTTTTCTTGTTTTGGCGCTGTTTCTTCTTGTTCTTGCGACTTTGGTTGCGTTTGGTGTTGCTGTTAGTGTTGGAATTCTTGGTGACTTTTGTGTCATCGCTAAATTCTTTGTCTAGATTTTTGTCGCCTTTAGAGATTTCGTTGACGCCTTTTTCAGTGGCAGTTTCGGCCATCTTGGTTAGTTCGGTATCGTAATCATCGTCTTGGACGGTAGAAGCGACTTCTTGTTTGGTGAGACCAAGGATAATCTTGATAACTTCCTCACGAAGATTGCGCTGGAGACCATCAAAGAGTTTTTGTGATTCGGAACGATATTCTACAAGTGGGTCGCGTTGGCCGACAGAGCGCCAGTGGATACCTTCGCGGAGATGTTGCATGTTTTCGAGGTGTTGCATCCAAAGTGTATCTAGAACCTTAAGATAAACTTCACGCTCGATTTTACGGATGGTTTCTTCGCCGAATTCTAGTTCTTTGTCGTGATATAACTCTTGAACGGCGGCAAGTGCTAGACGATTACGATCTTTTTCTTTGCGCATGAGGCCGATTTCGTTGATGAGGTCTTCGTCGATGTCGAAAATGGCGGAGAAGTTTTCGTTGAAATTCTTGTTGACGCGAGAGCTGAATTCTACGAGAGAACTGACGGTGTCTTTAATTAAACGCTCAATTTCTTTATGAATGTCTTCGCCTTTAAGAATCTTGCGGCGCATCATGTAAACAACTTTGCGATGGCGGTTGATAACGTTATCGTATTGGACAACGTTTTTGCGGGAATCAAAGTTAAAACCTTCGATACGCTTTTGGGCGGCTTCAAGAGTTTTGGAAATGGACTTGGTTTGAATTGGCTGGTCTTCGGCAACGCCAAGTCTGGACATGAGCATTTTTACCCTGTCACCTTGGAAAATGCGCATCAGATCATCTTCGCAAGAAACGAAGAATTGAGTGGTGCCTGGATCGCCTTGACGGCCACCACGACCACGGAGCTGGTTGTCGACGCGGCGAGAATCGTGACGAGCGGAGCCGATGACTACTAGGCCGCCGAGTTCTTTAACGCCTTTGCCGAGTTTAATATCGGTACCACGACCAGCCATGTTGGTAGCAAGAGTGATAGCGCCTTTTTCGCCGGCTTTGGCGATAATGGCAGCTTCGCGTTCGTTGTTCTTGGCGTTCAAAATTTCGTAAGGGATTTTTTGTGCATCAAGATAGGCTGCAATCTCCTCATTGTTTCTAATGGAGTCTGAACCAACTAGCACTGGCTGACCTTTTTCGTGATATTTTTTAATTTCATCAGCAATAGCTTTAAGTTTGCCAGCTTTGGTGCTAAAGATTAAATCGTCTTTATCGACGCGGGTGATCGGCTTGTTTGGTGGAATTTGGATAACGTCGAGGGCGTAGATTTGTTGAAATTCCTCGGCTTCGGTAAAGGCAGTACCGGTCATACCGGAGAGTTTATTGTAAAGACGGAAGAAGTTCTGGAAGGAGATGGTAGCAAGAGTCATGGACTCTTCTTTTACGGAAACACCTTCTTTGGCTTCAATGGCTTGGTGGAGGCCTTCATTGTAGCGGCGGCCTTGCATTAAACGGCCGGTGTGTTCATCAACAATGATAACTTCGCCGGAATTGGTAACCACATAGTCTTTATCGCGTTTAAAGAGAACTTCGGCGCGGAGAGCTTGTTCCATGTGATAAACGAGACGAGTGTTTTTGGTGGAATAAAGTACGTCAACACCAAGGAGTTTTTGGACTTTTTCGACACCTTTGTCGGTAAGAGTGACGGAACGGCGTTTTTCGTCTAGGACGTAATCGTCTTCGTTGAGTCTGGCGGCAATTTTAGCGAATTGATAGTAAGCATCTGGGTTGTCGCCGGCAGGTGCGGAAATGATAAGCGGAGTTCTGGCTTCATCGATTAAGATGGAGTCGACCTCATCGACGATGGCGAAGTTAAGCTCGCGTTGGCGGAGATATTGAACCTCGGAGGTCATGTTATCACGGAGGTAGTCGAAACCAAATTCGTTGTTGGTGCCATAAGTGACATCGGCATTGTAAGCCTCTTTTCTGGTGGCTGGCTTTAAGTGCAAGAAGCGTTCGTCGTCGTGCTTGTCGTTGATATAATCTCGATCATAAACAAATGATGCGTTATTGATAATTACGCCAACGGAAAGACCGAGGAAATCATAAACTGGACCGTTCCAGCCGGCATCACGCTGAGCGAGATAATCGTTAACGGTGACGATATGAACACCGCGGCCGGTGAGAGCGTTGAGATAAGCTGGAAGAAGTGCGACGAGGGTTTTACCTTCACCAGTTTTCATTTCGGCGACGTTGCCTTCGTGGAGGGCGATACCACCGACTAGTTGTACGTCGTATGGACGCATTTTAAGAATGCGATTTGAAGCTTCACGGACGAGAGCGAAAGCTTCTGGAAGGATTGCGTTTAGAGCTTTAGCTTCGGAGTTGGTTGGTGCGGTCTTTTTGGCTTTTTTACTCTTCTTTTTGCCTTTTTTGGCAACTTTTTGCTTGGCGTTTTCGGCTTGAGCTTGCTTGGCAAGCTTGGTAAGTTTTTTCTTTAAAATTTCAGTTTGTTCGGCGAGCTCTTTTTTGGTCATGTTTTGGTATTTTGGCTCGAGTTTGTTAATCTCCAGGACTCTTTTATACATGCGCTTTAGGATTTTTTTCTGCGCATCACCAAAAATACCTTGTAAGAATTTAGTCATCGCGGTGCGATCGGCTAACTTGTCGGTTGGTTTCTTTTCTTTTTTAACCTTTGGAGCTTTTTTAACTTTTGGAGCCTTAGGGGTTTTGGTTTTTTCTGGTTTGCTGGATTTTTTACTTACAGCAGCTGATTTTTTAGTCATAAATATCTACACCTTCTCAGAATTATTTTTCTCCCCCCAGTTTATCACATTATTTTCTCTTAATAAACAGGTTTTTCAGACCTTTTTTAGAAAGATGTGGAGTGGACTCCAATTTATAGCGTCTAATTTGACCCATAAGCTTAGCTTCGATGATATCGATGCCGGCGAAAATGTTGGAACATTCGTCTTTTGAGGCGATGACTTTGCCACCAACGATTTCCATAGCAGCGGAGATTTCGAATTTGTTGCCGTGTTCGCGATTTACTTCGGTAACGACGACTTTAGCGATGACGTCTTTTTTGCTACCTTTAGGAAGATAGCGGTCGAGCTTGCCGATACGCTTGGTGGCGTATTTTTGGAAGTTTTCGCTGAGTTTATAGTTGCTACCGGTGATTTCGATTTTGTTAATCATTAGATCTCCTCTCTATTATTTAAATATGGCCTTAATACTTCTGGGACTTTTAGTTTGCCATCCTCGGTGGCGTAGTTCTCTAAAATTACGACTAGAGCGCGGGCGAGTGGGATGGCGGTGCCGTTTAAGGTGTGAACGAATTCAATGGTGCCGTCTTTGCGGCGGACGCGGCAGTTAACGGCGCGAGCTTGGAAATCAGTACAGTTAGAGCAGCTGGTGATTTCTTGGTATTTTTGGTTGACTGGGGACCAGTATTCCATGTCGTATTTTTTGGCGGCTGGGGCACCAAGGTCGCCAGCGGCGATATTGATGATGCGATAAGGAATACCGAGGCCCTGCCAAATGTCTTCTTCGATGGCAAGAATTTTTTCGTGGATTTCTTTGGATTGTTCTGGTAGACAAAAAGCGTACATTTCGAGTTTGTTGAATTGATGAACGCGGAAGAGGCCGCGAGTGTATTTGCCGTAAGTGCCGGCTTCTTTCCTAAAGCAGGCGGAATAGCCAGCGTAGAAAAGCGGTAATTTATTTTCGTCGATAATTTCATCCATATGATAGCCAGTGAGTGGCATTTCGGCAGTGGCGATCATGGCGAGGTCTTCGCCTTCGATGTAGTACTCATCGGATTGATCAGAAGTGCGTGGGTTAAATCCGCAGCCTTCGAGAACTTTGGATGAGACCATGTCAGGAACAGTCATAAAGGTAAAACCATGTTCCAAAACTTTGGATAAGCCATATTGATAGAGCGCGTTTTCTAGGAGGGCGAGGTTGCCTTTGAGATAATAAAACTTTGCACCGGCAACTTTGGCGCCGCGTTCAAAATCTAGCCAATCGCGGGAGGTGGCAAAATCGAGGTGATCGATACCTTCTTTTTTCTTCTCGCCAAAGACTTTGATTTCTTTACTACATTCTTCTCCGCCTAGAGGAACGTCATCAAAAATGATGTTTGGGATTCTGGCGATGTGGGAATTTAGGGTAGTCTCGAGCTCGGAAAGCTCGCTTTCTAAGCCGGAAAGCTCAGTTTTTATATCTTTACCTTCTTTAATAAGCTCTGGTGACGGTTTTCCGCCTTTCATTTGATTTGCGATTTCGTTGCGGCGGCGGCGTTTTTCTTCGACTGTTTGAAGCAAGGTTTTTCTCTGATCGTCTAGCTTAATAACGTGATTAACATTGACGTCATAGCCTTTTTCGCGAGCAGAATCTGCAACTTTCTTTTGATTGTTGCGGATAAAATTAATGTCTAACATGCTATAATTATCTCATGGAAAACAGAATTCGTAAATATGAGAAGTTCATAACAGAACAACTTGAAAAGAAGACTAAAAGTAAAGATTTGTGGCAGTACCACCAAGAGATGGTGGCTGATTTTCAACACGAGAGATTGGTTCATCTTTTAATCATGCTATTTTTTATTTTTATAACTTTAGCCGTGACGGCTGCGAATTGCGTTTTGTCTATCATTACTCCAATGGATTTTTGGTGCTTCTTTATACCAATGTATATTTTGAATCTACTCTTAATTATTCTTTCCATAGCGTATGTTAAACATTACTATTTCTTAGAAAATCATATTCAAAAACTATACGATTTAACAGAGAAGTTTCTGAAGAAATAGGCTCTGATTTATAGTTTATGCTTGACAAAATTATACAAGTGTGGTATAATGAAGAGATAGGGTGTTTCTTGTGATTATTCTATTTCTTTGATGGCGTCTCTGAGGGCGTTGACAGATTTTTGAAGCTTGATTCCCTCTAGTTCGCTAAGTTTAAGATCTAGGCGACGAATTACGCCGTTTCGGCCAACAATGGTTGGAAAACCGTTATAGACTCCAGAATAATCATCATAAGACGAAATCGATAGGACTCGTTTTTCATCTCCGAGGATACAATTTACAATGTGGACTACGCAGGTGCCGATACCATAGTAGGTAGCGCCTTTTTTCTCGATGATAGAGTAAGCTTCGGTTCTGGCGTAATCTTCAATATCGTTCAGTGCGTCTGTTTTGAGAATGGTGTCGATACTCTGCCCGCCGATGTTTGCGCTGGACCAAAGAGCGAATTCGGTATCGCCATGCTCGCCGATTTGGTAGGCGTGAACTGACTTAGGATGAATATGAAGATACTCGGCAATTCTTCTGCGTAGACGTGCGGAATCTAGCACGGTGCCACTACCAATGACTTTTTCGGTTGGGAGACCAGAATATTTCCAGGTAAGATAAGTCATAACGTCCATTGGATTGGTAACTACTAAAAAAATGCCGGAAAAACCGGAACTCATAATCTTTTCAATCATTTCTTTAAAAATATCGGCGTTTTTGTGGAGCAAGTCCATGCGGGTTTCGCCGGGTTTTTGAGGCGCGCCAGCAGTAATAACAATAATATCGCAATCTTTGGCGTCAGAATAATCGCCTGCGGTGATTTTCATGAAGCTTGGTGCTACGGCGAGAGCATCGTTTAAATCCAGAGCTTCACCGACGGCGTCGGCGGCGTTAATATCGGTTAAAATTAGTTCGTTGACAGCGGTGCGTTGGTTTATCATTGAGTAAGCTATGCTGGCTCCAACGTTACCAGTGCCCACGATCATAACTTTATTGCTCATGGTTATATAATAACACAAATTGTGGACAAAATTTAGTCTTTGTTCTTGATGATTGGGAATGGCACAGCTTCGCGGCCAGAAACACCTTCAAGTAGCCAGAAATTGCGTTCGCTATTACCCCAACCACAGGCTGGCGGCATGCCATATTCGAGCATTTCGACGAAATCTTGGTCTAGCATTTGAGCTTCTTCGTCGCCAGCGTCGCGAGCGGCTTGTTGTTCATTGAAACGCTCTAGCTGGTCTAGCGGATCGTTTAGCTCGGAATAGCCATTGCCCATCTCGGTACCGGCGATGATTGGATGAAAGCGCTGTGTGACGAGTGGCCTTTCTGGAACGATTTTAGCGAGCGGGCTAAGTGCAAGAGGCTCTTCGATGAGCCAGTATGGGCCAGCAGAAGTTTTGCGAATAAGTTTCCAAACATTGTCGACAAGATGGTTGGTGGTGGTGCTTTGGTCGACTTCGACATTATTTTCTTTTAGGATTTTAATGAGTTGTTCGCGATTTGGATTAAAGACATCCACACCGAATTTGTCGTGTAGAAGGTCGGCGTATTTGATGCGTGGCCATTCTTGATCGAGATTAATTTCAAAACCACCAACATTAAACTTGAGCGTGCCCCAAGTTTCTTTGGCGACGTATTTAATCATTTCTTCATAAAGTTTCATGCCGTCTTCGTAATCTTCATAGGCGGCATAAGATTCGAAGGCGATATGCTCTGGTAGATGCTCGTCATCTACGCCTTCGTTACGGAAGCGTGGACCGATGTCGTAGACTTTTTCGAAGCCGCCGCCAAGCAAGCGCTTAAGTGGAAGTTCGTGTGAGATGCGAAGATAAAAATCTTCGTCAAGGGCGTTCATGTGAGTGGTGAATGGGTTGGCATCGGCGCCACCGGTGGTGTGCTCTAGCACTGGGATGTTTACTTCAATAAAACCGTGGGCGTTCATGAAATCGCGCGTGGCTTGCCAGAATTTAGAACGGCGAACGAGACGCTCACGAACTTCTTGGTTGACATTCATATCGACATAGCGACGGCGATAGCGTTCTTCTTTATTGGTAAATTTTTCTGGAAGTGGGCGGAGGGATTTCGTGAGAAGCTTGACGGAATTTGTAAAGATGGAAATTTCACCAGTTTGGGTTTTATCAACTATGCCCTTCGCTTCGATAAAATCGCCAGTATCGAGTAGATTGATTTTTTTGATGGTGAAAAATTCTTGAGGTTCACTAGATTCGTCTTTGTCTTTCATGAAGATTTGGATTTCGCCAAAATAATCGCGGATTTTAATGAAGGCAATTTTGCCGAATGAGCGAATAGCGATGATACGCCCGGCAACAGTGACTTCCTGGCCTTTTTTGTCGTCAAAATTATTAATAATTTCAGAAATTTTTATATTGCGAAGAGATTTGGCTGGGTATGGATCGATGCCAGCAGCTTTGATTTCTTCTAGTTTTTTTATTCTTTCATCACGATAATCTTTTAGTTGAACCATGATTTGTATTATAACATAAAAATGATGTTTTTGAAGTGGCTATTCAATGCTAATAACTTCGTATTTTTTGCTGTTGAAGTTGGCGGTTTCGCCTTGTTTGAGACCAAAAAGGGCTTTACCAATTGGTGATTCGTTGGAAATTTTGCCTTCTAGCGGGTTTGCCTCGACTGGACTGACGATTGAATAGGTGAAAGTTTTACTACCAGTTTTGACGGTGACGGTGGAGCCAACAGCTACTTTGCTGTGTTTAACGTTTTTGATAGTCTTAGCATTCTTTAGAATGTCCTCAATTTCTAAAATGCGGTTTTCGATAGTTTTTTGTTCGCTTCTGGCGTCGGTATATTCTTGGTTTTCAGATAAATCACCAAAAGCGCGAGCAGTAGCGAGACGTTCGGCAATGGCTGGACGTTTAGCAATTAAACTTTCAAGTTCTTTTTCAAGTTCTTTTTTTCCGGCAGCTGTGAGATTGATACTTTTATTAATCATAGAATAGCCTTTTTTATATGCTTAGATTAGTTTACTGGCGAGCTCGTCGATTGTCAATAGTTTTGTTTCGCCGGTTTTACGACTAGATAATTCTACTTTATTTTCGGCGAGAGTTTTGTCGCTGATGACAA
Organism: Candidatus Saccharimonadota bacterium; assembly: GCA_017431955.1. Taxonomy (GTDB): domain Bacteria; phylum Patescibacteriota; class Saccharimonadia; order Saccharimonadales; family Saccharimonadaceae; genus Nanosyncoccus. The sequence continues at coordinate 150,871 of JAFRKC010000005.1, forward strand.
TGCGATAAGGAATACCCATGAGTTCGTAATCGGCAAATTTTTCGCCTGGGCGAAGGTCGCGATCATCGAAAATAATGTCTTTTTCGTGGCCAGTATAGAGTTCTTTAGCAATTTTTTCGCCGGCTTCGCCAATTCCGATAAGATAATATTTAAATGGTGCGATATTGTCTGGCCAGAGTAGGCCTTTGTCGTCAGCAAATTTTTCGGCAATGACGCCCATGAGGCGGGAAACGCCGATGCCATAGCAACCCATAAGGACGGTTTTTCTGGAGCCGTCTTTATCGTTGAATTCGAGTTTTAGAGGCTCGGAATATTTGGTTTTGAGAGTGAAGATGTTTCCTACTTCGCAAGCTTTGGTAGATTCTAAATCTTCTCTTTTTACGTTGAATTCTTTCAATACCTCATCGTTTAGGACTTCTTCGTTTAGAACGATGCTTTTATCATGATTAAACCAAATGGTGTCTTCGCCGACTGAAATAATGGTTTGATATTCGTGAGAATATTTGGAAAATACGCCGCCGGATGCAAAAGTTTTGAAAGTACAGTCGCCAAGGCCGACGCGTTCGTAGATTTTAGCGTAGGCGTCTTCTGCTTGGTGATAGAATTTTTCGTGAGTCTCTTCGTCGGCAGAAAAGCTGTAAAGATCTTTCATTAAAAATTCGCGAGTGCGAAGAATGCCACTTTTGGCGCGGAGTTCATTTCTGAATTTAGTTTGGAATTGGTAGACTGAGAATGGAAGGTCTTTATAGCTAGAAACATAATCTCTAAGCATATTGGTAATTGGTTCTTCGTGGGTTGGAGCGAGACCGAGCTCGCCGCCGGCAGCCAGGGTAGTCTTAAACCAAATATCCATCTTTTGGTCGTCCCAACGATCGGTGGCTTTCCATGGTTCTGGGTTTTGGAGAGTAGTCATAGAGAGTTCTTGCCCGCCGATTTTATTGAGTTCTTCGCGGATGATCTGTTTGATATTTTCTATGACGATAAGGCCGAGCGGAAGATAATCATAAACTCCGGCCATTTCTTTATGAACGTAACCTGCACGAATTAAAAATTGAGCGCTTTTTGCGAGCTCGTCTTTTGGCGCAGTGCGCAAAGTTTTGACGAAAGAATGAGATAATTTCATAGGTTAATTATACCATGTTAAGTATGTAAAGTAAGTAAAAAGCAATAGTGTTGGCCGTGATATGCATAAGGATACTGCCGTAGATGGTGCCGGTGAGCTCGCGAATAAGGCAAAAAACTACACTCATAACAAAGACACTGACACCGACGTTCCACTGCCCGTGCATAAAACCGAAAAGGATAGAAACTATAATAATAGATATGATTTTTGACTTTTTGCCAGAGATTGATTTTTTGAGTTTTGGATAGAGCCAGCCGCGAAAAGTAATTTCCTCGGCGATTGGTGGTATGACTGCGATGCTAGTAAATACAAGAACGCGATCGAAAAAAGTTGGTAAATAACGATCGAACACAAGTGCTTGTTCTTGAGTGGCATCGAACGATGGGAAGATCTTTTCGATAATGTTAGTGAGCACATAAGCGATTAAGATGTAGACGATAAATCCAATGATGGCAAGTAGGATGTCGGTCCAGGTTGGGGTGCCTTTTAGACCGAGTTCGTGGCGAGTTGGGAGCGATTTTTTAAAGAATTTATGTGGAACAAAAATAAGAATGACAATTAGTGCAGTATAGAAAATAGCAGAGATAAGAGCTTTATAAATATTGTTCGATGAAAGATCTCGAAAAACAACATTGAATGGAAGAATAATGAGCTGGGCGACAAAAACAGAAAACACAACCCAGGCTGGATATTTTAGAATGGAGAAGATTTTGCTTAGGGGTTTCTTTTTCACTTTCATTGTTAAAAGAATTTGGTAATATCCAGGGCTGTTATTACGAGCATTAAGATTATTAATACTATAAAAGCGCGGCTGACGATTTTTTCTTCGGTCTCTTTGGTGAGTTTTTTCTTTCTAAGTTTGTAGATGAAGATGAGAAGCCAGCGGCCACCGTCTAAGGCTGGGATTGGCAAGACGTTCATACAAGCGAGCGATACGGAAATTACGGCGGCAAGAAGTGCAGTGTAAGCAAATCCGGAATTTGCAAACATCGGGAAAATAATACCGATGATACCAACTGGGCCGGTGACTTGATCGCCGATGGTGCCGACGGCTTTGCGACCTTCTTCTCTGACGGAACCGTCGAAATTCAGTTGGCTAAAGGCGCCATAAAATAAGTTGCCGATCATAGTGCCGAGGCCTTTAAAAGTTTCACCTGTAAGTTGGATGGTAGTAACGGCACCGACGATTGGTGCGGACCAGGTTGAACGGATAATTTCTGGTTCGATGTTGGTGAGTGCAGTTAGTCCAACTTTATAATCAGCTCCTTCGCCGTTTAAAGTTGGTTCTAGGATGATGGTTTCTCCGTTTCGGATTATTTCGTATCTTACTTTTTCGCCAGGGTATTTGTTATTGATAGTGGTGATGTCTTCTGCGCTGTGGACTTCTTCGTTGTTGATTTTAGTGACGATATCATTGGTAGCTAGACCGACTTTTTCGGCTGGTGAATCTTGGATGATGCTAGTAATGATGGCTGCGGAACGAGTTTCACCTTCAAGATTAAATTGCCCGTCCATAAATTGTGGCATACCGATAAATGCTAAAATTGTAAAAATTATAAAAGCGACAATCCAGTTCATCATGACGCCGCCAAAGAGAATTTTGGTTTTATTTTTGAAACTAGCGGCGCCAAAAGTGCCTTTTCTAGTGTCGGCGTCGGATTCGCCATCCATGGCGCAGAAACCACCGATCGGCAACCAGTTTAGGCTGAAAATGAGGGATTTTGTAGTTTCGTTTGGTTTTGGCCATTTGGATTTTGGCAGTTTGTGCCATTTTCCATCTTTGCCTTTTTGCCAAGCGATGGCGCGAGGTGGAAAACCGATACCAAATTCATTAACTTTGACTCCATTTCTTCTGGCAAGGATAAAGTGGCCAAACTCGTGTGCAACAACAAGAAATGTCAAAATAAGAAGACCAATTAAAATACCTGGTAGATAATTAGTAATAAAATTTAAAATTCCTTCCAACATAGTGACTATTATAGCACAAGCGATTATTATTTGCCGAAGCGACGTTGGCGATTTTTATATTCTTTCAAGATTTCATCGATGTCGTCTGGCGTGATGTCTGGCCAGTATTTTTTGAGGAAGATAAATTCGGAGTAGGCGGCACGCCAAAGCATAAAGCCGGAAATGCGCTCTTCGCCCGAAGTGCGGACGATTAAATCGACTGGTGGAACTTCTGGTTTGTAAAGATTTTGAGACAAACTTTCGATGGTAATTTCGCCATCTTTGGCGGCCTTGTTGGCGGCGTCAACGATTTCTTGTTGCCCACCATAATTAAAGCAGAAGCAGGCGGTGCCGCCGGTACAATCTTTGGTGAGTTCTTCGGCTTCCTTGATGCTTTTGAGGAGATCTTCTGGTACGTTTTTTTCACCGCCCAGAACTAAACATTTGATGTTGTTTTTGAACATCTTTTTAGATAAACGGCCGATACCAGCACGGAGAAGTTGCATCAAATATGAAACTTCTTCTTTGCTACGCTGCCAGTTTTCGGTACTAAAAACATAGAAGCTAGCGAACTTTACGCCGGAATTAAAAACCTTTTCGGCGATGGTCTCGATCTCGCTAAAACCTTTTTTGTGCCCTTCCAAAGTTGGAAGATTATTTTCTCTGGCCCAACGGCGATTTCCATCGACGATAAAACCAATATGAACAGGGGTATTTTCGGTAGACATTGACATTTCCTAAATTATGTGATATAATAGAGAGATAGGGCCGTGATTATATCTTCATAATCTCGGCTTCTTTTAGTTTGAACTCGGCATCAATTTTATCGCTAAATTCCTTGGTAAGATCGTCGATTTCCTTTTCGGCGCGCTTTCTGACGTCTTCTGGAAGTTCGGCGGATTTGATTTCTTTTCTAGCATCTTCGCGAATGTTGCGGATAGCGATTTTGGAATTTTCGACTTCGGTACTGGTGGTTTTAACGATTTCACGGCGGCGTTCCTCGGTGAGTGGAGGAATTGGTACACGGACGATATGACCATCGTCGGATGGGTTGAGGCCGAGAGTGGAGTCATTGCGGATAGCGGCAGAAATGTTTTGAATATTGGTTGGGTCGAATGGAGTGACATTGAGAAGCGTACCGTCAGCTACGACAATGTTTGCGACTTGGTTCAGTGGCATCCATTGGCCGTAGGCTTCGACCTTAACGCCGGCAAGCATATCTGGATGAGCACGGCCGGTACGGACCTTTTTCATAGCATCTTTGAAGCGTTCAACGACGGCTTCCATTGCGGTTTTGTATTCTTTACTGTCAAACATATAACTCCTTATTTTTTAGAAATTTTTGATATTAATTCGCTTGGGAGTAAAATAACGGTTTTTTGTGATGGGTCGGTGGAGATTTTCTCCAAGGTTTGAAGGGTACGGATGTTCATACCACCAGGAATTTTATTAAGCATTGCAGCAGCATCAGCCACGGCCTTAGCGGCAGATTTTTCACCTTCAGCGGAAATGATGGCAGCGCGGCGTTCGCGTTCGGCTTCGGCTTGTTTAGCCATGGCGCGTTTCATGTCGCTTGGAAGTTCAATGTTTTGCAAACGAACGGATTCAATATCAATTCCCCATTTATCAGTTTGGGTGTCGACGATTTGTTTGAGTTGGTCGGCAATTTCGTCGCGTTTGCCAAGAAGTTCGTCAAGCTCGAAGTTGCCAGTAACGTCGCGGAGCGCGGCGGCGGCAAAGTTAGAAGTGGCGGCGCGGAAATTGGCAATTTCGAGCACGGCTTTGTCTGGGTTCAAAACGCGCATGTAAACCACAGCGTCGACTTTAACGGTGACGTTATCTTTAGTAATGACTTCTTGTGGTGGAATGTCGCAGGTTTGGGTGCGGATATCCACTTTAAGGACTCTTTGAAAAATTGGGGCAATGAGATGTACACCAGGCTTAAAAGTCTTGGAATATTTCCCCATAAATAGTACTACACCGCGTTCGTATTGGTTGATAACGGTAATACGAATAACGCAGAGTAATACAAAAATAATAATTGCTATGAAAATTGGTATTGTTTCTTCCATTTTTACTCCTTTTCTTAAATTATACAGTATTCTGATTTTTAAGTACACAAAAAAGCCCCTTTATAGGGGCTTTTTGTAGAATAAATTATTCTGTTACACCAAGTTCGATGCGTTTGAATTGACGGATAGTGATGTTTTCACCAGTTTTAGCGATGTAATCTTTGATGAATTGTTCGACGGTTTTGGTGTCATCCAAGATGTATGGTTGAGCAAGCAGAACTTTGTCGGAGAAAGCTTTTTTGGCTTGGCCTTCAAGGATTTGAGCTTTCATTTTTTCTGGGCCTTTGAAGTTCTCTTCGAGCTCTTTCATTTTTGCATCTTTAACTTTTGCCGGAATGTCGGCTTCAGAAACATAAAGTGGGTTCATGGAAGCAACTTGCATGGCCATTTTGTGAGCGAGATCTTTGAACTCGTCGGTTTTGGCGACGAAAGAAGTTTCGCAGTTTACTTCGACGATGGCGCCGATGCGGCCGTCGTGAACGTAAGAGTCGATCAAACCTTCGCGAGTTTCGCGGTCACCACGTTTTTCGGCTTTAGTAAGACCTTTTTTGCGCATAGCTTCGAGAGCTTTGTCGAAATCGCCTTTGGCTTCGACGAGAGCGTTTTTAGCATCGGTAAGACCAACGCCGGATAACTCTTTAAGTTTTTTGATTTGTTCGATTGAAATATCTGCCATATTGCCTCCTAATTATTTTTTACCTTCTTTGATAGCTTCTTTGAAGTAGCTAAGAATCAAGCTGGTTGCTTTGATTGCGTCGTCGTTTGCTGGAATGACGTAGTCGATGCCAGTTGGGTCGACGTTGGTGTCGGTGATTGCAAAGACTGGAATGTGAAGAGCGATAGCTTCTTTGATAGCGTTTTTGTCTTGAATGGCGTCAGTGACGATCACGGCAGCTGGTTGCTCGGACATTTCTTTGATGCCACCATAGCGTTCGTTCAAAAGATCGATTTCTTCTTGGTAGCGTTGAACTTCGAGTTTAGAATAGCGAGATTCTAGTTCGCCAGATTCCATGCGGCGCTCGAGGTCTTTTAGTTTTTTGATTTGTTTGTTGACGGTTTCAACGTTAGTTAAAGTACCGCCTACCCAACGTACGGTGACGTAAGGCATGTTGACTTCTTCGGCAGTAGTTTTAACAAGTTCTTTAACTTGTTTTTTGGTGCCGACGAAGAGAACTTTTTTGCCATTTTTAACAATTTCGGTAACCTTTGGTAAAGCCTCTTCTAGAGCCTCGACTGTTTTTTCGAGATTAATAATATGGGCGTCTTGGCGCTTGCTATGAATGTACGGAGCCATTTTTGGATGCCAGCGGCTGGTTTTGTGACCAAAATGAGCACCGGACTCAAGCAAAGCTTTAATATCAACCTTTACGGTCATATTTTCCTTTCCTTCGCTGTGGGTTTATTCAGGAAAATTCCCACAGTTGTTTCATTAAATTTATTAACAGATTGATTTTATCATATATTGTCAGAAAAAACAAGTTGTGGTATAAAAAGAAGTGAAAAGGCGGGCATTATCCCGTTTTTTTAGTACATTTAGAAAGGAGAGTTTGAAATGAAAAAGCTCTTTAGTAAAGATGTGGACATTGATCTTGATGATCTCGATGAGTTTGATCTCGCGGATGAGATCGGCATAACGCTGGACGATTTACTGTATTTGAGAAACGTCAAGAATCGTGAGCTATGGCTTATAGGAGAGATAACTGATTGGTCTATACACCGTATAATTTCCGATATTCGGGAGTATAACCGTCAAGATTATCTAACTCCGATTCCGGAACGCATACCAATTAAGCTGTTTATCGATTCTAATGGTGGTGCGACAGTGGCGGGATTATCGGTCATTGACGTTATCAACGCTTCAAAGACTCCGGTTTGGACGATTAACATTAGCAAAGCGTATTCGATGGCGTTTCAAATCATGATTAGCGGTCATAAACGATTCGCATTTAAAAATTCGAGTTTTTTGCTCCATGATGGTTCTGAAGGCGGTTATGATTCTTCGAGCAAATTTCGTGACCGCTTGAAGTTTAACGATGATTTGGAAAAAATCATGATTAACAACATTGTGAGCAGGACTAAAATTTCTGAGAAAGAATATGAAAAGAATGTGCGTCGTGAGTGGTATATGCTGGTACCAGAAGCTTTGGAGCTCGGAATCGTTGACCAAGTGGTAAATAGCTTTGATGATGTTTGCACTAAGATGACCGAAGTGCAAAAATTTGATGTCTTCAAAAAAATGTTCAAGTAATTTTCACTCTTTTTCATTGCGGGGGGGGGGAGTCTGTGTACTTCCCCCTATTTACTTTTTAAAATTATCTGATATAATGAGTTTAACTATGAGTAAAAAAGAATTACATCCTAAAGATTATCGTTTTGTCGTCTTCTCTGACGAAGCCGCAAAATTTTCGTTTTTGACACGTTCTACTGCTAAAAGCGATGAAACCATTAAATGGACTGATGGTAAAGAATATCCACTCGTAAAGGTACAGATTTCTTCTGCTTCTCACCCATTCTTCACTGGTGAGGAAAAGATTATCGATACCGAAGGTCGTGTGGATCGCTTCAAAGCTCGTGCCAAGAAGGCAGAGGCTCTCAAAAAGACTCTTGGCAACAAGGTCAAAAAAGCTGAAAAAGAAGCTGCCAAAAAAGCCGAAAAAGCTGAAAAATAATCAAGAATTAAAATTCCCTCTTCGGAGGGAATTTTTTGTGTTGGCACGACGCCTCGGTTCGTGCTATAAATTATTTATGGTAGAAGATTTTAAAAAATGTTCGAGATTATTTCTCTCTTTCTTTAAACAAAATAAAAAACTCTTTTTTATTCTTTTGGCTGCGTACTGCTTTGCGTTTATTGCAATTTGGCGTGCTAATTATTATTATGCTGATGATGTTGGCCGGGCGGTAGTTGGGTATGGTTGGACTTCAGATTTTAACCGTTATAGTTCTTCGGCTTTGCAATTCTTTTTAGTAAATATGAATTTGAAGCTGGTTGATCTTTCGCCATATACTCAGGTTTTGGCACTCGCGTTAACGGCGCTTTCGAGTATGATGCTAATATATCTTTTTTCTAAGCGTGACAAAAAACCATCTTTTCTTGCAGTGGCAGCTTCGGCTTTTCTTGGTCTTTGCCCGTATACAGTGGCTTGTTTTGTATATAAATTTGATGCGCCATGTATGGCACTAGCTCTTTTTGCTTCTATTTTGCCATTTTTGTTTTACGACTCAAGACGCCCGATATTTTTTGCTATATCCACGATTTGTTTGCTCGTGATGTGGACTTCTTATCAATCGTATTCTGGCATTTATGTGATTTTGACGTTAGCTATAGCACTTAAATCCATGATGGAAAAAGAAAAGTTTAGTAGTATTTTAAAACGGACTCTTTTCTGTGTTTTGCCGTTTTTCCTTGCAGTTGTTTTGTATAAGTTTTGTCTTCCAGAAATTATCAGCTATCGTTCGCTTGAAGTATATTCGTTTACGGAATTAATACCTGGTTTATGGGGAAATTTTTTCGGAGTTATTAGCAAAGTCTGGTCTTCTTTTAATGACTTCTGGAAATTACTTGCTGTCCTGTTTTGCGCAGTGTATTTGATTTCTTTCTTTTTGCAAGAAGTATCAATAAAGCAAAAGTTGAAGAACTTTTTCTTTGGTTCGGTTTTTATGATTTTGTCTTTAGCGTTCGCTACCGGGGCGACATTACTATTAAAAGAAACATATTATCCACCGCGTTCTTTCTGTGGTTTTTCTGTGGTTTTTGCTGTTTTAGGGTTATTTATTGCATATGGTTTATCTGATAGAGAGACAAAACATTTTGGAAAGATATTTTTGGCTTTGCCTGTGATACTCTTGCTATATCAATTCTTTGTGTTTGAGATTGCATTTGGCAATGCCCTTGCCGATCAATGGCGTTATTCTTCTTTCCGGATTGAAACTTTGGCGAGAGATCTTTCAGAATTGTTCTCTGATTCGTCGGCACAAGAAAATGTTAAACTCCAAATTCGAGGTGATATTGGATATTCGGCGATGGTTTCACATGTTGCGAAAGAATACCCTATCATGAATGAGCTAATCACGGATGAATCTACCGGGCTATCTGAACATGTTTGGGGTGTTCGTCGCTTATACTACAATTACGGATTAAATTTTGGAGATGCTTTTGTGGCTTTGGCTGGCAGCTATGATTATGAATCGATGGAAATGGTCAAAGATACTTCCTACCATACGATTTATATAGATGACGATAAGGCCTGTGTGGTTTTGAAATAATAGTTTTTGTGCTATAATGGTTATGTCTAGCCATACTTCGGTCACTGGCTATGAAAAAATTTTAAAGTTATAGATATTGTCATTTATATCTGTAACCAGGAGCCAATAAATCAGGCTCGCATAAATGACTCCAAATGTTAAATAAGGAGTTAGATATGTTAAATAATAAACTTAACAAAGAACCAGTCGAAGTGATAGCACTTTTTGGCTACAAAATGACCCCGTGCCAGCCGCTGACTTTCAAGAGGCGCTACGGGAACGAAGTCGAAGTGACTGAACTTCTTAGGTCTCGCATTAAATTTGCGGGCACAGTCACATATCACATTTTCGACGTGATGGTTGGGCAGAAAAAGTACCAACTCGAGTTTAACTCAGTTGATCTTTCGTGGCACGCCACGGCTGCTTAGTTAGTTTAAAAATCCCCCTGCTTTACAGGGGTGATTTTTATAATCAGCGCGCTCGTAAGTTCCGATGATAATTGGTATATAATTAGTATGGAAGGAGGAGATTATGGTAAAACCTCAAAGACTAAAAAAGGGCGATAAAGTTGCGATAGTAAGCTTATCTAGGGGGATACTTGGTATGCCATTTTGCAAGCACGAGCTGGATTTAGGTCTAAAAAGGCTGAAGGAATTTGGCTTGGAGCCAGTCTTGATGCCGAATGCGCTTAAAGATATGGATTATATCAAGGATCACCCCGAGGTGAGAGCGAGCGACTTAAAAGAGGCATTTTTGGATGATAGCATCAAAGCGATTATTACCGCGATTGGTGGTGACGACACTTATAAAACTATTCCCTATTTGATGGAAGACGAAGAATTTAAGACGGCGGTTATAGAGCATCCAAAGATTTTTACTGGTTTTTCTGACACTACTAATAACCACTTGATGTTGAATAGGCTGGGTCTGTCCACATTTTATGGGCCGTGTTTTTTAGTTGATTTAGCGGAACTAGATACCGAGATGCTGCCTTACACTAAAAAACATTTTGAGAAGTTCTTTGAGATTGAGGACGGTTTTGAGATTGCTTCTAGTCCGGTATGGTATGGCGAAAGAAAAAGTTTTGGGTCCGAAGAGGTTGGGAAGCCAAGAAAGGTGCATGAAGAGACGCGCGGCTTTGAAACGTTGAATGGCAAAGGTATCGCAATTGGTAAATTGTACGGTGGATGTATTGAGAGTATTTATGATATGTTTGATGGAACGAGGTACGCTGATGAGCCGGCAGTCTACGAGAAATACCAGATTTTACCGACTGAAGATGAGTGGAAAGAGAAAATATTATTTATAGAGACCTGCGAAGAGCTATCTTCTCCGGAAAAGTTAGAAAAAATGTTAGGCGTGCTTAAAGATAGAAATATTTTGAAGTGGGTTAAAGGTGTGATAGTCGGCAAGCCGATGGATGAAAAATATTATGATGAATATAAGACGGTGTATAAGAAAGTGTTTGCGGATTTGGACACGCCGGTACTCTATAATATCAACTTTGGGCATGCTGTGCCAAGGTGCTTAATTCCTTATGATGCCGAAGCGACGATAGATTACGACAAGCAAAAAATATTTATCAATGGCCCGATTTTGGAGAAATAGATTATGGTAAAATCTAAAGCTTGGAACTGGGATATTGTGGAGGGAAGCCACAAAAACTATTGGCTGGAGCCGGCGGTGGAATCTTATTATCTTATTGATCGTTGGCTTTCTCGGAGGAAAAAGGATTTTTTGATTTGGGGTGCGTGCGGTCTGGGACGACATACTATTCAGTTCGCAAAAGCCGGATTTTCTACTTCTGGATTTGATTTGAGCGAAACGTCGGTTTCTAGAACGGAAGAATATGCTAAGAAATCCGGTGTCGAAGTAGATCTGAAAGTCGGCGACATGTTGAATTTGCCATATAAAAACCAGGGTTTTGATTGTATTTATTGTCGCAACGTGATTTCTCATACTGATACTAACGGCATGAAGAAGATTGTCTCTGAGCTTAAAAGAGTCCTTAGAAAAGATGAGGAATGTTATTTAACGCTTGGCTCTAAAGAATCTTGGGGATTCCGGTAAAATTGGCCAGTGGTTGATGAAAATACGAAAATAAGAGTTGAAGATGGACCAGAAAACTGCATTCCGCATTTTTATGCAGATTATGATTTAATTTTTGATTTGTTCAAAGATTTTGAAATTGTCAAAGTTTTTCAGGTTGAGGATTTTGTCAAAAAAGATAGTAAAACGACGAGTTCGTTTCACTATCATGTGTTGATTAATAAAAAATAAGCTCTAAGGGGCTTTTTCTGGCGGAGCTTGCTTAATCAAGTTTTAACAGAACACAAGTGATTTATAAAAAACGTAGAGAATGGTATAATATAATGGAATGTAAGCGGAGAAGTTTATGCGAGCGAGAATCGTAAAAAGAGACGAAAAAATTGTCGTACTCAAAACAGAAAAAGATAAATTTCTTAAAGTCCCGAAGAAAAATATAGATTTTGATTTCAAGGTTGGAGATTGGGTTACGATTGAAAAAAATGAAGATGAAATCTATATTCTTCCTCAGGACTCATCTGACTTTTGGGAAGAAAATGGTAATAGTGAATATCAAGAAGCTGATAACTTAGCCGCGGCATCACTGGTGTTTAATTCGTTGGCTATTATTGCGTCATTTTTAAACTTATGGAATATCTATGCAGGTTTAGTATGGGTTGGCTTAGCTGTTTTTGGTCTTGTTTTTGCGCTCTTATCTAAGGCAAAGAAAAGCGGTATTTATAAAGCTTCTAGGGTAACTATGTGGATATCGCTGGCATTTTATCTAATTATTATTGTCATAGTTATGTGTACTGCTGTTGGCCCTGCCATAAATGGCGGTAAGAGCCTATTTTGATCCAACATAGTGGGTAGAGATAAATTATGGTTTTTGGCGTGCCTTTGACATAAAAATGGCATAAAAATAAGCCCTAAGGGGCTTTTTGGTGGATCCTAGAGGGCTTGAACCTCTGACCTCACGAATGTGAATCGTGCGCTCTAGCCAACTGAGCTAAGGATCCAGATGTGGTATAATTATAACATGAATTTAGAGAAATTAGAGCAAGAGAAAAAAGAGATAAATGACTTTTTGGCGAAGCCGGAGGCTTATTCTGACCCTGATTTTGCGGTCAAATCACGAAGGCTTTCTGAAATTGACGAGATGATTAATCTTGATGCGCAGATTAAACAGTTTGCTGCCTCTCTAAGAGAAGCTAAGGCTTTGGTTGATGATCCGGAGCTAGGCGAGATGGCAAAAGAAGATATTGAAGATTTGACGAAAAAAATCGCTGAAGCGCAAGCTGAATTAGACGAAATGTTGATTCCTAGGGATCCAAACGATAATAAACCAGCTATCTTAGAAATTCGCGCTGGCGCGGGTGGCGATGAAGCTTCCCTTTTTGCTGGGGAACTTTATCGTATGTATGTGAAATATGCCGAGAGTCATGAACTTAAGGCTGAATTGATTTCGAAAAACGAAAACGAAGCCGGTGGCATGAAGGAAGTGATTGTTAAGTTCACTGGCGACAGACCTTATGGTAAGTTGAAATTCGAAGGTGGTGTACACCGTGTACAGCGCGTGCCAGTAACTGAATCTCAGGGTAGAATCCACACCTCGACCGTGACCGTGGCAGCCTTGCCAGAAGCGACGGAAACAGACCTCGAGATTAAACCAGAAGACCTGAGAATTGATATTTATCGCTCAGGCGGACATGGTGGGCAAGGTGTTAACACGACTGACTCGGCCGTTCGCATCACTCACCTTCCAACTGGCTTAGTGGTGGCGATGCAAGATGAGCGCAGTCAGCAACAAAACCGTGTGAAGGCGATGAATATTTTGCGCTCGAGACTTTTAGAGAAAAAGCGTGAAGAAGAAATGAAAAATGCCAGCGAAGCGAGAAAATCGTTGATTGGTACTGGCGATAGAAGCGAAAAAATCCGCACCTACAACTTCCCGCAAGACCGCATTACTGACCACCGCATTCATTATTCCCGCTCAAATGTCACGGCGGCGATGGACGGCGATATTGAAGATTTGATTGAGGAGCTTTCGAAACATGAACGTGGACTCGTTACTGAGGCAAGCGAAAAAGAAGATTAATTCCCTCGATTCTGAACTAATTCTTTTGAATGTTTTAGGCGAAAATGACAGAAGTTTTTTTGCGGTTCATGGAGATCAGGTTCTATCAAGCGAGCAACTGAAGAAATTTGAAGAAATGGTTGAAAAACGTGAGAAGGGTGTGCCGCTAGCATATATTCTTGGGATCAAGGAATTTTATGGCAGAGATTTTAGAGTTTCAACAGAAGTTTTGGTTCCTCGCCCAGAATCTGAAACAATTATCGATTTTGCTAAGGAATTATCCGCGGAAAAAATTATTGATGTAGGAACAGGAAGCGGATGCCTCGGAATTTCTTTAAAACTCGAAACTCCAGGAGCAGATGTTCTCGCTACCGACATTTCAGAAGACGCTTTGAAAATTGCGCGAGAGAATGCTAAAAACTTTGGTGCCGATATTGAATTTTTAGAGTCAAATCTTTTAGAAAATGTTGATGGAGAATTTGATTTAATCGTTGCTAATCTTCCCTATGTTTCTCGCGATTGGGAATGGACGAGCGGGATTGAATTTGAACCAGAGCTAGCACTTTTTGCCGAAGATAACGGGTTGTTTTTGATTAAAGAACTAATAAAGCAAGCAAAAGGACAAACTAAACATCTCATTCTGGAATCAGATACTTCCCAGCAAAAAGATATTGTTGAATTTGCAGAAAAGAATGGATTTAAATTTATTAAAAAAGATAATTTTGTAACGGTTTTTAAGGGTAAATAATTATTCTTGATAAGCTTCGAGAGTGACGTTGATAGCGATTTCTTCCCCGCTTCTCAAGACGGTAAGTTGGATAGTGTCGCCAACCATGTATTCGCCAATGATGGAAGAAAGTGAACCGATTTTACCAATGTCAACTCCACTAATGGCAGTGATAATATCGCCGTCTTTAAGTCCGGCTTTTTCGGCAGGAGAGTTTTTAATAATGGCTGATTCTGCCTCGTAGTTATAGATGTACGCGCCGGCAGAGACCGGAAGATTGTTTTCTTTGGCGATATCTGGAGTGATATTGATATAGCGAATACCTAGATAAGCGCGGCTGGCTTCGCCGGTTTCGATGATGCTTTTTAGCATGCCTTTGATGCTGGAAATCGGAATGGCAAAACCAAGACCTTGACCGTCGGTGGAAACAGCGGTATTGATGCCGATGACTTCGCCAGCAGCGTTAACGAGCGGGCCGCCGGAATTACCAGGGTTGATGGTGGCATCGGTTTGAATCATGTCGACTAAGTCTTCGGAATTTGTTTCACTGTCGTCGGTGGCGGTGATAGAACGACCGAGTCCAGAAATAATGCCAGAAGTAACGGTGTTTTGGAACTGCCCAAGTGCATTGCCAATGGCGATAACTTGTTGACCGACATTGATGGTTTTGGAATCGCCTAAGGTTACGGCTGGGAGGTCTGAAACGCCGTTGATTTTAAGGAAAGCGGCATCGTTTAGTGGATCGATAGCAACTACCGTAACATCTTCATAGGTGGTGCCGTCGTCTAAAATTATCGTATTTGTGCTAGTGCCTTCAACGACGTGCTTGTTGGTCAGAATGTAGCCGTCGGTAGTAACGATCATGCCAGTTCCGGCGGAGGAATAGATAGAATCTTGCCCAAAATAATTCATAGATCTGGTTTCGGATACGATTGAGACTACGCTAGGCGATACTGATTGAGCTACATCGGCGATGGAGCCTTCGGTAAAATTGGCAGAATTACCATCTGCGCCGCTGCCCTGCGTGATAGTGATTGGAACGTCGCCTTTGACTTGCTCGATAATCAGAAGTGTTAACCCTGCGACTGATATCAGCAGAGCCAGAATCGATATAATATAAAGAGCTACGTGCCTATGCTCGTTTCTTGGCTTTGTTTCTATTGGTTTAGTATTTGGTATAATTTGTTCGATTTGGTTGTTTTCCATCCCACTCCTTAAATATGAATATTAAATCTCGGATCACTAAAGTTTAAAATAATGATAATGATGACGAGAATGCTAAAAATAGTTGGTACTAGAACATCGGCGGCTTTTAGTTTGCCGTCGTGTTTTTCGATAGAGACGTAAGTGCGATCAAAAAAGAATGCGAGGATGGTAAGAATGACTGCGGTTTGCGAAATGGCGATATTAAGAGGAAAATTGTAGATGATCATCCAATGATTACAAAGCCAAGAGATCTCGGCGAAAACTAGACCGCAAATAAGGGTAATGAAGGTGGATTTTTCGCGTTGATTTTGGATGAGAATGTGGCGGCTTGCGCTGTAGCCGATGACAAATTCTGCCAGAATAATAAAGACCGGATTGACGGTGGCAAGTGCAATGGATGCGATATTAGAACCAAGGAAAATTGCAAAAAGAGATTGAATTAAAGTGCCGATTTCGGAAGACATTGGTTTGATAAATAACAGCCAGATTACATAAATAACAGCGAGAATGACATGAATGGCAGAAAATTCGGTGCCAGCAAAATAGGCTGCTAGAACTAAGCTAATACCAACGATGAAGTCGATGAGGCTAGACTGGATGTTGGTTAGCCAGTAGCGTGGACGAACGGCGAAAATGCGCCATTTAGAAATTAAAACTAGAATGATACCAAGGATTGGGCTACTAACGATGGTAACAAAAATAGAACCGGCGCCAAGAAGGATGTTTAAGAGAACGTGAAGAAATGAGCTGAACGCATTGCGACTTTTTCTGATAAAAATAAAATCTGCCATATACACTATATTATACCAGAAAAATTAACTTGAGCTTAAAAAGTAAAAATATGCGCAATGTGTGCTATAATTGATGGAATGGAAGAGATGAAACCAAAGTTTTTTCAGAAGCACCCACTTCTTAAGGACGCTTTGAGTTTAATTACATTTATCTTTTGCGTAGTGGTGGGTACAATGTTTCTCAATGCTTTTGTATTTCGCTCCTACAATGTAGTGGGCGGTAGTATGGAAAATACCCTTCTTCAGGATGACCGTGTGATCGTAAATCGTCTAGCAGTAAGTTGGGCTCACTTTGTTGGCGAAGAATACGTACCAAAGCGCGGGCAGATTATTGTGTTTGCGAATGGTGCGGCATCTGGCAAGCTCACTTGTGATGCGCCTGATAATATTACGGACCAATATATTATCAAAAGAGTGATTGCTTTCCCTGGTGAACGTGTAGTAGTAAAGGATTTTGTGATGACAATTTATAATGACGAGCATCCAAATGGTTTTGTGTATGACGACGAGTGGCGCGTAGATGACAATAACGGCCCGAAGAAAGAAGTTTCGGGCGA
The DNA here is from genome assembly GCA_017431955.1 of Candidatus Saccharimonadota bacterium. Taxonomy (GTDB): domain Bacteria; phylum Patescibacteriota; class Saccharimonadia; order Saccharimonadales; family Saccharimonadaceae; genus Nanosyncoccus. The sequence continues at coordinate 167,638 of JAFRKC010000005.1, forward strand.
CGTAGATATGGTTGTGCCGGAAGGCGAGCTATTTGTTTCGGGTGACAACCGTGAAGGTTTGAATTCCAAAGATTCGCGTAATGGGCTTGGTACGGTGCCGTATTGTAGAATTGTTGGTCCAGTAGTGATGCGTATTTTCCCAATAAATCGTTTTAGTTTGTTCTAATTTTGTTTTAATATTGCTCGGACTTCCGCGGTAGAGTGGGTTTCCATAAGTTTGGCACGAAGATTCGAAGCACCGGGGAAATTATTGAGATAGATTTTGAAAAAATGTTTGAGTGGTTCAAAGGAACGGTATTGGTCTTTACAGGATTTATCAAATAAGTCCAGATGGAGATTTAAAAGTTCCATTAATTCTGATCTTGTAGGCGTGTGGTCGGTAAAGCAATATGGGTTTGTAAAAATACCGCGGCCAATCATAAAGCCGTCAATTTCAGGATATTTTTGGTGAAGTTTTTCTGTTTCGGCTTTGTCTTTAATATCACCATTAATGATGAGCTTGGTGTTTGGTGAGATTTCGTTTCTGAGTTCGATAAGTTCTGAGATTAGCTCGTAGTGAGCTGGGGCTTTAGACATTTCTTTGCGAGTGCGAAGATGTACGGTAAGGGCGGCAAGGTCTTGCTTTAGAAGTAGCGGAATCCAATCTTTATATTCTTCGAGATAGGTAAAACCGAGTCTGGTTTTGACGGAAATTGGGAGATTGGTGGCCTCTTTGGCACACTTGATGCATTCTATGGCCAGTTCTGGAGTTTTAATCATAGCAGCGCCACCGCCAGCTCTGTTGACGTGACGATCTGGGCAGCCCATATTGATATCTACCCCAGAGAAGCCAAGTTTATTTAGCGCGCTCACTAGTTCCGAAAAATGATCTGGATTTTTACCCCAAATTTGGGCAATTATAGGGGTGTCGGTAGGGGCAATAGTAAGCCTGTCAAGCGCATCGTGGCGGCCTTTTTCGGAGGCGTAACTAGAAACATTGGTGAACTCGGTAAAAAAGAGGTCTGGGCGACCAGCTTTAGCGACAACTTGGCGAAAAACAACATCAGTAACACCTTCCATAGGCGCTAAGATTAGAAATGGTTTTGGGAGGTTTTCCCAGATATTTTGCATTTTATAATTATAACATAAAAAAGTGGCCCTATAAAGGGCCAGGACCTTAGACGACGCCGGAACCTTTGCAAACTGGGCAAGTTTTGCTGGGCTCAAAGAGTCCGCCAGTGATTTTACCTGCTCCGTTGCAAGTCGAGCATTTTCGTCCTTTAGCGCAATGCGCTGCAGCTTCCTGTGGCGTAAGGCAGGGTTTGCCGCAATGCGGGCAAGCGTAGGTCATAAGGTTCACCTCTTTTCTTGGTAGAATTTCAGAAGTGTTAAGATAATATCAGTTTTTTTGGGTTTCTGCAAGCATGAGCTCAATAAATTCTTTGATGTCTCTGTGGTTTTTATCGACATCTGGCTCCACGTTTAGAGGTGAATTTGGCTCTAAGAAGTCTAGTGTTTTAATATGATAGGCGACAGACTTCAAAAGTTCTCTAAAGATTTTAGTATCGGCATCATTATATTCGTAGACTTTGTCATAAACTAGATCGTCTTTATCAGGGTTAACAAAGAGGATGTGGCCCTTTGTTACGGTGTAGTTATGATAAGTTGGCGATAAATCGATGAGGAGTTTGTAAAAGTTGAGCTGAAGCATATAACGGAGGAGCGAAGCCTGGCCCCACCAGTTTTTAGTGGAGTGATAAGTGCCGGTTTTGAAGTCGTAAATTTCGATGGTTTTTTGCTCTTTGTCGATTTTGATGTGGTCGATTTTGCCGGTGATAGGAATACCATCAACAGAGAGATGTTCAGGGTAAAAGTCTACTTCGGCCTTGCTATCTTCAGCGCGGAGGATAGTTCCGAAAGCCCCTAGCGCAATCTTTAAGGCGCGCTTGCCGTTTTCGAGCAAAATCTCGGCATCTTCAGGGGGGAGAGAGGTTTTGGCGGCTTCGGCGGCATAGAATTCAATCGCTTCTTCGTCGGTGATGTTTTCTTTGGTGATGCGTTCGAAGGTTTTGTGAATAAGGCTGCCGTATTCCATGGCATAGGTAGCTGGTTCGCCAGGGGCTTTTAAAAGGTAGATTTGATAGAAACTAAGCGGTCCGGCATAGACAATATCGACAAAAGTACTGAGGTGGGTGGCGGATAGTTTGAAATTTTCGACGCGTTTTTCGATGATTGGACGAAGTTTTGGCGTTAAGATTTGGTATTTGGATACCCAGCTGGCGCGAAGATCGGTGCACTTTTGTTCTGGCGATATTTCGTCTTGGTGCTTTTTAACCTCTTGATGCCCTGCTGGAAGATAAGGGGAGACAAGTTTGTCGTCTTGATTAGATTCAGAGAGATAATCAAGGTGTTTTGGCGATTTACCAGCGAAGTCTTTGATGGAATTAGTGATGTAAAGATTAGTTTTGGCGCGGGTAATAGCGACGAAAAGCAAGCGGATACGCTCACTATCGGTGGCACCAGTGTGGCGGATGAAGGTGAGGTTTTTAGGGAGCGAAAGCATGTTGTTATTCCCTTTGCTCTTGCCCCAGGCGGTGTTGTCGACGGCAATTAGGAAAACGTGGGAAAACTCAAGACCCTTGGACTTGTGCGCGGAGAGAACTTGGACCGAATCTTCGGCATCGCGATAAGGACTGGTGCTAATAAGTGGCGTATTGGCGGAATCGTAATCGTCAATGAATTCGATCAGATCGGCGAGCTTTGGCGAGTCGGTTTTGAGATGAGATTTTAGTTTTTCTTTGAATACGTGCAATGATTCATAAATTTGGAAGGTGGTGTCATCGGAGACGTTTTTAGTGTAAAAATCAAGGAAATTAGATCTGTATTCTAGATTTTTGATTTGGTCAGTGCCGATGATAAGATCGATAATACGCTCTAAGGAAAGATTGAGTGATTTAAGGGCTAGATTAGAGAAGAAGTTACCGATTGTTCTTAGTTTTTCGTTGTCTGATTCCATAAGATAGTCTAGGCCGGATTTGTGACATTTTGCGGCGGCATCGGTGATTTTAATGGCTTCGTAAGCGTCGACTTCCCAGAAATCGAAGCCGAGGATTTCTAGCAGTAGGTTGGCGGTCGGTTTGGAATTTGCGGTGTTATAAACAAAGCGAGCAATGGTCAAAATTTGGTGGATGTATTCATTTTTAAAGAGGTCCTCGCGCTTTTCGTAGGAGATGTTGATCTCGGGATGGTTTTTAAGATAAGGTAACATCGGAATGATATATTTGTGCTTCGGCGCGATGATGGCGATTTCTTTTTGTGGAACTCCAGATTTAATGAGTGCAGAGATTTGGTCTGCGACCCAGAAATATTCGGCATCAGAAGAGATAAATTCGTGGCGTGAAATCTCGGCGGTCGTTGGTTTCTTAATGTTAGAAGTGAGGGATTTGTTGAGATTTAGTTCTGGTTGAGTTTTAACAAAACTATCTGGTACTTGATCGATGATTTTGCGCGAAAAATCGAGAATATCTTGAGTACTGCGGTAGTTTTGAACGAGGTTAATAACCTTGGCGTGGTAATGATTTTTGAAACTAGATAGACTGGCGGCATTGGCGCCTTGGAATTCGAAAATGGCCTGGTCGTCATCGCCGACGGCCATAACGATTGGGTTTTCGTAGTCGGTGAGTTGTTTAATAATTTCGAATTCGGATGGGTTGGTGTCCTGGAACTCGTCTAAGAGAATAAATTGATAGCGCTCAGAAAGAGTAAGACGAAAACCGGTGTCGGATTTTAGGGCGTTGATAGCTTCTCTGATCATGTCGGCAAAATCGAGCAAGTTGTTTTTCTCGAGATAATCTTGATATTTTTGCATGACGTTCGCTAGCGAAACGAGTTTTTTGTTAGCAATACGATCTTTTAAGCGATAATTTCCGAGGTTGTCTTTTTCAAAATAAGTGTCTTTCCAACATGAGAGCGGAGTGATTTTGCTTATGGTCTTAGCCTCATTTAGGGCGCTTTCTAGATCTCTAGCTACATCCTCGATATTTCTAGAGACGTTTTTTAGGATTAATTCGTTTTTGGTATGGTTTTTAAGGGTTTCGTAGATTGGCTCGTAGACTTCTTTTAGATTTGGCTCTAGTACGCGCGGAGTGAGTTTAACGAGAAATTCTGAGATTACGGAGCTTAGAACTTCGCTGTCTTTTTGGTTGATGGTGGCGATTTTTTCTAAATCTTTGGCGGTGAGGCCGGCGGATTTGGTGGCATCGATGGTAGAGGCGATGTCGGTAGGGTTATCACCTCTTAAAATGTCGGAACTATCAAGCGCGCTTTGGATATTTTTGATAATTTTGAATTTTAGGATATCGTCGATCGGCTCGTCGAAACGGCGGCTTGGAGCGTCGGAATAATTGCTATATTCGGCGAGGATTTCGCGGCCGAAAGCGTGGTAAGTATTGATATGGACTTTGACGGCGTCTTTACCGATGGTAGAGGCGAGACGTTCGCGCATGTTGGCGGCGCCGGATTCAGTAAAGGTAATACAAAGGATATTTTCTGGGTTAGTATCGGTGTTCTTTAGAATGTAAGCGACTTTTTTGGATAGAAGCTGAGTTTTGCCGGTGCCTGGGCCAGCAAGAACCAGAAGCGGCCCTTCTAGGTATTCGACGGCCCTTTTTTGTTCTTCGTTTAACTCAATTACCATAAGGCTATTTTAACACAAAAGCTTAGTGTTTTTCTCGGTAGTTTTCGATGGCGGCTTTTAGGGCGTCGTGGCCGAGGACGGAGCAGTGGAATTTGTGTTTTGGCAGGCCGCCGAGGTAGTCGGCAATCTGCTTAGCATCAATTTTTAAAGCTTCGTCCAATGTTTTTCCTTTGGCAAGTTCAGAGAGAGCGGAGGTTGAGGCGATGGCGCTGGCGCAGCCATAAGTTTTCCATTTTACGTCTGTGATGGTGTCGGTTTTTTTATCGATTTTAAGCATCATCAGCATTTGGTCGCCACAGATAGGGTTGCCGATAATTCCTTTGGCGTCGCATTTAAACTTTTTTTCGTCGCCCATGAGAAAATTTTGTGGGTTTAAGAAGTGTTCTTTAACCTTTTCGGAATAGACCCACGGAGCGGGAGTTTTGGGGGTGGAAGTGCATTTTTTAGTCATTTTTTACCTCTATAGTGCTGATACCTTGTAAGTTTTTAATAATGTTTGGGAGTTCTTTCATTACGGCGTCGATGTCTGATTTTTTGGTGTTTAACCCGAGTGAAAAGCGGATGGAACTATGGGCGACTTCGGCGTCGTTTCTAGTTGCCATAATAACATGAGATGGCTTGCCGTCGCCAGAGGCACAGGCAGAGCCGGTGGAAACAATGATTTTGCCGAGCATATCAAGATAGAGTTGGATAGATTCGCCTTCGGCGGCTGCAAATGAGACGTTGAGAATATTGGGTAATGATAAGGATAGCGGCGTATTAAGGGCGCTACCTTTGATGTTTTTTAGAATGAGATTGGCTAGTTTATCGCGAAGCGGGCGGACTTCAGACTCGTAAGTTTCCCAAGTTTTGTGGGTAGTGGCGTATTTAGCGACGGCACCAAATCCAGCGATGGCAACAGTGTTGTAAGTGCCGGCACGCTTGCCGTGTTCTTGGTGGCCACCGAGGATCAGCGGCTGATATGGTGCGCCTTTTTTGACATATAAGATGCCGATGCCGACCGGGCCGCCGATTTTGTGGGCGGAGGCAGTAAGGTAAGCTATGTCGAGTTTTTTGACGTCGATTTTAATCTTGCCAAGGGCTTGAGTAGCGTCGGTATGAAGGTAAATATTGTCGGAACTTTTGAGCGCGCTGATTATAGATTTTACCTCTGTTATTGGTTCGATGGTACCAAGTTCATTATTAGCTAACATAACGGAACAGAGGGTGTTTTTGGCGGTGTTTTTTAGCGATTTTTTGAGAAAATCTAGGTTGATAACCCCATCTTTGTCTACTGGGATTTGGTGAAGCTTTTTAGCGTAGGTCTTGGCTGGCTCTAAGATGGACGGATGCTCGATGGCAGAAGCGAAGATCTCGCAATTTTTAAAAGTATGGATGACGGTATTATTAGCTTCGGAGCCGCCAGATGTAAAGATAATCTCCTCTGGGTCGGCATTAATGAGTTTTGCGATGTTCTCGCGGGCTTCTTCGATTAAATTATGAGCAAGATGACCGGGGGTATGGAGCGCGGAAGCATTACCCGGGAAATTTTCCAGGGCGTTCTCCATAGCTTTTTTAGCGGATGGCAAGATAGGGCTAGTGGCGGAATGGTCGAGATAAATCATAAGCCTACTTTACTCTTAATTATCGTGAATTTAACTTTTGGCATACCAAAATTATACCATAATTTTCAGAGTTTGGCTACACGCCTGGAAAATATCGTCGGTGCTAGCGAGCACGCTGAAAAAGTTGCAAGCTTAATTTTTTTTGATACAATATGCTTATGGAAAAAGAAAAGAAACCTGTATATAAAAGGACATGGTTTGTGCTTTTAATTGTTACAATTATTATACTTGTGATTCCTGATATTTTTATGAATATAATTCGTTCAGATGATTGTACAGGTATGTGTGCTTTGGGACTAGCTTCTTTATGGGGATTTTCAAAATTGGGGTCTGTAATAGTCGTTGTTCTAATGTGGATTATTTTTGCTATCTATTCAGCAAGTAGACCACCCATTCCTGCAAATAAAAAACAACGAACGAACAAACAAACTGTTGTTAGCCAAAAAACAGCTCCAAAATCTGTTAAAAATTCAGCCAAAAAAATGACATTTGATAAGTTTTCTGTAATTTTTTCAATTATTGTCAATGTCACCAGTGCTTTATTAGTTATTTTTTTTCTCTTGGGTTCGTTAGTAATGAAAATTGAGCAAGTAGGTGTTATGAGTGATGGAGGGCTTATAGCGAGCGTTTCAATGATTTTTTATTCTATAACTATGCCTGTTAGAATTGTTTCTATTATTCTATCTATGATATCAATCTCCAATAACAAAAATAAGTTCAAGAGCATTAATAAAATGCCAAAGGAAACAAGGAAACTTGTAAGCATGAATAAAAAATCTATGATTATTTTGATTATATTAACAATCGTGCCGTTTCTTTTTATTTTATTATTAATGACTAGTATTAGACTTAAATTCGTCGGAGTTTAAAAGCGCGCTTATTATAGAAAATAGCAGAGGTGAGTTTCTAGGTGGTTATTCGACAGAAAGGATTTTTCCGGTGCCGTGTTCGAGATGAAGTAGGCGTTGATTGCGTGAACCGCGGAATTTGAGAGTAAGATCGCGCTCGGCGAGGACGAAGCGGCCGTCGATGAGCGCGTCGAGAGATTTGAGGAATTCCCAGGCGGCGCCACCGTGTTCTTTGATTTCTTCGTAGGTAAAGCCGGAGAAGGACCAGATGTTCCAGCCGAGTTCTTTGCGACACCAATCGGCGATTTCTTTGCAAGCTTCGGGTTGGACAAATGGCTCGCCACCGCAGAAGGTGATTCCGGCTTGGCCGCTGAAGGTTTTGAGCTTGGCTTTAACCTCTTCAACGTCAACCAAGACTCCGCCGTTAAAATCCCAAGTCTCAGGGTTTTGACAGCCAGGACAATGGTTTGGGCAGCCTTGAGTCCAGAGGACGGCGCGTAAACCATAGCCGTTCACGATATTGTCGCGTTCGAGCGGTCCGGATAAACGAATTTGCATTGTCCCTCCTTTTTAGCTTTTGCCTAGGGCTTTCTTTTGGGCGGCTTTGGCCTTTTCACGGGCGCATTTTTCATCTTTAGTGTAAACGCCAGCTAGATTGTGTTTGACGCGGGCTTTTTCCTCGGCTTTTTTAGCGTCGTTCCAGCGATCGAGGGTACCGACGAGGTAACCGGTGATGCGGCGAAGGCGTTCGAATGGAATATCTCCTTCAAGACGGCCACAGGATGGGCAGCGGTCGCCAGCGATGATGCCAGTGAAACCACAGACAGGGTCGCTATCTACTGGGTGGTTAACAGAGCCGTAGCCGATGCCACAGTCGTGCATTTTGCGGATGACGGCTTCAAAGGCTTCGATGTTGTTGGTTGGGTCGCCATCAAGTTCGATGTAGGTGATGTGACCAGCATTACAAAGATTGTGGTATGGAGCTTCGATTTCGATCTTTTCGAAGGCGGAAATTGGGTAGTAAACAGGGACGTGGAAGGAGTTGGTGTAGAATTCGCGGTCAGTGACACCTTTGAGTTTGCCAAATTCCTTACGATCCATTCTAGTGAAGCGGCCAGCAAGACCTTCGGCTGGAGTGGCGAGAAGCGAGAAGTTTAGACGATATTTCTTGCAGTATTCGTCACACTTTTCGCGCATGTGGGAGACGATATCAAGGCCGAGTTCGCGGGCAGTTTCATCTTCGCCGTGGTGTTTACCAGTCATGGCAACGAGAGTTTCGGCGAGGCCGATAAAGCCAATAGATAAAGTGCCGTGTTTGATGACGTCGCGAAGGGTATCATTTGGCCCGAGTTTTTCGGAGCCAAACCAGTTGCCTTGGCCCATAAGGAACGGGAAGTTGCGGACGTGTTGGCTAGCTTGGAAGTCAAAGCGCTCGAGGAGCTCGTCGCGGACGAGATCCATGACGCGATCGAGATCTTTGTAGAAGGCTTGCCAGTCGGCTTCTTTGCGCTCGCCAGTAGCGATACCGTGTTTGATACCGATGCGGACAAGGTTTAACGTGGTGAAACTGAGGTTACCACGGCCGGTGACAATACCGTCGGATTCTGGGAAGACGGAAGCGAAGACGCGAGTGCGGCAGCCCATGGTGGCGATTTCGGTGCGATAATCACCTGGTTTGTAGTATTTGAGGTTGTAAGGCGCATCGATAAAGCAGAAATTTGGGAAGAGACGCTTGGCGGAAACTTCCATACTGCGTTTGAAAAGATCGTAGTTTGGATCTTCTGGGTTATAGTTGATTCCTTCTTTGACTTTGAAGATGGAAATTGGGAAAATTGGGGTTTCACCGTGGCCGAGACCAGCATCGGTGGCTTCGAGCAAGTATTTACTAACCAAGCGGCCGGCTGGAGTGGTGTCGGTACCGAAGTTGATCGAAGTAAATGGAACCTGAGCGCCAGCGCGAGAGTGCATGGTGTTGAGGTTGTGTACGAAACCTTCCATAGCTTGGAGAGTCTGGCGTTCGGTATCTTTGTTGGAAGCCTCGATGACGGCTTTTGGAACTTTGGCTTTCAAAAGCTTTTTGTCGTCGCCAAATTCGATGTCATCGGCAATTTTGACGTTTAGTTTTTTATCGGTGAACTCATTATATTTTTCTAGGTTGGATTTTAGAGCTTTGCGGAAAGTTTTGTTAACACCCGGAGCCATAGCGTAGTCGAAGTTAGGAATAGATTGACCACCGTGCTGCTCGTTTTGGTTGGCTTGAAGCATGATGGCGGCAAGTGCAGCGTATGAACCGATGGAATTTGGGGTGCGAAGATGACCGTGACCGGTATTGAAGCCGCCGTTTTCAAAGAGAATGAATGGGTCAGACTGGCAGCAAGTTAAAGTGCCGGTGGCATAGAAATCGAGGTCATGAATATGAATATCTCCGTTGTCATGAGCGAAGGCGATGTCTGGACGAAGAAGAATTTCTTTAGCGAAGACCTTGGAACCCTCAGCGCCGAATTGGAGCATCTTTCCCATGGCAGAGTTGCCGTCGACGTTGGCGTTGCCGCGTTTGACGTCGGAATCTTCGGATGCATCAGAGATGGAAATGGTGCGATAGACTTTCATTAAGTCGCTCTCAGCTTCGCGAGCTTTGTTGCGCTCTTGGCGATATGTGATGTATGCCTTGGCGGTTTTTTTGTAAGCAGATTCCATTAAAACTTGCTCGACAACATCTTGGATTTGTTCGACAGATGGCGTGCGTTTGGTGACGGTTTCATCTAGGCGTTTGACTACTTTGTCGGCGAGAGCCTTAGCTCGATCTTTTTTGAATTCGCCAGTGGCGACACCGGCTTTTTCGATAGCATCAGCAATTTTTTCTGGTTTGAAATCTACTATTTTGCCGTCACGTTTGACAATTTTTTTGAACATAAAAAATGACCTCCTTTAATTTACTGCACTGGTTTTTGTTTTTAATTGGTTTTGTCTGACCCTATATTTAGTGTCTGGAACTATTTTATGACACTAAATATGTGGTGTCAATAGGATTTTGCTTATTTTTATTGTAATATTTACAACGATTTTTTAGAGGTGGTATCTATAAAATAAAATGCTAATGTTTGATTTTTTTGTGCAATTCGACCGTAACAAATGGAACGATGAAAGAAATTATTACGACGATGATGAGAGGGATGATTGGCACCGTGGAAACATGAAGTAGCGCGCCAAGTGGACCGAAGATAGCTAGGCTTTGAAGAATGGCTGCTGCGGCTAAAGAGAAGAGGAAGCTGTTGTTTTTGGCTTTTAGTCTAGAAATGGCAGATTCATGAATGCCGCGAACGGTGAAGGCATTAGTCCATTGCATTACGACGAGGGCGATGAAGGCTAAGGTATTGGATTGCTCGTGCGTTAAGAATTGGCTAGAGATGTAGTAAGTGCCAAGAGTGATGATGGCCATGGTGATAGCGATGATAATCATGCGTTTGATGAGGTAACTGGAAAGAATTGGCGCGTCCTTTGGTTCTGGTTTGCGCTTAAGATAGTGTTTTTCTGATGGCTCGAGGCCAATTGGGATAACCATGAGCGAGTCGGTGACTAAGTTGATCCAGAGAATCTGAATTGGATAAAGTAGTTGTTCTCCGCCAAAGACGAGTGCGCCAACCATGGTAAGAACTTCACCGGCGTTAGTAGCAAGGAGATAAACTAACATGCGACGAATGTTGGCTAGGATAATGCGGCCTTCGTGCATGGCTTCAATGATGTTTTTAAAGTTGTTATCTAGAAGTACTATATCGCCAGCATCTTGTACGATGGCGGGGCCGTCGCCCATAGCAATGCCAACGTGGGCGTTAGTGAGGGCCGGAACGTCGTTGACACCGTCGCCGGTCATAGCAACAATTTCATTCTTTTTAATAGCGGTTAAGATTCTGAATTTATCTTCTGGTGTAACGCGAGCAAAAACCATAGTTTTTTTGGCAATTTCTTCTAGATCCTCATCTGGTATATTGCCCATTCTGGAACAATCGAAAACTTGTGCAAAGTCATTAACTAACCCAAGTTTTTTACCAATAGCAAAGGCGGTTTGAGCATGGTCTCCGGTGACCATCTTTACTTTGATTCCGGCGGCGGTAGCTTGTTTGATGGCTGGAATAGCTTCGGTCCTAACTGAGTCGGCGATAGCAATAAGCCCCCTAAAAGCAAATAAGTCTTTTTTACTAAGGCGATTTAGCTCATTAATTTCGTGTTCCAGCTTGGCGGTTGCTACAGCAATGACTTTATAGCCGGCGTTACTAAATTCTTCTAGTTTGGCCTCGGCTTCTTCACGGTTTTTTTCGCTGATTTTGCATTTTTCGAAGATAGTTTCTGGTGCACCTTTAACAACTAGATTTAGGGCTCCGGTTTTAGTTTCATATAAGTTTCCAGAGACTTTAAGAGATTGGTCAAAAGCGTAACTATGGACCGGGCCGGTGTCGGTGAGATATGATTTGTGAGCTTTGATATAGTCCCAAATTGCCGAGTCTAGTGGATCGGTTGACTCCGCGAATGGCAGAGCAGATTTAGCAACAACTTCGAGGAAATTTTTATCAGAATTTTTAGCCGACCAGTGTTCTTGAAGAGATAACTTATTTTCGGTGAGGGTTCCAGTTTTGTCGGATGCAATAGTAGTGACGATGCCAATAGACTGAATAGCTCGCATTTCTTTGATTAGCGCGCGTTTTTTAGCCATACGGCGAGCGCCAAAGGCAAGTATAATTGAAATGGCTACTGGTAAGCCTTCTGGAACGGCTGAAACGATCATGGCTAGGGTGAACTCTGCAGCAGAGAAAAAACTGATACCATTCGCAAGCTGAATAATCAGGATGAGAATTGCTAGCGATACTACTACGATAGCGATTCTAACCACAAATTTATTGATTTTGTCTTGGATTGGGCTAGATGATTCGGCAGACGAAGCAAGTGAGGCGATTTGACCGTATTCGGTATTGTTACCAGTTGCCGTGACGAGCATTTTGCCAGAGCCGGTTAGAATGAAGGAGCCAGAGAAAAGGATGTTTCGTTGTTCATAGACTTTTTTGTCGCCAGAGATAGCTTTGGCGTCTTTGGCGATAGCGTCGGATTCGCCGGTGAGCATAGATTCGTTGGCGAGCAGGCCGGATTCTTCGATGATGCGACCATCGGCTGGAACGCGATCCCCTTCTTTGAAGATAACAATATCGCCAGGAACTAGTTCGTCTGCATCGATTTCGATTTCTTCATGGTCTCTTAGTACAGTGATTTGGTGGACGGTTTGAGCGTGCAGGCTGCGTAAAACGCGTTCGGTAGAAAAGTCTTGAATATAATAAATAGTGGCGTCGACTACGATAATTACGGCAATAATAGTGACTTCGGCCCAATCCTGTTGGATGGCAGACAGAATCATTGCAGAGATAAGAATGATCATAAAAACATCGATAAATGGTTCGAGGATTTTCTTCCAAAGTGGGGTGCTTTTAATATCAAGAACGTTTTTGCCGTATTTTTTTTGACGTCTTTTTACTTCTGGACTTAGTAGCCCAGTTTTTAGATTGGTTTTTAAGAGATCGAGACTTTCTTTAACAGTTTGATTATAGAAATTGGGCATATTTTAAGTATAACCGATTTGAGATAGTTTTGGAAGTAAAGGCAAACTGGTTGTGTTTGTTTTTTAGGGGTGGATATGATATAACAAGATAGAATTTTCAAAAAATTGTACGTTAGGAGTGATATGATTGAAACATTTTGTCCGTTTGATGTTTGTGGCGGTGTCTCTGCTGGCCACATTTGTGGTTTTTAAGGTTGATATTTTGTCTTTAGCAAAGGAAAGTTGGTTTTCTTACGAAGAAGATAAGGCGGCACAGGTCAGTGAAGGTGGCCGTTTAGTTGATTTTCAGGATGAAACGTATTGGGATGGCGATACTTTTTTTCTAAGTAAGTATGCAGAAGACTTGGGTTTTGTTTTGGTGTCTGATAAACGTGAGGGGCAATCGGCGGTTTGGCGCTGTGGTGCTAGACGGTTTGCTATTGATGATGATGGCAACATGTGGATTAGCATAGTCGGTGATGAATGGGATGATTTAACTACCAAAAATGATTATGTAGTCTATGGTTATTCAATTGATTATGGTAATGGCATCATCAGAAATGTGAATGAAGAGACAGTGTTATATTTTGCCTCTTCGATGCTTAACTTACGGAAAAATGATAATTTGCGTGATGCGGCTGGCGCTGTGCGCGCAGATATCGATAATTATCACACCATGAAGAAAGGCGCTTTTTAGCGCCTTTTTGCTGATTAATTTTAGACGGTAGCGGTGCGATTTCTGATGTCGTTGTAGACGATTGCGTATTGCAAAATAACGTTTTCAGATTCTGCGGCAACGTTGCTTCCGGTATCGATGTAAGTTTTCTTGGTGTAATCTGTGTCGTCATCACCAAACACGTAGCGAGTGGATGGATCGTAGTCGGCGATGTAATTTAAATAATCTATGGCGTCTAGCGTTGCGACAACGGTTTCTTTAGTAAGGCCAGAATAGCGAGCGAGAATACCTTCGTAGGAATTATCAAGCGGATGTTCAGCATAGTATTCTTCAAGGAAAGCGACTTCGGCGGAAGTATAGTTCGGGTCGATGCTCTCCATTAGACGTTGATCTTCAAGGAAACGTTGATAATATTCACCTTCGTTGGCCCAATTTGGCGTTGAAGTGGAATGGCTGTTTGATGTGTTTCCGGTTACGCAGGATTCTCCAGTTATCCAACCAAGATTATTTGCGGTGTTGGCATTTTGAACTACATCTACTAAGTCCCCTATTATAGGTACACTCCCTACTATTGCATTACTAGTAGTGTCTACAGCTTCCGATCCACTTTCAACTGATAGAATGGTGAGTTGATTCGAGATGTTTTGGTCGGCAAATCCAAAGCTTGATGTTCTCTCGCTACAGTATAGTATATATTTGCCTAGATTGGAATCTTTATCAATTTTCGGATTGTCATTTTCGTCGAAATCCGAAAAACCACCTAGGCTATCAACTGTACCCACGATATCTGCTGGGTGTTCGTTCATGGTTTTACTGCCAACGTCAGTTATGATATATGGATTACAGTATGCATCGCCAACGGCGCCGATAGACTCTAAATACGGACAGTTTCCGGTGTCTTCGATCATTTTGGTGGCTGTGACGGCAGAAGCTGATGGAAGTATTGACGTGAGTGAGTTCCTAGTAATGTTCCCAATGGTGGTTATAAATCCGGACGTAGAATTGCTAGCTGTATAAAAAGAGGCGAATTTGGTGAGTAGTGAACCGAGAAAAGTATATTGTGAAGTGATATCGAACGGGCTGCGGTTGGCGCGTTCATATTCAGCATTATCGGCAATTATTTTCTCATGTTCTACGGTATAGGCTAGAAGACCGTCCTTATCTGTTAAAGATCCGCCGCCAGATCGATGATTACCGCTCATGTACATGTTGGCTCCAGAAACGAGCGCATTTCCCAAATCTTCGCCAGCTAAGTCACTGATTAAGTCTCTTGTCAGCGCTGCGGTAATTTTTGGAACTAATAGTTTGATTGCAATAGTAACGCCTGCGGCAAGTCCTACGGCTACTACTGCGCCCTTCACGGCGTCTTTTATAAGATTACCGATGCCGCCAGTTGTTATGAGCAGGGCGATGGTGACCCCTGCGCTTGCTGCTGCTACTGCTAATTTTGCTGCAGTACAACCAATGAATGCCCCAGCGCTTAACCCCAAGCCACCCAATATATTATCGAAACTACCCTGTATATTGAAAGATTGAACACTCGGGTCACTTTGATCGACTGGGGTGTTTCCATATAATGCTGCTATGCCAGAAGATTGCATTGCTGAAACATTTTCTTTGACAGTGTGCTCTGTTAAGTTATAATCTTCGCTGTCGTCAGTCTCTGTGATAATTCCACCATTATCGTCGGAAAGGCTCCAACTTTTAGTATTTGTAGTGGTGACTAAAGACTGAGATAATACATGGATGGGTGAATCGACACCTTCTCCATATTGAGTTTTCTGTATGGCTTCTGTAAAACTAGAAATTAATTTAACGATTTGCAACCCTTCTGCCGCCGCTACTAATACACCAACCGTACCAATAACTCCGGCGATTGCACATGCGACATTCGTACCAGCTTGAGCGCCGTTTATAGCCGCTGCCGCTTTTGTTATTTTTGCAGTTTTTGCCTTAATTTCATCAGCGTCCATGTCGGTCTTAAAAGAAGTGTCTTCTTTTGCTTTTGTGTCAGTCTCTTCTTTTATGTCTCCAGCTTCGTTTTGCTTTTCATTGATTTCGCCAAAGTCAATAGTTCCACGCACTTCATCTGCGCCTTTATTCATGTCTGCTTTCGCTACTTCCATCTCTGCTTCCTGAGTGGTTTTAGGGGTGTTCGGTTCCGGATCTGCAGGGTCTACTCTTCCTGCTTCTCCAGATCTGGTGTTTCCAGCTTCGGCATCCTCTACTCTTTCTCGAAAATTTTTAAAGTGGTTGCGAGAAGCATCTATTCTATTGAGAAATTTGAGTGTTAGATTGTCGAACCAGGCGCCGACGGCTCCTTTCCAAGTACGCGAAGCTTTGTTATAACCATTTTTAAAATCTGATAGCTTACTATACGCGTCATCGAATGTCATTTTTTGCCCAATCTCTACCGTCTCCCCGCTGTCTAATGTGACCGACGTCCTTCCACTAACCGCGTCTAGTTTTTTCCCATCTGGAGAAATAAGAGTTCTTGTGGGTGATCCGTCATCGAACACGAGGTAAGTTTTCCCGTCTATTTCTACCGAGTCAATACCCTGAGCCTTAAGTTTGTTGCTTTGTTTTCCTGATAACTTAAATTTTTGACCACCAAAGACACCTCTACGAGTAGCTGGTTTTATATCGCCATTGGTTTGAAATTTCAAAAATTGTTTTGACCTTAATGCGGTACTAACATTTATGGAATCGAAATTACCAATAAATTGTGCCACTAAGCTAAACGGCATTAAGCTTTGGCCGCCGAGCATAAGGCCGCCAACACCAAGAAAGAGTGCGATAATAGATCCGATCGGGCCGCCTTTTTTGAGCTTGCCTTTTACGTCTTTTTTCTCGGTGGCTTTTAATCCGCGGACGTTATTAATGAAGCCGCCAGCCGCTAATCCGCCGGCTTCGGCATTTAGGACGTTTTTGGCTCCGTCGCCAGTTTTGGCGATGGGGTTAGAAACGGCATCCTTTTCGGCATCACCGAGGCCTTTACTAGCTTCGCCTACTTTGGTAGCATTTTTGGATTTGCCACCTTCTAAAACGGTGAGATTTGGCTTGGTTGATTTATAAAAATTAGAGTCACCATAGGCGTTATCATCCTCTGGTTTAAGAGCACTAGTTCCATCAACACGACCGTATGCCATATACGTTTAATTGTATAGTAAATATGTTAAAAACACAAGCGTATTGACTTTTTTCGGTTTTTGTGCTATAATGGGGGTATGGGACGTCAAAATAAACATCTTAAAAACCAGATATATGAACCAGAAAAATGTTGGGTGGGAGAGATTCAAAAAATTTGTTATGGTTCAAAGGAAGAGGCTGAAGTAGCGGCCAAAGTGGCTGAATATGATCATGGGGCTAAGAATCTTGGCGTTTATAAGTGTGAGTTTGGCGACCACTGGCATCTAAGTTCGAAGTAGTTTTGACGATACCAGAATCCGGCGCTTTAACCGGATTATTTTTATTGTTTTGAATCTCCGAGCCTAAAGTTAAACTTTTAGTTTCTCCGCGTTCGCCATTTGCAGAATATGAGACGAGCGAGATTGTGTTTTCTCGTGTTAAATCTAGATCGGTAATAGTAAAAGTTTTTTCGGTTAATTCACCAAGTAGAGCGTCGTTTAGAATTAGAAAAACTTTTTCGGCATCAGTAGAATAATTGATGGTCAAATCGTTGCCATTTTCAATAGTACTTTCAACTGTGATAGTGCTGGCGCTAATAGGAGATTCTTCGGTAATAGAAATACTGGCAGACATGGTGCTAGAAAGATTATTTTCATCAACTACTTTTACTTGAACGAAGCCAGAAACTGGTGCAGTGTAAATTTTGGAAATGATTGGGTTTTCCGAGGAAGTTTCAAAAGCGCCATCACCATCTAAATCCCATTCGTAGCGTATGATTTTTGAAGTGGCGGCGGAAGAGCTGGCGTCAAAAGTTAATTTATCACCAATGATTCCCTGGTATTCGGCATTATTCAAAATGGCGGTTGGTCGTTCTAGGATGTGGGTGGTAGAAAGTTCTATTTCGTCGGTCGAGGAGAAGGTCTCGCCGCCGGTGGCTTCTGCTAAGCTAGTATAATTTTCTATGTTGCTAGGTGTTGTAATGATGTAAAAATTGACTGGGTCGATTTCTAGACTACGTTCTATAACTTGCTCTGGAGTCGTGCCGTCTCGATCGACTTGATGATAGCCGGCATCGGTGAGAATTACGATACTTTTTGTGGCGCCAGGTTTCCAGTTTTCGGTATTTAAGGCTTTGAGTGCGGCCGACATGGCAGATTCCAATGTGTCGCCACCGCCAGAAACGGTAATTGAGTTAATTTTTTCGACGAAAGTTTCTATAGTACAGGTGTCAAAACCGCAATGCCTAACCGGTTCGAATGGGTCGTCTAAATCTCGATATTCATAAAGCGCGATACGCCCGCCGGAATTGATGGCTTCTTGAGCTAGTCTGATGCCTTCGGATTTGTATTGGTCGATTAGGCCAGACATTGAACCTGTGGAGTCAATCAAAACTGCGACGTCGTGAACAGGGGCGTCTATTTCTACTTTGGTGATTTTATCGGGAAAAGTATCGGCGAGCCTGTTGTTGATGATTTTTGCAAGTTTTTCGTATAAACCATCAGAGATGTAAGAAATGTGGCCTTGCAGTGGGTCGAAAATATAAAAATGTCTGCTGCACATAATATCTAAGTAATTGCACCAAGCGCCAAGTTTGCCACTAAAACTGGTTGGCCGGTAGGGGTCGTTTTTGCCCAGCAGGCCTTCGTAAGCTCTGCAATCTGGCACAAAGGTGCGATATTCGGACAAGTTTTCGCCACGGCAGGCATTAGGAAAAAGACCATAACCTTCTGGTAGATAAAGTTTTGGATCGCCAAGAGTGGCGGCGTAGATAATTTTAGACGAATCGATGTCTTGAAGAGCGGTAGATACGACCAGGCCGCCCTGAGAATAGCCAGCTAGGACAAATTTCGTGTTTTCGCAAGTGGTGTTAATAGAATTTATGTATGCCGAAAGTTCTTCTTTGCCAGCTTTGACACTTTCGCCAAAAGCATAGGACCCACCAGCACCGGCCGCTGCGCCGATGGTGGTAATAGTATGTTCAACGGTGTCGATGCCAATGGCTATGGCGGGATATTGGTAGTCTCCTTGCATTTCTGACCCAAGTTCATAAAAATCGTATTTTAAAGTGTCATCCGGGATGTTTTCTTCTATTTTAGTTTTAAATTCTTGGTAGCTGACATCATTTAGAGCTTCGCCGGAGCCTCTTGCAAAGACAAAAATAACGTCGTTACAGCTGGCTGCTCTGGCTGAATTTAAAAATGGAAAAAATAATGTGGCGGGGACGATTAAAAGGCCCGAAAGAATAAATTTTAAAGATTTCATAACTCCTCTTTTTTAAGTTTTGAGAGGAGTTTAAAGAACTCAATAAAAAACTACAACCTTAAGCACAAAAAACCGGGCCTGGAAGCCCGGTTCTTTAAAATCGAATTATTTGACGATTTTGATTTTGCCAACAACTGGAAGTTTTTTAGCTTCGCCGCTGCAAGCTTGGACGATGCCCATGATGGACATGACGAGGAAGAAGATTGAACAGGCCCAACCGATGACGCCGATAATAGGAAGAATGGTAAATAACAAGAACAGATTAAGGCTAGCAGCAGCTATACCGGAGATGATACCGGAGATGATGCCGATGCCAACGCCAACAATGACTTCGCAGAGGAAGAGATTAATACCTTGTTTGGCGTGATAAACAACAAATTTGTTTTTCTTTTCGGCGAAGAATGGGATAAGGCTAAGAATACCGATATAAGCGAGAACGCTCATGCCTTTGCCGGATTCCTTTTCTTCTTTAGTAAATTTATCTGCTGGTTTTGCAGGTGCAGTTTCCATTGAATTTCTCCAATTAGTTAATGTTAACCTGATTATAGCACATTATTTGATTTTTGATATATTTTAAGGTAGGATAGAAAAAAGAGGTAAAAATGACGAAGAAACAGCTTGAATGGGATCAATATTTTATGAATATCGCCGATGAAGTGGCGAAAAAATCTAAGGATCCTTCGTCGCAAAATGGCTGTGTGATTGTAGATTCTAGGCATCGTCCAGTGTCGTTTGGCTATAATGGCACGATTCAAGGTGCGGACGAGACTAAGTTGACTTTGTCTGAACGCCCGATGAAATATTATTTTGCGATTCATTCCGAGATGAACGCGGTATTGTTTGCGCAGCGCGACCTTACTGGCTGCACGCTTTATAATCGCATTGCTACCTGTGAAAATTGCCTTAAATATTGTTTGCAAGCTGGAATTAAAAGATTTGTTTATAAAGAGCTTCGCGTAGCTTCTTATAAAAAGTCAGCCAAAACTATGACTAATGTTGATACTGATGAAGCAGTGATTAGATTGCTTGCGGCAATGCCAGAGGTAGAGACTTTAAATATTTCAAATGGTAAAACTTATCAACAGGATATTTTAGACTATTACGATAAAAATTCTGAAGAATATAAGCGCCTTGCTCAGTGGGTTTAATTATTCCTCTGCTGGCTGGTGTAAATATAAGAAAATTGGTATAGTACCAGGTCTTTTATCTGTGGCCGAATCGCTCCATTTGCTATCTGCTGTATACATACCGCCCCTGTATTTGTTGGTGCCGGTGTAGACATATGACGAATAGCTGTCGTGATAATCTCTGGCGCCAGTACCATTAAAAGTTTCGGTGAACATGGCGATACTAGATAAAGTGGTTAGGTCATTTTTGAGGTGGAACCTATTGGTATTATAATTGAATTGTTTTATTTCACGTTCGATGGCATCAACAGCGGCGGCGGTAAAACTATTGAAATTAATTCCGGCTGGAACTAGAGTTGTAGGTTTGCCTAGTTTTTCGCCGTTGTGCAAATAGGTGGTGAAATCGCAACTAGATTCTCGATAGTGAATAGCGCAGATCATTTCCGGAGGGATTTTTAGTCCGATATCTCTTTCTACGCGTTCAGCAATGTTCTTATAAGTTTCGAGGTGCTCGTCATAGATTTTTTTAACTTCCTGAAGTTGTTTTTCCATAGAATCAGTTAAATCTAGCTCGACGTCCATGTCCATTTCGATAGAATCTTCTTGATTCTCTTTGGCGGCTTCTGCTTTAGGAGTCGATTCTTTAGCGGTGACTTTAGAATCTTCTGTCTTTTTCTCGTCTTTTTGATGAATTGAGACTTCGTTAGTGTCTTCGTCAAAGGAGAAAATTTGGTCTTCAATATCTTTATAATCGACAGAATCTTCTACCGGGGCTTTTTCGGTGATATTAATAGCGTCAACATCTTTTTTGTCTCTTTTAATAGCGCCGGCAGCGGTGAAAATAGTAGTGGTGGCAAGTACAGTTGCAAGAGTTTTGGCGCCGATGTTTTTGTGGCGTTTTCTGATTTCCCTAGCTCTTTCACCCAGGTCTTGGATCTCGGTTTTAACGATTTTTGAAGCGAAAGATGGATGCTTTTGGTGCTCTCTCACTTTATGGGTAAAATCATCTGGATTTTCAGCTTTTGAAAAATCAATAGCCTCTTTAGCTGGATGCGGAGTAGTAAAGTTTGGTATATCAACAGGTTTTGATGTTTGATTGTTTGAACCGTTAATATTAGGGATGTTGAGGGTAGTTTTTGGAGTTGGTTCTAGACTCGCATCAGGTTGAGTGTTGATAGTAAAAGGCTTAAAATTTTCTGGTGATTTCATAACTCTTATTGTAAAGTTTTTTGTTAGTTTTTACCAGACGATTTTTGATTTTCCCCATTTTTCGAGTTGGTCGTTGGTTTTGCTAAAGTGTTTACAGCCAAAAAAACCGTTGTAGGCAGAGAGTGGTGACGGGTGGGCGGCTTCTAGAATTAGGTGTTTTTCTTGATTAATGAGCGGCTTTTTGTTTCTGGCGTCGCGACCCCAAAGGAGAAATACGAGATGGTCTTTGGTCTCGTCTAGATATCTGATGGTGGCTTCGGTGAAAGTTTCCCAGCCGTGGTTACGATGCGAGCCAGCTTTGTGGGCCTCAACGGTGAGGACGTTGTTTAAAAGTAAAACTCCTTGGTCTTGCCAGTTTTTTAGATAGCCAGTTTTGTTGGCATGGCTGCCGATGTCGCTGTCGATTTCTTTATAAATATTGATTAAAGATGGTGGAATAGGCTGAGAATTTGGTACCGAAAAAGCTAGGCCGTGAGCGGCGCCGGGAGTATGATATGGGTCTTGCCCGAGGATTACTACTTTTACTTCGTTTAAGTCGGTAGTAAAAGCCGAAAAAACCTGAGCCTTTTTAGGGAAAATGGTCTTTTTCTCATATTCATTAGAGAGAAATTCTGATAATTCTTTAAAATATGGTTTAGCGAATTCTGATTTTAAAAATGGTTTCCAACTTTCGTGCATAGAATTATTATA
This sequence comes from Candidatus Saccharimonadota bacterium, assembly GCA_017431955.1. Taxonomy (GTDB): domain Bacteria; phylum Patescibacteriota; class Saccharimonadia; order Saccharimonadales; family Saccharimonadaceae; genus Nanosyncoccus. The sequence continues at coordinate 189,439 of JAFRKC010000005.1, forward strand.
GCATCGAAAAAGAGTCGACCTTAGTCGACTCTGGTGTTTTTGAGGATCTTGATTGAGTTCTTGAATAATCTGTTTCTGCTTGGGCTTAAATCATTTGCTATGAGTGTCTCAAACATTTTGATTCTTTTTTGCCGGTAGACTTCGCGGTATTCTACGGGCATCTGTTCCATCAGCATGATGTCAATTGCTCCACAGCGATCCTCTTCGTTTTTTACCGTTGGAGCGAGATTTTTATAACATCCCATACAGATACACTCGTGTGCTCCTGCGTAGTATGCATAAAGCTCGTCGGCTTTTTCGTCAACTGTGGTTACACCTTTGCTATTAAATTTGACAAGTGTGTCAGTGTTATTTGGTGCTTCCTTGGAGAAATCTTCTCGTTTGACGTGAAACGGTATTAACGTGCCTTTAATAGAGATATAGTATTTTTTCATAATATTCCCCCTTAAAAAGATTTAACTATATCTATATCATTATAGCACGAAAATGCAAAAAAGTCAATATTCGGCTAGTTTTTGAGTTTTTGTCGAAGAATTTCCTGGGCAACAGATGGGTTGGCTTTGCCTTTTGAGGCTTTCATGACTTGGCCAACGAGGAAGCCGATAACTTTTTCTTGGCCGGCCTTAAAATCTTCTTGGGCTTTTTTGGTGGCCGGGTCGGCAAGGATTTCATCGACGATTTTCTCTAATGCATCGAGATTGTTTTCTTGGAGAAGGTTGAGTTCTTTGGCGATTTCTTTAGCTTCTTTGATCTTCATTTGTGGGTCGAATAAGCGAAGGAATACCTCTTTAGCGCCAGTAGAAGAGAGTTCTTTTTTCTCAGTCATTTCGGCGAGGTTGGCAAGCTGTTTAGCGGAAGGAAGATCGTTCAAATATTCGGCGGATTTTTCCTCGGCAAGAAGCACTGAAGCAAACCAGTTGGAAATTTTGCCAATCGTTTTTTCTCGGGCCGCTGCGTCGCTCCCGTCGTTACGAGGCTCCTTGCTTAGTTCGCTCCCGTTGTCGCGAATATCCCCCGAAAAAAGATTGGTAATTTCCTCCAGTTTTTCCATCAATGGTTTGTAGTCGAGGAGGATCTCTAGGGTGTCAGAAGCGATAGTGCCGCTGAATTTTTCACGGTAGGCTTTAGGGGTGGTTGGGAGTTTGGCGGCTTCTTTATCGATAAATTCTTGGGAAAGATTGATTGGTGGAAGGTCTGGTTCTGGCATATAGCGGTAATCTTGAGCCTCTTCCTTGCTACGCTGTGGAGTGGTTTTGCCGGTAGCGTCGCTCCAACCGCGAGTTTCCTGGACGACTTTTTCGCCTTTATCGAGAATTTTGGCTTGGCGTTCGTATTCGTATTCTACAGCGTGTTCGACAGAGCGGAAACTGTTTAAGTTCTTAATTTCGGCGCGAGTACCGAGTTCTTTAGCGCCTTCTTTAGCTAGTGAAATGTTGACGTCAAAGCGCATGTTGCCGTTGTATAAGTCGCCGTTGGTAACTTCAGCATAAACCATGGCGCGCCAGAGTTCCTTACAATAATCGTGAGCTTGCTTGGCGGAGTGAATATCCGGCATGGAAACGATTTCGATTAAAGGAGTATCAACGCGGTTTAAATCAACGAGAGAATAGTTACCAAAATGCGAGAGTTTGCCAGCATCACCTTCTAGGTGGGCGTGCTCAATGCGGACTTTGGTGCCGTCTGGAAGTTCGATATAGCCCGCGCCAATGATCGGGTGATAAAACTGGGTAATCTGATAGCCTTTTGGTGAATCTGGGTAGAAATAATGTTTGCGATCGAAACGAGAATGCTTATTGATTTCGCAGTTCATAGCTTTGCCGGCGCGGATAGCGAATTTGATCGCTTCACCGTTTAATCTTGGCAGCATGCCTGGAAGCGCATAATCAACTGGGGAGACGCAAGAGTTTGGCTCTTTGCCGCGAGCATCGTTATCAACCTCGGAAAAGAGCTTGGTTTTGGTAGAGAGCTGAACATGACACTCAATACCGATAGTGATTTCGTATTTACTCATTAGATCGCTCCTAGGTCTTTTAAGGCTTGTTTGTAGACGGAAAGTGCATGTTTGGCTTGATTATAGTCAAGTTGAAAATTATGCTCGTGTGCGATTTGGTTGCGAAGTTTGTGCGCGTGCCAAACGGCGTTGGTTTGGGAGAATTTAGTATTGCCAAGTTTCTTCATGCGTTCGCCCATGGTTTTGCCAGGGACGCCCATTTCACAGAGGGCTTTGTCTAGAAGTTTATCGGCATTGACGACGGACATGTTGTAGGAGGCTTTGCTATCTTTAATGAGATTGTTTTCGATTTCTAGGAAGCTAGTTTGATATTCCATGGTGTCGAAAGAATGGCTGCGTTTACTGGTGAGCAAAATAGCGATAAAAATCAGTACGCCAACTACCAAAACGGAAATAAGTAAAGTTAAAGTAGATGATTGCATTAGGCGAGCTCCTTTGCAAAGTTAATTAGAGTTTTATCGCTGCGACGTGGGCCGATGAGCTGGAGACCGGTAGGCAGGCCATTTTCGCCGGTGCCAGCCGGGATAGTGAGGCCAGGTAGACCAGCAAGGTTTATTGGCACGGACATAACGTCTTCAAGATACATTGAAACTGGATCGTTGATCTTTTCACCGAGTTTAAAGGCTTGGTTTGGCGCAACTGGGGTGAGAATAACATCGCATTTTTTGAAGGCTTCTTCGTATTCCTTGATGATGAGAGTGCGGGCTTTTTGGGCTTTGAGATAATAAGCATCATAAAAACCAGAGGAAAGCACGAAGTTGCCGATCATGATACGGCGTTTGTTTTCATCCATAAAGCCTTCGTTTCTGGATGAAGTATAGATGCTTTCTAGATCGGTGATGTTGTCGCTGCGGTAGCCGTAGCGGATGCCATCGTATCTGGAGAGGTTGCTGGCGATTTCGGCTGGAACGATAATGTAATAAACTGCAAGGGCGTATTTTAGGGCTGGCATGCTGAGCTCGACGATCTCATACCCCTGTTTTTTGAGCTGATCGACTTTTTTATTCAGCGCGCTCTTAAGTTCCGACGAAACAGAGTCGTTATCAAATTCTTTAATGATACCGACCTTCTTAACTTCTTTTATCTCAGAAGTTTCGTAATAATCTGGGAGAGTAGTGAGATCGTTTGCATCTTGGCCAGCGGTGATAGACATGAGTAAATCCATATCATCTGGGGTTTTGGTAAAGAAGCCGATACAGTCGGTGCTGGAAGCCATGGCTACGACTCCGTAGCGAGATATGGTACCGTAGGTAGGCTTTAGACCGTAGATGCCGTTGAATGAAGCTGGCTGCCTGATGGAGCCTCCGGTGTCGGTGCCGGTAGCAAATTCGACGATATCTAGGGCAACAGCAACGGCTGAACCGCCAGACGAACCGCCCGCAACTCGAGTTTTGTCGGCGGAGTTTAGAGTTGGGCCAAAATAAGAGTTTTCGGTGGATGAGCCGTGCGCAAAGGAGTCCATGTTGGTGCGACCAATCATAATGGCACCCTCTGCCTCTAGCTTTTTAATGGCCGTGGCAGTGATTGGGCTAACTAAAGGCGAGAGAATTTTGCTGGAAGCGGTGGTTGGTCCTTCTGGACTCAAGAAGTTGTCTTTAAAAGCATATGGTACGCCGGCGAGTTTGCCGACTTTTTCGCCTTTAGCGATTTTAGCATCAATTTCGGCAGCTTTTCTTAACGCGCCCTCTTCGTTTAAGAAGGTGAAAATGTTGTATTCTTCAAAATGTTTGGCCTTTTCTAGGGCGTCTTTTACGAGTTGAGTGGCAGTGACGGTTTTATTAGCGATTTTCATTATAGTACTTTCGGAATTTTTATTTGATTATCTTCTTGTTCTTTAGTGAGCGCGAGCAGGTCTTCTCTGCTGGCTTCTTGCGGAATAATTTCGTCGTCGCGCCAGACATTTTCCATTTCAAAAACTTGGTAAGTTGGCTCGACGTCTTTAGTGTCTAATTCATCTAGTTGAGAAATGTAGTTGATGATGCTCTCGAGATCCTTGCCAAGGCTTTTAGAATCTTTTTCGGACAATGAAAAATCTGACAATTTTGCCAAATGTTCGATTTGTTTGTCGGTCGTATCCATAGTACAAATTATAACACAAAAATCGATAATATACAGGGTAATATTTACTTTTTGAGGTCGTTTTTGATGGACTCGATTTGGTCGCGAAACAGAGCGGCGTGTTCGAATTCGAGATTGGCGGCGGCGAGTTGCATTTGCGAAGTTAATTCTTTGATTAAGGTTGGGAGTTCTTCTTTTGGCACTTTTCTTAAATCGAGCTTGGATGCAGTTTCTTTTTCTGGAATAATAGCGCGGAGACCAGCGCCGATGTTTTTCTTAATGGATTTTGGAGTAATATGATGCTTTTTATTATATTCTTGCTGGATTTCACGGCGGCGGTTAGTTTCAGAGATGGCCTTTTCCATGCTTTCGGTGATGTTATCGGCATACATGATGACTTTGCCTTCAACATGCCTGGCGGCGCGGCCGATGGTTTGAATTAGGGCAGATTCAGATCTTAAAAACCCTTCTTTATCGGCGTCGAGAATCGCTACAAGAGAGACTTCTGGAAGATCCAGACCTTCACGGAGAAGATTAATGCCAACCAAAACGTCATAAACTCCGGCGCGGAGATCCCTTAAAATATCGCCGCGCTCCAAGGTATCAATGTCGGAGTGAACGTAGGCGGTTTTGATACCACGTTCTTTGAGATGGTCGGTGAGATCTTCGGCCATGCGCTTGGTTAAAGTAGTAACGAGCGTGCGCTGTTTTTTAGCGATACGTTGGTCGATTTCTTCAAGCAAGTTGTCGATTTGACCGTTCGAACTTCGGACTTCAATTTCTGGATCTAATAGTCCGGTTGGACGGATGACTTGCTCGGCTGGTTTTGGAGAGTTGCTCAGCTCGTATTCGCCAGGGGTAGCAGAAATATAAACAACTTGGTTAATATGCTTGTTGAACTCATCAAAAGTGAGTGGGCGGTTATCTAGTGCGGATGGGAGCCTAAAGCCATATTCCACTAAGGTTTCTTTGCGAGAATGATCGCCGTTATACATGCCGCGAACCTGTGGCAAGGTCATGTGGGACTCGTCGACAAGGAGTAAGAAATCTTTCGGGAAGAAATCAAGCAGCGTGGAAGGTGGTTCGCCGGGTTTTCTGCCTTCTAGGTGTCTGGAATAGTTTTCGATTCCCTTCACAAAACCAGTTTCGGCGAGCATTTCAAGATCGTATTTAGTGCGCTGAGACAGGCGTTGCTCTTCGAGGTATTTTTGATGTTTTTCAAAATAGGCTACGCGTTCGTCGAATTCTTGTTTGATAGTTGTAAGTGCGTGTTCGAGTTGATCTCTTGGGGTGACATAATGAGTGTTTGGAAAAATATGAACGTGCTCTGGCTTTTCGCGTACTTCCATAGTGAAAGGATCAACGATTTTAACTGATTCGAGATTATCGAATCCAAATTCAAAGCGATAGGCGTATTCGCCGTTAGCTGGGAAAAGGTCGATCGTATCACCCATAACGCGGAAATTACCACGCTCAAAAGCAATATCGTTGCGGTGATATTGCATGGTAACCAGATGTTTGATAAATGATTGTTGATCTAGAGATAAAATACCATTTTCGCTTTGTGGGATTTGCCAAGTGCCGTCGATTTTGGTGATTGGTAAGGACATAGCAGTATAGTGGCTAGGAGAACCAATGCCATAAATGCAGGATACAGAAGCAATGACAATAACGTCGTTTCTGGTGAGTAGGGCCTCGGTAGCACCGTGACGCAAACGGTCGATTTCATCGTTGATGGCAGAGTCTTTTTCGATGTAAGTGTCGGTGGAAGAAATATAGGCTTCTGGTTGGTAATAATCGAAATAAGACACAAAATAATGAACTTCGTTTTCGGGAAAGAAATCGCGAAATTCGGAATAGAGTTGAGCGGCAAGAGTTTTGTTGTGGGCAAGAATTAGGGTTGGTTTTTGGACGTTCTGGATGATGTTAGCCATAGTAAAAGTTTTACCGGAGCCAGTTACACCGAGCAGAGTTTGTTCCCTGATTCCCTTTTTAATGCTATCAGTTAAACTAGCGATAGCTTTAGGCTGATCGCCGGTAGGCTTATACTTACTAACTAGTTTAAATTTTGGCATAACTTAATTATATACTAAACGGTGCTAGCGCTAAAACCGTCGTAATAGTTGGTTTTGATCTTTGGATGGCCGATTTTATTGGCAGCGGCAACAATTTCTTTAACATCATCAGTGATTTTATAAATTCTAAGATCTGGAGTTTTGATCAGTTTGTTCGGTAGCATTTTTGATGCATAGAATTTGTCTAGTGGGCGCCAGAAAGATTTGCCAAACAAGAAAACCGGCATTTTTGGCATTTTACCTTCTTGCATCAAGATGATGATTTCGGTCAATTCGTCCATAGTGCCGTAGCCGCCTGGGAAAAAGACATAGACTTTTGCAGACATAGCGAGCATAACTTTGCGGGCAAAGAAATATTTGAATTGAAGCATATCGGTAAGATATGGATTTGGATGTTGTTCGTGAGTTAAGGTAATATTGAGACCAATGGAACGGCCACCATATTCGTAGGCACCTTGGTTGGCAGCTTCCATAACACCAGGGCCGCCGCCGGTAATAACGGTGTGACCATTTTGGGCGAGGAGCTGGCCAAGTTCGCGAGCTTTTTTGCAATATTTATTTTCTTGGGACAATCTAGCGGATCCAAAAATCGTGACACCTTGTGGAAAAGTGCGAACGATTTTAAGTCCGTCGCTTAAATCTTTGGCGTAGGCGGAAGCACGCTCAAGGTCAGCGAGATTTAATTGTTCGATAGTATCATGATCGGCAAACATTATTTTATCTCCTGAATTGGCATCGGATGGAGCTTTTCCTCGCCGGTTAAAATACCTTTCTTAGCGCCAAGATTTTTGACTACAGAAGTAGAATTGGCGGCTCCAAAAATTAATGAATCTTTAAACGAAAATCCGTAAGCGAGATGCGCAAGAAAACCAGAGCCCATAGCGTCACCGGCGCCAGTAGCATCTTTTACTTTGACGTCTTCGTAAATGCCAAGACGGTAAGTCTCGATGCCATTAGTGGCGATAGCGCCCATTGAAGCGTCGGTAATGATGACGGTCTGAACATAATTTGAAAGTTTGGATAGAAGTTCGGTCAAAAGTTGTCCAGGGACGATTTTGGCGGCTTCTTGTTTATTAACGATCAAAATGTCAACTTCATCTAAGAGTCCGATGAGCTTTTTCGGTTGTTCTAGCTCTAATAATCCAGGGTTAAACATAACTTTGCAGTTGATTGAGTGGGCTTTTTCGAAGAAACGCAATAGCATGTCCATATCTCCACCAATAGTAGTAGCATAAAGCCAATCTGGTTGAATAAGATCTAAATCCGATTCATCAAAATTATTAAATTTAGCAGAGGAGCCACGATGAGTTAGGATAGTGCGTTCGCCACTTCTGGCATCTAGTAGAATGACTGAACAGCCAGTTTTAAGTTTAGTAGAAAAACCAACATAGCTACTATCTATACCTTCATCGTCCAAAGTTTGCAGAATTGCTTCGCCGGCTGGATCTCTAGAGATATTGCCGATAAAAATGGCTTCATGGCCATGCCTAGCAAAAGATGTGGCTGAATTGGTGCCGCCACCACCAACTTCATAAGATATTTTGTCGATATCTACTTTGCTGCCAATTTCCAATTTACCAAAGATTGATTGACCTTTATAGTCTGATGATACGAAATCGTCTTGATCTACAAGATAAATATCTTGTAGTGCCGACCCTAAACTAACGATTCTTGCCATTATAAGACCACCCCATTTTTATCTAACTCCTCAGTAAGTTGTTTAAAGGCTTCTGGAGCATTTTGAGCATGACTAATTGCACTACCAACATTAATAACGTCAATGCCGCTATGGGCAAGCGCGCGGACATTAGAAAGATTAGCTCCGCCATCCCATCCGATTTCGATATTTGATTTAATAGAACGAATGATTTCAACTTTTTCGGTCTGTAAAAGATCGGCCTCTCCGCCTTGCAAACCGAGTTTACCAGAAAAGATAAGCGCATGATCGGCTGCTTCGATGTATTTTTTGAATTTTTCGCTTCCAGGATAGGTCTGCTTTAAGAAGGCAACGCCGGTTTTGATTCCAGCTTCTTTTAGCTTATCGAAAATTGGTATTAAATCTTCGCTAACTTCGCAGTGAAAGATACATAGTGATGGATTGACTTTGATGATGGTTTGTAAATGTTTGGATGGGTTTGTAACCATCATGTGGACGTCGCAAGTAGTTTGATCCTTGTTCCACCAGATATTTGATTCGTCGATGGTTTGGTTTTGAGCAAACTCACCATCGGTGATATCCACTTGAATGCGTTTAGCAAAGTTGTTGTAGACTTCGATATAACGACGATATTGACTAATATCGGTGGCAAGCACTGCTGGTACGATTACTGCCATTACATAACCTCCTCGTCTAAGCGATTGTTACGGCGCACTAGGCGTTCTTCATTTAAGAATTGCGTGTTTAAAAAGACGTCTGCGATGTTTTTCATATTTTCTAGGTCTTGGTAATCAGAGGATAGGCAGAGAACGTTGGCGTCATTATGCTCCCGTCCCAATTTGGCTAGGTCTATGTTGTAGCCAACGATGGCACGGACACCTTTGAAGCGATTAGCTTGAATGGATATACCGTGAGCGGAGCCACAAAGCAAGATGCCTTTACTGCCAGGATTTCCTAGCACTGCTTTCGCAACACGAATAGCAAAATCGTTATAGTCATCGGTTTCTTGATAAATTTCAGCGCCAAGGTCGATAACTTCATAGTTTTGCTTGAAGTAATCGGCGAGTTGGTTCTTTTTCTCAAACCCGCGATGATCTGCACCGATGAAAAGTTTTGTCATTCAGGCGGCCTTTCCAAAATCTGCAGTTAATTCTACTAAGCGATTGGAATAGCCCCATTCGTTGTCATACCAAGCGACTACTTTGATAAGGTTGCCGGCTACTACATCGGTGAGTGAGAGGTCCACGATGCAAGAATGAGAATTGCCGCGGAAATCGCAGGAGACGAGTTCTTCCTCAGTGACGTCCAAAATACCTTCATAATAAGCTTCGCGAGCGGCTTTCTTGAAGACGTCATTGATTTCTTCTTTGGTGACGTCGCGCTTGACGACTGCGGTGATGTCGGAGAGGGAGACGACTGGGGTTGGGACGCGGACGGATAGACCGTTAAATTTATCTTTTAGAGACGGGATTGCAAGCGCAGCAGCTTTGGAAGCACCAGTAGTAGTAGGAACTATATTTTCGGCAGCGGCGCGGGCTTCGCGGAGATCTTTGGCTGGAGCATCTTGAAGCTTTTGTGATGCGGTGTAAGAGTGAACGGTAGTCATCATGGCTTTTTCGATACCAAAGTTATCTTCTAGAACTTTCATAACTGGAGCGATACAGTTGGTGGTGCAGGATGCATTGGAAATAATTGTGTCGGAATCTTCGAGTACGTCTTCGTTAACGCCAAGAACGATAGTTTTAGCGCCTTCGCCCTTGGCTGGAGCGGAAATTACGACTTTTTTGGCGCCGGCGTCGATATGGGCTCTAGCTTTGGCTGGGTCGGTAAAGAAGCCAGTGGATTCGATAACTACATCTACGCCTAATTCTTTCCATGGGAGAGCGGCTGGGTCTTTCTCTGACAAAGCGCGGATTTTTTGACCATCAACAATAAGATTATTGTCGTCGCTTGTAACTTTTTTGCTATAAGTTCCATAAGATGAATCATGTTGCAAAAGATGAGCTAAAGTTTTGTTGTCTGTTAGATCGTTGATAGCAACGATTTCGATATCGTCACGATCGAAGGCGATTTTGAAGGCGCAGCGACCAATTCTACCAAAACCATTAATTGCTAGTTTAACCATTTTTACCTCCTAATATACTTGAGTTTAATTATATATTAGGCGATAGCTTTTTGCAATAAAAACGCTCCTGCTTAAAATTAACAGGGGCGTTTTTGCTATTTTTTATATGCTTTAAGCGCGGGCAAAATGCGCGAAAGCGCGGTTTGCTTCGGCCATGCGGTGGCAGTCTTCTTTTTTCTTGAAAGCAGCGCCAGTTTCGTTGTAAGCATCGATAATTTCGAGCTCAAGACGTTTACTATAAGGCATACCTTGGCGAGCGCGAGCAGATTGTACTAGCCAAGAAAAGGCAAAGTGTAATTGGCGATGGCCCGAAATTGGGAATGGGATTTGATAGTTAGCACCACCAACACGGCGGGATTTAACTTCAAAATCTGGAGAAACGTTAGCGAGGGCCTTTTCGAAAACTTCGACAGGATTTTCGCTACCGAGTTTTTTGGCAGCGCCTTCTAGGGCAGCATAAACTGCGCGTTCAGCAGCTTGTTTTTTGCCGTCGAGCATGGATTTATTGATGAGGCGTTGAACCAAAATTGATTGATATTTGCGATCTGGGAGGACTTTGCGCTCCAAAGATTTAGTAGTTTTGCGTGGCATAATTACTTATCCTCCTTTTTGGCACCGTATTTAGAGCGGCCTTGTTTGCGGCCTTGGACGCCTTGAAGATCGAGGGTACCACGAACGATGTGATAGCGTACACCTGGAAGATCAGGAACACGACCACCACGAACTAGCACAACAGCGTGCTCCTGGAGGTTGTGGCCTTCGCCACCGATGTAAGCCCAAACTTCTTGACCGTTAGTCAAACGGACACGAGCAACTTTACGAAGAGCTGAGTTTGGTTTCTTAGGTGTTTTGGTGGTTACTTTGATACAAACGCCACGTTTGAGTGGGGCAGCTTGATCATAGTAACGGGTTTTAAGTGTGTTTACGATTGAACCTAGTGCTGGAGCCTTGGATTTTTTGGCTGAGCTTTTTCTAGGTTTACGAATCAACTGATTAATAGTTGGCACAGTTAAAATAATCCTTAATTATAAGTTAATATTGATTTGCCTGGTTGTTTACAGCAATAACAATCAAGCGTGAAACTCTTACTTTGTATTATACAGGTTAGGGGTTAAAAAGTCAAGCTTATCCTTGAGCTTTGACGAGAAATTCGAGAGTTTTTTCGATGGTGAGGCGATTTTTGACTTCCATGCGGACTTTTGGGTCCTTAAGATTGTTGATTGCCTCTGGCGACTTTTGATAAACGTCTCTTAGTTCGGCGATTTTGGCATCGACAGTGTTGTCGTCTACAGTGATTTTTTGGTCTCTGGCTAGAACTTGAAGCGCAAGTGAGGCTTTGACTCTGGTTTCAGCGACTTTTTTGGCTTCTTTTTCCCAATCTTCTTCGGATTGACCAACTTGTTTTAGATAATCGTCGAAACTCATACCACGAGAAGCGGCGTTGCGACTGATGTCATCTCTGATAAAATTGAGCTGATCAGAGATAAGAATTTCTGGCACTGGGATTTTGGATTTTGCTACGAGTGCGTCTACGAGATCGTTTTTGTATTTTTCGTTAGCCTTGTGCTCATTTTGGGCTTCTAGATTTTTCTTAATATCAGCTTCGAGTTCTTGTATAGTCTTAAATGGGCCGCATTTTTTGGCTAGTTCATCGTCTTTAGCTGGTTTAATAACTTCGTTGACTTGTTTTAGTAAGACTTCGAAAGTGACTTTTTTGCCAGCGAGATTTTTAACATGATATTCTTTAGGGAAAGTGAGATCGAGATTGAATTTGTCGCCAGATTCGTGGCCGACGATTCCCTCTTCAAAACCTGGAATAAACTGTTTTGAGCCAAGACCTAGGGCAAAATCTTTGGCAGTGCCACCATCAAAGGCTTTGTTGTCTTTTTTGCCGACAAAATCAATAATGACTTCATCGCCAAGTTTAGCAGCTTTTTTAGCAGCTTTTTTATCGGCATAGGCACCACGAATATTTTCGATGACTTCATCGATATCTTTTTGGCTAGCTTTAGTTTCGACTTTTTTAACTTTGAGATTTTTGAAAGCACCGAGTTTGATTTCTGGGAGGATATCTGATGTAGCAAGATATTCGGCAGTTTCGTTTGGTACATATTTAATGACGTTTACTTCTGGCATCATAAGTGGAGATTGCTTGGCTTCTTCGAAAGCTACTGGAATAGTTGAGCGAATAGCAATTTCGAGTGCAGCGTTATTGATCTCGTTTGGATCGAGATTTTTTTCAGCAACAGATGCTGGAACTTTGCCTTTTCTAAAGCCCTGAACTTTAACATCTTTAGCAAGATATTCAATGGCTTTTTTGCGTGCAGCAGATAAATCTTTTTCGTCGAGGACGACTTTAATTTCCACCCTAGTTTCGGATATTTTTTTAGTTGTAGTTTTCATGGGGCCAATTATATCACAATGTGGTCGTCGTAAGAAGTGCGGAGGCTTTTAATAACCTGTTTTTGGTCAACTCCAATTTTGATGTCTGGGTTTAAGATGTTGTTTGGATCAAATATTTCTTTGACCTTTCTGTATAGTTCTCTTCGTTCTGAGCCCATTGCTGGGGTAGTAACTAGAGCTTTGCTGCGACCTTCTGGTGAGCCGCCAGTGAATGAACCTTTGTGCCTCAAAATTACTTCATTGAATACCCTGATTAAGCTGATAATCAGTGGTTCTATGGCCTTGTCGTCTTCATCTTTTTTTGGCATTAACATTTCTAGTTTAATATCTGGTCTGACATAATAGTTTTCGGTTGCAAATGAACCAAATAATGGAAGTGTGACTTTAAAGCTTTTTTCGATTCGGGCAAGATCATCCATAAATGAGCTGAGTTCGTCGGCTGGAATATAAAAATCATCTAAGAATCCGATTCTTTCGCCACGAGCATCACTGTTTAGATAATTATTGAGCGCTCCAATGAGTTCTTTAAGATAGATTTGATTTTCTTTGTCTTCGACGAAGAAGTTAGATCTCCTTGGTAAATGCTCTAGACAAAGGCTAAAGTTTTTGGAATTTTTCTTTTGGCCGTCGTTGAAGTTGACTACCACTAAGAAGCCATCATCGATAGGTTTTTTGGTGATGAATTTGAGTTTCTTGCCATATTCTTCAGATTTTTCGAAGATGCGCATATCATAAATGCTAGCTTCGGCTGGCCTGAGCGATAAGGAGAATTGAAGGAATTCTATGGCCTTGCTAATGGAATCAAATGTGACGAGTAAATGTCTGGATGGTGCTGGCATAACGTCGCAGCGTAAAATAACTTCTGAAATTATACCTAATGTGCCTTGAGAAGCTAAAAATAGTGGGGCGAGATCAAAATCTTTACCAGTTTTGATACAAGTGATAGCTGGGTAACCACTAGAATCGTAGCTGCTATTACTAAGACCAGCAATAGCTTGTTTTTGTTCCGATAATAAATTGTCAATATTTTTATAAATCTTACCCTCAAAAGTTTTACCGCTTTTCAGCTGTTCTACTTTTTTGTGATTTATCTTGATGGTCTGGAGTCGATCTCCGTTTGACAAGATAATTTCAAGGCGTTCTATATGTTTAATAATGCCGCCGTATTTTGAAGCAAAAGAATCTACCTGACAGTTAGCAATAATTCCGCCGATAGTGTGGTCTGGATGAGTATTGATAGAAACAGAAAGCCCATGTAGAGCCAGAGCGGAGTTTAATTGTCCGAGTGTAACACCAGCTTCAACGCGAACCAGTCTGCTGCGGGGGTCAATTTCTTTGATGTGGTTCATTTTTTCCATAGAAATCAACATGCCGTTTGTGAGATCAGCACCGGTTTTGTCTAAGCCACTACCTCTTACAGAAATTGGGAGTTTATAGTTTTTGAGAGCTAGTTGATTAAGGAAAGTTAAGATTCTACTGACGTCTTTGGTGTTTTCTGGCAGTGCTACAAAGCGAGGTTTTATTTTAAATATAGATCTGTCCGTGGAGTATGCATCAAGAATAGAGTCTTTGTCAAAGACGTTTCCAGAAATATATTGATTTAGATAACTTGCTACTTTATTCAAAATACCACCCTTTAATAAATTAATTATAGCATAAGAAATTTAAATTGAAAAAAGTTTTTTAATTTTTTCTTGAATTTCGGTTGGTGTCGGGGATGCATCTAGAGTTTTGACATTGAATTTTTTGGCTATTTTGAGGTAGGCCGAGTCGACTGCGTGTTGAAAATCCATGGATTTTGATTCAAAAGTATCTTTGGATGAATTGTCGTCGCGGGTTGTTTCTCTTGTGAGCCTAGTGTCGTCGTCTAAGGTAAGAATGACAGAATGAGTTGGGTTAATGTAGCTCTTTGGCATGAAGTTGCTGGTAATTTCGATAATTTTGTCGATTGAAACGCCTTGGCCGTAGCCTTGATAAGCCAGAGTAGACCACCAGTTACGAGCGGATATAACTACGCCGCCAGCTCGAAGCGTTGGTTCGGCAATTTTTTGCCAAAGCTCTAATCTTGCAGCGGTAAAAAGTAAGACGTGGCTTTCTGGCTCCAAGTTGTATTTTTTATTTTTGATGATTTCTCGGAGCATATGAGCGGATTCTAAATCGCCGTCCGGCTCGTGGATGGTAACAACCTTTTTGCCTTGTTTTTTGAAATAATCGGCCAGCATTTCTACTTGAGTAGATTTGCCGGTGGCATCTTGACCTTCAATAACGATATACATTATTTTTCTCCTGTGCGATATTTTTCAATGCAGGCTGGGCAAAGTGCACGGTAAACAATTTCACTTTTGCCATCATCAATTAAAATGTCTGGGCCATCAAGCACGATTTTGCCGTTTAGAAATCTGCAGTTGGCAGTAGCTTTGTGACCGCATTCGCAAATGGTTTTAATTTCTTCGATGTCATGTGCGATTTGTAATAACCTAGTTGCACCTTCAAAACCGCCGTCAGTTTGCTTGAAATTAAGTCTGAGGCCGTAGGCCATGACTGGGATGTCGAGTTTAATGGTAATCATCATAAGTTCGTCAGCTTGCTCTTTAGTCATAAATTGAGCTTCATCAACAAGTATGCAAGCAACATCAGAAAAGTCCTTTTCAACTTTTTCTAGGATATTAGTATTTTTATCAAAACAAAAATCGGTTTCGCGTTCTGGGCCAATGCGAGTTAATAATTTGGTGCCGTTTTTGGAGTCAGTTGCTGGTTTGATCACACAAACTTTGTGTCCGCGTTCTTCGTAATTAAAAGCAACTTGAAGGAGCTGCATAGTTTTGCCACATCCCATTGCTCCATATCGAAAATATAATTTTGCCATAGTTAGATTATTACACGGTTTCGGAAAATTGTGAATTATAAAGTTCGGCGTAGAAGCCATTCTTTTTGAGCAAGCTTTCGTGATTTCCTTGTTCGACAATGTTGCCGTCTTTTACAACCAAAATAAGATCTGAATTGCGAATGGTAGAAAGTCTGTGCGCGATGACGAATGAAGTTTTGCCTTTAGTTAATTTTTCAAAGGCATCTTGAATGACTTGTTCGGTGCGAGTATCGACGTTAGATGTAGCCTCGTCTAAAATCAGCATAGGTGGATTAGCAATCATAGCGCGAGTGATAGTAAGGAGCTGTTTTTCGCCGGCTGAAATGTTGTCGGAATCTTCAGAAATGACAGTGTCGTAGCCGTGAGACAGCGATTCGATGTAGTGGTGCATGTTAGTGATTTTGGCAACATTTACGATATCGGATTTGGTGATGTTTTTATTACCGTAACGCAAGTTTTCTTCAATAGTGCCAGAGAATAGCCAAGTGTCTTGCAGAACCATACCAAAGAGTTTGCGAACATCTTTGCGTTTCATGGTGCTGATAGGCACACCATCAATTAAAATTTCTCCGGATTGCGGATCGTAGAACCGCATGAGCAAGTTGATAATAGTAGTTTTGCCAGCGCCAGTCGGCCCAACGATGGCGACTTTTTGTCCAGGTTCAATTTTAGCGGAGAAATTTTTAATAATTGGTTTACCTTTTTCGTAGTAGAAGTTGACGTTTTTAAATTCGACGGAGCCTTTTAAATTTTTAATATTGGTATTTTCAGTAGTTTCGATTTCTTCTATTTCATCGAGAAAATCAAAGATTCTTTCGGCGGCGGCTAGAGTAAGTTGAATAGTGGCCGCTATATCTGATAAGTTTGTAATTGGTCTATTGAATTGATTTACATATTGAGTAAAGGCTTGAATGTCACCGATTGAAATTTTGCCAGATATTGCGAGATAACCTCCAGTAATACAGATCGCGATATAACTCAGGTTGGTAAAAATATGAGTTAAAGGAAATGCGAGTGAAGACAAAAATTGGCTTTTCCAAGTTTCGCGATAAAGTTTTTCGTTAATGTGGCTAAAATCGGCTAGACTTTGTTCTTCGTGAGAATTAGAACTAATAATATTTAAACCAGAATAATTTTCCTCAATATCACTGTTGAGCGTACCCAAGGTCGCCTGTCGGGCGGCGAAATATTTTTGGGCCTTGCCAGCAACTTTGCTAACTAAAATTAATGATATCGGAACGGTAATTACGGCTATACCAGAAAGCGCTAATGATATTGAGATCATCATAATAAGTATGCCAATGACCGTTGTAACACCGCTGATGATTTCGGCGAGTTCATTTGAAAGCGAGTTTGCAAGAATATCTATGTCGTTGGTCATTCTGGAAAGCGTATCGCCGAATGGATGACGGTCGAAATATTGGGCCGGCAAGTGGTTAATTTTGTCGAGTATGCTGTGACGGAGTTTTTTGGTGTATTTAGCGGTCAAAATTCCGAAAATGATTTCTTTAAGATAGCTAACGCCAAATGAGAATAGATATAACAGAATCAGAATTAGGGCGGATTGTGCGATCGGCTCCCAATTGATATTGCCGGTTCTAGTGAGACTGTCGACTGCTTCGGTGGTCATATTGCCAAGGATTTTTGGCCCAAAAATCGATAGTACTGATGCCGCGATAGTTAAAATTATAGCTATAGCTATATGCGGATACCAAGGTTTTAAGGACTTTAGTAGACGTTTAAAAGTCACTTTGATATTTTTGGGTTTGGCAGCAATATTTTTAGGACCTGGCATGGGCTAACTCCTTTTCATATTCTGTGTCCTGAAGCTGCGACTTAACTATTTCGCGATAAACTTTGCAATTTTTGAGTAGTTGATAATGCGTACCTTTACCCACAATTTTTCCTTGGTTCAGTACGATGATATTTTCGGCGTTTTTGATGGTGCTAATACGTTGAGCGACAATGACAGTGACGGCATTTTTAGAATTTTTAGCGAGCTCTTGGCGAAGCTTGGCATCGGTTTTCATGTCGAGTGCCGAGAAAGAATCATCAAAAGCATAAATTTCTGGGTTTTTAGCGATGGCACGAGCGATGGACAGGCGTTGTTTTTGCCCGCCGGAAACATTACTGCCGCCCCTTGCGATACGCGATTTGTATTTATCGCTCATTTTATTAATAAACTCTTCAGATTGTGAAATTTTAGCGGCAGATTTAGTGTTTTCTGGTGAGGATTTGGCGTTTCCGAAATTAATATTGGAATCTATAGTGCCAGAGAATAGAAAACCCTGCTGTGGTACATAGCCGATTTTAGAAAAAAGATCTTTTTTGGCGTAATCTTTGATATTAATGCCATCTACGAAAATCTCGCCTTCGGTAGTGTCGTAAAAACGCATGAGGAGGTTGATGATGGTAGATTTTCCGGAGCCAGTTGAGCCAACAATGGCAGTGGTTTCGCCGACTTTGGCCTCGAACGAAATGTTTTCTAGTACATTTTCTTCTGCTGATGAGCTATAAGAAAATTTAACATTTTTAAATACTACTGACGGAATTTTGCTTGGTTTGCCCTTGGTAACTTTTGGCCAGTGAATTTTTGGTTTGGTACGGAAAACTTCGTTGATGCGGTTAGCGGAAATATTGGCTCTTGGAATACTAAACAGTACGATAGTTAGGACCAAGAATGAAAATACTACATGAGTGGCATATTGCATGAAAGCCATCATGTTGCCAAGATAGGCAATGTTGGCAGATAAATAAGAAATGCCTACCCAAATACAGAGGAGACAGATTTCATTCAAAATTAACGTGGTCAGTGGGCTAGCTAGGCCGAGTAGTTTAGTAACAGAAATTATAGTGCGAGTTAACTCGTTATTGACTTCTGTAAATTTTTTCTTTTCAAGTTCTTCGTTGTTAAAGGCGCGGATGACTTTTAGACCAGTGAGATTTTCACGCGTGAGCAAAGTAATTTTATCAAGTAGTTTTTGGAAAAGTTTGAATTTAGGCATGGCAGCTGACAAAATAATGATGGCAAAAAAGATAAAGAGTACCACGCCTAGAGCAATAATCCAGGTCATGGTTGGTGCGGTTGCAAAAGCTTGGACGATGGCAACAATACACATCATTGGCGCACGAAGGAGCATCGAAAAAATCATAATAAAAGCCTGTTGTACTTGATTGATGTCGTTAGTGGTGCGGGTGATGAGCGAAGCGGTGCTGAATTTTTCTAAATCAGAAGTGCTAAAAGTGAGGACTTTGGAAAAAATTGCCGTTCTGAGATCTTTTGAAAAACCGGCACCAACTTTGGCACTGAAAAATGATGATGAAATTGCTCCAATAACAATAAATACGGAATAAAGTAACATTTTGGCACCGGTTTGCCAGATATAAGTATAGTCGGATTTACTAATGCCGTTGTTGACTATGTCCGCCATCATGGCTGGAAGTTGCAAAGTGAACCAAGTTTGCAGAGCGACAGCAAGGAGCAGGATAATTACCTGCCACCAATAGGGCTTCAAAAATCTAGCCAACTTAAACATAACAAACTTTATTTTATAAATTTTGTCTTTATAATTCAAGTTAATAAATATAATATTAATAATTGTTATGGTATAATTAATAAAAAGGAGGTTAATGTCTAGAAAAATTGAAGTTGATACTAAAACATTCGTGCGTTTCTGGTTGGTTATTTTGGCTTTTTGTTTAGTAGGTCTTTTTATTTATAAGGCTTTAACTGGGTTAATTATCGTTGGTATTTCTGTATTTTTGGCGATTGCAATCAGGCCATTAGTTGAGAAAATCGATGCCCTCGACAAAAAGAAAAAACACCCAGCCCTATCGGCTACAATGGCGTATCTGATTGTGGTATTAGTACTCGGTGTTATTATTGCCGTGATTGGACCAGTAGTTGTGCAAGAAACGACTAAATTTATTAATAATCAGTTGCCGGAAGTCATTGATGGAATTAACGACTTTGGCAATAATATCGGCGTCGAAAATTTGAAAGAAACCGTTTTTGACAAGTTTGATATGAATAATTTGGGTGAAGTTTTGGGCAAGTTTGGCGATACGGTCTTTAGCGGAATAGGCACAATTGCTGGATTCATTACTTCTACTATCTTGGTGCTCGTCCTGACCCTTCTATTCTTATTAGAGGGCCCAGCGATGATGAATGAGTTTTGGAATTTGCTTTCTGGAAAGCATCGAAACGAATCTATTGATGAGGCCAGAAGAGTTACCGGCAGAATGGCAAGAGTAATTTCGTCTTATGTTTCAAAACAAATTTCTATTGCTCTTCTCGATGGCGCAATGACAGTATTCGTGGTGTTTTTGCTTTCAATTATCTTTGGATTCTCTGCTGGTTTGGCTTTACCAATGGGTATGACTACAGCCATTCTATATCTTATTCCGATGTTTGGTCAGATTATCGGATGTGCGATTGTGACAATACTTCTTTTGTTTAATAGTCCAATTGCGGCTTTGGTTTTTGCAATTTTTTATATCGTATATGCTCAAGTCGAAAACAACTTGATTGCACCAAAAATTCAGGGCGATTCTTTACATCTTCATCCGGTCGTGATTTTGATAGCAATTACTATTGGTATGTATATGTTTGGTTTAATCGGCGCAATTATAGCCGTACCAATTGCCGGATGCATTAGGGTACTTTTGGAAGAATACCCAAGGATTCGAGAATTACAAGAAGGCAAGTAAATTAGTTGAGATACTGCCAGATGGAACCGTCTGGCGTATCTTTTATTGTGATGTTTAGTTTTACTAATTTATCTCTAATTTCATCAGACTTGGCGTAGTCTTTATTTTTTCTGGCTTCTTCGCGATCTGAAATTAATTGTTTGACTTCGTCGTTGATATCTGGAGAATCGTTGATTAAGTTTAGTCCAAACAATTGGTCGATTCTAGCCCAGTCGGAAGTAGACAACTTGGAGTTGTCGATGATTGCAAAAGCGGCAGCGGAGTTGAGATCATCACTTACTGCTGCTGTGATTTTATCCATAGCTTCTTTATTATCACTGATTCTCTTTTGATAAGAAGCAGCTATGCGGTTGCGCCAGTTTAAATGACGGGTTTTGGCTGCAGCAAGATCTGCAAAAGTGAAGTTACGATCGCCACGATAGTGACCTTGCAAAACCCATATTTTGTAATCCATAGGCGAAAATCCACGTTCTGCTAAATCTTTCAAATCATAGACGTTGCCAAGTGATTTGGAGATCTTTTGGCCATCAATGGTAATAAAGTCACAGTGCATCCAGAAATAGGATAGCTTTTTGCCGTAGGCAGCCTCGGATTGAGCGATTTCGTTGGTGTGGTGAATTGGAATATGGTCTACGCCACCAGTGTGAATATCAATAGTTTCGCCGAGTTCTTTATGAATAATGGCGGAGCATTCTAGATGCCAGCCAGGGTAGCCAGGCTTATCTAGGTATTGCCACTGCATAGTGTGGTCTTCGCCTGGTTTGACAAATTTCCAGACGGCAAAGTCTGATACGTTACGTTTGTCGGAGCTAAAATCAACTCTTGCGCCGGCTTTGAGGTTTTCTAAGTCCAATCTTGCAAAATCTGCATAAGTTGGAAATTTGGAAGTGTCGTAATAAACGCCGTCGGGGATTTCGTAGGTGCAGCCTTTTTCGGTGAGTGCGTCGACTAATTCTTCTTCTTCCTTGATGTAACCGGTAGCACGAGCAAATTTATGTGGTTCGAGTAAGTTAAGGGCGTGGTAGTTTTCGAGGAAGTCCTTGATATAAAAATCGGCAATTTCCCAAACTGTTTTATGTTCACGTTTGGCGCCTTTTTCTAGCTTATCTTCGCCTTCATCAGCATCGGAAACTAGATGGCCGACATCGGTAAGATTGATGACCCTTTTGATTTTGTAGCCGTTAAATTCTAGCGCACGAGTTAGAAAATCCCAGTAAATGTAGGCAGCATAATTACCAATGTGGGGATAGCTATAAACAGTTGGACCACAGGTATAGACTTTAACCTCGTTTGGATTTTTTGGCTCAAAGTTTTCTATTTTTTTAGTTAGTTGGTTGTATAGTTTCATGATTTGCTTTCTCTTTTGAAATTGATTGATAAGAAATTGAGATCAAATCTTTAACAACATCTTCATAGGTGGTGTCGTAAGTTCTGAATCCAGCTGCATATTGGTGCCCGCCGCCGCCAAAATAACCTGCGATTTGGTCTGCGATTGGTAGTGCGGTGCGGATTTTGCCGGTGACTTTACCGTCTGGGTAAGTTTTGATGGCTACAGCTACTTCTACGCCTTCAACTAGGCGCATTTCTTCGAGAATCAATACGTTTGGATTGTATTCATCGGAGAATTCGCGGATGTCATCCCAAGGGATGTGTACGGTGGCAAGTTGACCATCTAGAGAGTATTCGATGCGTTTGATAAGGTCGGCTTTATAATCTAGAATGCGTGGGGATTTTTTCATGAATTCGCGGCGCTTTTCTTCTAGTTCGGAAACTTGGACGCCAAGATCGGCTAGCTCAGCGGCAGTGCGAAAAGTTTCGGAATTGGTCGATGCGCTAGTTAGCCCAAGCGTATCTGATAAGACACCACTCATCAAAGCGTCTGCAGCTGGTTTCTCAATTTTTAAGTTACAGTGTTTTGCTATCTTATAAATTAATTCACAACAGGCTGGCAAGGCTTGACAGATTGCTTCGTGCTCGAAGTTAAGGTCGTCTGGGGTTTCGTGATGGTCGATTACGAGTACTGGTGAGCTATATAACTTATTTTTGATAGCGGCATCGTCTAATAATTTAGATAAGAGAACTTCAGCGGCGGTATCGACAATGATGTAGCCGTCGGCCTTAAAATCAAATTCATTAGTAACTCTGGACCAATCTTCAAAATAGTGAAGATATTTGGGGATATCAACTGGGCAATATAATGAGACGTTTTTGTCCCCTAATAGATGATCTAACGAAATAGCCGAGCCCAAAGAATCGCCATCTGGGTTTTCGGCCTGGATAATGCAGATATTTTCTTTATCTTTCAAAAACTCGTTAAATTTGTCGTACATAAGATTATTATAGCACAATACTGGTCAAGGTTCTGGTATGCTATAATATTGGTTATGGAAATAATTTTGGTCATAATTGGGGCATTTACGGTTTTGCTGCTGCTGATTTTAATTTTTAAGAAACAAAAACCGGTAGAAGTTGATTTATCTAAGGTTGAAGAGCGTATGATTCGCATCGAAAGCGAGCTCGATAAGATTACGCCAAAAATTTCAAATGAATTCCGCGAGAACCGCAAAGAGATTTCGAACAATTTTGAGACGATTCAGAAAACTGTTGATAATAGAGTAAAGAGCTTACAGGATGATAACGCTAAGAAGTTGGAAGAGATGCGCCAAACGGTAGACGAAAAGTTGAAAGAGTCGGTTGAGAAGCGCTTTAATGAAAGTTTTAAGACTATCTCTACACAGCTAACTCAGGTTTATGAAGGCCTAGGTGAAATGAAAAATCTCGCGACTGGCGTGGGTGATCTTAAAAAAGTAATGGAAGGTGTAAAAACTAGAGGCATTTATGGCGAGGTACAACTTGGCGCGATTATCAGTGAAATGCTAGCTGCTTCGCAGTATGAAGAAAATATCGCTACTAAGAAGGGCTCTTCGGATAGAGTAGAGTTCGCGATTAAGATGCCTGGAAAAGATAGCAGTGTATATCTACCGATCGACTCGAAATTCCCGGTTGAGAATTATTCTAGATTAATTGCGGCTTATGATAAGGGTGATAAGGATGATATCGAGAAATTCCGTAAGGCTTTGGCTGATGATGTAAAAACTCAGGCGAAAAAGATCTCGACCAAATATCTTGATGTACCAGCTACTACTGAATTTGCTATGATGTTTGTGCCAACAGAGAGTTTGTATGCCGAAATTTTGCGTATCCCTGGGCTGTCGGATGAAGTAAGATCGAAATATAGTGTATCGATTGCTTCACCATCAACTCTGCCAGTGATGTTAAATGGTCTTTTGATGGGCTTTCGCTCGGTGGCTATTGAGAAGCGCTCGGCTGAAGTATGGCAAACGCTTGGTGCGGTTAAAACTCAATTCGGCAAGTTTGGCGATCTTTTGGATGGTGTGCAAAAGAAGCTCACCGAATCGGCTAATAAAATAGAATCTGCTAAAACTACTTCTCGCCAAATAGAGAAAAAACTTTCCGGTGTGGAGGTTTTATCCGAATCTGAATCAGTCAAAATGATCGGCGAAGTCGCGGCCGAATAATTATAGATTGGTGCGGTTTTCTAGCGCGGCGCTCAGGGTGATTTGGTCAGCATAGGCTAGATCTACACCTAGAGGTAAGCCACGGGCCAGTCGGGTAATCTTAAGATCTGGGTATTTTTCGGTGATTAATTTTTGAAGCAAAAGAGCGGTAGATTCACCTTCTACGGAAGGGTTAGTAGCAATGATAATTTCTTTAGCTTCGTCTTTTTTGATGCGGTCCATTAATTCTTTAATATGGAGTTGATCGATAGTAATGCCGTCTATTGGTGAGAGTGCGCCACCAAGCACATGATAGGTGCCATGATATTGCCTTGTTTGCTCGATGGCGTAAATATCAAGTGGCTCTTCTACGACTAAAATGGTGGTTTTGTCTTTTTTAGGGTCGGAATAGAGAGGGGAAACGTCGTCTTTGGCATCAATAAGGGCAAAAGTAACTGGGCAAGATTTAATATTAGGATGTAGACTTAAAAGTGATTCAGAGATGTTTTTAGAGATTTGCGGGTTACTCTTAAACAAAAAGTAGGCATATCTCTCGGCGGTACGAGGACCTACCCCTGGTAAATGACCAAGAGCTTCAATAACTTCCTCTAGAGTTTTTGGTAACACGACGACCTCTTATAAATCTTATGCTTGACAAAAATTAAAATGTGTGCTATAATGGAAAGATAGATTATAATCCAAGATTTCCAAGACCACCCATAAGTGGTTTCATTTTTTCGGTAGCGATTTCTTGAGCTTTGGCATAGCCATCACGCATACAGTTTTCGATCCAGCGCTCTAGTTCGTGAATATCATCGAGGTCAACTTTTTCTGGGTCGATGGTAACTTTTTTAATCTTTAATTCCCCGTTAATTTGAACAACAACCGCACCGTCACCAGCTTCAACTTCTACGATTTCGTTTTTAAGCTCTTTTTGTGCTTTGCGTAATTGATTGACCATCTTCATCTGGTCCATAGTGGCACCCATAGTATAAACTCCTAATTACTTTTGACTGTGTATACGTATATTCTATCAGAATTCTCAGTTTTTGGGGAGGTGATAATTTGGGATAATTTGACATTTTCCGGTAATTCTTCGATTTTTCCTAGAGAGTAAGCTTCGTCGTTATGCAAATCAGTTAGCGAATTAATAATGGTGATATTTCTTTTTTCTTCCAAGATTTTATAGAAATTGAGATTTGGATTATCTGCAGCGATTAGTAGCGTTTTGTTGTTTTCGACGTGTTGATTGATAATAGATAGATCTGTGTTAAACTGATTAGCTACCGATGGGTTATATTTGTAACCTTCCATATAGTGTGCAAGGTCTGAAATAATTATTAAGCCGAGGAATATAGAGATCGGCAAGATACCGAATACTCTAGCGTAGGGATTTTCTGGAAATAGCCCGTACCATTTTTCGAGAATGTAACGTAGGCCGTGAGCTACTAATATAGCAAGTGGGAGTACGATTAACATAGCTGAGTCTGGATTAAAACCTGATAAGAATGCTGTGAATAGTATGAAATAAAAAGCGATGGAATTTCTGGAAGCGAAAAATCCTCTCGAGGTGGAAAGAACACCAATAATTGCGATGGCTACAGTCGCTAAATTAATCAGTGGCGATAGGTAGACGCTTTCTAAGTGACCGTTCCAGGAGAAATATGGCGTAAAGGCTTGTTTTAGGTTTGGTAAGAATTGGTTGAGAGAGAAGTTTTTAGCAAATAAAAGTTCGATAATGACGTCGGAACGATTGAAAATATTATAGATAATGAGGCCAACACCACCTAGTATAACAATAGCCGAGATGATAAGTGGAATTTTTGGTAGGCTTTTGATTGTGAAACGGAGGTGCGGGTTGAAAAAAGCAAATAGTGCAATGAAAAATACTAGATATGGTAGATGCGGCGTAAAAAGAGATAAAAGTAGTGCAAAAGCAAAAACAAAGCAGTAGAGCGGGCGTGGTTTTTTGACACCTTGGATTTTAGACCCAAGCCAAAGCAAAAAAGTTGGCCAGAACACTAACATGATAAGTGGGCTACCAGAACCGGCTAGCCATAGGAATGGCACAGAGAGAACCGTCAGAATTGAAGCCAGGAGCGCAACGTTACTCTTAAACCAGCGGTTAAGTAAGAGGATTAAGAGAAATCCAAGAATGATACCAATAATAATACTTGGTAATTTGATGGCGTATTCGTTAAAACCAATATATTTGATAGAGAATTTTTGCAGGACATGGTAAGGAAGGTTGACTAGATCGCCGGTAGCAATAGTTTCAATATGGAGATTGTATGAAGTGGCGGCAGAATCAATTTCTGCTTGAGAAAGCCCGTTAGGAGCGATTCTTGGCATAAGAAGAAGTAGCGCAATAAAAGCGATACCAAGGATAATGTATCCGATATGGAATCTGTAGCGATACAAAAAAAGTTTAGAAATATTCTTTTTCACATAAACATTATAGCATGAATTATGATTTAGTCTCAACCATCGTGAGTTTCGTCTAGTGATAAGAAGCGCGAATGAGCGGTGTCGAAGTAGAGCTTGATTGTACCGACCGGACCATTGCGATGCTTGGCGATTATTAGTTCCATGATATGGTCTTCTTCGTAGTCTGGATCATTTCTGTGGAAATAATCTTTACTGTGCATAAGCGCAATAATATCGGCGTCTTGTTCGATAGAACCAGATTCACGAAGATCTGACATTTGTGGTCTTGGATCGTCGCGCCCAGTGACGCCACGGTTGAGCTGTGCTAATGCGATAATAGTCACTTCTAGTTCGCGAGCAAGGATTTTGAGCCCGCGAGAAATTTCAGTGACTTCTTGTACGCGGTTACCGGCATAGCGATCAGAACCTTGGATGAGCTGGAGATAATCTATGATGATTAGTTTGATGTCGTTGTCATGGACGGCTCTACGGGCTTTGTTGCGAATCTCCAAGATATCCATGCCACTGGTATCGTCTATGTATAATGGAATATCGCTCATTTCGCCAAGAGCATCACTGATTTTGGGAAGATCTTCGTCCGAGATGTTGCCAGTGCGGATATTCCATTCACCTACACCGGAGACGTCGGATACTATTCTGTCGACGATTTGATCTTTAGACATCTCCATGGAAAAGAACAAAACTCCAGCTTTATTGATTGAGGCAACGTTATAAGCAATATTGTGTGCAAGAGTAGTTTTACCCATGGAAGGGCGAGCGCCAACTATGAACAGGTCGCCTTTTTGTAAGCCAGCAGTATTTTTATCTAGATCTGGATATCCGGTTTTGAGCCCGCGAAGAGCGCCTTTGTTTTTGTAAAGCATTTCGATGCGATCAAAGGCGTTAACAAGAAGCTGGTCTAGTGACGATGATTCACTCTTAGTATCTTTTTTGGAAACTTCAAATAGATCTTTTTCGGCTTGGTCGATCAGTTTAGCAACTTCAGCGTCTTCACTGAAAGCTTTCTCGGCTATGGTGGTGCCAGCTTTGATAAGCTGCCTTCTGACGGACATTTTTTTAACTATATCAGCGTAAGCTTTGGCATGTGAAGAAGTTGGAACGAAGTTGGTTAACTCGGTGATATAAGGCGCGCCACCAACACCTTTGAGCGCTTTGTTGGTGCGAAGCTCAGCAGTGAGGGTGAGAAGGTCAATAGGTTTATTGTGGTCATAAAGTGAGATCATGGCCTGGAAAATTTGGCCATGTTTCTGTTCGTAAAAATCATAAGGATGGACGATTTCGATGACTTCCGGAAAAACTGTATCAGAAATAAGAATTGCACCAAGCAGTGATTTTTCTGCGTCTATGTCTTGTGGCGGAATACGCCCGTCTGTTCTAGAAGATGTCTTCTCCACCATTGTATTTAATTTCCTCCACTTCTCCACCAATTATACCAGAGATTTTTTCATTAATCGGAGTTTTTTTAACATTATTTTGATCATGAATTTTAAGAGAAAAATTGCCTAAGGCCTGAGATAATAATTGTTTGTTGTCTGTTTTATCAAGTCGGCCATAGATAAATTTATTTTTTGGATAAAGATGCAGGGTATCGTCAATAAATTCGTGGTTAACATCTCTTGATAGGGTCAGCGCGAGAGTATTACTTTTTGGTTTAATTTTATCTATAAAAGATTTAAAATCGAAGCTTGTATTGTCTTCGTCAGTGGTTTCTTTTACGATAACCTCTTCTTTTTCGATAGTTTTAATTTCATCTTTGGAAACTTTAGCAACTGTAGTTTTAGCGGCGGCAAAATGAATTTCTGGAGCTTTGGCGACTTTTACAAAAGCTAATAAAAGTTTTGCTTCTGGAAATGGATTAGTGACGCTTGGTAGTTTTTCTAATAAGGGCAGAAGTTCTGGTTTTGGCTGTTCGATAATATATTTAATAATCTCTTCGGCTAGAATTTCTGGTTTAATACCTTTCTGAATTGACTCTTTGATGATCTTGGAAGTTTCGATATAATTTTGAGTGGTATAAGCATTAAGAAGTTCTGTAATAATTTGATCCTCTGGTAGGCCGATGGCTTCTATGATTTGAGATTTAGTAAGCTTTTTGTCGGCCGACATAGTAGCGAGTTGGTCTAATAACGATAGCGAGTCGCGAAAGGAGCCTCCACCACGTTTAACAACTATGTCTACTGCGTCGTCATCGATGTCGATTTTTTCGTTTTCAGCAACTTTTTTCAAGAACTTTTTCATAGTGTCGGCGTCGGCTAGTTTAAAATTATAAGTTTGTGCTCTTGAAGTGATGGTGATTGGCACTTTGTGTGCGTCGGTGGTAGCCATGATAAAAACGACGTGTTTTGGCGGTTCTTCCAAAGTTTTTAAGAGAGCGTTAAAGGCCGATTTGCTGAGCATATGAACTTCGTCGATAATGTAGATTTTGTATTTGCCAGTAGATGGAGCAATAGTAGCCTTTTCGCGTAGATCACGAATATTATCAACGCCAGTGTTAGAAGCGGCGTCAATTTCAATAATATCTAAGTAGTTGTCTTCTATTTTATAATCAAAATCGTTGATTGCATGAGCAAAAATGCGAGCAACGGATGTTTTGCCAGTGCCACGTGGACCAGTAAAAAGATAGGCGTGAGAAATCTGATTGTTCTTGATGGCGTTTTCTAGTGTCGCAGTAATTTTTTCTTGCCCAACAACATCAGATAGTTTAGTAGGACGGTATTTTCTATATAAAGCCTTCATTGGCTTAATTATATCATAGGAAATTTATAGAGCGGCTTCTACAGCAGCCCAAACGGCGTTGTCGTTGTCGGCTGGAATGACTACGGAGACTTGAGAACCCTCTTTGAGATGGAAATAGGTAACTGAAGCATAGAGAATTTCGTACTCGCGGCCGGAAACTTCTACATAATATTTATCATCATGATGAATAAGTGTACCGATGACGGTTTTTCTTTCAACTGGGCCGATTTGTTTGTAGAGGAATTTACCCTCTGGAGTGATGGTAAGTTTAAGAATGTCACCCTCGACTAGCTTGGACTTACTAGCGTAGTTGGCTGGAACCGGGAAATTCTTGCCATCAGGACCAATCATAACTTGGCCATCGAATACACCCTCGATAATTTTGCCTTCTGGGTCGGAAATTACGGTTTCACGGGGAGCAGTAATAGTTTCTCCATCGCCAAGGATAGAAATTAAAAGTTCTTTTGCAGCAGCAAGATTGGTTTCTGCTTCGCTAATCAAACTACGGAGTCTCTTTATTTGTTTTTCTGGTAATTCAGACATCACCTCGCATCCTGTATGTAATTTATATTATCATTATTATATTATATTTTTAGTGCGGAAAAGTCAACAAAATTTAATGAAACTTTTCCACCAAAAAAACCTTGGTAGTGTGCAAAATGTTGTAAAAAATACTAGATATGATGGTATTTACCGCCGCTTGCGATTTCGGCAGCGCGGTAGATTTGTTCAATTAACATTACACGCATCAACATGTGCGGAAAAACTAGGTTGGAGAAGCTCCAAACAAAATCAGCTTTTTCTCTTACTTCTTTGGATACACCGAAAGCTCCACCAATAATAATTACTACGCTTTTTCCCTCGACAAATTTATCGTTTAGTTTTTGAGAGAGTTCAATCGAACTAATATTTTTACCTCTTTCATCCGTTAAAATTACGAATTCGTCACTTTTAAAATTCCATTCTGCTAAGATTTTATTTAACTTTTCTTCTTCGTAGAATTCCCACTTTACGTCAAAAGGCTTATGGAGTCTTTTTTGGTATTCTAGGGTTCCCTCTGCTACCCAGCTTGGGCTCTTTTTACCACCGGCAATTATCCTAATCATGTTGCATTTTTCCTTTATCTTTGTTATAATTATACCAGTTACCAAAGACAGCGACGGGATTTCCCTTAATAATGTCGCCGAGGAATAATTTCTTACAATTTATTTGGTGACGCTATTTAAAAATTAGCTAATCATACCAAAGGAACTTTTTATGGCAATTTCAAAAGATAAAAAGACTACATTGGTTGCTGATTTAACTAAACTTCTTTCCGACGCAAAAATGACTACTTTTGCTCGCTATCAAGGTTTGTCTGTGGCAGAACTTCAAGATCTCCGCAAACAAGCTCGCGAAGCTGGAGTAAAAATCAAAGTCGTTAAAAACCGTTTGGTTCGTGTTGCGATGGGCGAGATTGCAGTTTATAAAGATACTGATACTACCGGTTTGGTCGGTCAGCTTCTTTATGCAATTTCCGATAGCGACGAAGTAATGCCAGCCAAGGTTTTGGCAGAATTTGCTAAAACTCACGAGGCTTTGCAGATCGCTGGTGGTTTTAGTGATGCTGGTGCAAATCTTTCTGAAGATGAAATTAAGGCCCTTGCCGCTCTTCCATCCAAGAACGAACTCATCGCACAAGTTGTCGCTCAACTTCTTTCCCCAGTTACGGATTCTATTTCTGGCCTTTCTGGCGGGATTTCTGGAATCATTTCTGGACTCGAAGCAAAAGCAACCAATTAATATCAACTATTAATTAATTTAAAGGAACTATATTACTATGGCTACTGATATCAAAAAATTGGCTGAAGAACTAGTAAAACTTACCGTTCTTGAAGTCAACGAACTCAAAAACGTCCTTAAGGATGAATATGGCATTGAGCCAGCTGCTGCTGTTGCTGCTGTTGCTGCTCCTGCCGCTGGTGACGGTGCCGCCGCTGCCGCTGAAGAAAAATCTGAGTACGATGTCGTCTTGAAAGACGCTGGTGCTCAAAAAATCGCAGTTATCAAAGCTGTTAAAGAAGCTACCGGACTTGGTCTTGGCGAAGCCAAAGCTATTGTCGATGGTGCTCCTGCAACCGTAAAAGAAAAAGTCGCTAAAGCTGACGCCGAAGCTATGAAGAAAGCTCTCGAAGAAGCCGGCGCAACTGTAGAACTCGCTTAATTAAAATTAAAACGAACGATTAGCTAATTTCAAAAAGACTCCCCTCTGGGAGCCTTTTTGTTGATTTATTTTTTAGTTGTAGATGTTTTCGATGGCGATTGAAGGGCCCATGGTAGTAGTGATAAACACTGATTTAACATAGGTACCTTTGAGCGAAGCTGGTTTTTGAGCCTTCAAAGAATCAAAGAATACGTTGGCGTTTTCAATGAGTTTTTTGTCGCCGAAGGAAACTTTACCAAGACCAATGTGGACGATGGATTGTTTGTCGACGCGATATTCAACTTTACCAGCCTTGGCTTCTTTAACAGCTTTCTCGATGTCGGTGGTAACAGTGCCGGCTTTTGGATTTGGCATGAGACCTTTAGGACCAAGGAGACGAGCAAATTTACCAAGTTTTGGCATATAGGCTGGAGTGGAGATAAGAATGTCGAAATCGATAGTGCCTTTTTCGAGTTTCTTTAAGAATTCTTCGTCTTCAGCGATGTCGGCACCAGCAGCTTTGGCTTTTTTGGCATCATCAAGTGGTGCGAAAACTGCGACACGAACGGTTTTGCCGTTGCCGTTCGGAAGAACCACGGTGGTGCGGATGTTTTGATCAGCTTGGCGCGGATCAACGCCTAGGCGGACATGGGCTTCGACGGTGGCATCAAATTTGACCGGGTTGGTTTCGACGGCGAGTTTTAAAGCATCTTCTAGGCTGTAGATTTTACCTTTTTCAATCTTTTTGGCGCTTTCTTGATATTTTTTACCACGGCGCTCAATGAGTGGGCGGGTGATTGGTTTAGCGCCTTTTGGCTTTTTCTCGGCTTCAGCTTCTTGTTCTTTGCGCTCAGCTTTTTTAGCTTGGCGTTCTTCTTCGGCCTTAACTTCTTCAATATGTTTTTTGGATTTTTTGCCGGATTTGGCAAATTTTTCTTCAGCCTCAGGAGCGGCTTCAGCTTCAACTGGAGCTTCTTTTACTTCTTTAACTGGGGTTTCGACGACTTTTTCGTCTTTAAGTTCCTCGGCTTTCTTAGCCATTTGAATCCTTTCTGTGGTAATAGCGGGCAAAGCCCTCCCAACATGAATTAATAATAGATATATTATACTACTTTCTCTTAAAAAAGACAAGAAAAATAGCCCCGTAACGAGGCTATTTTTCTGGTATCAATTAGTCTACAACTTCGACGCCCATAGAACGAGCGGTGCCAGCGACTACTTTGACGGCGCCGTCTAGATCTACTGCGTTGAGTTGATCCATCTTTTTGTTAGCGATCTCTTCAAGCTGAGCGCGGGTGATTTTACCGACTTTTTCGGTGTTTGGTCTACCGCTACCCTTGTCGAGCTTGATTGCTTCGCGGATGAGATCATCTACTGGTTGACCGAGACAAACCCAGTCAAACGTGCGATCTTCGTAAACCTTGATGTGGACAATAACATTTTTGCCCATGTATTCTTTGGTTTTCTCGTTGAATGGGTTGATGAAATCCATCATATTGAGACCCCATTGACCGAGGGTGCTGCCAACTGGAGGTCCAGCGGTTGCTTTACCACCAGGGATACGAAGTTTTAGATTGCCTATAACTTTTTTAGCTGTTGCCATGATAAAGAGTTCCTTTAAAGATTAATTCGAATGCGTAACCCATATATTTTATCTTATTTTTGTAAAAAAGTAAAGAAAAAACGCCGCATATACCGGGCGCGGCGTTTTTCGAGGAAGAGATGGTATCTATATTAGATCGGAGTTGTCTGTAATGGGTATGTTTTCTGGTGGGCAAAACGAATCTATGCATATAAGCACGATCCATTCGATTATTTGTTCGAGCAAGGGCATAAATGGGCTGATAACGTAGCCGAGAATTTCGTTGCCGATATATTCAGCTTCAAGACTTATGATTCTTTTAGCGGGAACATATGCGGATGCAGAAATGGATGATATTGTGAATATCATGGTGGACACGAGTACGATTGCCAAAAATTTTTTCATTTTTTGGCCTCCTTTCAAAATATTTTCTCGTCCTGACTATTAAAGAACTGTATTTCTATTATAGCACACTTATCATAAAAAGTCAATGCTTTTTTGGATTTTTGGCATAAAAAACAGGGGCGCTACCCCTGTTCTTTGTCTTACCAGATTATTGAAGTTGTTTAACCTGAAGAGCATCAAGCTCAACAGGGGTTTCACGGCCGAACATCGAGACCATAACCTTGAGTTTACCCTTGGCTGGGTCAATTTCGGAAATTGCACCGTCAAAGCCCTTGAATGGGCCGTCGGTGATAGAGACAATCTCGCCAATTTCGTAGTTGACAGAGTATTTTGGATCTTCGGCGCCCATGCGTTTTTTGATCTTAGCAATTTCCTTTTCGGAAACCGGAGAAGGCTGAGTACCGGTGCCGACGAAACCAGTTACGCCTGGGGTGTTGCGGATAATATACCAAGTTTCATCAGAGAGCTTCATCTCGACCAAAACATAGCCTTGGAAGATCTTCTTGTCGACAACTTTGCGCTTGCCATTCTTGATTTCGATTTGCTTTTCTTTTGGTACGATAGCGTCAAAGATTTTATCGGCTAGGTCAATAGTGTTGATGCGCTGCTTAATAGAATCAGCAACCTTATCTTCGTAACCACTATAGGTGCTGATTGCGTACCATGCTCTAGCGTCGTTGTAACGATTTACTGCCATGTGCCCTCCTTATTTTAAGAAATTATTAAATATTAATGTTAATAGTGCGTCCATAAGAGTGATGAATGCGATGAAAATAGCTGTGTAGACGATGACTGCAATGACCATTTTCCAGGTGGTTTTGCGGTTTGGCCAGCGGACTTGGCGAATTTCGCGCCAAGAATCTCTAATATAACGACCAAGTGCACAGAATGGACGGAAAAGAATAAATGGTTTTTTGCCAGATTTTTTCTTCTTAGCTCTTTTTTCAGCTTTTTTGGCTTTTTTGTCGGCCTTTTTTGCGTTTTTGGTAGCTTTTTTATCTTCAATTACGACCTTTTTGCGCGTAATAACAGGTTGGTCTGAAGTTTTTTCGACGCTTTTGTGGTCGCCTGCTTTGATGCGGGTAATTTTTGCTTTGGCCATATGCTCCTTTGCTATTAAAAAAAGTCTGTTACCAGACTTGTCAAGTCTATTATAGCACTAGTGTCAAAAAAGTAAACTATTTTTCGGAATATTTGATGAGCTTGGCATGCACGACTAGTTTTTCGTTGTCATTGTAGCAGGTTGAGAGAGTGAGTACACGGTCGGATGCCGAAACGGTGGTGCCAAAACTAATATTGCTACGTCCGGCAATCATGTTGAGCCAATCTTGATATTCGCTATCGGTGGTGAAGTTGACCTTGATGTAGTCGTTGGTGGTAGGGATACGGTAAATGCTGAAGATTTGCCAGAGGCTGTTGTAAGATTCGGTAGAGATTTTAATAACGTGATTTTCGGTGTTGCTATACCAGGAGCTTTTGAGAGTACCATGGAGCGAGCCAAACATGGTGCCGTCTAGCCTGCCGTGGGCGTAAATAATGTTGTTTTTATCGCTGAGAGAGCCGTTGTTGCGGTAATCTAAAAACACCCAGCCCGCATCGTTGATGGTTTTCTTGAATGAATGAGTTAGATAATATTTATTATCGCCAGATTGAACAAACGGATAGTTAACGTTGGTGCCTGGAACCTGGATCCAGCCAACTGTATCAGAGTTAGTCTTTTTGAGATCG
Organism: Candidatus Saccharimonadota bacterium; assembly: GCA_017431955.1. Classification (GTDB taxonomy): domain Bacteria; phylum Patescibacteriota; class Saccharimonadia; order Saccharimonadales; family Saccharimonadaceae; genus Nanosyncoccus. The sequence continues at coordinate 223,943 of JAFRKC010000005.1, forward strand.
GCAAAATCTACATCTATCAGATTCATTTTTACGTACATCCAGTAAGGGTCATTTGGGTCTATGCCGTCACCGGTGGTTTCGCCGCCAGAATCCTGGTTGATTTCTACAGAACTTTGCAAATCAGAGATTTCTTCATTGGTTTTTTCGGAATCTATTTTCCATTTGATGATGCCAATGGCACTATAAAGAGTAATACAAAAAGCGATAATACAGAGTGGTAAGACTATAAAGTGAAAAGTTTTTTGATTGGTAAGAGATTTGTTGCTTTTTTTGGATGTTACTTTTTGCTTCGCCATAATTTTATTTTACATTAAAATAGATATTCTAGATAATCTTTAAGCATACGCGTGCCAGAAACAATTGGGAGATAGGCCACAAGGCCTTTTTTGATGAGAAACTCAAGATCAAAATCGTTATCCCAAGCTTCGGCCGCTTCTTCCATGCGGGCATAGAGAGATTTTACTTCTTCGGTTTCGTTTTCACCGGAGACGTTGAGATAAGAATCGCTTGGGGCGTCGGCTACGCCACCATCATGAGTACTGATGAGTAGACAGAGGTTAGCAATATCTTTCATCCAGGACGTACCGCAGGCTTCTAGTCCCACAATTGGAATGTTGATTGAAATATTAGAACCTAGCGATAATGCCCGGGCAAGTTCTTCGTCGTAATCCGGGATATAGTGGACGTGAGTTTTGAGATATGGATCCTTATCGACTATGGCGAGAAGATTTTTTAATTTTTCGGACATTCTGTTGTCGCCCTCATGGACGCGCCCAGCAAGGATGTAGTGAGCGTTGTGCTTTTCTAAAATTTCGCGAATTTTTTGTGGGTTGGCAAAAGGTAGCCACGGGCGCTTGTAATCGACAAAGCGGCGTTTAAAGTCAAAAATCAGCTCACCAGATTCGAATTGAACAATTTTGCCGTATTGGTTTGGACGGTGACTGAGGACGTGATTCAAAATGGCGCGGCCTTCGGCCTTTAACTTTTTGATATCTTCGACGTTAATTTTTTCGATTTCTGCTTGATAATCTTTGGTTGGTAGGCAGAATTTATCGAGGATATTTAACTCTTTGTAATAATTTACGGTGTCTGGTAGAGTCCAGGTCGGAATGTCTATGCCGTTGGTGACAGCCTTGAATTTGACCTTATTGCCAGCGAGATCGCGATAATTAGCTACTCTGGCGTGCAATTTACTGACGCCCGAGCGAAGTTCAGCAATTTCGATGGTGACTTTAGACAGTTTAATGCGTTCATTTTCAAATTTGTCTTCGAGCCATTTGCGGACGGCTGGAGATTTGATGTTTGGAAAGACAAAACGTTCGAATTGAGAAAGGTGAAATTCGGCTTCGGCGGCCTGGACTAAGGTGTGATTGGTATATAAGGTGTGCTTTCTGGTGTAGACAACGGCTTCATAAAAATCCATGCCATTACTGGTGAGCTCGTCTAGCCTGGCCAGCGCCGCAAAGAAAGTAGCGACTTCGTTAAGCTGCATGATGGCTGGCTTTAACCCGAGCATCTTTAGAACTTGGTAGCCGCCAAAACCAAGAGAGATTTCTTGGTATAGACGGTGGTCGCCACCGGATTCGCCAGAATAAAGTTCGCCAAAATTTGGCTCGGTAATGCATAAAATTCTAGTTGAGCCCATGGTTTTTTCGACTACATCCAGAGTGCAAAGTTGCCCGCAACAGCGGATGTTGACAGTATCAACAAAGTTAAAACCAAAATCAGCATAACTAACCTTTTTGTGGGTGGAGCCGTTAACGCCGTGCTCGTAAGTTTGGTGGGATTCACTAGGGTAAAAAGGAGTAATTAAGGTGAGCGGAACGTTCATTTTTTCGGCTACACGACGAGTGTCGGCAGCAAGAATACCAAGGCCACCACCACCCCTGATGCCGTTTTGTTGATCGTATAATTCAATCGTCCAATAAGTATACGGACGCTCTGGTGAGAGCGACTTAGTAAGATTAGTTCTATTAATTGCAGCATAGAACTCTTCGACGTCTTCAATATTTTCTAGGCGGTGATATTTGTTGGAGTTTTGGTGTTCCACCCTATTTTCCTTATGTTTGTTACTATTTAAGTATAACAGTTTTTAGTAAAAAGAAAACACTTTAGTTTTTGGCTAAAATGTGGTAGAATTGTGTAAGTTTAGGGCGTCGCCAAGTGGTAAGGCAGTGGGTTCTGGTCCCACCATTCGAGGGTTCGAATCCTTCCGCCCTAGCCATGAGAATGAGTATAAAAAATCCCGCGGAAGGCGGGACTTTTTGTTAGAACTTCTTCACGATTAACAGATTCTGGGGATTAGTGGGCCCTAGTTTCTGCTCAACCGGTTTGCCGGTCCTTTGATTGTACTTGTTGGCTGAGAGAATTTGGGTGTCGGATTTGACTGTGGCTGTGCGCGATAGACGTTTGGAGTAAAAATAGACATCATCGGTGGTATAAGGCAAGACGTCAATATTGTCTTGGGTGATACCGTTATTTTTGAGCAGCTCAACCACGGCTCTTTGAATGTCTACATAATGTTCCCAAAGCTCAATATCTTCATAGACGCAGTCTCTGAGTCCGGCTTTAGCAAAGGCTTGAGCAACGTCCGGGCCAACTTTAAAGGACTGTTGACTGATTGATGGGTAAAGTACAGCTTGAATATTCTTTGCTTTAGATCCGAATTCAGTCTCCATTCGATAAATCATCTCCTCAACGATGTTTGGTTTGCAGAGAGAATAATTTTCGCCTTTGCCGATTAGGTTACGCCACTGGGCATGGAATATGCCAACGGCGCCCATGGCCGGATCTTCTAGTTTTGCTAAAACACAGTCTGCCGAATAACCAATTAGCGTGGTTCTGGACACGTTGGTGATGATACCGTCGCATATGAGCTGTGAATCCCTATTAAAGAGTTCATACTCTTCTTTGGGGATAAAGTTGTCGTACGCATCGGCGTAGTGGATGCCGTCTTCCGTGGCTAGAGCTACGCGATTAGTCGCGTGGCGAAGGTCACAAGAGTAGGCTTGTCGGGTTCTGAGAGTGCCCAGAAGTAGTTTGGTGTTTCCGATTTCACATTGAGCCGTTGGCATAGCCTCTTTATAGAGGTTAAAACCAACCTGGCTGATGATATAGGAATGACCTATATATGAGCGCATAATGTTGGTGGGAAACGTAGTTCTGGACTTATTGGTTTCTTGTTGAAAAACTCTTAAGAACACGCCTGAGGTATCATCTAGATAAGATGGGATGCTGATAGGAGTCGGGATATCTGTACCGAGATCAAGCCAGCAGGATTCTACTGGGGCCTTAGAATAAGAGTAGCCCATAAAAACCTCCACACCTTGTAGATTTCAGCTAAAGGGGTAAATCGCAAAAAAGCTGTTAAGGTGCTATCCTTTTATTATACCACTGATTGTCTAAAATGTCAATGCTTATTCTTTATTTTATCTGATTTTACTGGGGTGAGAAATAGGTTATAGATTGAGACCAATGCTGCGGAAATTAAGATACCGCCCAGAATATCGGTGATCCAATGTACCCCTGATAGCATTCTGCCGACTACGGTGAAAGAAGCCAAAAACATGGCTGCAATACTGATAATTTTGGCGAATTTACTGTTAGCGAATGTGCCTTTGTTGAGTAAGATAACGCCCCCAGCGATACAGAGAGCAAACAGAGTATGGGAAGATGGGTAGGATGGCTCTAGTTCGCCATCTAAAATAACTGGACGGAAATTGAGGGCGAGTTTATCGAATAACACATAGACTGCTAGCATGGCTAAAATAAGCGCACCAAAACAGATAATGCCACGATCTACCTTGAAAAAACTTTTTCTTTTGACGAGTTGGGCTAGACCTAAAATTGCATAAACCAGGACAAAACCAAATAGAAGATAGCCTAGAATTTCGGTGATTTTATACAAAGTTTCGTTAAAGCCAAATCCTTGATGAACAGCTAAATTCCAAGTGGCAAAACCCACCGCAGAAGATTCTGGACCAATTGGTTTTACATCGATATTTTTTGTTAAAATGGTGAAAATTACTGCCAAAATTGAGAAGAATATGGCGTAAAATAAGTTCTTTTTTCTTTGCATAACAAAACTATATTATCATAAACGGGATCAAAAGAGTACTAGAAATCGTTTTTAATGATATAATACATGCATATGAGAGAGGATTTTAATTACATTGGCAAAAATATTTACGTCGATACAGCCTGCCAGTCTTTAAGACCAAAGACCGTGATCGATGCTTTAAATGAGTATTACACCAAGTTTAACTCTTGTGGCGAGCGCGTAAAATATCCTTGGGGCGTAAAAACTGAGCAAAAAGTAGATGAAACGCGTACAAAAGTCCTGAAGTACCTTAAACTTAGCACCAAAGATTATTTCGTATCATTCACATTAAATACTACTTATGGTATTAACTTACTCTTGAACCAAATTGATGCCTCAAAATTTAGCAGAGTGATCACAAGCGACATCGAGCATAATTCCCCGTTCCTCTCTACAATGACTTTTGCCGAGAAAAATGATCTTCCGCGCGAGGTCATAACTAGAGACGACACCGGTACATTCCCACTCGAGATAGATTTTGATAGGGCTCTGGTGGTGGTAAACTGTGTGTCTAATATTGATGGTAGAAAGTTGTCTAATTTAAACGACTTAGTCAAAAGAGTACATAAAGAACACGGAATTATTATTGTCGATGCCGCGCAGGCAATGGCTCATAACGTAGATGTTTTGCGCAAGGTTCAGGCCGACGCAATCTGTTTTTCGGCACACAAGATGTATGCGCCGTCTCTTGGTGTGATGGTGGTTAGAAAGGATCTGCTTTCTAAAATTAATACAACGTTTATCGGTGGTGGCATGGTGGATGACGTAAATAAAAACGACTTTACGCCATCTTACGATAATCCAGATAAGTTCTACACTAAATTTGAATCTGGTCTGCAAGCTTGGGGTGAGATTATCGCACTAGGTAGGGCGATTGATTGGCTAGAAAAGGTGCCAAAGAAAGCTAAGACGAAGTTTAATTCTTATTGTAAACAGCTGTTTGACTTTATGAAAAAACAGCCAAAAATCCATCTTATTAATAGTACTCCTAGCCCAGTGATTTCATTCTATGTTGAAGGTATAGATTCGCATCTGTTTGGTGCAGCGTTGGCCGATGAAGGAATTATGGTGCGCACTGGTTATTTCTGTGTGCATTATTATCTTGATCACGTTAAAAAATATCCGCCACTAATTCGTATTTCGCTGGGGCTTCATAATAATCAGGCCGATATCGATAAAATTATTAAGGTGTTAAAGAAGGCTCTATAATGGTTTGTATTGCAGCATTTATCATCCTTTGTATTATCAGTGTATTCGTAGCGATTCTTAGTATTTTCCGCCGCGACATCGGCCGTAAATACTGGAAGACTTTCAAAAAGGCCTGGGGCTGCGTTTGGAAAAAGGTTAGGCTCCAAAAATGTGAGACTAACTTTAAAGAAGACGTCAAAAACAGTATTTTAAAGAAGGTAGTGATCAAAAAGCCAAGGCTAGTTAAGCCACTATCTATTGCAATTGAGGTGGCTTCGGTTTTAATTGTGTTCATAACAATCTGGTCTTTGGTGGCAGCCGTAAAAGCCGGGCTATCACTCTGGACACTTGGAACTTGCAATGTCACCAGTCCATCTTCTTGCGCGCTGGGCGCCGAAGCTTGTTCTACCGAAGAAAAGGATTTGAGCTGGTTCGAGGAATGGGGTGAGATCTTTGGTGCTATTCCAGACAGGCTAAAAACCTGGAACGCAGAAGAGTATACAGTGGAGCCAAAAGTTTATGTGGACGAATATAAAGAAGAGAATCCCCTGGCGCTAGATATTATTGATCCGGGCTGCTCAGCTTGTATGAATTCTTATCGCAACCAGCTTGAATCTGGATTCTTCGACGAAAACAACACTATTTTGATTGTTTATCCAATCGAGGCCGAAGATGGCTACAAATTTGTTAATTCTGGGCTCATTGCCCGCTATTTCTACGCCACGGCTTTAGTGGAACCAGAGTTAGCTGTCAAAATTATTGATCGCATTTTCACAGAGCGAAACGAAGAAAAGGTTAATTATCAATCGGTCTTTAACAATGAACTAGAGATTAACGAAGCCGAGAGACTAATTAAAGACTGGATTAAAGAATTTGGTCTAGAGGGTGAGAAATACGAAAAAGTTAAATCTTTAGCTTATTCTAGTGAGGTGGATGAAATTTTGGCTAAAATTAAGGATATCGTCGAAAACAAAGTACACGTTAAGGGCATTCCAACCATGCTTTATAGTGGCAAAAAACACTATGGTTTATACAAAAAATAGCATGAAAAAGCCCCAGACTAATCTGGGGTTTTTCCGCGTGGAACTTCGGTTATCTTATTAGATGTGGAGATTTTCCCAACCATTACTGTCGTGAACATTCGCCTCATCTGCTGCGGTAATAATGCCTACCGCGTCTTCTTCGGAGTAAGCCGGAGAGAGACCGTAAGCTGTACCGTAGTAAACTTTGTTGACCTCGACGCCGGAATCATCGGTTCTGGTGTAATATACCTTGCCATTTTCGATGAAATAGCAGCCACCGATAATAGTTTCGGCATCCGTGACATCTTCTGACACTATTCTTACTACACCGGTGTCGTGATTTCTATAAACCAGAGTGTAAGTTTTATAGTCGCCAGCGTTCTGATACATATAGTACCATTTTTCTTCGATGCCGCTGCCGGCATAGAGAGCGCGGCCGTTCGGGCCAATGCTTCGGCTTTCAACGCCAGTCATGTCAAGATCAAGATCTACCGGGAACTTGGTGAAGTGCCCTCCGGTTCTCTCGATATCACCATCTGCAGTGAAGATGAAATTCTCATGTTTGAAATTTGAAATGAGGATTCCTTCACCGTTACTGACAACATCGATGATATCGTCGGCGCTTTTAACGGTGGTCCACTGACCTATCTCGTTGGTATTGAGATAGTCGAAGATGCAAAGATGCTGTCCGAATTTAACAAGTACGAATCTGTCCAGTACAAAGAAGCAAGCACGTTCGTTGATGCCACCAGGGATAGCGGCATTAAGGTCGGCGCAGTTGATAAAATCGCCTTTGTAAAATCTCGCGATAGTGGTGTTGCTATTGTCTACCATTAAAATACCGTCTGCTACAGGGGCTCTGCCAAGGAATTCTCCACCTTTAAAACTGACATCACCGAGGGTGACATCGGGGTAGATTCTCTGGTCAGTGCCATCCTCGAACAAAACGCCATCTCTGATAGAATAGGTGTGTCCAGGGAGGATCTCATTGGTGGTTTCGGATATACCGTCCCACTCACCAGTTTGGTAAGACTGAACTACCTGTGTTAGGCCTTCGGTCCTTGAGAATACGACTTTGCCGATGTTCTCTGTTTCTTCGGTGTTAGTATAGGTCGGTTCCTCTGTAGAAACAGTGACTTTGCCACAACCGCAGAACAGAGCCGCAACCATCGCAAAAACGATGACTGCTGCAAGTATTTTCGCTATTCTTCCCATTTTTTCTCCTTCTCTGTTTGACGCCTGTAAAATTTAAGCGGTTTTCCGCACGTCAAGCAAAAAAGTGGGCCAATCTAAGATAACCTCTAAAGATACGATTGCCCACCCAATCTCTTTAATTATAGCACAAGTGCTTTAAAAAGTCAAGTATACTGATACTTTAAGATTTGTATGACAGAGAAATGCCTGTATTATTCTAATACATTATCAAATATATAAGTATCATGCAGGAAATAGTCTTCGTCTACAAAATATTCGTAGGCCGGAGCAACAGATCCCAATATTGACGTAGTAGCTTTGACCGTACAGAGTATTTTTGAACATTCCATCCCCCATTTCTTTGCGCTTTTGGTGTAGTTGTTGTCATAGACTACTAGCTCATACTTTTTGATTCCACTTTTACTTACGGATGTTTGTTTTAAGGAAATTGCATTAACTGCGTGGCCATTGCCTTTGTTCTTGTTGTGTATCGAAATAGCAATTGGATCGTCGTGACTATTCTTGTCGATTCTATCCTTGATTGTATTTATAAAGTTTTCTGGACCATAATGTTTGCCGTTATTTTTGTTAATTTCGCTGATTATCGGATCTGGGTTAGACTCTGTATCTGAATATAGGTTGTAGACGACTGGACCATTATCACTCATAGCGAACAGAGCATATATTGCTCGACCTTGCTTTCCGAGCGCGAAGAAACCTGGGTGGTTTGAATCTCCCGTCAATAATTTTGTGTTATGTAGTATATCATCTTTTGTCAGCCCTACAAGAGAAAATGTTCCGTCAAAAGTTCTACCACGATCTGTGTTGGTTGTATAACTCCAGTGTTTCGGATTGTTAAAATCAATTTTTTCCATATACAATAATCGTGCAAGATGTGCCATGCCATGACAACTACCATCGCCACCCCAATACCTATCTTGCTCATTATTATATGAACCTTCATTGTCATACCAACCAGCAGGATTCATAATATTAAAGCTGTCTCTGCCCATCTTGAACCCACTGCTTACGCTCCAGGTTTCAACGCCGCCGCCGCCACTCGTACCACCAGTAAGGAAGTTTTTAACTTTTGTCACCACTGTTTGTACGGCTGTTTTCACTTTGTTGAAGGCACTTTTAATAGCGCTGCTAAGGCCGGAAGCACCTAGGGTGTCGTCATCCTGGCCATTGATGCCGCCATCACCAACAAAGAGGATGGCTTGGTTATCTGAGAGATTAATAGAAATGGTGTTGTTAGTTTGGTCTATGGTTTTATCTACGTCAGATACGGAAGATTGGACGGTTTCGGCTTCTTCATCGGAATCGTCGAAGGTCATGGCGATAGCAAAGACGTCTTCGTCAGTGATGTTGCCATCTGAGACTTCAACGGCGCCGAGAGTATTGTCGTCTTCGCTTTCTCCGGTGGTTGCTTCGGTAACGAACGGGACGGTAATGGTGGCGGAATCTACTTCGCCAGCACTTTGGAAGGTGTAGGCGGTGCCACCTAGGTTTTCTAGAGATTCGTCGATATCGGTTGGGTTAACAGCATCGATATAAGTGAGTGGAATATCACCAGTGCCGGTAACGGTGTATGCGATACTGGTGGTTTCGCTGGCTGGTTCAGTATACTCTAGAGTTTCGCCATTATAATCTGGGGTGTTTGGATCGAAGTTGTATTGGTCTGCTTTAGAGAGAGCTACCTCACTATAGTCTGCTAGGCCGTCTCCGTCGGTATCTTCGGCTAGTGGATCAGTGTGATGGACTTTTAGTTCGTCGTAGTCACTGAGGCTGTCCATATCGCTATCGGCAGAGAGTGGGTTCATGCCATAGCGGTTTTCTTCGCGGTTAGAGAGGCCGTCGAAATCATCATCATCTTCAGAGTTAAAGTCTATTTCTGGATAAATATCACCTTCTTCTGTTGGGAGAAGTTCGTAGTTAATGGTGGTGGTGAATTCTGTTTCTTCGATGTTAGTGGAGAGTTTGGCGCAGAAGGTAACTGGAACGGTGGTGGTGAGGGTTTGGTTTATTTCATTAGCAACAACGCCATAGTTGAATGGAAGTGGGTTGCTGGTGGTGGATGTACGATCTGCTATAGTGCCAACATAGTAGCCCCATTCACCAATACCTAGACCATTCCAGTCTTCGGCTGAAGTGATATTAGAGACACCAGAAGTAGTGGAAGGAAGAGTAGTGTTATCGGTATTGTGCATCAGGATGAAGTAGCCATATGGTGCAGCAGTACTATTGATGGAGAGATGGTCTGTACCACAGTATAGTCTGTATCCATCTCCAGGCTCGATATAGGAAGCTTGGACAGTACCAGAAGTAGTGAGGGAGTCTATTTCAGTATCAGCTTTAGCACCAATGAATCTAGCGGCGGTACCACCAATACCAGCAATAAGGGCAAGGAAGGTAGCGAAGCCTAGAATGCGGGTGGTATAACGATTTTTGTTAAGACCAGCATCAAAGGCTGCTTGTTTGTTCTGCTTAATTTTAACTATTAATGTA
>JAFRKC010000006.1 GCA_017431955.1 Candidatus Saccharimonadota bacterium
ACTGCTGTACTATAACCAGTGCCTGGTTTACCTACACCAGAACCACCAGATGGAGTAGAGGTTGGATTAGTACTAGGATTATCTCCTGATATAGGCGTATCTGCTTTGGAAGCAGTGAGCTTAAAGATTGTATTTGCCATATGTTATAGACCTTCCTTTTTTATATATAATTATTTAGCTTTATAAAACCTTAACTTAATATAAAACCCTTTATGGTTCTATTTTAGCATAAGGGAGAAGAAACGCAACATTTTTGCAGAAGTAATATTTTTGGGCTATAATGGAAAGATATGACTCTTAGCAAGACTTTCAGACGAGTGGAGGATAAATATATTGTTTCTGAGAAACAAATGGAGAAATTACTAGCGTTGGCTGGCGATAGACTTCATCCTGACAAATACCCCACTTCTAATATGCATAATCTCTATTTTGACACCGAAAATCATGATTTAATCGTTCGCACTATCGATTCTGAACCTTTTCGTAAAAAAATTCGCATTAGGTCTTATGTTGAACCACGAGGAAATTCAGATGTTTTTGTCGAAATAAAAACTAAACTAAAGAAGGGTGGGCAAAAAATCAGTGGCAAACGTCGCTTTGCAATTAAACTAACTGACTTTGAAAAATATTTGTCCGGAAATAATAATTTTGAAGAAATTGTATCTACGAGGGATGAAAAAACGGATGATAACGTAGCGATTAACACCGTAAAAAATATTCAAATTGCACGCGAAGCTGATTATTTGATTGAACATTTTTCACTTGTTCCGCGAATTTTTATTACCTATGATAGGGAGAGTTACGCTGGAGAAGCGGCGCACGACGAACGAGCTCATGACAAGGATGCTTTTCGTGTTACTTTTGATAAACATCTACGTTATCGTACAGAGAGTTTGGGTATGTTTGAGACTAAAAAGGAGCTTAATTTTTTCCAAAACGACGATACAAAAGATAAAAAAAATATTATAATGGAAGTGAAAACATTAGGGGCAATGCCTCTGTGGTTTGTGCAAATTTTATCAAAATTAGAAATTTTTCCGCAACCGTTTTCGAAATACGGACGAATTTATCAACAGTTAAGGGAGAAACACCATGTTTAACAGCATTTTCGATTGGACCACAAATGGCCTCGATATCACATCAATTTTAATTTGCTCCGGCGTAGGTATTTTGCTGGGTCTAGTGATTGCTTTTACTCACATGAAGACCACTCGTACCACTAAGAATTTCTTGGTGACATTAGCGGTTCTGCCGATTTTGGTGCAAGTAGTAATGTTGATGGTGAATGGTAGTTTGGGCACTTCTATCGCTATTCTCGGAGCTTTTAGCCTGATTCGCTTCCGTAGCATTGCGGGCAACTCCAAAGAGATTCTGAGTGTGTTTTTCTCTATGGCAATCGGTTTAGCACTTGGTATGGGGCAGATTTTATTTGCTTCGATTATTACTATTTTGGTAGCACTAGTTATCTTTGTTTTGAGTGTCACTAAACTACTTGAGCCAGCCCGAAAAGATCAAATCTTAAAAATTACCATCCCTGAAGATTTGGATTACGATGATGCTTTAGATGATATTTTTAAGAAATATACTAAGGGATACTCCCTAGTTAAGACTAAAACTATCGATATGGGCAGTCTTTATAAACTGACTTATAGTGTGACTTTAAAGGGCGGTGTTAAAGAAAAAGAGATGATAGACGCTATTAGGGAGCGTAATTGCAATATGCAAGTAGCGCTGTCTCGCCCTAATATGGATGGCGAAATCTAGGAGGATTATGGAAGAAGAAGTAAAAAAACCTCTTTTCAAAAAGGTGTTACCGTGGATTGTTGTAGGAGCGTTGTTGATTGTTACGATAATAGTACTCATTGTCTTAAATATCAAAAGATCCGATGAAATTGCCGGTACTACTACTGGCGAGATTGTAGAAAGTCTGGATATAGATAATGGAGATCAGAAAATAGATTGGTCGCTTTATCCTACTTATGACGTAAAGCTGAGCGAAAGTTATACAATTAGCACTTCCGGCACTTACAATTTAACTGGGCAGATCAGCGATGGATTAATTAGTGTCAATGCTAACGATAAGGTAGTAAGATTGGTGCTAAATGGCGTGACCATCACCAATCATAGTGGTCCGGCAATTTATGTTGAAAACGCAAAAGATGTGGTGGTTGAACTAGCCGAAGGCTCCACAAACACTCTCGCGGATGGCGCCGCTTATTCTGATGTAGAAGAAGACGTGGACGGGGCGATTTTTAGCAAAGACGATTTAACTTTTCAGGGTACAGGTAAGTTGATAATTAAGGCTAACTACCTTGATGGTATCGTCTCGAAAGACGATTTAAAAATTATCAATGGCGAATATCAAATTTCTTCCGTTGACGACGGAATTCGCGGCAAAGATTCGGTTTATATTTTAAACGGCAATTTCAAAGTTCTTTCTGGTGGTGACGCCATTAAATCTACTAATGATACTGAGACTACAAAAGGTTTCATCAGAATTGAAAATGGTAATTTTGAGATAGATTCTAATCAGAAAGGCATCAAAGCTATAAACGATATTGCTATTGACGCCGGAGAGTTTACAATTACTTCTACTGACGATGCTATTCATTCTAATGATTACATCGGGATTAAGGGCGGAAAGTATACTATTTCATCGGATGATGATGGTATTCATGCGGATGCAGAGCTTGTGATTGATGATGGGGAGATTGACATTGTAAAAAGTTATGAGGCCCTAGAAGCAGCTAGGATTACTATCAATAGTGGAAAAGTTAGTCTGGTTGCTAGAGATGACGGAATTAATGTCGCTGGCGGCAATGATGGTTCCGCTCAGAATAGAGCAGGCGCCAATCCGTTTTCGGTCGACGAAAGCAATATTCTATCTATTAACGGCGGGGATCTGTACGTCAATTCTACTGGCGATGGTTTGGATTCTAATGGTTATATCTACATCAATGGTGGAAATATAGTAGTTGACGGGCCAATTTCTAGTGCTGATGGGGCGCTTGATGCAGGTGGTGGTATTATGGTAAACGGCGGCACATTGATTGCCGTTGGAGCAAGCGGCATGGCCGAAGCAGCTAGTGAAAAGTCTGCGATTAATAGTATTAGTGCTTATATTACTTCTGGCGCGTCTGGCAGCACGATTTCTCTTTTAGATGCTAGTGGAAATACGGTTATTTCTCATACTGCCGCAAAGAGTTTTCAGCATATCGTGATCGCTAGCGGTGATTTAAAAATTGGAAATAGCTATACTTTGAAAGTTGGCAACAGCTACAGCGAAAGTATCACTCTGCAAAATACGGTAACTACAGTCGGTAATCGTGGCGGAAATGATTTCCAAAATCGCGGCCGCAGATAATTAATTTTTGTCTAGTTTGTTTTTGGCTTTCTCGATCAGGGGGAAAGTGATTCCGCCAAGGACGTTGCCGAGGCTAATTATGATGATTCTGAGGATACTGCTACCGAAGTTTGCAAAAAGCATACCAGAGACGGACCAGTAGTACATATCGGCTACGCTGTGTTCGGTACCGCAGAGAATAAAGATAGATACGCCGAGAAACAGGGCAAGATATTTACCTAGTTCGTGTTTGTTGTTTTTGAAGCCATCTACAGCGATAAAAATGAAGATATTACAGAGAAAACCAAGGATAAATAAACTGAACAGGCTGGCGGACATTTTTGCCCCCACTAAAGTTTCGGCGGTTTCGTTGATGCCATTTGTGCCGCAGATACCGGTTAGGCGTTCTAATCCTGCGATTAACATGCACCCCAGTAAATTCCCTAGCCAGATAATAGCTAAAGTAATCAGATATTTTGGTTTATTGTCAGGGATGTAACAGGCTTTGCCGGTAAAGAGGTTGTAACCTCTGGTGCAAATGACAAAAAGCCCAATGGTAAAGAGTAAAGCTCCTGCCACATTTCCGCCCGGGAAAGCGTCTTTTAATCTTAAAAATACTGTTCCACCAAGGCTAATAGAAATGCCAGCAAGAACAGCGTATAAAAATACCCCTAGTTTTGATGATTTTTTTTGACCTCTTTTCATGTTTTAGATTATAACACATTATTTTATAGGGGTAATTAACAATTTTCATGCTTGATTTTTTCTTGTTTTCTTGCTCTAGTATTGACTTTTGAGGTGTTTTGTGCTATAATGAAGAGGTGGGGTATTCTTGAGTGGAAAATCCCATGAATCTATAAAAAGAGGTGCTCTAATGAAGCAGAAAATCCTAATTGCGTTCGGTGCAGCTTTGATTTTCTCGACGTCCATTGGTATAGGTTACGCTACGCTTCCTGACAACGATGGGGTTATTGAGAAGTCCGAAATAGTTTCAGAGGTGAACGAAGAAACTAAAGAGAATGCTGATAAAACCGAGAAGGCGATTGAAGCTGAGGCTGATTATAGTGAGTATAGTGACCTCATGGTAGAAGTCAAAGCGAATTATGCTTAAAAAAGTGGTGCTAAAAACAGAGCTACTATAGCAGAAAAATCAACCGTAACAGCTGCAGCTGAGCCTGCAAAATCTGCAGAAAACACGACGGCAAAAGAGCCCGAACCGGAAACGGTCGCCGAACCTGAGACTACAGAAAAGGTAGTAGAGGCAGAGCCCGAACCGGAACCTGAACCAGAGCCGCAAGAGGAAACGACCGTAGTGAAGGCAGCGAAGTCTTCCTCTGGTAGCGTTTCTATCACTGATGACGAGTTTTACTTTATCTGTTGCCTTGTCTACGGTGAAGCCGGCGATGAGCCTTACGATGGGCAAGTCTTGGTAGCTCAATGCTTTTACAATGCTATGAAAGAATCTGGCATGAATGCATATGATACCAGGAGTGCCTACGGCTATTATGGTTCAACTTCAAAAGGCACATCCGAATCCGTTAAAAAAGCGGTGAGAGCGGTCTTTTACGAAGGTTACCGCTATACCGATGCGGAAGTTTTGTACTTCTATGCGCCTTCGATGTGCAAGTCCTCGTGGCACGAGAGCCAGATATTCGTCTGTGAAGTGGGCGGACATCGATTCTTTGCTAAGAGAGACTAACTGGAGCCCCCCAACGGGGGCTTTTTCCTTTCTTTAAAATGCTTATGCTTTGGATAATGCTTTTGCTGTGTTATAATCTGTTGGAAGCAATTGCTAGTACTTTTACAGGAAAGGAGGTGTGTTTTGTGATACGTGATCCATTTTTAGAGGATATGGAGTCTGATGTTTTTCCTCCATCCGACAAAGAAATACACGGCACAAAATATACGAGCTTAACATTGCTCCACAAGCAGGGGAAGGTGGAAGGACCGAGTGAACAAGAAATGAATGCCCTAGCCGGACTTATCGTCGACTTACATCCAGACATTAAGCCCGAGACACTTACCAAAATTAAGAAGAAAATAAAGTCTAACAAAGGTCTTTATCAATTCTTCTTGGACTATGGTGTGTATTCAGACTTTTTCATTCCATGGTTACTTCAAATACCAACCGCAATGTCGCTTGAAGTAGCCTTTGGTTATGGCTATGACATCAGCGGAAAATGGCGTAAAATTCCAAAAGACGACGCTTTTTATTGGTGGGTTATCCGCGAAGGTATGTTTATTTATCTGAGAGAGCGCGCAGTAAATACCGCAAGGCTTATTCAGGATAAAGATAACGTGCTGATTCTTGGTGCTGGGTATCTACCCGAACTTCGTTATGTAGACTATGAGCCTACCACCAAGAATTTGCAGACAATTGTAGCGGTTGACTCTAATGCCGACATCCCTAAGTCGAAGTTATTCGAAAAGGTGTCAAGCATAGAGGATATCTACCTCGACTATCGCACTGGTAACCTTATGGAGATATTGCAAAAAAGTAGGGATGGTCTATTTGACGCTATCGTCATGAACGGCGTAATGTCCTACTGCTACGATCATATGTTGGATATCATATGGATGGCAATTGACAAACTTAAACCTAGCGGAGTATTCATGTTCGACCTCCAGCTCAAAGAATGGAACATTGTACGTGATGCTTTAGTCTTTGACTGGAAAACCAACCCGCCAATGAAGTTAATTGACGATGTAAAAAAAACTATCGAAATAGTCTTGATGCGTTGTCGTAACTTGCCAGTGCAGGTTAGCCATTCAATTGATAGTAACCACCAGTCTGTCACTTTCAAAATTATCCGTTTTAAATAACCCTCCTTCCTCTCGCAACCCCCTTACATCGTGAGGGGGTTTTGCTTGTTTTCATAAAATACTCATGCTATAATTTAAGTAGCTAAAAATGGAGGTTATGTGAAGTTAACAACAATCTTACTCATGGCGGTATCTTTGCTTACCGTACTTGCGGGCTTTTCTATTACGGTGGGCTCACAAAAAAATGAACGCCATAGATCAGCCTGGTTCTTTTTGGCCACGCTCGGTGCTGCAGCGTGGGCGGTTTTTATCGCCTTATTTTTGAGTTTGCCAGAGGAAAATACAACGCTTGCGCCAGTTTATATCATCGGTCTCTACACTGGTGCTGTAGTTATGGATATCGGCCTGATGTTTTATATGTGCTGGGGGTATAAGGTTGGTAAAATTGCAGCCTCTATATTCTGTCTGTATGGTGTCTTTTTGATTATTGCGCTATTCTATAATCCAGGGTTTTTGTATTCTGGTATTCAGCTCAGTTTTAATTCCGGAAATTCACTTCGTATTGTTGTTGATTGGTACTATTGGGCTTATTGCATCTACTTTGTTTTAGCAACTTTTATTTTGCTTAGCGCGGTGCTTTATCGAGTTGGGTATACGACGCACAAGAGAAACCGCATTGGCTACATTGTGTTTTTGGTCGGCTTCTCTATTACTGGCATATTGTCTTTGATTTTTGACGTTTTGCTACCTCTTGTAAATTATAGTTTGATTTGGATTGGGCCACTAGCCGTTGGTACTACAATACTCTCTTTCTACTATTCTATTTTGAGATATCATATTTTAACACTATCTACTCGCTGGCTGAATATTTTATCTTATATCATTCTGATGATGTCGGCTGCGGTACTTTATATGGTTATTTTCTTCTTAGTATTCTCTACACTCTTCAGGCGGTCTACTCCGGACGCAAGTGTGTTTTTACTCAACTTTATCATGGTATTAATTATCCTTTTCATGATTCCTCTTATCAACGAGCTTGGGGCTTTCATGAAGTCGCTGATCGCAACGAATCAGGTCGACGTTTCTTATATTGTGAGAAAACTTAACAAACTCGCACCAAAAGACGCAAACAAAGAAGAGCTGGCTGGGTTTTTGGCCGATCATATGCACTTTTCTTATGTAGGTTTTTTAATTAATGGAAAACTATACGGTTCCTCTTCCCTGCCAATTTCTCAAAGTGAAATACATCAAGTACAATCTTTAAAATCTGCAAACAAGGGTATTTGGCAAGATTTCAACGAACCAGTCAGTAGAATCTTCTCGAACATTGATATCAATGCCGTGGCAGAACTCCATGACAACACCGGAAAAGTGTTCGGACAAGTGTTAATTGGTAAGCCTGTTGGTAAGATGAAGTTTGAGCGCAAGAATCTTGTACAGATGGAAATGATTATTAATCTAATTGCTCTTGTTATAGGACCAAGCGATCGCTCTAGAAAGTAGATATGGCTTCGAGAATACTTAGACAAACAAGGGTAAAAATTATCCTATCGCTCAATGCGATTATCCTTTTGATTGTCGGTATTTTGATCGGTAGTGCTATCGGCCTTAATAACGGTATCGAGTTTCATGTGGTTTCTGAAAAAAGCGATGTTAAAGATGTGGTGGCTGAGGTTGTAGCGCTACTTGATGCGGCTTCGAGCCGAGATGGTAGCAGCTCTTCTGAAACTAGCTACGTTAATATTAGCGCGCAAAATGCAATTAGTAGCGATCCTGTGCCTAGTGGGCAACTCTGGAACGAAGAAGCAATTACGATTTACCAGTCGGCAGATGTAGATCTTTGCGCGAGCGGAAGCTTGAGTGATCTCGGTGCGATGTACTGGCGTTCTAGTGAATCTTCCGTAATTTCTGGTTTTTATTCATCAGCCAGAACTTGGCTTGGATATAATTCTGATATCTGTAGGTATCCGATTATCTCTGGTACTGGTACCACTACTATTACTGCCGGTACTTATGACGGTAAAAGATATGATACTTTAACGGTCACAGTCACAGAGGTGCCGGTCGAACAGTGGAAACACGAAGTGTTGGATCTAGTAAATGAAGAACGTAGCAAAAATGGACTTGCGGCTTTATCTTGGGGTACAACCTGTGAAACTGCAGCCAACACGCGCGCAGAAGAAATCAAAGAGGAATACTCACACACTAGGCCTGATGGATCAGAATGGAGCACAGCTTGTCCGCTTGTAGATCAAAATAGCTGGAGCGGCGAAAACCTAGCGGCTGGCAACGGCGCCGTATCACCAAGGACAGTGGTTGATGCCTGGATGGCTTCAGAAAAACACCGTGGAAATATTTTGAATCCTAACTTTACATATCTTGCTGTAGGGTTTGTATTCGATCCTAATTCGAAATACGAAACTTATTGGTCGCAATATTTTAGTAATTACTAATTATTTGCTAAGATGGTTTGCTCAATTTTTTGTCCGAGCTCAACTAGTTTTCTGTTTGATGTATTTCTTGTAAGTGCAACTACTATATAGTGCCTGTCTAAATCTGGGAATTCGACTATGGCAGCGTCGTTATAAATAGTCCAGCGTTCGCCGTCGTAGCTCCAGCCTACTTTATTGTAGACATTGGCAGCAGAAAAGCCTTTTGGTAAACCCTGACGCCAGTCGTAGGTGGTTGCTGGTTGATTAAGCATAGAATCGGCGATTTTTCCCCATAGTTCGTCGGACAAGCCTTCATGCTTGTAGTAGATTTTGAGCATATCCCCAACTGCTTTTGGGGAAGCAGACAGGGCTCCGTTTATCGTATCTTCTATTTTGAATTTGTTAGCAATAATATCATCTATTTCGTATTTCATTTCTGCTCTTAGTGGGTCGGCACATGGATTATAGGACTCGCGAATAATTAAATCTAGACATTCAATGCGGGTTTTGCCATCCGCAAAGTATGCATTTGGATCATCGATGCCTTGGTTAATTCTGAGGTAGGCTTCATAAACGAAGAATAATTTATAGACTGAAGCCGTAGAAAAAGTAGTATCGGAATTATAAATGGCAGCTTCTTTATCGTTGTCCAGATCGTAGATATAAACTCCAGCGTTGCTGCCAAGCGATGACGCCCAGCTATCGACAATAGCCTGAAGATCTATAAAGGCCGGGGTATCATTGATAACTTCTTCTGGTTCTGGCGTTTCTTCTTCCGGTTCCTCTGGCTGTTCGGATGGGTTTTCTATTTGATTGTTAGAATCATTGAGCGACAAAATAATTTTGATTCCAGAAATAGTGGTCAATGCTAATAAAAATATAGCTGTGAGCCAAACTAAGGCCTTACTTGGTTTAGACGATTGATGAACCATTCCGCCCCCTCCTCATCCATTAATTTTACTTGCATTTTAGAGTCAAAAACTGTAGGGGTGATGCGTGTGTTTAGCAATTTACCGTTCCAGAAATAGTGGGTCAAAATTAAGCTCCTGGTAGTACCAGGCCACCAAACTTGATCAAAGAAGAGATTGCCAAGCCCATAGTAGATAGCTCCGTTGCCATATAGTTCATAAGTTTGGGGCTGGTGGGCCGATGTGCCAACCACGATGTCTGCGCCAAGGTCTATAAGATGTCTAAAGAATCCGACTTGGTCGCCAGCTGCCGAGTTGGCATAGTCACAGGTTGTGTCTTCAGTGGTGGAGACATAGGCCGAACATTCGTAATATTGAATATCGACAATCACAATATCTCCACGTTCTTTGGCGGCATTGATGTTGGTTACAGCGTCTTCTTCGTAATATTGATTAGCACCAGGTGTACCGTCGTAAGTCGCTCCACCAGTTGATTGATTGTAAGCGAGGAAGGTGATTCCCGTGCCTTTCTGATTGATTTCTAGAGGCTTAGCGGCCTCTTCCGCATTTTTGCCGCCGCCGACGATTTTCATACCAAGCTCGTTATATTTATCTATGGTGCTAATGGCCGCTTCGTCACCACAGTCTAGGTTGTGGTTGCCAGTTAGCTCTACTATGTCAGTGCCGATAGTGGTAATTGCACCGATCATGCGTGGATCGGCACAAATGTTGGACGAAGTGGCGTAATTGGTGAATGAAGATTCGTTACTGATATGAGTAAGGTCCTTACTGCTCAAGAAATCTTTGATGTTTTCAGCAAAATAGGCGGCGTCACCGCCAACTTGATTGAGTCTACTTAGCATATTACGCGAAAGAGCCGTTACGCCGGTTTGGGCAAACGACAGAACTGCATCTTTGGTTGGGAATTGTTTAAGTGCTGGAGAGATCAAGTCGATTACTTTGTTTTCGTCTTCGTTGGCAGTGCGGCTTAAGTTAGACTCTACTCCCTCTTTGGCTACTAACGGGATATTAACGTAAATGAAAATTGCTCCACTTTCCAAAGTATCTAAATAATATTTATAGTCCCCGTCGTAATCAAAAGAGAGCAGTTTTTGATCCTTCCCAAGATTAAGCACAGAAATGAATTTAACAGAGGTGTCGGAACTACCGAGCGCGCTGATTATAGGAGCAAAGGGAGTTGACTTTTGGTCGTCGGAATTGTCATAGGTGCTCCTTTGAGTAAGGTAAGCCTCGAAATGATCGTTAGCCTTAGCGCTTACCTCGTTGGCCGAAATAGCGTTGTTAGAATTATAAAAATCAGCCACTGGGACCAAGATGTCGTATAACAAGTTTGCTTCGCATCCAAGCGTAGCGTCACAATTTAATTTTTTAGGACTTTCTAAACTGTAGTTCATATTAATCGCGATGTCGCGTTCAATTTTGTCTTCGCCGTCAGAAATTGAAGTGAGTTTAGACTTTATATCCTTTGGAACATTTTCGGCGATTTCGAGCTTGCCGTAAACTTTAAACATGCCGCTCTTAGTAAAATATTGAATACCAAAAAATGCGGCAACCGCCACAATAATAAAAATTATGATTGCAAAAAACTTCCTCTTCATGAGAAAATTATAGCATTTCGATTTTAGTTTAGATAGTGTTTATGGTAAAAATATGCTATATTAGTCTTATGATGATAAAAGTGGGGTTTTGTGGGTTTATTTAGTCTATTATTTGGTCGCAAGAAAATCAATTATGAACATAGAGTATCGTCTCCAGATGGACGGATAGTTTGTATTTTTGCGCTCAGGCAAGGCCACTTAACTTACGCTATCGAAAAAGACGAAAAGGTCGTCTTAAAAGAGTCAAGGCTTGGCATGAAATTGATGAATGAGAAGTCGTTTGGCGATAATCTTACCCTCGTGCGCTTACAAGAAAAGTCTCATGATAAAGTTTGGGAGACGCAGTGGGGCGAAGACCACTGGATTCGTGATAATTATAATGAGGCTACCTTTTATCTATCTGAAAATACCGACGACCACCGCCTATTTACGATGCGCTTTAAGGTGTTTAATGACGGGGTAGCTTTTAGATACGAGATTCCGCCGCAGCCAAGATTCAGAAGGCTAGCGGTTCTAGATGAATTGACCGAATTTAATGTAGATCCACATGGTTTTGCCTGGACAATTCCGGCTTATCAACCAGATCGATATGAATATAACTACGAAAAATGTTCAGTTTATGAAATTAGAAAATCGGTTCATACGCCACTAACCATTCAGACACCAAATGGATTTTTCTTATCTATCCACGAGGCGGCGCTTTATGATTACGGCAGTATGACGATTAAACTCAACGAGTGGAATGCACTAAAGTCAGATATAACACCGCTTTCTGACGGGACTAAAGCCTATGTTGATTTGCCATTTTCGACACCTTGGAGAACGATTTTCATACATGATTCGGCAATTGGTTTGACTACAAACCGGATGCTTCTAAACCTAAACGATCCACCAGCTGAAGATTTTTCGTGGGTAAAACCACTAAAATTTATGGGTATTTGGTGGGCGATGTTTGTGGGTGAGTGGACTTGGGCGCCGGGTGAAAGACATGGCGCCACAACTGAGCATGCGATAGAATATATAAATGCGTGCAAACGTCTCGGCGTTGGTGGGCTTTTGGTCGAAGGTTGGAATAATGGTTGGGAAGGTGATTGGTTACAAAATGGTGCGCATAGCAGTTTTACCGAATCGATGCCAGATTTTGACTTACCAAAGGTGGCAAAATATGCCAAAGAAAATGGCGTAGAAATCGTTGGCCACCACGAGACTGTTGGCTTTGTCGATAATTACGAAAAACAGATGGATAGTGCGTATAAATACTATACCGATAATGGTGTCCACTATATTAAATCTGGCTATGCTGGCAGTATGATGACGGTTTATGGGCAAAAGGAGTTTCATCATTCACAAATTGGTGTTAAACATTACCAAAAAGCTCTGGAACTAGCCGCGAAGTATCATATTATGTTGATTGTGCATGAACCAATTAAAGGTACTGGTACAGAGCGTACGTGGCCAAATATGCTTACTCGCGAGGGTGCTCGTGGACAAGAATATGAAGGTGGCGCGCTCGATCCTTCGCATGCCTGCAAACTGCCGTTTACTAGACTTTTATCTGGCGGTATGGACTACACTAGTGGTATCTTCGATGTTACAAACGGCACCAAGAGGCTAGCTTCAACCTTGGCCAGGCAACTCGCTTATTATGTGACCATCTTTTCTGGCGCACAAATGGCGGCAGATCGTCCAAGATTTTACGAAGAGGTCCATCCAGATGCTTATAAATTTATCAAAGATGTACCGGTAAACTGGGAAAAGACTGTGCCACTGCTTGGAGAAATTGGACATTATTATGTAGTCGCAAGACAAGAACGCGATTCTAGCAACTGGTTCGTTGGCGGTGTAACAAATTCCGACGGCCGTCGTGTAAAAATCAATTTAGATTTTCTAGACAAAGATGCTACTTATGCGGCTGAAATTTATCGCGATGCTCTAGATGCTCACTACAGAGACAATCAACTCGGAATAATCATTGAAACAAAAGAAGTAACGAGTAGCAGCATGCTCGACCTATGGATAGCTCCTGGTGGTGGCTTTGCTATTAAAATTTCAAAGAAATAATTATTTATTTTTTAGAAGCATTAAACGGTACTCGATGTCTCTGAGTATGTTCATATAGAACATGAAGGCTTCGTATGGTGAGTCGTAGGCCGAGAAGTAGGCGTGGACATCACCGTCGTTCCAATATTTTGTGCTCATGTAGTAGGCGTGGTCTGAAGTGGTGAGCTTTCTGAAATCGTCTATCAAATCTTTGTCACCAGACTCTAGAATTTCTTTGCTCATATCAAAGAGTGTTCTTGTGGCTTCGTCTTGCATAGCGTTGCCCATCCAGGCGGATAAATCGCGTTCCATATCAGCCCAGGTGACAGTTTGTGGCATAGAAATTTCGTCGGCTACTGGCATAATTTCGCAAGCCTCGGAAACGGTGATGAATCGGTTGTCGTATTCTTTAAGCCAGGAATCAATGAAATTGTCCATGAATTCAAAAATGCCAGTATCAGCCCATTGATGTTCACCGAATGTTTCGAAATCCATGAAGAGATTAATGAGATTGCCGCGGAGAGCATCCATTTCAAGCCATCCCTTATACTTTCCAACCGTAAGCGGCCACTCCGACCATTTACGGTCAGAAAATCTGAAGGCGATGTCGTCAGACAAACGATAATTTTTGAGAAGCAATTTGATATTATTGCAGCCAATTGGACGATATACGTGGTTTGGGCTACGCCAGCCAAGCACTTTATCCCAGCCTTCCGCAAGGATCCCTTTAAAACCAAAATTATCAGCCCATTTGGCTAGTTCATCGTTGTACGAAAGCTCTGTATTACGGAAAACCTTTGGCTCGACACCAAATAACTCTTTAATTTTGGAAAGGTGCATTTTAACCTGAGTTTCAAACTCTTCGCGATTATAAAAAAACGATAGTGAGTGATAATAGGTTTCGGCAACTATTTCGACGTTTCCGGTTTGCACGAGATGTCGAATCTTATCGATGAGATCTGGGGCCCAGGCTTCGGCTTGTTCGAGCCAGGTACCAGTAATAGATAGAGAAACCTTAAAATCTGGATGCTTTCTGACGTTTCTTTCTATCATCTCTAAGGTAGGATAGTAAGATTTTTCGGCAACTTTTCTAAAAATACGTTCGTTGTTTTGCTTGCTATTATAATTATGATCTATCCAATAGTTGTGGTCGTTTGAGACATCAAAAATAGAATATTGACGATAGCGATAAGGCTGATGGATATGCAGATATAGCGATATAGCCCTCATTATCCTATATTCCTCTTATGTTTATCAACTTTATTGTAGACCGAAATGCATTTTTTGGCAATATCTTCCCACGGAATCTTGCAGTATTCTTTTTTAATTCCCTCTTGGAGTTCTTTCTTTAAGGCATCGCTTTCGGCAATCGCAACGATTTCGTCGGCGAGTCTATTCTCGTCCCAGAAATCATATGACATGATGGATTTTAAAACTTCAGCAACACCGGATTGTTTGGTGAGAATCAGAGCATCACCGTGGTGGGCTGCCTCTAGGGCGGTTAAACCAAATGGTTCGGAAATTGAGCTCATCACAAAGATATCGGAGACGGTATAAATATCCCTGAGTTGTTTGCCGCGAATAAAACCAGTAAAGATAACATTTTTAGAAATACCAAGCTCGGCGGCGAGGCTGATTAGCTCATTCTTTTCTTCCCCATCGCCAGCAAAGACAAAGATTAATTTTGGATTTTTGTAGAGAGCCTTAGCAGCGGCGTGCATCATGTGCCAAAGGCCTTTTTGGATGGTGAAACGGCCTACAGTAGAAATGATGGTGTAGCCAGCTTTTTTAAGATTCTCAAGGTATAAATAGCTGTTCTTATCATAATTATATTGCCCCGCGAAGAAATCTTCTCCGAGCGAGTTGTAAGCGACATCGATTTTGTTCAAAGGTATGTCATATTTTTCATGAATGATGTTTTTGGTGGCTTTTGAAACGGCGATAATTCTATCAGCCAACATTAGACCTTCGCGTTCAATGGCGTGGACTACCGGATTGCCACCATTCATACCGGAACGATCATATTCCGTAGCGTGGACGTGAGCGACAAACGGTATACCGTAATTTTTCTTAGCCAACATACCAGCCTCGTAAGTGAGCCAGTCATGAGCGTGAACAATGTCCGGTTTGAATTCCATCAGGTATTTCTTTACGAATTCACAATAATGCCTTTGAACGTCTCTAATAGATACAAGATTTTCTTTGTTAATAGTTGGAAAAACTACGTCTTCGATAAATTTTGAATCATATGCACCAATGCCATAACGATACAAAGGGTCTAGTTTTGTAGCACTAAGCACACGCATGAATTTTATATCTTCATGAGTGCTTTCGTATGGGACAACAAAATCAATGTCTGCACCTTGGTCGGCCAAAGCCTTTGAAAGATTTAAACACGCTACGCCAAGACCGCCACTGTTGTGGGGTGGAAGCTCCCATCCTAGCATTAGTATTTTCATCATCTACCATTTTAGCACATAATATGGTAAAATGATACAAATCTAAAGAAGATTTCGTAGGGGCGTAGCTCAGTTGGTAGAGCACTGGTCTCCAAAACCAGGTGTCGCGAGTTCAAGTCTTGCCGCCCCTGCCATTTTTTGTTCCAGAAAAATTAAGCGAGCTTGGAACTCGCGCAACGTCCCAAGGGGTTAACGCGAGTTCAAGTCTTGCCGCCCCTGCCATTTTTTGTTCCAGAAAAATTAAGCGAGCTTGGAACTCGCGCAACGTCCCAAGGGGTTAACGCGAGTTCAAGTCTTGCCGCCCCTGCCATTTTTTATGCCATTTTATACATGCTTATGATTTCAATTAGGGGTGAAGTGTTGTATATTATATACACCACTTTACAGAGATGTTATGAGAAAAATCACTGATTTTATAGTAAATGGAAGATATTTTTTATTATGCGTCTTTGTTTTTCTTGCAGTTTTATCTTTTATAGCTTCACTTAGTCTTCCCGTAAATTACGATATTTCGAAGTATCTGCCAGACGATTCCGAAACAAAAGTCGGACTTTCGATCATGGAGCAAGAGTTCGACGAAAATTCCAGCACACTAAATGTGATGTTTAGTAGCTTGCCAGAAAAAGAAAACCAAAAAATAATCAACGATATTTCTGAAACCGAGAACGTTAGTGAAGTTTTATATATCGACACAACTGAATACGAAGACACTAGATACACCTTATTCCAAGTTTCCGTCGACGCAGCAAAAGACTCTAAGGAGGCATCTAAAGTTTATCAAACCATTACAAAAAAATACGAAGACTATAAAGTAAAAACTCAGGGTGAAATATCAGATTACAATAAGTCACTTCTTCCGATTTGGCTAGTAGTGCTAGCGGTGGCTTGCGCGCTGATAATTCTAGTGATCATGTGCAATTCGTACATCGAACCATTTATTTTCTTGTTCACTATCTTGATTGGTGTAGCGCTGAACAAAGGTACGAATCTAATTTTTGGTGAAATTTCAAATATTACATCTTCAATTTTCCCAATTCTGCAAATGGCTCTTTCGATGGATTATTCAATTATGCTAGCGGACCGTTACGACCGGGAAAGGCTCAAGACGAACGACAAAGTTTTGGCCATGAAAAATGCCCTACACGATTCATTTAAGGCGATTTCTAGTAGCTCTATTACCACGGTAGTTGGACTTTTGGCGTTGATATTTATGCAATTTAAAATTGGTGAAGATCTTGGCCTAGTTCTGGCTAAGGGCGTGTTCTTCTGCTTGCTTTCGATATTTACGTGTATGCCTGGACTGCTAGTTATTCTTGACACGGCTATTCAGAAAACCAAGAAGAAAAAACCAAATCTAAAACTATCTTGGCTTGGAAAATTAGAATACAGAATGCGCTTTATTTCGATCCCGATTTTTATATTAGTTATCATCGGCTGCGTTTTTGCGAAAAATGGACTCGGCTACGATTATACCCTAACAAAAATTAATAGCGTGGGGCAAGTATTTGACCTGGATAATCAAATTGCAGTTATCTACAGCAATGAAGATGAAGAAAAAATTGCTAAGTATTGTCGTTCTCTTGATGAGCACGAAAAAATCAAACAAGTATTATGCTATGGTTCTACATTAAACACAGAACTAAGATATTACGAGCTAAAAGATAAGTTTGCGGATTTTGGTGTTAATGATATCTCCGTGGATGATTCTATACTAAAACTAGTTTACTATCTTTATCACGATGGCAACAGTGAAGTTGCAATAAAATTGAGCTCGCTGATTGATTTTATTGAAACCGAGATTTATCCTAACGAAAGCTTCAGCAAAGATATCTCCGATGAAACTAAAAATAATTTGACCGAACTTGCGTCTTTTATAAAGCCGGAAAATTACAACAGAAGTTATACGAGCGAAGAGCTAGCCAAAAAGTTTGGTATTGATAAAAGTTTAGTCGATGATTTATTGATTTATTACAATTCCAAAAATACCAATGTGCGATTAACTCCAGCCCAGTTTATCGAATTTATTAAGAACTATGTAATGAACAGTTCTTACGCCAGTAATATTGATAGTTCTTCGATTTCGAGTTTAAATTCTATCGAAAAATACACTGATAAAAGCACCGTCACGAAAGCTATGTCGTATAGTGAAATGGCGAGTTTTCTCGGCGTGTCTAGCAGTGAGATGAAAGAAGTATATCTTTACTATATTTTGGTAAATAGTTTCAATACAAAACCAAGTTTGGCTAACTTTATTGCCATACTAAAAAATCCAACTCTACTGAGCGAAAAATATTGTGTAAATAAAAGAAAAATTACGCCAAAAGAATTGATTTCTTTTATCATGGGCCATAAAGATGACCGCATTATGAAAAACAGAATTGATAACTCAACCATTGATAATCTAAAAACTCTTGATTCCATAATTGATAGTGTTTCTTCTGGAAAAACTTTTTCGACCCAAGAAATTTCGCAATTCTTTGGTGTTAGTGAAGAAAAAATCAAGCTCCTTTATTCACTTTATGATATTAAATACAATCAGAAGAGTGTAACTATAACTCTCAGAAATTTCATTAATCTCATTGTTAATGACATTGCTAAAAATCCGGAATATAAAAATCAGATTAATTCTGATGACCTAGCAAAATTACAATTTATTCAGAAGATTATTAATAATGAAGCAGCCGGCAAGGCATACACAGCTGATGAATTTTATAATACTTTATCTGATTTTAGTGCAGATTTAAACCAGAACCAAATCGAATTAGTTTATTTGTATTATGGCAGCGTAAATAATTTTGATGAAGAGCATACTATGACGATAGAAAATTTCGTTTATTATTTAAACGATTCGATTTTGCCGGATTCTAGATTTGAAAAATATATTGACGACGACATGAAAAATACGATTGCAGATGCTAGAAGTACCGTCGAGAATGGCAAGCGTCAACTAATTGGTAGCAAGTACTCAAGATTTGTGTTGAATACACAATACCCAGTGGAAAGCGAAGAGACTTTTACTTTCGTTAAACAAGCGCAGGCAGATTTAAAGGAAGCTGGTGTAAGTGAATTCTATATTATCGGCAATTCGCCAATGTCTTACGAAATTAGCCAGACTTTTAACGACGAGTTAAACTTTATTACTATTTTGACTATCATCTTCATATTCGTAGTAGTGCTTTTGACGTTTAGGTCATTTAGTATTCCGGTGGTGTTGGTTTCATTAATTCAATGCGCGGTATTTTTGGCGATGGGAATTATGGCATTCCTAGATGGAAGCGTTTATTTCATCGCACTTTTGATTGTTCAAAGTATTTTGATGGGAGCAACAATCGATTATGCGATTCTCTACACGTCCTATTACATAGAACATCGCAAAATCTACAATAAAGAGGATGCCTTAATAAAATCTTACGAAAAATCGCTCGGTGCAATTTTGACCTCGGCACTAATCGTCATACTGGTAACTTTAGTAGTAGGATACTTTACTTCCGATGCTGCAGCAAAGATTTGTATTGCTCTTTCTCAAGGTGCATTCTGCTCGTTGATTTTGGTAGTATTCTTGCTGCCATCACTACTTTCTGCTTTGGATAGATTTGTAACGCATCAAAACAAAAAACATAACTAATTTTAGTGTTATAATGACTTTATGAAAGCATTAATCACTGGCGCTTCGAGTGGCATGGGCTTGGAGTTTGCAAAAATTTTATCACAAGAAGGTCATGAGACTTTTCTAGTCGCACTAGACGAAGATGGTCTTAAAAAAGCTCAAGAAATGCTGCCGAATAAAAGTACTACCATGGCTAAAGATCTTAGCAAAGACGCCGATTTAAAATCGGTTTGCGAATTAATTAAAAAAGAACGAATTGATATTTTAATAAATAATGCTGGTTTTGCTGATTATAACGAGTTTCATAAAGCCGATCTTGATCGTGATCTTAATATGATTAACGTAAACGTTAGAGCCGTGCATGTTTTAGCAAAATATGCACTCCAGGAAATGGTCAAAAGAGATAAGGGCTTTATTTTAAATGTAGCTAGCTCGGCAGGGCTGATGCCCGGCGGACCAATGATGGCGACCTATTACGCTACCAAGGCGTATGTTAGGAGTTTATCTGAGTCCATTAACCACGAAATGCGCATGAAAAACAGAAATGTCGTAGTGTCGGTGTTGTGCCCTGGCCCGGTTGATACCAACTTTAATAAAACTGGCAAAGTGCAGTTTTCTATAAAACAAATGACGCCTGATCGCGTAGCAAAATACGCTATTAAACAGATGATGGAAAAAAGAAAAATGTTAATTATCCCTGGAGTTAAAATGAAGTTGGCAAAATTTGCTACTAGGTTTTTGTCGGATAAAACCGTGATTAAAATGACTAGGGGGATTCAATCTCGTGGTAAATAAAAGGGTCTTGGAATATCCTCGGGTTTGGCTTTTGATTTTTGGCATCTTATATCTTTGTTTTTTGGTTTTGGGTTTATTTTGGCCAAATTCTATTGTCGTGGCGGTTTTAAAGGTGGGTAGCATATTTTTATGTTTTCTCTTTTCCGTTATTTATAGTCGAAAAGATAAAACGCTAATCGTAGCGATGGCCGCGACCTTTGCTGCGGACGTCATTTTGGCCATTAACAACGTTGCGGTTTCAGGCGTGGTTGTTTTTTCTTTAGCCCAGACAGCACATTTTGTTAGATTATCGCAAAAACTAGTACGTAATTTGGTCTCTTACGCTGTAATAATTTTAATAATGATTGGAGTGGCGATTATCCGACAAGCCGACTTGATGCATGTGGTGGGCGGGGTTTACGCCCTGTTGCTTCTTTCTAATTTATTTATGTCTTTCCGATGGTTCAAGTCATCAAAAAAGTTACCAGCTGGATGCGCCTTTTTTGGATTCTTATTATTTGTACTTTGCGATTCTTGTGTCGCGACCTCTTATTTATCTCTGACCGAGATTCTGCCAGGCTTCCTATACGCCATAGCAAATTATTTTGCTTGGGTTTTTTATCTACCAGCACAAATTTTGATTTCCAATAGTCCAAAACATGTGTTACAATAAAAGCATTATGGAAGGTAAGAAAAACAAATCTCGTGCCATTCTCGTTTTTGGCACACCGTGCAGTGGGAAAACTACGTTTTGTGAAAGTTTTGCAAAGCGTTTTCATGCGCCATTTTATAATCTAGACGATATCATGGCGAAATATGATCTAACAAAAAAACAGGTCCTGGGTTTTGTGGAAGAAATCGCCAAAACTGGCCAGACACTAGTTTTTGAAGGTTTCCTTAATACCGAAAAAGATCGTGAAAAAATAAATCAAATCTTGAAAGATGCAAATTATGCTCCGTCGCTAATTTGGATTCAAACAGATTCTAACACCACAAAACAACGTATGAAAATGCGCCTAAAATCTGTCTCTAAAGCAAAAACTGAGTATGGTGCCCGTATGAAGCTGCTCGAGGCTCCTTCTGACGCAGAACCAGCTATCGTTATATCTGGCCGCCATACTTTTGATACCCAGCTCAAACACGTATTAACTCAGCTCTAAAATGATTTTAAAAGATCCTGAATTTGGCGATATTATCGTCAGAAAAAACCCGTTATCTAGTAACGTCAGATTTTCCGTCTCTACGTCGGGTAAATTACAGATGTCGGTGCCAAAATATACTAGCAACTTCCTAATTAAAAGATTTTTAAACACAAATCGGGCGCAAATCAAAAAAAGCCTTCCAATTAATGACCCTAAAACACAGCGTGCCAGAGATGAAAAAAAGAAACTCTTAACTAAACAAGCAAAAAAATACCTTCCCTACCGCCTAGAATTCCTAGCTAAACTTTATGGCTATAACTTTGATAAATGCCGCTTAACCCATGCTAATACCAGATGGGGTAGTTGTTCATCAAATCGTACTATTTCGCTCAATATTGGCCTAATGCAAGTGCCAGAAAGACTACGCGACTACGTGATTATCCATGAACTCGCCCATCTTAACCACATGGACCATTCTAAAGAGTTCTGGGAAGAAGTCGCCTCGCACGACCCACGGTATAAGGAACATCGAAAAAGATTAAAAATGTTTAGTCCTGGTGTATAATAAGGTTATGTATAGGCTTTCGTTTGTAATTAGTGAGATTTATAATAAATATCTGCCTTTGGCAGAAAAAGCCGGCATTACTTTAAATTTGGATTTCCCCGACACTACGCAAAAGGTTAAGGAGCCTTCAAGAGTAAAAAAGCATCTTGATACGTCGATAGATTCAGCATTAAAACGCACTATCAAGGGCGAGATTAAGATAGAAGTAAAGAAAAATCATATTATCGTGCGTGACACTGGCACAGTTTTGAGCAAGCCAATGTGTGAGCTACTGAGTGGCGAGCACGTAAAAGTTAGCTCTAGAGTTGGCTTTGGCACTACCGTTACTATTAGTTTATGATATACGATTAGCAAACAGGACGAAGCGGTGAGTGGCGTCTCCACCACCAAGTGATGCGCCAGCACAAGTCATAAGAGAAAGATCATAATTACCGCCATAAATGGCGTAGGCGATAGCTAGCATATTCTTCTCTACTTTCGGTTTTTCCATAGTTTCAGTATACATAACCTGATAGACATGCTCTTCGCCGTCTATTTTAGCGACAAAAGTTGCGCCATTTGTAAGATTTCTGATCGGGCCAAAAACAGTGGAAGTATTATGACCATATAGGAATTTCTTGCCCCAACGATTGACGTGATCAGTAGAGTCTACAAGAGTGCTATTTACGTCCTCAACCCTAAGAGTACGGCCAGCGATGGCAATATAGGAACTATAAGGTATGCTTTGGGGAGCGGAGTTAACTGCTGCGCTGCTAATCACTGGTGAAGGGTAAGCCGTCTCATAGGATGCAGCAATGGAGGATTCGTATTTGTTTTCGATCTTTTGGCGAAGGGAAAAATCCTCGCTAGCTATATCTTTTTGTTCTTCTTGGTCTTCAAGGTGAAAATCACCATTTAAAAAACCTACATTCTGCTCGGCTGAAGAATTATGGAGATTCAAAAAAGAAGCCAGTATAACAAAGGAAATACATATAAATAGATAAATTGAGTTTAAAAAATAATGCTTTTTACCCATAAAAAAACTCCACATCGACATTTTATGCCGATATTATTCTATGTTATAGCATACTTTTGACTTTTTTGCAATATGTTTATGTTATATAAAACAAAAAGCCCCCTTTGGGGGGCTTCTCTAAGACTAACGCTTCTTTTCTTTTACTTCGTTTCTACCGAGGTTTTTCTTGGTTTCAGTAAAAACAACGTGTTTTCTAAGAATTGGGTCGTATTTCTTAAGGGTAAGCTTATCTGGGGTATTCATAGTGTTTTTCTTAGTGTAGTAAGCACGAATACCAGACTCTTCAGAGACGAGACCAACAAGCTTGCGTTTTGTATTATTCTTTTTTGCCATATTGTTGTTATTTTATCATAATGACCAAGAAATGTAAACAGTAAAGGGTTATCTGATAGAACCAGGCCTAAATCCGTTGTTTACGCGCATAACGTTGAATTGTTTGCGTTTGCTACTTGATCTCTTTTTAAGGAATACGATAGTGGTGACTGCACCAGCACCGATAAATGCGCTTGCTACGGCAATGATGATAGGGAGAATGTTGAAGCCTTTACCGTTAGAAGTGGCACCAAGTACTTCGCGGTTGCCGTCTTCGCTATTTTGAATAGCAAGGGCTTCTTCTTCGTTTGATGGGCGAGTAACTCTGATTACGTAATCTTTAATCTCGCCGGTTTCAGCTTTAACCATGATTTTGACGATATTTTCACCAAATTCAATATTATCGTTACCTTCAACTTCGACGGTTGCTTTTTCGTCGTTTGGAATAGCGTGGACCATGATGCTAGAAGCGTCTGGTTTGACAGTGATTTTATATTCCGTCACGCCTTCTTCCATCTTGATATCATAGCCAGGGATTAAGATGTCGCTTAGAGTGTTGTCGCTAGATTTTTTGTCGCTTTTGGTACTCTTCTTGGAAGAAGCAGCGGTTCTACCGGTTTCGTCTTTGCGTTTTACATTAATTTTATAGCTACATGTAGCACCGTTAGTGGCGGTAGCGATGATTTCAAAGGTGTTAGTGTAATCGGTTAGATTGAAAGTGCCGGTACCGGTAACTACTGTACTACTATCAACTGGGATAGCGGCGATGCTGACGCTTGCTACGTCGTGTTCAACCGAGACGGTGTATTCAGTGATGTCTTTGTTAAAGTTAATAGATACTGGGGAAATTTGTAAAGAGGCCAAAGATGGATCGGAATTTTGCACAGTGATGTTGATGTTTTGAGTTTCGCTAATTTTGATGCCCCTGGAGCTGATTGTACCAGTAAATGAAACTGTGGCACTGGTACTACCCTGCGAAATACCTTGAACAGCAAGGGTGACCGTCCTGTTTCTGACGGTGCAACTACTGATGGTGTCGCAACCGATAAATTTCGCCGTAGCAACAGCATTATTTACTGATGTCACCTTGATGTCGCCGTAGAAGTCAGTAGCATCGATAACTATTTGCTCGCTTGCTCCGACGCTTAGGCTAACAAAGTTGGATGACATACCAACCATTGGCTTAATGGCGAAAACATTTCCAAAGGAAAGGAATGCGCTAAATAATATTGATAATAAAATAGAAAATTGTGCTTTTATTTTGTGTTTCATTTTTGTTTATGACCTTTTACGCTCTCTATAATACTACAGTTTTTTTAAAAAGTAAATAGTTTTTATGGTTTTTTTGGAAAAAAGTTGACTTTTTTATGCTCATGGAGCCGTATGTATAGAAATACACTTGCTCCACTCGACGCAACAAAAAAACGCTGACGCGTTTTTCTATTGCTTACTCATGGAGCCGTGTGTCGGCTCTGCCCCGACGACCTGCCGCTTACAAGGCGGCTGCTCTACTAACTGAGCTAACACGGCATGTAAAAAATATACCAAATATTGCGAGTTAAAGCAAGTTCTGCTATAATCAGAGAGTTGCTGGAGTCGTCTAGTGGCAATGACAAGAGACTGTAAATCTCTCGCTTTCGGGCTTCGTAGGTTCGAGTCCTACCTCCAGCACCAGTGAATAAAAATCGGGAGCTTGCTCGCGATTTTTTGATCGGTGTGCAGAGGAAAGCCGTAGGCTTACCTCCAGCACCATTTTGAGAAAAACGAGCCTCTGCGCTCGATTTTTTATTGTTTTTTAGATATTTTAGAGTGTATTTTATAGATAATTTTTAGAATATCGAATGGAATAATCGCCAACACGGCTAGCAAAATCACCTTACCCCAATCGGAGAGTGAGATAGGGGTAGTATTGGCGAGTTTATTAAAGAACGGGACATAAACCACTGCCATCAAAATCAAGAGCATGATAAGGTTAATAGATACGGAAATTTTGTCTTTTAGGGTAGTAAAGAAGTTTTTGATAGTTAATTCTTTTGAGGTGAGCTGGTGGGAGATTAAAATAAATGAGGTAACTAGTGTAGCATAGGCCATAGTGGTAGAAAATAGGTGGTCATCAGAATTGATAAACGACCAGCAGTAAACTCCGAAAACGACTGAAAATATTGCTAACCCCTGGATAATAGTCCTTGCAGCGGTGGCAATGGTGATAATTGGTTCTTTTTGGCTGCGTGGTGGCTTTTGCATGATGTTTTTGTTTGGTTTGATGCGCTGGAAAATAATAGATGAGGTTGGGTCAATAATAAGCTCCAACATCACGACATGAACCGGGATTAGCAGATTTGGTAGCCCAACTGTAGGGACAACAAGCGCGAGGAGGGCTACTGGCACGTGGATAGCAAAAATGTAAGAGATGGAACGGCGAATATTTTGGTAGATGGTACGGCCATTTAGAATGGCTGTGGTGATAGTACTAAATTGATCGTCCATTAGAATAAGATCGGCGGATTCTTTTGCCACGCTAGTGCCGCGCTTGCCCATAGCGATGCCGATATCGGCTTTTTTAAGCGCAGGCGCATCATTAACGCCATCACCGGTCATGGCAACGATTTCTTTATTTTTTTGCAAAGCTTCAACGATGCGGGTTTTGTGATTTGGATAAACTCTAGCAAAAATACCTACATGCTGAACGGCTTTTTTAAGCTCGCTGGCAGACATTTTTTCTAGCTCAGCGCCAGTAACGACATCTTCATAACCCTCAAGACCAATTTTTTTGGCGATTCCCTTTGCCGTTTCGCCGTTATCACCAGTAATCATAATCACGCGCACACCGGCGTTTTTACAAGTTTCTAATGACGACTTAATACTATTTCTAGGTGGATCTTCTAGAGCGATTAAGCCCACAAATTCCAGCTCTGTTTGGCTGATTTTTTTAGGAATCTCTGATATTTTATTGTTTTTCGCGACAGCAAGTACGCGATAACCCTGGCCAGAAAAAGTTCTGATTTTTTCTAAAATATCTTTCTTGTCTTCTTTTGGCAGGTTACAAAGCGGCAGAATTGACTCGTAGGCTCCCTTAGCGCAAAGTAGTTTACTCGGGCCGTTCTGCCAAACCTGGCCGGTCATTTTGGTTTCATTAGTGAAGAAATATTCGTAGAGCAGTTTTAGTGGCTTGAGTTTAGCTGGGGTATTTTTTTCGCAATAATTTTTGATAGCAATTTCCATAGGATCGTAGACTACAGTCGGGCAAGATAAATACGCGATGCGCACAAAATCTTCGGAGTAGGCATAGGCATTTTCCACTACCATGTGGTTTTCGGTGAGCGTACCGGTTTTATCCGTGCAAAGAACTGTAACTGAGCCTAAGGTCTCAATTGCACGCATATTGCGGGTGAGAGTCTTGTGTTTGGCCAGATCCCAAGCACCAAGCGCGAGGAAAACCGTGACGATAACTGGAATTTCTTCTGGAATGGTTGCCATCGCAATAGTAACACCGGCAATGAGCGATTTAATGATTCGTTCGTGCATTTCTAGATTACTATTATCGAAAAAGTTGGCGATGATCACTAAAACAAACAGAGTAGCACTAATAATTGCACAGATTTTAACTAGCTTGTTGGTTTGTTTAATAAGCGGGCTCTTGTTTTCTTTGATTTTTTTGAGAGATTCGCTGATGTTGCCGATTTCGGTATCTTTGCCAACAGCTGTGATTTTTAAAATTCCGGTTCCACTAGTGACAGACGTGCCGGAATAGCAATAATTGTGTTTGAAATGGTTTTTGTCGTCTTCCTTAGTGCTTTTGTATACTACATCAGATTCTCCAGTAAGGAGCGATTCGTTAAGACTGAGGCTGTTTGACTCCAAAACAACGCCATCGGCTGGGATTTTGTCGCCTTCTTCAATTAAAACGATATCACCAACTACCACTTCGCGACTATCGATATTCTTGACTCTGCCATTTCTAAGAACCTTGATATTTAGAGCGGTAAGTTTATTGAGCTCGGAGAGAGCTTTGTCGGTTTTTTGCGACTGAAAAAAGTCGATCATCCAAATACCAACGATAGAAGCAATCATGATTAAGCCGTCAGAAATCTCGCCAACTATAAAATAGATACTAGCGGCAATTACAAGCAACAAAAACATTGGTTCCTTCAAAATGCTTAGGAGTTTTTTAATAATTCCATCTTTTTTGGGTGGATTAATTTCGTTTGTACCATGAATTTTGCGTGAATTTAAAACCTCGCGCGTAGACAAACCCTTGTAATTATCGATATGATCTTCCATTGCTGTTATGTTTAATTTTATAGCGTGAACGTATCGCTGTCAATCTGTTTTTATGCTATACTTTAGATATGAACAGAGTGCCGCTGGCAGAGAGGATGAGACCTAAAACTTTGGATGAAGTGCTGGGTCAGGAAGCTATCATTGGTGATGGTAAAATTTTGACGGAAATTATTAAAAAGAAGGAGCCAGTGAACTTAATTTTCTGGGGGCCGCCGGGTACTGGTAAAACTACACTGGCAAGAATTATCGCAAATGAATATAATGCGGATTTTATTGAACTTTCGGCTGTCACTTCTGGCAAAAAGGACATCGAAGCGGTAGTAGAAAGGGCGCGCACTAATTGGAATTTGAAGATGCGCACGGTACTATTCGTGGATGAAATTCATCGTTTTAATAAAGCCCAGCAAGATGCTTTTTTGCCTCACGTGGAATCTGGGCTAATTATTCTAATTGGTGCCACCACCGAAAACCCAAGTTTTGAAGTAATTTCACCGCTACTTTCAAGATCACGAGTGGTAGTAGTGTCGCTTCTTTCTAAAGATTCGATTGTTAAAGTAATTAAACGTGCAGTTAAGGCCGAGAAAGCCACCAAGCGAGTTACGGCTGGCGCGATTGATTACCTAGCGGATTTGTCTGGCGGAGATGCAAGATCTGCACTCGGAACTTTGGAACTTGCACTTTCGATTGCCAACAAAATAGATGTTGATGTAATTAAAACGGCAGCTGGTCGCAAAATCCCAAGCTATGACAAAAAGGGCGACAAACACTACGACAATATTTCGGCTTTTATTAAATCGATGCGCGGTAGCGATGTGGATGCAACGCTTTATTATTTGGCGCGCATGGTGGAATCGGGCGAAGACCCAAAGTTTATCGCTAGGCGCATGGTGATTTTCGCGTCTGAAGATATTGGTTTAGCCGGCAACGGTGCACTAGGTTTGGCGCTGAATGCTTTTATGGCAGTAGAACGCGTAGGAATGCCAGAGAGTGGGATTATCTTGTCGCACGTAGCGGTAGCACTCGCTAAGGCCAAAAAGGACCGCTCATCTTATGATGGCTGGATAAAAGCACAACAACTGGCTCATAATTCAATGAATTTACCTGTGCCAATTTGGCTCCGTAATGCACCAACAAAACTAATGAAAAATTTAGGTTTTGGTGAAGGTCAAAAATGGGAAGCTGGGTTTCACCTGGATAAAAACTATTTACCAGATGAAATAAAGGATGAAAAGATCTATCACCCCTGAAAATTTAGTTTATGCTTGACAAATTTTAAAATGTGTGATATAATGGAAAAATATATCTTATCTTTCTTTCAAGAAGGCTCCGGATTGGCGTGACCAAAGTTTCGAGTATTCGCCATTATTTTTCAAAAGTTTTTTATGGGAACCTTCTTCAACAATCTTGCCATCTTTCAAAACTACAATGCGATCGAGATTCGCGACTGTAGAAAGACGGTGAGCGATGACGATGGACGTGCGGCCTTTCATTAAATTATTCAAA
Organism: Candidatus Saccharimonadota bacterium; assembly: GCA_017431955.1. Lineage (GTDB taxonomy): Bacteria > Patescibacteriota > Saccharimonadia > Saccharimonadales > Saccharimonadaceae > Nanosyncoccus. Next base: position 28,764 of record JAFRKC010000006.1, read on the forward strand.
GCTTCTTGAATCAAAGCTTCGGACTCAGAATCAAGCGCAGAAGTCGCTTCGTCGAGAACCAGAATTGGAGCATCCTTCAAAATCGCACGAGCGATAGCGACGCGTTGGCACTGACCACCAGAAAGTTTCACACCGCGTTCACCAACGAGCGTTTCATAGCCGTCCGGAAGGTTCTTGATGAATTCTTCCGCATTAGCAAGTTTAGCGGCACGCTTGATTTTTTTCATGCTAGAATTTGGCTTGGCATAAGCAATATTTTCGGCAATAGAGCGGTGGAAGAGCGCAGTCTCTTGAGGGACGTAGGCAATGTTTTCGCGGAGGGATTGCTGGGTGATGTCGCAAATATTTTGGCCGTCGATAAAAATACCTCCACTATTAACATCGGCGAAGCGAAGAAGCAGTTTAGTTAAAGTGGTTTTACCAGATCCAGAAACACCGACCAAGCCAACATGTTCGCCTGAATGTACCGTTAAATCAAACTCGGAAAAAAGTTTTTCTTTTTGTTTTTCGTGATGGAAGGATACGTTACTAAACTCGATCTCTGCATCGGTAATTTTTAGAGGTTTATCTGTTTTGTCGTCAATAATATATGGCAAGTCTAAAATTTCCACCATTTCTTTAGCATCACCAAAAGATCGGTTGACATTACGCAAAATGTGATTGATTGTCCACATATTTGATAGCAGCGAATTTGATAAAGAGTAGAGGAATACCGTGTTTTCTATCGATAGGTTAAACCATTTCTTGCTCATAACAATAAGGAACAGAATTAAGACGTATGTAATGAGGATGACAACATTCATGGACATATTGCGCCAAAGAGAAACTCTAGCCGTTGCGAAAGTAGCTTCGCGCGTGTGTTTCGTAGCTTCGCTGAATCTTCTTTTTTCGAAATTTTCGCGCGCATACGATTTGACGGAAAGTTCATTGGTGATTGCGTCAGCTAATTGTCCAGTCTGTTTATTCTCAGCGTTGGCAAGATCCTCGTCTACGCGTCTTGTTTTATAGTAAGTGAAAATTGCGACAATAAGATAAATTATTGCATAAACGGCAAGAACCGCCGCAAATGGTGGGCAGATAAAAAATGCCGTCGTTACTGAGAAGACGATCGTCAGAAAAAGCGGAAAAAGATCCCATACAAATCCGGATTTTAGATTTATAAAAGCATGCGGAAGTTTATTGGCGGCGCTCGTAAGCGAACCAGAAAAACGATCGTTGTGAAAGGTCATCGACTGGTTTATTACTGCAGTAAAGGCTAGTTTTGACAAAAATTCACCGCATTTTGCATCGAGTGACCAATCTAGCCAATCCAATGCACGAATAACCGCGAGATTGTTTATTGCGCTCGGAACAATCGCGAGAAGCAGGACACCAGTATATGCTGACAAATTAGTTTCTCCATCGGTTAGTTTACCGACGATTCTTGAAATTCCCAGTGGCTGAATCACGTTTGAAATGCCAATCCAGACAATTATGAGGAGAAGCACGAGAAATGTTCGGATTTTATACTGCATCAAAGCAAGCCAAAAATAATGAAAAGTTCGGAGCACGGAATTAGTTTTTTTGCTTGATTTTGTCATGGAATTATTGTATCACGTGTTTTTTTCAGGTTGCAAGGATTTTCTCTGAAAAAGGTGCTATAATTGTGATACATAAAAATAAAAGGAGAATTATGGCAGATTTTAATAAAGTTTTGACCCCTGGCGATTATGAGAACGGCGAGCTTAATGTGGTGATCGAAATCCCAACTGGCTCTAACCACAAAATCGAATGGGATCGCGAACATGCTTGCTTTATGCTTGACCGCGTCGAGCCAATGGCGTTCGCAAAACCTTGCAACTATGGTTTTATTCCACAAACTATTGACGAAGACGGCGATGAGCTCGACGTATTGATGATTACCGACCAACCACTCACTACTGGCATTTGGATGAAGGCAAAAATCCTTGGCGTGATGAAATTCGTTGATGGTGGCGAAGTTGATGATAAGATCATCTGTGTTCCTGCCGACGATCGCAACAATGGCGATATGTACGAAAAACTTGAAGATTTGCCAAAACAACTCATCAAACAAATTGAATTCCATTTCAACCACTACAAAGATTTGAAGAAACCTGGAACTACCGAAGTAAAAGAATTCGCTGGCATTGATGTAGCAAAAGAAGTAATTGCTGAATCGATTAAGCGCTGGGATGAATCAGACCGCAAATAAATAAGATTTTAAATAACCCTGCCTCGGCGGGGTTATTTTTTATACAAAACCCCTTATGTTATAATTAGTAGTGATGAAAAAGTTAATTTGGTTTTTGATTTGCGTAATACTGGTAGCTTTTGTGGTTATAACTATTCAGCATCCAGGATGGTGGAAGAATGTGGCGTTTTTGCCACCGAGACCAGTAAAATATGATTGCTCAAGTATTCGAGCCGAAATCGACAAATACGATTGGAACAAGGAGTTGGCTTTGGCGGTAGTGAAGGCGGAGAGTGATTGCAATGTCGAAGCTAGGGGCGATGAAGATTATATATACATAGAAAATGATCGCGAATACGGCTATAGCGTCGGGGCGTTTCAAGTAAGAATTTTACCAGGGCGGGAGGATTGCGACACTTACGATCTCGAAAGGAACATTTCCTGTGCTTACGATATTTACAAAAAGGCCAATAATAGTTTTACACCGTGGAGCATGTGGAATAACGGCGAATATAAAAAATACTTGTGGCACTCGCTTTTTTAACGCTTATGGTAAAATAGAGGCATGGAATTATGGTTAATTCTGACGCTTGTAGCATCCGTGGTGGCATCAGTTAGCGCCTTTTTCGATAATTATATTATCGATGACTTTTTCAAAGAACGTATGCCCCAAGCGCTAAAATGTTTTTATGGCCCGATTAATCTTGTTACCGCACTTACCGCTATAATAATCTATTTTTCACTATTTACCGTTGAACCTATCCCAATGGAAAATATTCTTCTGCTGATTTTGTCTGGCATTATTAGTGCTGCTGCGAACGTGCCGTACTACATGGCACTAGGCGTAGAAAACACAACTGGCGCTATAATTTTTAGCCAGCTCTACCCTGTTTTTTATCTGCTACTTGGCGCGCTCTTCTTAAATGAAGCAATTACTAGTGTTCAGTTTATCGCTTTCTTACTTCTATTGCTAGCTCCGATGGTAATTATCTTCTCTACTAGAAGACGTGGTAAAAAAATGGAATATCGCGCTGGACTATTGTTTTTAATTGGCGTGATAATGTCTTCTTTTGCAAACATTTTATTTGTTTTTGCTGAAAGAGGAGCAATTAGTTCTACTGGAAACACCTTTCCGATTATTTTGGCAGTAGCGCTACTATTTCTAGGCAAAGGTATTTTTGACGTGTTTGCAGTGGCGACAAAAAAGAATTGGCGTGTACGAGCAAAAAATGTGATGAAAGCGTCGAGAAATCGTGTGCTTGTGCCAATAATAGTTAATTCGTTAATTTGGCTCGTGGTAGAGTACTGTATTAGGCGCGCTACGGTGATTGGGCAAGTAGCGATTGTGTCGGCGGTCGATAAGGCTGTAGAATTATTGGCTACTTTCGTGCTTGGTCTGATTTTTACGATTCTCTGGCCAAGATTCGGACGCGAAAAGCTCGACAGACGTACGGTTATGGCACATCTCATTGCTACTGTTTTGGCGATGGCTGGCATTATCTTGGTTGAAAATCCAGATATTTTCTCCGGAATATGGTAAAATAATATTCGTGGCACTGTGGCGGAGTGGTTACGCAGCGGTCTGCAAAACCGCGTACACCGGTTCAATTCCGGTCGGTGCCTCCAAACCTTAGCAGGTTTGTCGGCCCCGTGCGTCCCAAGCGGCAAACGGTGCCTCCAGCAAAGTCCGTTCGCCCCTTGGGTCGCGTCGGGCTGAGCGAAGCGAAGCCCGAGTGGCGGAATTGGTATACGCGTTCGACTTAAAATCGAATGGAGAAATCCATATGGGTTCAAGTCCCATCTCGGGCACCATTTTTTAAAAAATGTGTTATAATATCTGTTAGGAATGCCGCGATAGCTCAGTTGGTAGAGCGCATCCATGGTAAGGACAGACACTCACCCCTATTGAAAAACTGGGCTAAAGGTCGTAGAGATATAAGAGATTCCACCTTAAAAAATTGAACTAAACGATTCCAAAAAAGTTTGGCATATAGCAATATGCCGTGATAGCTCAGTTGGCAGAGCGTCGCCATGGTAAGGCGAAGGTCGCCGGTTCAAACCCGGCTCACGGCTCCATAAGAACCAAATTGCTGGAGTCGTCTAGTGGCAATGACAAGAGACTGTAAATCTCTCGCTTTCGAGCTTCGTAGGTTCGAGTCCTACCTCCAGCACCAAGATAATACTTTTGTCACGATTTCTGCGTAAGCGGAAGTTTTTTATTACCGAGCGCAGCTCGGAGCAAAGGCGAAAATAGGCTCGCGGTGCGGGGGTCGCGAGCCTATTTTCGCCCG
>JAFRKC010000007.1 GCA_017431955.1 Candidatus Saccharimonadota bacterium
CCAAGTGTGACAAGAGAACGGTGAAGCCCTGTTACCGCTCGACTTGCATGTATTAGGCACGCCGCCAGCATTCAGCCTGAGCCAGGATCAAACTCTCCATTAAAGACTCTAATGAGTCGAAAATTTGATTACTCAAATATAAAAGACTGACGATGATAAAGTTCCTAAGAACTTAAATTGCACAACTAAATTGTTAAAAATTCTAGAGACCACTAAAATAATATCTCGCAGTTTCTTAGACTGTAACCATCTTATCTCAAATATTTAAAAGTGTCAAGAACTTTTTTGATTATTTTTTATATTTTTTATCCAAAAATACTAAAAATAATTACTCCTATCAAAATACCAAGCAATGTCCCGGCTAAAACTTCAATTTTAGTATGCCCCTCAATCACTTTTACGCCTTTTTCATCGATTTTTTGCTTCTCGATAATCTTATTGATCTTCTTTCCCTGTTCACCCGTCGCATATCTTACGTTTACTGCATCATAAACAATCACAATCATCATACAAAGCGCCAAAGCAAAAATTACTGAGTCAAACCCTTCATGAAAGCCAATATATGTAGTCGCCGCGCCAAAACTCGCCGAATGTCCAGATGGCATACCGCCAGATTTAACTAGCCAACCAAAGATTTCCTTTGCTTTTGCTTTTTTTCCGCAATTCACAATCAAGAAAATAATTAATTTCAATATCTGCGCTAAAGTAAATCCCAGCACAAAAGATAATATCACATAAATACTCATGTTAAAATTATATCACAAGAACTTTATTTTTTCTCTTCGGTTTCTTCCTCTGGGAGAACTATTCCAATCGAAGCTATAGTGTCACCTTCGCCCATTTTCATAATCCTCACCCCTTGCGTAGCACGCCCGAGCGTCGGAATCTCCTTCATCGCCACTCTAATTGCCTGACCCTTAGTAGACATCATGATTACCTCTTTAGCAAGCGGGTCAAGCGTGTGAACAGCCACAATCGGACCAGTTTTTGCTGTTACAGCTGCCACTTTTATACCAACTCCACCTCTTTTATGCGCCGGGAAATTAGACACCAACGTAGCCTTACCGTAACCATTGGCCGAAACTGCTAATATTTTCTGCGCCGGATCAGTGATTACATCCATACCAACAATTTCGTCTTTTGGCCTAAGCCTCATACCTCTCACACCCCTGGCAGCGCGCCCCATACTCCTAACCTCGCTTTCGTTAAATCTCGCAGCCTGACCAGCCGAAGTAGAAATTACAATATCGTTCTTGCCGGTTGTTCCCTGAACCCACTTCAGTTCATCACCCGTATCAAGCTTAATTGCAACAAGTCCATTAGACCTAATATTAAAGAAGTCTTTAATAGGCGTCTTTTTGATAGTACCCTTCTTTGTAGCCATAAACAAGAAGCCGTCTTCCATTCCAGTCCCCTGTTTAATAATCGCTGTAATTTTCTCTTCTGGATGCATATTAAGCATATTTACGGCTGCTGTGCCCTTAGCAGCCAGAGAGGCTTGTGGCACTTCGTACGCTTTAAGCCTGAAGATTCTACCTTGATTAGTAAAGAATAATAGAAAATCATGTGAATTAGCAGTTACAATCTGCGAAATTACATCTTCTTCCTTGGTGGTCATGCCGCGTTTACCCTTCCCACCTCTATTCTGACGACGGAAATCATTTTGAGAAACGCGTTTCATATAGTTCTCGGTCGTGAGTAGAATTACGCTTTCTTCCTCTGGAATTAGCTCTTCTTCAGAGAATTTACCCACCTCGTGGTTAATAATTTTACTACGCCTTTCGTCGCCGTATTTTTCCTTGGCAGCAAGAAGTTCTTCTTTTACTACATTTAGAACTTTCTTTTCATCCGCCAAAATCGCTTCTAATTTTTTAATTAGCTCATGAATTTCCTTCAGTTCAGCCTCAATTTTGTCTCTTTCTAGCCCCTGCAGCCTACGAAGTTGCATTTGTAAAATTGCTTGAGCCTGAATTTCAGACAAACCAAACCTCTTCATTAGCTGTTTATCAGCATCATCATAACTAGCACGAATCACCTTGATAATTTCGTCAATATTATCAAGCGCAATTTTCAAACCCTCTAAGATATGAGCGCGTTCTTTGGCTTTTTTCAGATCAAACTCAGTTCTTCGGCGTACCACTTTTTGGCGATGCTTAATAAACTCCGCCAAAATCTCTTTAAGCCCCAGGATTCTAGGCTGAATACCGTCCACCAACGCGAGCATATTATAGTGGAAAGTAGTCTGAAGAGCAGTCATCTTATAAAGCTGGTTTAAGATTTTTTTCGGGAAAGCATCTTTCTTAAGCTCAATTACTACTCTTACTTTACCACGAGCCGATTCATCTCTAGCATCAGATATATGATCAAGTTTCTTGCTAAGTACTAATTCCCTAACCTTCTCAATAAAGGCCTCTTTACTCATGCCATAAGGAACTTCGGTAATTATAATATTGTATCTACCACCTTTACGCTCCTCGATATTAGCTACAGCACGAATCGTTACTGAACCTTTACCAGTAGCATAGGCTTGCTTCATTGGCTCACCACCATAAACCTCTGCTCCTGTTGGAAAGTCTGGCCCTTTTACATACTTCATCAACTCATCAAGAGTAATTTCTGGATTATCAATCTGCGCCACCGTAGCGTCAACTAATTCTCCAAGATTATGTGGCGGAATATTTGTTGCCATGCCGACTGCAATACCCATCTGACCATTAAGAAGAATATTTGGAAGTGCCGCTGGCAAAACTACCGGCTCTTGCTCTGTACCATCAAAGTTATCTCTAAAATCAACTGTATCCTTTTCAATGTCAGTCAAAAGTTCCGCCCCAACTTTATCCATTCTAGCCTCCGTATAACGGTAAGCAGCTGGCTCATCACCATCCATCGAACCAAAGTTACCTTGGCCCTCAATCAGAGTGTAACGCATCTTCCAAGGCTGAGCGAGGTTCACCATTGCCATATAGATAGAAGAGTCGCCGTGTGGGTGATATTTACCCATAACGTCACCGACGATACGGGCAGACTTTACCGTAGCATGTGGAGCTTTCCAACCGTTTTTGTTCATCGTATAGAGAATACGGCGATTCACCGGTTTTAAACCATCCCTTACATCAGGAAGAGCGCGATCCACAATCACCGACATCGAATACCTTAGGAAGTAATCTTCCATCGTATTCTCAACCGTGCGGACCTCAATGCCCTTTTCTTTTAACACTTCGCCCTCAACTGGCTGCTCAACGTTCTCGTTTTTATTTTTTTTCTTATCTTCTGCCATAATTCCTCCTAAAAATCCAAATCATTAAGGTCAACCGAAGCTGCCCTAGATTGTATAAAGTTTTTTCTCAAATCTGCTTGGTCACCCATCAACTTCGTAAAAATCGCATCCGCCTTTTCGGCATCTTCGATGTTTACTCTAACCAAAATACGATTTTCAGGATTCATTGTAGTTTCCCAAAGCTGTGCGGCATCCATTTCACCAAGACCTTTAAACCTCTGTTGTGCGGTATACCCAGCCTGTTTAAACCTTTCTGCTTCTTCATCAATTTTTACACCATTAGCTTTTCGCTCGGCAATTTTCTCTGTTAGAGTTTTTTCTAGAGCTTCTTCGTCATAAATGTAATCAATTTTACGAGTTGCACCAGTGCCCTTGATCAAGCCAAACAATGGCGGTTTTGCCAGATATACATGCCCCTGTTTGATCACCTCTGGCATATATCTAAAGAAGAATGTGAGGAGTAGTGTCGAAATATGTGAACCATCTACATCGGCATCGGTCATAAATACAATCTTGTGATAGCGGAGACCTTCAATATTAAACTGTTCGCCAATACCTACGCCAAGCCCTTTAATCAGAGAGACAAGCTCGGCGTTAGCAAGCATCTTATCTAGCCTTGCGCGCTCGGTGTTAAGCACCTTACCGCGGAGTGGCAAGATCGCCTGAATCTTAGAATCGCGCCCCTCCTTTGCAGAACCGGCTGCCGAATTACCCTCTACGATAAAGAGTTCGCAGTCTTCCGCGTGACGAGAAGAACAATCGGCAAGCTTTGAAGGAAGGTTTAATCCCTCAAATGCACCCTTACGGATTACATTATCTCTGGCCGCTCTCGCCGCTTTACGTGCTCTCGCCGCTAAAGTAGCTTTGGAAACAATTTTCTTTGCAATTGCTGGATTTTCTTCAAGGTAATACCCAAAATATTCAGTCATCACCTTATCTACATAACCACGCACTTCTGGATTACCTAGCTTATTCTTAGTCTGACCTTCAAACTGCGGGTCTGGAAGCTTAACCAAAATTACCGCTGTAAGACCTTCTTTTATATCATCTCCGGTCAAATTGTCTTCCTTTTCTTTCAGGAGACCACTCTTCCTAGCATAATCATTAATTGTACGATTTAAAGCCGTCCTAAAACCAACTACGTGCATACCACCATCAGGAGTAAGAACGTTGTTTGCGAATGGTTTCATAATTTCCGCGAACGAATCATTATATTGAACAGCAATTTCCACCTCAGAATCTTCAATTTTCTTCTCTACATAGAAAATATCATCTGAAAGTACCTCTTTTCCATTATTAAGACGTTTGACATAACTCTTAATACCACCTTCAAAATAAAATGTTTCGCTCTTCCCTGTACGCTCATCTGATACAGCAATTAAAATACCCTTAGTCAGATAAGCTTGGTGTCTAGCATAACTCGAGACCCAACCATAATCAAAAGTAACCGTCTCTTTAAAAATTTCTGGATCTGGATAAAAAGTAATCGCTGTGCCTCTTTTAGTTGTATTTCCCAAAATTTGAAGCTCTGACTCTGGTTTACCAGTATCAAATTCAATGTGATGAATCTTGCCATCTCTGTAAACTTCTGCCACCATGTGCTTAGACAAAGCGTTCACCACCGAAGAACCCACACCGTGAAGCCCAGATGACACCTTATATCCACCATCACCAAACTTACCACCAGCATGCAATACCGTTAGTACTGTCTCTAGTGTAGATTTACCAGTTTTTGGATGAATATCTACCGGAATACCACGTCCGTTGTCTTCAACCCTTACGCCGCCATCATTCAAAATAGTGATACTTACCCTGTTTGCCTCTCCAGCGATCGCCTCATCAATCGAGTTATCTGCAATTTCCTTAATTAAGTGATGCAAACCATCATACCCAGTCGAACCAATATACATCCCTGGACGCAATCTAACCGGCTCCAGCCCCTCTAGCACCCGAATTTCGGACGAATCATAATTATCGGATCCACCGCTTTTCTTATTTTCAGACATGAAGAATTACCTCAGCTTTATAAATTTACTCTCTTATTGTATATGATTTTTCCCTAATTTTCAAGGGTATTAACGCAATTTAATCACTTGCTCGTGTTGCAAAACATCAGAATCCGATTGATTTCCGTTCATATCTTCACTTTTCTCTACGATTTTGCCTCTAAAAGCCTTTTCCTCGGCCTTTTGCGACCCAACCTTGGAATAATCCACCTTTTTGGTACTAACGCCTTCTAGCTGGCTCTCAGACTGTTCTATGGCACTTTTTTTCATATCCTCCCCCTCTTTTCTTTCAATTTCTTTCTTTCTTTCCATCCAATTTGTCAAAAAATCATCTTTTTTCTTGGTATCTTCTAAAGTTTTATTTTCAGCCACTCCGGCAGGGATTACTTTTGTACTTTCATTACGGGCATCTTTCTGTTCATCTTTTTGCGTCTCCCACCTCCTTTTTATTTCTTCCTCTACCTCTGCCCTCGTCTTCGCATACTTTGTAGCGGTATAAATTTTAAGATTATTCATTAAGTCTTCGTTCGGTTCGCCCATCGGTGGTAAAAGTTTCATCGTGAACGGAGATGATGGCATACCAAACATCATCACTTTCGCAATCGCTGCGTGATTCATGGTTTTTGTTAAATCTTCAGCCGTAAAAGTAGGCGAAAAGGCCTTCACCATCAAATCCGCATCTGTTACGCCAATACGACCACAAATTATTGTACCGACGTTGCCTAAAATACCCTCTCTAATTTTATCAGTTAGCTGTGTCATGAATTGGTTTGCAATAATCAAATTCAAACGATACTTCCTCGCCTCGGAAAGAATCGATTCAAAACTATCTGTTGCAAAATTCTGGAACTCATCCACATAAAGACAGAAGTCTTTGCGCTCGTCCTCTGGAGTATCTGCCCTACTCATCGCTGCTTGCTGAAACTTCATCACAAAAATCATACCTAGAAGCTGCGCATTCAAATCCCCAAGACGCCCCTTCGATAGATTTACAAGAAAAATCTTGTTATTATCCATGATTTCACGAATATTAAAACCGGACTTCACCTGCCCTAAAATATTTCGCATAATTGTATTGGAGAGGAACGGCCCCCATTTAGAAGTAAACCAAGTGATCACCTCACCCGCGTCACTACTTTTTTGAGAGGCTGGAAATTCTTTCGTCCAATAATCATATACGGCTTTATCTGTTACATATTTCAGTTTAGATTTTACAAATTCTGGATCCGTAAAACATTGCGGAATATCAACAAATGTTGCGCCGTTTGGATCAGACATAAGAAGAAGTGCTGCATTCCTGAACATGTGCTGTCCACGCGGTCCAAAGAACCCCTGATTCGTTGGATCGAACAGACTTTGCAACATGTTGATCCCTTCTTGTACGATAAAGTCCTTTTGATCCGGAGAACTAAACTCAAACATATTCATGCCTACCGGATGTTCTATATCCGCTGGATCAAAATAAATTACATCATCTATTCTCTCTTTTGGTACTCTTTGGAGGAGTGCCTCTACTGCATCTCCGTGCGGATCAATAAATGCAAAACTACGTCCATCGCACATATCTTGAAAAGCAATATTTTCCAGAAGAACAGACTTACCCATACCAGTCTGACCAATAACATAAGTGTGTCTCCTGCGATTGTCGTCATCTAGATATATTTTCTTTGATTCCCCTCTAAACTCGTTCACGCCTAACAATATCCCCTCTGTTGCCAATTTCGCAGGACCATCAACCTGCTTTACCAATTGTCGCTCTACTTGACTATTTGGAATAGAATTCTGTGATGGCAAGTGAAAAATCGAGGCAAGCTCTATACTATTTAAAATCATCCCCGTCTGTTTTTGTGGGAAGAATCTTAAAATATAATCTTTGACCAATTCTTTACTTTGTTTAGAGTTATAGGTAAAGCCATTGTTCATCTGTGAATCAAATTGCGAAAACGCTGCTACTACCCCTCCAGCCATCGCTTCGGCTTTTGGCTGCGACTTCGAACTGGCTATAATCCTAATTAAAGTCTCAAATCCAGGATATTTAGTTTTTTGCTCAATCCCCTGAATTTCCTCCTGTTGCAAATTTGTAAGGACTTTTTCCTCGGTCTTTTCGGATTCATGCATCTCTGGCGGATGCCATAATGCCTCCATTAAATCTTTTATCAACCAGCCAAATTTTTCTAAAATATTTGTACTACCAAAAGTTTTATTTTTCTTCCCTTCCTTTATATTTTTTACCCAATCAGTAGATTTTTTTATCCAACCTCCATCAGTAGGCCGAATCATAATTTGTACCGCCATGCCATCGCCATTTTTTGCCGATGATAAAGCCCCTAAAATCGCTAAGCTCGCATCTTTTTTGAGCTTGTCATAAGTTTCTATCGGATATACAAACTCTTTTTTAAGTTCCAATTCACCGCCGGCCACTCCAGCTACGCCACCTTCTTCAGAAAATATATTATCTTCATAGACTTCTTCTACTCTAGCCGTCGGATAAGCCGAAAGTACTGCCTGTTTCACTGTCTCCGTTAAAACCGCCGGCGTCATCGCATAATATTTAATCGTCCCATCTTTAGCTACAATCTCAAAAGAAATATGTTTTTGCCCATTAATTCTAGTTTTAAACCCCTTAGCCAGAGTAGAGGCAATAATCGAATACATCACTTGTGCCTGATCCAATTCCTCATTCATCACATCTGTCTCATTGCGACCATTAGCGTTAATGTCATCTGTGGATGGTGGGAGATGAATCAGAAGCGGGATCATTTTTAAAGCTCTCTCGTAATTTTTGGCTTTTCTGAGCTTATTTGAATGTTTCGCAATCAAAAAAGATATCAAAATAAGTATTATTGCCACCACTACTACACCGTATGCCCACTTTTCCATTATGCCGCGTTCCTATCCCCTATATGACGCCCAAAAGCTTCATCTAGCATTTTGTCGCGCCATTTCTGTAACGAAATTACCGCACCCCTCGCATCACCTTTATTTACCTGCTTATTGATGTCTTTTTCTACCGCCAAAGCCTGTCTGTCTGTTAATTTTGTTAGATTCTTTGAAATAGTTTGTCCTTGATCGTCCATATATTCCAATTCTTCGTTCACTGAAACTATCCCATCGCCATTCACATCCGCCATCTTTAATGTATTTTCTATTTCAGTTGCAAAATCTAATACTTCGCCAGAGTTATTATTTTCCGTCATCATATTATCATACTCTGGACCTCTATTCATTAAGTCGCCACCGTTACCGATATTGACAGAGCCTTGATCATTCATGCTGCCATTGCGAACATACCCAATTTTACTATTTTCATTATCAAAAATTGTACCATTCCGTTCTGCTATGGTATTTTTTTCAGAATCGTTACCTCCAAAAATAGCACTTTTATTATCCATAAGCTTTATTTTATCACACTATGCTCTTTTTATCACTAAAAAACAACCAAGAAAAACAAAAAGTACCACCCCTATAACAGTAAAAACATTTATAGATCCCATAGATTGCATTAGCAGTAGCATAATCGGCGCAAAAGCCGTTACTCCTACAGAGATGTAATCTTTTCTCTTAAGGTTACCCTTTTTGCCTAAAATTCTTCTAAAAATCCGCCATAATCCAAGAAAAACGCAAAAAAACAACAAATATACTGTTGTAAAAAATACTAAAACCCCGAACGGACCAACCGTTGTCGGGGTTGTAAAATTCAACATAATAAGCAAAATAACCAAAGCAATCAATCCAAGCGCCGTGAAAACATGATTACGCATAACGCAATTATAACACGCTCTTGCTTTTATTTTGCTAAATTATGAGACATATAAAATGCTCCACCCCCAAGATAAGGGCCTTAGAGTGGAGGAATTATCTGGCACTATAACATTACTTTAAGCCACAATTCTCTACCACTCTTTGGCTTATTGTCTGCTCCACATTTAGTGAAGCATGATCCTTACTAGCGATTTCAATCTATATTTTCTCTTTTTTTGTGTTTTTAATAAGGTACGATAGATTTTTTAATCACTAATGCGCTCTACGCTTTTTTAGCGGAGCCCTAGGTAATTCCTAATAGTGTAATTTATGGCTAGAAATTACCTTTTCGCCCGCTAAATTTTTTTATTTTTCTTTCATGTTTTTTCCTTTTTTATTTTGGTCTTTCGACTCTTTGAGAATAGCATAAATATTTTAAAAACTCAAGACTATTTATCTATTTTTTGTTGTGTTTTTTACATATATACTCTGTTTTATATTGAATAAAATTGTTGTGCATTTTACAACATTATATACCGTTTCGTTTCCACTCATATTATTATTGCTCCAAAAATCTATATCAACATTACACATCTCATTATTTTTTAGAAACATTTTTTTCGTTCTTATTTTTTTGCACTTGTTAAAAGACCAAAAATATAAAACATGCGGTTCTTTTTAAACACATTCTGCAGTACATACAATATGCGTGTTACACGCTAAAATTTTTATATTTTCTCACTCACGCGTTTTTCTGCGTGATTCTAAAAACTAAATCTCATTTTTTTACTAAACCGCAAATCAAATTAGATTAAAATATTCCACCTAGCTTCTGGTCCACTTCCACACATTAAAAAACATCCGTTTATTGGCAAAAATCACAACGTTCAAAAAAATTATCAAATTTAACTTGTGGAAAACTCCGCAAAAAATATAAAAAAATTGTGCAAAAAAACTATTGACACAAGCATTTTTCTGCCGTATTATAGAGATAGCTTTTGAATAAAATAATTATACAAAAGCCAAAAACAAAAATTATAGCCAAAAAACTCCACATTCTCTTAAAAGACCGGCTTTCCTCGCAGTTGCCGGTCTTTTTCTTTAAGATAGGAACCAAAAATATAAGGAAAGCTTGGCTTCTAAAGCAGCGTGTGGCGTTACGCCTTGGTTTTCGGTCTCTCCAAGGCGCCATACACACTAACTTAAAGCCGTCAAAAAAATCGAGTACTTGGCTCGATTTTTTTGCGTTTCATAAAATTAGTTGGTGGAGCTGCCGGATACTGCCTCCGGGTCCGAAAAATCACTGGGATAGTATTCTACGTACATAGTTTCTTGTTTTATTTTGGCCAAATATCACAAGCTGCAAGAAACAAAACTCGTAAAAGCCGTGACTAATTGTCGGGGTTATTATCGTCACAAAATAAACCGTATTTCCGTAATATGATAATCCCTACTCTACGGAACCTTGAGCAGAAACCAGCCTAGAAATAATTAGGCATAAGCTGGCATGTAAGCAACATGCGCAGTTTTTGTGTTTTTAGCACTTATTAATACTTACGGTATTTAATCGGTACGCCTACTATCTGTTAATAATTCGTCTAAGCTTTGTCAGCCCCAACACTTTAATTATAGCACGTTTCCCTATTTATATCAATAGTGCTTAAGGTTGTAGTATTTTTCGCACCTTGTTAAATATAGCCCTATGATCGCCAAAATACATTCTGCTATCCCCTATGGTTATGACGGCCACCTCGTAGAAGTCGAGGCTAGCACGTCAAAAGGCCTCCCAGCCTTTAATATTGTCGGTATGGCCGACAAAACTATCAATGAAGCTAAAGAACGCGTCAGGAGCGCCCTTACAAACTCTGGCTTCACTTTTCCAAATAGAAAGCTCGTCGTTAATCTCGCTCCCGCCGATCTTCAAAAAGATGGCTCCTATCTAGATTTAGCTATCGCCATTGCAATCCTCACCGTTTCTAATCAATTATTACCTAAAGACAGCCAAAATAAACTATTTGTGGGCGAACTTTCGCTAGATGGTGAGATACGGCCCGTTAGGAGCATTTTAAATATTATCGAAACCGCCAAATTATTAGGGTTTAAAGAAGTATTCCTGCCTATAAACAACTTGGCTCAGGCACAACTCATCTCCAATGTTAATCTTATTGGTGTCAAAAATCTCCGCGAGCTCTTTCTCCATCTCAAAAAGGAAGCCATCATTAAGAATAGGATAGCTGTTGTAAAAAATAATAAAACAGTAGTAGAAACCCCAATTTTAGACCATATTCGAGGCCAAGAGTTCGCCAAAAGAGCCCTCACCGTCGCTATCGCTGGGCACCATAACATCCTTCTCTCTGGTCCGCCTGGAGCCGGCAAAACCCTTCTCGCTAAAGTTGCCGCCAATCTGTTACCAAATATCTCAATAGATGAACAAATCTCTGTCACCAAGATTTGGTCCCTAGCTGGCCAAACTAACGACATCATCTCAAAAAGGCCCTTTCGTGCCCCTCATCATACCGCCAGCAAAACGTCTATCATCGGTGGTAACAGAACCGCCAAACCTGGTGAAATCTCCCTCGCTCATCACGGAGTCCTCTTTTTAGATGAAATCCCAGAGTATCAAAGAGACGTCCTCGAATCTCTACGTCAACCCTTAGAAGACAAAGTCATTTCCATTTCTAGGGCCAACCAGAAAGTTACCTATCCTGCCGATTTTATGCTCATCGCCACCATGAATCCCTGCCCCTGTGGCTATCTTGGCGACCCCTATCACGAATGTACTTGCTCTAGAATCCAAATCGAAAACTACAAAAAGAAAATCTCTGGCCCTCTTCTCGATCGCATCGACATGAATATATCCGTACAAAAAGTTGAGAATTCTCAACTCGTAGCCAATCTCCCTATTTCAAATCAAGATCACCTCACCGCAAAAGAAAAGATTAAAGAGGCCATGGCTCGACAATACTCTCGTTACGGCAAACCCGGATTTTACAACAGTTCCCTTTCATCTCATCAGGTCGCCACTATGCTCACCCTTACCAAAGACGCCAAAAACCTCCTCGAGAATGCCTCAAAAAGGCTCAATCTCTCCGCCCGCTCTTATTTCAAGATCATCAAAGTCGCCCAAACTATCGCTGATCTCGCCGGCTCTGGAAAAATCCTTCCCGAACACATCACAGAATCTCTGTCTTTCAGACAAAGAAGTTAGTTAATTTAGTTGCTTTTTTCAGAGATTTTTAGTATAATACACCTTAGGTTTAAACAAGAGAAAGGAATCCCATCAGTAACACCACTACACGTACTAAACTTAACGGAGAAATCCGCTATCCTGAAGTTCGCGTCATCGGCACTAATGGGGAGCAGCTTGGCATTATGTCGAGCAAAGAAGCCCAATCTCTCGCCAGAGACCAAGGAGTAGATTTGGTAGAAATCGCTGCCAATGCTAATCCTCCCGTTGTCAAAATCATCGATTGGGGTAAATACCAATACCAAAAGATGAAAGAAGAAGCCAGAAATCGCAAAAAAGCCCGCGAAAAACAATCCGAGCTAAAGCAAATGAAAATCGGCCTCAAAATCAGCGACAACGACCTAAACATCAAAGTCCGTAAAATCAGAGGTTTCCTCGATGACGGCGATCGTGCCAAAATCATGATTGTCTTCCGTGGTCGCGAAATGGCCCACAAGGAAATTGGCCAAGAACTTCTAGACAAAGTTCTTAACCTCCTCGGCGAAGACATAATTATCGAAGGAAAACCCCAATTCAACGGACGCAACCTATCAGTCGGAGTTCGAAAAAAGTAATTTTCCTACTTTCAAGGCTTTCTGATCGCACCTAAATATCAACTTTAAACTAAAGGAAAAACTATGCCTAAGTTAAAAACTCATAAAGGCACCGCAAAACGCATCAAGATTACTGGTTCTGGTAAACTTGTTCGCGAACGCGCCTACGGCAACCATATTCTTGCCAAAAAATCTAAAGCCAGAAAACGCAACATGAAAACCGCTGCGACTATCGACGGCAAAATCGCTAAAAACATTAAGACCGCTCTAGGAGTTTAATCATGAGAGTAAAACGTGGCGTTTCGGCTCGTGCCAAACACAAGAAAATTCTGAACAAAGCTAAAGGGATGCAGCATTACCGCACCCGTAGCTTCCGCCTTGCCAAACAAGGTGTTATTAAATCACTTCGCTATTCTTACCGCGATCGTCGCAACAAAAAACGCGATCTTCGCGCCCTCTGGATCACCCGCATCAACAATGCGTCTCGTGAACTTGGTCTTTCCTATTCTCAGCTCATTGCTGGCATGAAAGCCAAAAACATCACCATCGATCGCAAAATGCTCGCTGATCTCGCCGTAAACAATCCAAAAGCTTTTGAAGCAATCGTTAACACCGTAAAGGAGAAGAAATAATGGCAGTCTGTGAAATCACCGGTAAAGGTAAAATGTACGGGCACAACGTTTCTTTCTCCCAGAGAAAGACTCGCAAGATTTTCAAACCAAATGTCCAAAAGAAAACCTTGATTATTGATGGTAAAAAGGTCAAATGCAACGTTTCGACCTCCGCTCTTCGCACCCTGAAGAAAAAAGGCATCATCAAATAGCATTTAGCAATAAAAAATCCACCCATCAGGGTGGATTTTTTATTGCTATTTTAATCAACAATTTCCACTTTATAAATATAATCAATCGCTAGCAAGACCTTATTGTCAAGCTCAATAAACTTATCATCATATATATTTGTAATAACACCAACTATAGTATTAAGACCGTTATTTAGTGGCATGTTCGTACTTGAAACACCGCCAAAAACCTTTTCACGTATCTCGACTTTTTTATTTAAATAATTCTTCATGAATAACCCTTCAACTTTTAAATTATTATGCATATATAAGTTTACCCCCCCCCCCCCCGCATTCTGTCAACAAAAACCCGCCCTTTCGGACGGGTCTCTGATATGAGCTTTCAATAAGCCGGGTTCTGTAACCTACGAGTAGGCCGACAATCATCTATCTAGACAAAGGATTGCTCCCCTGTTCAAGCGGTAAACGTGCATCTTCGGGTCAAAGTATCTAGCACTCCTTGCAACCAGTAGGGTTTGCCTCCAGTCAGTGTCACCACTAACTGCCGTGGGCTCTTACCCCACACTTTTCACCATCACCTGATAACAGGCTGTATTGTCTCTGTGGTACTTTCCCTATTCTTGCGAACGGTCGTCGTTAACGACTACTGTACCCTGTGTTGCCCGGACTTTCCTCTCGAGTTTCCTCCAGCGATTGTCTTTAGAGCTCATGTCTATTTTAACATATCTTACGTAAAATGTCTATCTATCGCCAGGTTTGCTTCCTTATCTGCCTCTGAATTAAATTCCCTGTTCACATGCACGAATGCGCAAGCCTCAAAATTCTCTAGTAGCTTCTGGATATCTTTATACATTGGTAAAAGATCGTTATTTTTTACCTTATAAATTCCATTCATTTGGTTCACCATCATCAGATTATCACTCACGAATTTAACCGATTTAAGACCTAGTTCAATCGCCTGCTCACAGCCTTCCTTTAGGGCATAATATTCTGCTACTCTACTCGTTGCAAAACCAATAAATTCGCCTCCTCGTTTTAATTCTCTCCCGTCTTCTCCAACGATATAATAACCTATTCCAGACGGACCAGGATTACCCCTACTTCCTCCATCTACATAAACCGTAGCACCATTTGCAACACCACGATAAAGACTCTTTTCTCCACCCCTACCTTTACCTTCTTCTATTTCCAGTACGGATAAACTAGCATCATCAAGTTTTAATCCATTCGTATCTCCTATTTTTATATACTTAAATGCCGTATATCTATCTGTTGGAGTAATTTTTACATCATCTGTAATACCAATCTCATAAACTATATATAAGTTACTAAGCTGACTCGCCCCCACAAGTGCCAAAAAAGTAATCGTATCTTTTAATCTAATCGACGAAACACCAATCCCCAAATATTCGCTCATACTCCTAGACATTGCTTCTTCTGGTTGCTCACCAAAACGAATTTTACCCGTTGGTAATTCCCAAAGCACAGGCTCGTCCAGCCGCCCTCTATTTCTTTTCAGCAACAAAACAGCACCATTGCTGTCTTTGACAATTCCCACTACTCTTATCCTTTGTTTCATTTGGCCCACGCTTTATAAAATATATCAATGTGATTCAATCAAGAGTCTCTAGCGGCTTGTTTTCCCCGTAATAGTACAAGGTGGGTAAAATCTTATGCGCAATTTCCACGGAAATCTGCCACGAAATCCCTAAAACATGATTATTCAGGAAAATCATGCTACCACTAGAGACACTTTTATTATATCAGGTTACGCTCCAACAATCCAGTAGAAAAATTGTAGAATACCATTCATAGCGTTCATCATCAAGGCAGAAAAAGCACCACCAAGAATAAAAATTAGAGCATAAATAACAATTATGCCGTATCTTTCCATACCTAACATTATATTTCTTACGCCATCAGGAGCAATTGCGTACAGCAATCTCGAACCATCAAGTGGCGGAATTGGTAACATATTAAAAACACCAAAACCTAGATTAACCACTACTAACTCAAAAAAGAATATCCCAAGATACCCTTCATTATCAATCCATCCTGTAAAATACCCAATCAGAAAACCAACAAACGCTATTAAAAAATTTGTTAATGGCCCTGCTATCCCTACCAATGCCATATCTCGTTCTCTATGTTTAAAATTCCTCGAATCTATTGGCACCGGCTTCGCTCCACCAAATACCGGAGCACCTATCAAAAACAACATCATAGGTAGAAGTATCGACATAAATGGATCCAAATGTTTTATTGGATTTAGTGTTAATCTTCCATTTTCTTTTGCTGTATCGTCACCCAAAGCATAGGCCACTGCACCATGCGCTAATTCATGAAGCATCATAGAGCCAATTATTACCCCTAAGACAATTAAAATACTAAAAAACTCCACCGCGAATCACCTCTCCTAACTTAGAGTTACAACTTCAGTTACAGTAGGCAAAGACTCTAGGTTTTTCACTTTTAGTTTCTTCTCTGCCCTGGCGGTCATTTTTAGCTCAGCCACCATTCCATCGACATTACCCATTGCTATTACCAGTTTCGGTTCAATTTCCCTAATTGCTCTTATCGAAGACGTACATAGAATATCGGACATGCCAAGATCATCTAACCCTTCCTCTACTCCCCCAATAATCCCTACATGCACTCCACCAACTTCTACATCATAAATAGTTTTACCGCTCTCTGTCGCAATGCCCCTAATAGTAACATCACTAATCTCGAATTCTCCAGGCCCAGTAATTTTTCCTACGCCAAGATTTGCATCAATCACAAATTGTGCGACATTAAAATTTATGGCAGTTTTCTTTGTAGTAATCGTTATTTCGTCTGGGTTTTTACTTTCTATTTCAAACATTTTTACTCCTTTATAATTTTTTCCGGATCCACAATTTCGCTAATTTCCATCTCGAAAATATCCAAGACAAATCGATCTCTCACGCTTTTTCGATAAGCAAAATCATCTTTCGTCAAAATCGCATAGTTCATCGGTTTTCCCTGTCTCTTCTCCACTATTTCTGCCCAACGAGTAAGTTTTTTCGTACTATCATCGCCAATAATCAACATATCAATGCCATCTTGACCTGGCAAGCGATTGGTGATCAATAAGGCCTGTAAATATTTTTTTACCGGTCTTATATATTCATCCCAACTACTCTTATGTACGTCTTTGTCCTTACTCGTATCAATTTTTTTCGAAAAAATTTCCATTAGCGGATGTGCAAACGGATGTTTTAGATTAGCCGAATAATAAACTTTATTATCATAAGTCTCGTTTTTAATAATTCCAATGCTTTCAAGGTTTAAAAGTTCACGCCTTACAGAGTTAATTTGTTCTTCAATTACTCTAGTAATTTCTCTTACATAATAAGATTTATTCGTATTACTAAAGAATAAATCTAAAAGTTTAGTCCTAGTTTTCGATCCAAATAATTTTTCTGTTGGTGCACCATCTTTTTTACTCATCTTGAATACATTTTAACACGTATGATTCAACTTTTTCAAGCGGCAGCCATACAATATTCTCGTTTCTTTTAAACCAGGTCATTTGTCGTTTCGCTAAATGATAGTCCTTGTATAAACACTGCCTTTTTGCTTCATCAAGTGTCAACTCGCCTTTCATATATTTCCACGCAAATTCATATATGTCACTCTTCATAGCTTGACTTCCCCACCCATATTTTTTTGCTAATTCGTCCGTTTCGTCATACAATTCTTGAACAAACATTTTATTCAGTCTTTCAGCCAATCTTTTTTTCAATTCGCTACTTTCCCATTTAATTCCCACAACGTTGTAAAAAGAACTCATTTTTTCACGGTCTGAACAATTTTTTTTAGAATCCACCGTAAATTTATAATCATAAATTAAAGCATCCACATAAAGCCCTGTTCCACCAGCGATAATCGGTACATGCCCCCGTCCTTCAATTTCGGAAATCTTTTGCTCAGCATACGCTTTAAAATCGGCTACAGTAAACCTTTCGCCAGGTTCAACTAAGTCTATTCCAAAATGCGGTACTCCGTCCTGCTCTTCAATGCTCGGTTTTGCCGTGCCAATGTCCATACCTTTATAGATTGCGCGCGAATCAGCCGAAATAATCTCGCCACCGATTTTCTTTGCAATCTTAACCGCTACCCCAGTTTTTCCGGAGCCAGTCGGACCAACAATTACAATAACTTTATTATTTAGCTTTTTTGATAAATTCTTCGAGCTCATCAAATTTAATCTTTTCCTCCGAATCTCTCATGCGCACAGACACGATTCCCTCTTCGGCATCTTTTGAGCCAACAATAAACAGCATCGGGATCTTCATCTGCGTACCTTTGCGGATCTTCTTTCCAAGGCTATCGTCCGAATCATCAACAAAATAACGTAGCTTATTGTTCTCAATTGGATCGTTCAACTCAATTCTATCAAGCACGCCTTTAATCTTATCGGTATAATCTTTTACTTGGTCATTAACCGTTAAAATCCTAATCTGTTCAGGAGCGCACCAAAATGGGAACCAGCCCGCCGTATGTTCAATAAATACACTCATAAATCTCTCAATCGAGCCGATAAGTGCACAGTGAATCATAATTGGCGTTTTCTTCGAACCATCCTCGGCAGTATATTCAAGCCCAAATCTCGTTGGCATTGCATAATCTAGCTGTACTGTTGCAAGTTGCCATTCACGACCGAGTGCATCAACCGCCATAAAGTCCATTTTTGGCCCATACATAGCCGCTTCGCCAATTCCTATGAAATAATCCATTTTGAACTTTTCGGCCATCTCCTGAATCGAATTCTGAGCTTTCTCCCACATTTCTGGCGTGCCGATATAACCATCGCCGTCATCGCGGAACGAAAGGCGTAGTTTAAGCTTCATATCAACCCTAGCATACAAATCTTTCGCCGATTCAATCAGCTCGCCAAAAACCTCACCAACCTGATCTTCGGTACAAAATACGTGTGAATCATCTTGCGTAATCGAACGAACGCGAGAAAGCCCACCGAGCTCTCCTTTCCTCTCATCGCGATAAACCATTGTCGTCTCAAGAAACTTAACCGGAAGCTCCTTATAAGATCGTGGCACACTTGCAAAAATCTGGCTATGATGTGGGCAGTTTACAGGTTTCAAAGCTAATTCGTCGCCCGACTCCGAACTCACAAATCTCAACATCTCTGGAAATTTTTCAAAATGCCCAGAAGTCTTATAAAGATCGATGCTTGCAATATGCGGAATACAAACTTTCTGATAGCCACATCGTTCACGATAACTATTTGCAAACGCCCCGAGCATATCTCTAAGAATCGTGCCTCTTGGAGTAAACAGTGGTAGACCAGCTCCAACTAAATCAGAAAAACAAAACAGTTCTAGTTCTTTCCCGAGTTTACGGTGATCGCGAGCCTTAGCCTCTCCCTGTTGTTTTAGATAAGCGTCCAGTTCTTCTTGCGTTTCGAAAGCCACACCATAAATTCTCGTTAGCATTTCGCGCTTCTCATCTCCGCGCCAATATGCCCCTGCAACTTTCGTAAGCTTAAACACTCCAATTTCCGAAAGATTTTCTACGTGTGGCCCACGGCAAAGGTCTTCAAACAACACCTTATCGCCATGAGCAAGATCATAAAAAGAAATCGTCTCATCTTCTGGCAAATCATTAATAAGCTCAACTTTATACTTTTGCCCATTCTTCTCTGCCCAAACGAGAGCATCTGCACGCGAAACCTCTCTACGCACCATGTCGCATTTCATCGCGATAATTCCGCGCATCTTCTTCTCTATTTTTGGCAAATCAGCCTCAGAAACCTTCGTGTCGCCAAAATCAATATCATAATAAAAACCGTTCTCAATCGTCGGCCCAACTCCGAATGTTGTTGTTGGATAAAGTTCTTTCGCTGCAGCAGCCAAAACATGGCTCAAAGTATGACGCATTTTTTCTAGTTGTTCGGTTTTTTCCATACTTTATCCTTTCTTTTGTCCTTTTATTTTACCATATTTTATGATAAAATAAAGCAGTTGGGTCGCTAGCTCAGTTGGCTAGAGCGTCTCGTTTACACCGAGAAGGTCGGGGGTTCGAGCCCCTCGCGACCCACCAAACGGTTTATAAAATAATTTTCAACTATTCCGTAATCTATAAATATCTGTTAAATCCCTCGTTAGTATAGAGGGCTATTTTTGTGCAATTTTTACCGCAAAAATACGCCAAAAACCATAATTTAACTCTATAGCTTCTTCCGTTAAATCCCTTATCTAATTACAAATCAATTTTTTGCAGGATTCATGAGATTGTATTTTATTACCCATTTTCTATAACCATAAATCGCGCAGTATGCAGGCAAAAATAAGACGGATGAAGCTATAGAGTATGCCATAATCGCAGTCGGCATCTCTATTTGCTGACAATAGTCAAAACACATCTTAAATGGATACCCGGTAAGAATTAGCTCGTGTAGTATACATGCCCCTATGCATAGAACATGAATTATTAATAATATGCCATATGGCACAAATAATTTACCTTCTGCAACCCGTTCGTAATTAAATTTTGCCAAAGATATACCAGAGTTGTATGACAGAAATAATCCCGCAATCGCTAAGGGTGCTAGAAAAATTGCGGTAAAAATCTGCACGCTTGCCATGTTCTTAAAGAATGGCAACGTATGAGGAACCCAAATTACTACAATTATTATGAAGAATATTAAACTAATAATTTTCGGTTTACTAACCGCTCTTTTTGGTATGTTATTTAATGCTCCTGTAGGATTCATATAATGATTATACTATAAGGACTAATTAGACATTATAGTTTCGTAGCTTTTCAATGAGTCTTCCCCGTAAGTTGTTAAAACCTGGTGAATTAACCCCCACCAGCAATTAGAAGAAGCCAGGGGGGCTTATTTTTTACACATTTTTTTATTATTCTTATGCTAAAATATTCTTAACATAATTATAAAAGGATATATATGTCTAAAAAATCTAACTCAAAGATAAAAGCTAAAGCCAATAATTTAAGTCTTGGCTCAAAAATCTGGCGCATCCTTGTGTGCATCGCTATACCTCTCGGCGGTGGCTTAATCATTTCTATGTTTACTAGAAATGCTATGGGCACTTTCAACTCTTTTAACCAACCTCCCCTTTCTCCTCCAGCCTGGCTCTTCCCAGTCGCTTGGACAATTCTTTATATTTTAATGGGCATTGCCAGTTTCTTGATCTTTTATCATGGCCGTAAAACCAAAGAAAATACCAATCTCGCCAAAACCGCTCTTTGTATTTATGGCTTGCAGTTAATTTTTAATTTTGGCTGGACTCTTATTTTCTTCAATTTTAGTCTATTTTGGCCGGCTTTCTTTTGGCTACTCACTATGTGGATCTTAATTATTGCACTCATCGTTAAAACCCGCGCAATCAGCATGCCTGCTTTTTACATGCTGCTCCCCTATCTAACCTGGACGACATTCGCCGCTTATCTAAATTTTGGTATCGCTATCTTAAATTAACGCCCATCAAAAAATCCCCCCTTTTCGGGGGGATTTTTTATACACAAGTATATCCACCATCAATTGGCAAAACAATACCAGTCACATAACTTGCTTCATCACTTGCCAAAAAAATCAATCCTGCATTTAATTCTCCTTCTTTGCCATATCGTTTCATTGGCACATGCGCATCAGCGAACTTCTTAAAATAGTCACTATCTAAAACCTCAGTAGTAAGTTCCGTATAAAAATATCCTGGGCAAATACAGTTCACCGTAATATTATATTTAGCTAGTTCCGCCGCTGCAGCTCTAGTAAAATTTACCACTCCACCCTTAGACGCATGATATGCAATCGTTGGAATCTCATCATTTCCTACCAACCCATACATTGAAGCAATGTTGATCACTCTTCCATAATTATGCTTTTTCATGATATTGCCAAAAGCACGCGTCATCTTGAATACCGATGTAAGATCCGTGTTCATTGTAAAATCCCACTCATCATCTTTCATCTCTAAAACTCCAGCATCTTTAGACGCTCCAGCACAGTTTACTAATATATCTACCTTGGAAAATTCTTTTTCCACTAAACGCGCCGCGTTATCAATATCTTCGCTAGAAGTTACATCACACTTTACTGGCAAAACTTTTACTTTTAGTTTCTCGAGTTCTTTTTTTAATTCTTCTAATCTTTCAATTCTTCTTGCTAAAATCGCTAAGTTTGCTCCTTGTTCCGCCAAAGCTCTCGCCATTTGACGTCCCAACCCCGAACTCGCACCAGTTACTACCGCTACTCTTCCTTTCAAGTTAAACATATTATTACTTCCTTTCATTGATATATTTTATTGCTTCTTCTGCTGCTATTGCGCCATCGCTTGTAGCCGTCACGAGCTGTCTCACTTCTTTCGCTCGGCTATCACCAGCCACAAAAACTCCCAGAATATTCGTATGACAATCTTCTCCGGCCACTACATATCCAGCATCATCAAGCTTGAGCAACTTAATAAGACCTTCATTTTCAGGCCTTCTCCCAATCGCCACAAAAAGTCCATCCACCTCAATTTTTTCCACCTTCCCATTCTTATCTTTCACCTCAATGCTTTCAAGCTTTTTTCCTGCGTTCAATTTCGAAATTTTACTATTCAAAATAAATTTCACATTTTGTTTCTCTTTAAGCTGCTTCACCGTAGCTTCTTGCCCCCTAAATTCATCTCTTCTATGAATTAGATATACCATATCGGCAAGGTTAGAAAGATAAAGCGCATCCTCAAGCGCTGTATTCCCACCCCCATTTACTGCTACCTTTTTCCCTTTGTAAAAGGCTCCGTCACAAGTAGCGCAATAAGAAACTCCTCGCCCAACCAACGCTTCTTCATTATCAAGTCCCAACCTTCTATTTTCTGAACCATTCGCCAGAATTACCGCTGTGCAAGCATAATTATTTTCGTCTGTTTTAACTATTTTTTCATTTCCTCTATCTTCTATATTTTTTACTCTTTCAAATTCAATTTCCGCCCCCAAATTCTCTGCTTGCTCGTATAGTTTAGTTGCAAAATCAAAACCCGAAATATGATCAAACGCTGGATAATTCTCAACATCTGGCGTATTAATTATTTGCCCACCATAACTTTTGACTTCAAGCACTAACACTTTCTTAGCCGCCCTACAGGCATAAATTGCCGCCGTTAACCCAGCCGGACCAGCCCCCACAATTACAATATCATATTGTTTCAAGATATTTCCCTCCTCTTTGTATTCATTAAAATCTTATACAAAATCATATAAAAAGCCTCTGCCTCCTCTCTGCTTAAGCCCAAACACTTTCCAATCTTCTCTGGTATCACTAACGCTTTTTCCCTAAGCCCCAAACCTTTTTCAGTTATCGAAATCATCAAATTTCTTCCATCTTCTTTATCCTTAGCTCGCTCAACCAACCCTTTTTTTTCCAATTTTTTCAGAAGCGGCGTCAAAGTACTAGAGTCAATTAGTAATGTCTTACTTATCTTTTTAACATTACTCGTTCGTTTTTCCCAGAAATACATCATCACTACATACTGAGTATATGTCAAATCCAGCTTTTTTAGCAAGGGAGTATATTTTCTCACCACCTCTTTAGCACATAAATAAATCGGGAAACATAGTTGATTTTTTAAGGTTAAAGAATCGTATTTTGGTTCCATTTTCCCCCTATAAAATTTCCAATAAATCCTTTTCAATCTCGCTAGGATCAAAAGTCGGATTATATCTTTTTATTGCATTTCCCTCTTTATCTACCAAAAATTTCGTAAAGTTCCAAACAATATCACCTTTTTTAACACACGTTTTACTAATTTTCGCCACGGCCTTCATCGCCATTTTATTTTTTAGTCCATACACTTCTTCGTTTGGTTGTTGTTTTTTAAGAACTTTAAAAACTTCACTTTCATTTTTGCCATTCACCTCTATCTTGGCAAATTGATCAAACTGAGTTTTATATTTCGCGGTACAAAATTCGTGAATTTCGTCATTGCTCCCTGGTGCTTGATGTCCAAACTGATCACATGGAAAGTCCAAAACCTCAAACCCTTTTTTATGGTATTTCTCATAAAGCCTTTCAATTGCTTCATATTGCGGTGTGAATCCACATCCGGTCGCCGTATTCACTACCAAAGAAACTTTCCCTTTCAAACTACTAAGATCAAAGTCGTCTCCTTTTCGCGTTTTTACTTTCAAATCATAAATACCCATTATCTTTCCTTTCAATTAATTTGCATACAAATTAATTGTATCAAAAGTTTATTCATTGCGCAATAAAATCATCTTTTTTTGCGTTATAATTATATTTATAAAAACTAACAAAAGGTATTTATGTCTATCGCAACATTAACCAACACTAATTTTAAAAAAGAAGTCCTAGATAAAAAAGGTCGCATTTTAGTAGATTTTAAAGCCGGCTGGTGTGGCCCATGCCAAATGCTTAGCACAATTTTAGAAGACCTTAGTCAAGAATATAATATCGCATCAGTAGATATCGACGACGAACCAGATCTCGCCGAAGAATACGAGGTAAACTCTATTCCTTGTTTAGTTCTATTTGAAAATGGTAAAGAAGTCAAACGCAACGTCGGTATCCAGTCCGAAAAATTTCTTCGAAAGTGGCTTTCTAAATAGTTATTTCTTCACTACTTTTTTAGTGACATCAAACTTTTCCATGTAATGGCCGGTCATCAGCCTGGTCTGTGCATAAAACGCCGCCAAACTCTGATATAGAAGCGCCACCAGCGGCATCAAAATCCACTGCAAAACCATCAGAATACTCTTGTGCTTCCTATATTTAGCCGGCCTTTTTGGCAACATTCTGATTGAAGTGAGAATCGTTATGAAAAGACCGATGCTGGCAATCGTTTGCACAATCCCTACAATTTTTGGCAAATTAAATGCCACGATACTTCTAGAAGACAAGTTTAAAATCATCGGCACCCAACCACCAAACATCACCATCGGCGACATAATCGCGAGCGTCACATGGCCATCCAAAAGTCGCCAAAACTTCGTGAAAAGTTCCGCAAATGGAATTTTGCGATCCTCGCTAAATAACCTTGCTCCCACATAAGCCACATCACTCGCCCCATAATCCCAACGCCTCAGCTGGATAAATTGTGCCTTAATCGTCGCCCACAAAGTTTCTTCCATTACCGCGTCCTGATAGATCGGCACACGTATCGGCAAAACTTCATAATCACCATCAAAATGGAACAAGCTGCGCCAATATTGATGCCCATCTTCCACAATCGTCCTCTTACTCCAAAACTTCATGTCAATTAGTGCTGCCAGCGGCTGCGAGTGTGAGGCGAAGTTTCTCAAAGCGTGCGGACGCATCGTAGTAATAATATTAAAGAAAGAGTTAGAAATGCCAATTATGCGCATTGGCGCCGGCACGTCCCATATATTATTCATAAATAGCGACACCGGCTGATAACTCAGATGTTGTCTCTCTTCATGCACAATAAATTCATACGCTACATAATCAAGATATTTCTCGCTCATCCTGTTATCGCTATCCAGCGACGTCACAATCACGTTTTCTTTTTTGATATGATGTTTCTCTACATATTCGGCCAACTTTTCTCCTGCGTAAGTCAAGTTTGGCCCCTTACCAATAATTTCGCCTCTCAAATTTTCTGGATGTTTCACTAATAAAAACTTTGCAAATACGCCTTCATATCGTTTCTTCAGTTCTTTAGCGTTCTTTTCCATCTCTTCCCCACCACGCTCTTCGTAGCCAAGTACAAAAATTATCTGATCATTCGGAAAGCCAGTATTTTTCACCGCTTCTACCGAAGGAATTAGGGTGTCTAAGCCTTCATTATAGGCCACCATAATCACCGCATGATAAACTTCTTTTGGCGACAAAAATTTCCCCTTTTCCGCTATCGAAAGTCTTTTCGTATTTTCTATATGTTCTTTATATCCATAACTTTCAGAGCTCTCATCTTTTAGTTTTTCATACGCAGCATGTGGATCTTCCAAATCTTTTAATCTATTACGCCAATCCACCATCGAAGCTTTTTTTACAATTCCATATCCCTGTATCGTTCTAAACGCCACCGCAATCGCCTTCACTAAAGTTATCGATATCACCAAAATAAGATATATCGCCCCAATTATTGGTTTCACAAAAGACAACACAAATAGCAAAATCAAAAGCGTATAGCTTAAAAATCCCGGCAAGATTTCCAAAAATCGGTATAATCTTGTCCTTTTACCCAGTGGCAATTCTAAATTCTTTGGCATTACGCCTCTCCTAACAGCCTCACTAACACTACAAAAGTTCCTAATACTAGCATCATCGTAATAATGGCAAATACATATGCTAATCCGCTACCATGTTTTTCAAAAATCTTAATAATCAAGAAATTATGCAAAAAACCAAACAAAATTGCAAAAAGCGGAAATGCGAACATTCCATTCCAGTTACCATCAACATATCCACCAACGTCGCTATAAGAAACTTTTACTAATGCAGCATTCGGATTTAATGTGACTAACGAAAACACTAAAAGAGCCAAGCTAGCCAGTAAAATCAAAGACATTAAAGCAAATAGCCAACCGTTGGTTCTATAAATTTCTTTAAACGATTTTCCTAATTCTTTCATACTGTATCTTTATGGAGCCGATGGCAGGGGTCGAACCTGTGACCTGCTCGTTACGAATGAGCTGCTCTACCAGCTGAGCTACATCGGCATATACATAATTATAGCATATTTAGAAGCTTTTAGCTTCCTCCCATAAAAAACCGCCCTCTGGGCGTTTTGGCGATGATCCGCCCGCCGCAGGCGGAAGAGGATCCGCGCTTCTTGCGCCAGCAAGAAGCAGAGGAAGCTTCTAGCTTCCTCCCATAAAAAACCGCCCTCTGGGCGTTTTTTATGGCGGATCCGACGAGACTCGAACTCGCGACCTCTGCCGTGACAGGGCAGCGCTCTAACCAACTGAGCTACGAATCCACACCAAAAAGTATAACCTATCTATCTCAAAAATTCAAGAGCGCTGGCCCATATTATCATTTTTATGCTAATATATACCTATGAATAGCAAATCCGACATCTTTCTGTCCGTCGTAATCCCCTCCTACAACGAAGCCACTAATTTTAAAAGTGGCTGCTTAAACGACATCCTTCCTTACCTCGAGCAACAAAAATATCACTATGAACTAATTTTTTCCGACGACGGCTCCACCGACGAAACTATTTCCCTATTAAAAAGCTTCATTTCTAAAAATCAACCCAAACTGAAATATGGCACTATCACCCTTCTCGCCAACAAACACGGTGGTAAAACCAGCGCCGTAAAAAACG
Organism: Candidatus Saccharimonadota bacterium; assembly: GCA_017431955.1. GTDB lineage: Bacteria > Patescibacteriota > Saccharimonadia > Saccharimonadales > Saccharimonadaceae > Nanosyncoccus. Next base: position 26,911 of record JAFRKC010000007.1, read on the forward strand.
GCGTCAAGCATGCCAAAGGCGAGTGGCGTCTTTTCACCGATTTCGACCAAAGCACACACATCAAAGAAATCGAAAAACTCCTTCCCTACACCGACAAAGGCTACGATATCATCTTTGGCTCCCGCAAAATCAATCCTAAAACTGTCGAAGCCAAATGGTATCGTGAATTCATTGGCAACACTTTTAACCTTATCGTACGCAAAATCACCGATCTCAAAATCAAAGACACTCAGTGTGGTTTCAAACTCTTCAGCAAAAAAGGCGCTGACCTCTTTGATAAACTCTATGTTTATGACCCTAAACGCGTTTCCGAAACTGGCGCTTTCACCGGCGCATTCGACGTCGAGCTTTTTGTTATCGCCAAAGTCCAAAATCTAAAAGTCAAAGAAGTTCCTATCAGATGGCAACATCACGACACTAATCGCGTCAATATCGTTAAAGATTCCGCTCGCATGTTCTCTGACGTCATCAAAATCAGACGCGCCAAAAGAAAAGATTTATATAAATAATTCAAAATTTAATTATTGTGCAGGTTGAACTGGGGTAGTTGGCTCGGTTGGAGTAACCGGTTCAGCTGATGCCGGTGGAGCTTCTGGTGCTGGAGCTGGGGCTACTGGTTCTGCTGGAACAACTGGTTCAACAGGTGCAGCAGGTTCAACTGGAGCTACTGGTTCTGGTGCCGCTGGGGCTGCTGGTTCTGGTGCAGGCGCAGCTGGAGCTTCTGGTGCTGGGGCTGTAGCTACTGGTTCTGCTGGAACAACTGGTTCAACAGGTGCAGCAGGTTCAACTGGTGCTACTGGCTCTGGTGCCGGAGTTGCCGGTTCTGATGCCGGTGCAGCTGGTTCCGCTGGAGCCACTGGAACAGCAGGCTCAGCTGGCGCAGCAGTAACTTCAGGAGCTGGCGACGCAGAGGCCGCGCTACCCTTATACTCGCTCTTTCCGAAAGCCAACATCGGGAAACCTACAATCGGCACAAGCAGCATCAAAACTGCATATCCCACCGATTTGCCAAACTTTTCGGTCAAAGCTATATAAATTATGATTGGCGTAATTGGCAAAAAGAAGAAAATAATATACCACAATGGTTTCTCAGTTATTTGTACCAAAGTAATCATATTATAAATTGGAATAATCGCTTCCCAACCATTCTTCCCTGCTTTCTTAAAAATCTTCCATAACGAAATTATCATCAAGACAGTCGTCGCCATCCCAATAATCCAGATAAACAAGAGCGCTACTCCCAGCCCAGCAAAAACCCCTGCGGCCGCGGTTGTCCCCGCTCCTACGCTCATCGCATCACTATAAGAATAACTACTATACATTTCTCTCCCTCTTTTTTAAAAAGTTTATGCTTACATCTATAATACCACAAAAAACGCCAAAATTGAATTTGTTAATTAAAATACGCCAGATTAGTGTTTTATTCCTGCGAAGCGCGATTACTTATCGAGCGAGCAAGAAAAAACGCCGAGATGGCGTATTTTAATTAACAAATTTGGTGCGGGTATGGGGAGTCGGACCCCAATCTCATCCTTGGGAAGGATACATAATAGCCGCTATACGATACCCGCGACTTCCCCATTATACCACACTACTGTTCCTGCTCTAACTCTTCTTCTCTTACGTCGATATATTCTTTTATTCCGCCATTTTCTCTAATCTCTTCCATTTTATTCGCAAACTCCGTAAACGGAATCTTAATCGAAGCATAATTCACTTGCAAAGTATCCTCATTTTTGTCGATTAACTTCACAAAATAATAACTATCTCCGTTACTCGAAACAAACGCTTTGCTAATTTCGCCTTTTTTAAGTTTCATTGCCGCACTCGCTCTGCCGCCATCTACATTCCTACTATCAACCATCCCACCAGTCTCTTCATAATAAACTTTCCCCTCAAGAGCCCTTGCCGCATCACCTAAACTTCCACCATTTTCCGCCAAAATCTTCTCGATCTGTGCCGTTAAATCCTTTGCGGCCTCATCAATTTTCTTCTCAACCTCCATCTTCACTAAAGACAGATACAACATCCTTTTATATTCATCTTTCGAAAGACCAAAATTATCCTGCAAAACCTTAAGGAAACTCTCTTCACTGCGTTCCACTCCATCTACTTTGCGATGCTCCGAAAATAGCTCCTCCACCTGTTCATCAGTCACCTCCACCCCTAATTCTTCCGCCAACTTCAACGCATAAGTATATTCCTCTGCGTCATTTAAGGCAATTTTTTTATACTCACGGCTAAGCGCATCAACATCTACCCCCACATCAGACTGGCTAACAGTCTTAATACTACTTCTGAAAATCATCAAATAATCCGAAAATCTCACATCTTTCCCATCCACCTGCGCCACCGAAAGCGGCAAAATTCTCGTAATTCGATACAGCACATCCACTGAACTTTGCATCTTATAAAGTGCAAACCATCCCATCACCGATACCAGCACAATCGCCACTATCGCCACAATAATCGTATTAAAAACCAATTTATGTTTAGAATATTGCAAAGGATATTTAAACTTCTTACCCCTGTTCAAAACCTCTTTGCGACGCTCTTCCACCTTCTCGCGTTCAGTCTTTCTCTCTTCGACTTTAGTCTCCGCCAAAGCCTTTTCTTTGTTCGCTTTTTTCTTCAAAATTCCTATTTTTTTCATTTTACCTTCCCTATTAAATTCTGTAATTCGTTATAAATTTTATCTGGATGCGCCACCGAACTGATCGTCAAATCCCCCACGCCAGTCTGAATCAACAGCGTTCCATAGCCAAACAGACTTCCCATTAACCCAGGTATATTACAAGCAATATTCTCAATTTTGTCTATACCTAAATCCACTACGGTCTTATTAAAAATCCCCCTCTGAGAAATCTGCCTGATGCGCTCATTTGTCACAATGTAAATCGAGAAATACCACAAAATATAGGCATAAATTAGTCCCAAAACTCCTAGCGCCACAAACCCAAGAAACACCCAAAACATCGTCGGCTCATTCGGCCACAAAAGCATCGGCACAAACCCCAGGGCAATCATAAAAAAGCACCACAAAAACCCCCGGCGCGCCGTCAAAACATGACGACGGAACACAAGCTCTACCTTCTCTCCCTCTCTTTGCCCATCAAATTGGCTCATACCCCTATTATAGCATATCTGTGATATAATTATGTTGCCGTGGCCCGGTGGCTCAATGGATAGAGCAATTCCGTCCTAAGGAAGAGGTTGTGCGTTCGACTCGCACCCGGGTCACCACAACAATCCTGTGGATTGTTGTGGAAAGGCAAACTCGTGCGCGAATGCGCGCGAGGCAAACTTACCAGAAAGAAAAATTCCCCCGACTGCATCGCAATCGGGGGATGTTTGTTTAGCCTTCTGATGCTCGCTTGCTACGCCGTCCATACTTACCGAAATAACTGCAAGGCAATATCCGCGGTGTGTCAGTGAAATTCTCGGAGTCACGCCAAACGGCAACCACATATCCATCCGGACCATAAGCCGCATTCCAGCTAACTAAATGCCATTTTTGGTTTCCTTCTCTCGCTTGGCGCAGCGCCCAACCGGCCCAGTTTGAATTCGGGGCAAAACCAATATCACGAAGATTAAATCTATAATAATATTGGTCGTTCTCGATCTTATACGGTTCAGCATTATCGATGAACGCGTTCGCTTCAGCCAGCAACCTATTCATTTCTTCAGAATTCAGCTGTGGCACAAAGTCCTCTTTTTCGCGCTCAACGCTAATCAACTGCATCCTCGTCCAGGCTCTCGGGCCAAATCTTCGACAAACATATTTCAGTTCATCGATAGTAAGCGATTCAAACTTCGTTTGCCTATTCGAGCCTATCGAAATATCCACATCAGGAGTTTCCGATGGAAATTTCTTAATCATTTTTCGCCTATAGGCAACAGCTATCATCGCCATAAACACGTCATTCTGACGCGCCTGACAGTTCAGGCCTCCAGGACGCCATGATTCCCTGGCCGTTTTAAAATCAACCGGGTCTCGCGCATCAAAGACAATTTTTTTCTCCTCCTCGTTCACATATAGTCGTTGGCATAAGGCGACTTTTCGGTCGTTACCTTCTTCCTCCGACTCTATGAATTCTGCTGCGTACACTTTGTACATGGGGTAACTTGGGTAGTTCATTACTTTTCCTCCATTTTCCTTGCACTAAAAGTGCATAAATTTTAATCCGCAGATGTTTCTGCAGCCCATTTTGCCGATTTTTCATCTTAAAACAAGCAAAACGAGCCACAAAAACTAAGGGAAGATAAAAACTAAACAAACTCAAAAACTACGTGGGATTCCTATGGGAACCCCATCTTTCAATTATAGCACACAACCTCTATTTTGTCAATAACAATCCTGGCAAAAAAGCATGCCCCGACTCTACGTCGAGGCATCTCCTGTTTTGCGTTAGATTAAGTCAAAAGATAGAGCCTTCAGCATACCGCATATACTCTTCACAGAGTATTTTTTTCTCCAAAGTTCCGTCATCGACCACGATTTTTACCTCTGCATCAACCGGATCGCAACCCTCCGCATTAAAGAAGGCAAATCTTTCAGCCTTTCCGTCCGCACAGATTCTAGACAGTGCAAACTTACCAAACTTTTGGTCGTTTATCACTGCTATGCAGACCCAAGGCACTTTTTTAGCCAGTTCTGCCGCACCTTCCTCTAACACATCGCTGATTGCGCTCGCGAAACGATACTTTTTGGGGTATCCAGCAAAATCTTCGGGGTCAAAACCTCTGAGCTCGTCGATTCTCTTCAACTCGATTTTCGGTACTGTCATAAAAACACCTCCCCTCCAAAAATCAGAAAACTAACGCATTTTTACAATATGCATAAGGCAAAAATTTATATATACCCTACCTCTTAATTATACAACACACCCCTATTATTGTCAAAAAGCAGGCTACCCACACAGATAGCCTGCCATATTTTGAACAAATTTTTTATCGAGTGTATTTCTCGTTCAAATCAGAGTAATCATAGAGTTGGTCATCAGAGAACCAAAGCTTGATTTCCTTCTTAGCTTCCTCTACGTTGCCGCTGGCGTGTACCAGGTTAGGCACACCAATTCCCTTGGCGTTAGAATAACCGAAGCTCATATGAGAGTAATCGCCACGGATTGTGCCCATTTCTGCAGATTTTGGCTCGGTTGGGCCAACAATTTTACGGACCAAAGCTACCGCTTCTACCCCTTCAAGCACCATTGCAATCACTGGACCAGTGGTCATGTAGTTAAGATTATAGCGAAAAGCTTCTTCCCCACGGCGAGTAATCATCTTGCCGATTTCTTCGTAGTGTGCACGGTAGTGATCTTCGTCTGGCATCACCATCTTCATGCCAACAATCTTGAGGCCGACGCGCTCAAAACGTTGCAAGATTTCGCCCACGATACCACGCTGCACGGCATCTGGCTTGCAAACTACTAAACTTCTCTCTATTAAATCTTTTTCTTTTCCCATATAGATTCTCCTTTTTAGGCATTATATCACAAATCTCAGATTTGTATCATGCTATAATAAACTTATGTATGTTTCTGATCTCATCGAAGATTTTCTCGAGTATCTAGAGGTCGAGCGCGGCCGCTCTCCCAAAACCATCGAAAATTACCGTTTTTATCTTGAACGCTTTGACATGCTCTCTTCCGAAATCTTAAATCACAGCCTAGAGCCAAAAGATATCGACCTTGAATTTATGCGCAAATACCGCATCAGGCTCAACCGCGAGGTCAGCGACAAAAACAACCAACGCCTCGCCACCATCACTCAAGCTTATCATCTTATTGCCGTCCGCGGTTTTCTCAAATATCTCGCTCGCCGCAGTATCAAATCCCTTGACCATTCCTTGATCGACCTCCCTAAAGTCACCCGCAAACAGGTCACATTTTTGCATTACGATGAAGTCGAACGCCTGCTCGAAGTCATCCCCGAAGACACCGAAAGTGGACTTAGAGACCGCGCCATCATCGAGCTACTCTTCTCTGGTGGCCTTCGTGTTTCCGAACTCGTCAACTTAAATCGCGACTCTATCAATCTAGAACGTCGCGAATTTATGGTTCGTGGTAAAGGCAATAAAGATCGCCCGGTTTTCATCAGCAAAGCCGCCGCCGACCGCATCAAAGATTACCTTGCCGCCCGCCATGATGCCCTACCAGCGCTTTTTCTCAACAACAGCCGCAACCTTCAAGCCCCAGACACCTCTGGTGATTATCGCCGCATCACTTCCCGTTCCGTCGAGCGCATGGTCGAAAAATACGCCAAACTCGCCGGCATCACCAAACACATCACTCCTCACACTCTCCGTCATTCTTTCGCCACTGATCTCTTAATGAATGGCGCCGATCTCCGCTCCGTCCAAAGCCTACTTGGCCATTCCAACATCGCCACTACCCAAATCTACACCCACGTCACCGACCAACATCTCCGCGAGGTGCACGAAAAATTCCATTCCGAAACTACTTAATTCTAAAACGCCAAAAAATCAATCGTAATCAAAACTGGCAAGGCATTGCCTAGCACAAATACCATAATATACGCCATCACTAAAAACGGCCCAAAGTGTAGCACGCTGTTTTTGGTGCTAATCACCGTTGGTAGCATAATCAAATCGCCGAGCAGGTTAGCCAAGAACATTGCCCACAGCGACAGCCACCAATCCCCCAGCGCCAAAGCGATCGCCAGCGCCAAAATCCAGTCACCACCACCCATCAACCGCTCGTGCGAAACTTTGTAAATCATAAAGCACACCCCGGCAAGAATCAGCACGCCAAAACCAGCACTATAAAGCCCGCCAATCCAATCTTCGCCTGTCACATACATTTCTAGCTCTTTACACGCCAAAATCGCCGCGCCCAGAACATTGGAGACAATCAGCAGTGATACTGGCAGTTCTCCCCATTTTGCATCGTACACCGCCAAAATTCCCATCACCACCAAAATCGCTAGCACCCCCACCATCTGACCAAGCTTAAGATAAATCGCCGCCGCATTAATCGAAAGTAAAATATCCCAGTTGTTTATAATCGGTATCAGATACGCCCAGCCAGCCAACGCAAACGCCGCCCCCATACCAAGCTCGCTCAAGATCTCCGCCGCACCAATTGGCTTACGACATTTCCGACACTTACCACCAAGCAGCACCCAAGAAATAATCGGAATATTATCATACCATTTCAGCTGATATTTACAGTGCAAACAAATTGATCTCTTCCCGAGGTCTTTATTTTTCTCAATCTTATAACGCCAACGCCACGCTTGGCAACACGCAAACGAGCCCGTCGCCGCTCCCATCATAAAAAGAAAAATCAGCGTTATCACATTCATGCTTGTATCCATGTCCATAAATCTATAATACCATAAGCATTACGCCCCGTGCTATAATTTATTACATGAAAAAGAGACGAGGTACCTGGTTAGATGTCATTCTAATCGCTATTGCGATGATGGCTTCTGTTCTGGTTCGCCTACCTTCAGTATTCAAAGATGTCGAGAAGTTCAGCAACATTTCTCCCACTAGCGAAGCTAGCCAAAAGTTCATTGACGAATTTTACACCGACGAAAACAACCCTTATCTATACGATGCCGATTCTTACTTCTATTCCAAACAAGTCGTAGATCTAATCAAAGAGCCTTCAGTATTTTCTAACTTCGGCAAATATAATCTCTTATCATTTATCACTGCCACAACCTACAAATTATTAAATCCCCTCACCGGCATTTCCATCGAAACGCTCATCTGCTACATCGGCCCTATTATATTTTCTCTTTCCTGCATCCCGGCCTATATTTTTATCAAGAAAAAGTCCAACCGCATAGGCGGCTTCACTGCCGCACTTCTACTCGGCATTAGCCCGATTCTCGTTAGCTTCTCTATCGCGATGCGCTTTGACACCGACATTCTTCTCACTCTTCTCCCCACCACCATGATTTGCGCGTTCATCCTCGCCATCGAAGCTAAAAGCACCAAAAAAAGCATCCTCGGCCTAGCCATCGCCACGTTCAGCTTCTTTTTGCTCACTCTCACCTGGGAAAGCTGCTTAGTCTATGCCCTGATCGCTTTCTTAATCAGCTTCATCGTGCTACTTTCTTCCCTCATCAAAGACCATTTCAAGCTCAAAACTTCACTTTCTCGCAAAGAATTAAAAGTCGCCCTTATCTTTCCTATTATTTTGGTCGCTATCTCGTTCATCATGCACGACCACATTATTTCTATTCTTGGCACTGCAGCACTAACCATCAACGGCACTAGCGGCGACTTCCCAAGTCCTGGATCCTTCGTTTCAGAACTCTCTTGTTGTCCGCTATATTCCGGCGGCATCTTAGACATTTTTAACGTAGCAAATTGCGGCGTAGTTAATTTACTCGGGTCCTTCACTCTAATCACTGCTGTTGCTATATTTATCGTTTTAATCACCAGAAAAAACTTTGCCTACCTTAAAAATCAACATCAAAAACAAAATCCTCTTTTTCTCACCAGCACCGTTCTAATCATCTGGCTCCTCGTCGGGATTATCAGTTCATCCTTTGGTATGCGTTTCATCAAAAATGCCGCCATTCCAGCCGCCCTACTTGCCGGGCTAGCAGTTGGAATGTTATACACTAAACTCCACACTTCTACTCGTGATAAAATTATCGTTTTACTCTGTTGGATCCTTATTTGCATTCCGAGTTTCAGAAGTTATGCTCTCACCAAAGCCACCATCCCATCAGTTAACGATTCCCTCACCAAAGTCACTTCCTACATCAACAACAATTTCGACAGCGACTACACCATCGCGTCATGGTGGGACTACGGCTACTTCTACGAATACAAAACCGACCTAAACGTTATCCTCGATGGCGGCACCTACGACAGCCACGCCTATTATTGGGTTGCTAGCGCCTTTCTCACCGAAGACGAAGTGCTCTCCGCCAAAATATTCAAAATGTTAGCAAACTCCAATCTCAAAGCTCCAGAATTTGCTAAATCCATAGTTGGAAACTACGCCAAAAGCGCAAAAATACTAAAACAAATTCTCCCTCTATCCAAAGACAAAGCTAAAAACATCCTTATATCAGACTATGGCTTCACTGCCGACCAAGCCAACACTTTACTGAATTTCACTCACCAAGATTCAAAAGTAGTAGTACTCGTTAATAAAGAAATGCTTTCCCTAGTAGAATCATCAATAACCTATTTTGGCTGCTGGTCATTTAACGACGAATTCCCATCCACAGAACCAGCTTGTCAAGAACAAGAAGACTATTCATCTTCTATGATCTATCGCCTATATCGCGAAAAAACCGATTCTGATGTTTTCAAGCATTCAATTAAGATCACCGACCCAGCAAAAAGTCTAAGCACGAATATTTGGACTATCAAGAACTACCAGGGCTCGGGCGAATTTTAGCCAAAAATGGCTAAAATTCGCAAAATACCCTTGCAAAAAAATTTTTTATAGTTTATGCTTAAAATAAGCATAATTTAGAATAAGGAAAGGAATAAAATGCAAAAACGTCAAACTAATACAATGAAAGGTTTTACCATCATTGAGGTTGTGCTTGTGCTTGCTATCGCTGGTCTTATCTTCTTGATGGTCTTTATCGCTCTCCCAGCCCTACAAAGGAGTCAGAGGGATACTCAAAGGCGTGACGATATGTCGAGATTCATGAGCGCAATCCAAAGCTATCAGAGTAATAATAATGGGAACTTACCAACACTAACTACCCAGGCCGGTAGTACAGCTTTCCTAAATAACTACTTAAAACAAGATGTTGGCGAATTCGTAGATCCAGATGGTACTAACTATTCAATCAATACCAATATAGATCCAGGTAATCAAGTTGCTGCAGGCAATATCGACCACAATATTTTCTTTGTTAGTGGGGCTAGATGTGGCGAAGATGGTAATACAATAGAAAACGACGGTGCTCGTAACTATGCTATTCTCTATAGATTAGAGGGTGCAGGCGTATATTGTGGTGATAATAACTAATCATCGCATTGTATAGTTAAAAATCCTCCCGTAAGGGAGGATTTTTTATATTATTTTCTATAGTTAGCTATTATCACCGCAATAAATACCACTACCTTCGAGTATGAAGAGAACGGCATAGTCACGCGCTTTTCCGGTTTTTTGTACTTTACCGTCTCCATTTCCACATTTTGCTTGTGTTTCATAATAGACGGTTTTTCCATCGAAAGACCCAGAGATGGTTTTGTCGCTTGTTATTTTTTCGTATTTAATTATATACTCCTGGCCACTTGGGTCGACCCATTCGCTGGTGCTAACGTTGCCAGTTTGTTTCATATAATTTTTTTCAAAAGTTTTTGAAGAGCTTCCTACATCAGCATTCTCAGGAATTTTTCCATTATTATTTGCCGAAAATTGAGCGATTTGGCTCATGAATCTCGACATATCGTCACGCCTTTGAGTATCCCTCTGACTCCTTTGTAGGGCTGGGAGAGCGATAAAGACCATCAAGAAGATAAGACCAGCGATAGCAAGCACAAGCACAACCTCAATGATGGTCGGCTTTACGTTATGCTACCGTTGCGAATCAGTGCAATAAGCACCAGATTCCACATATCCAATTAGCCTATACGATCTCTTTGATTTCATCAGGCCACCATTACAACCATAGCCCTCACCAGTTTCTATAATAACTTCACCTTTTCTTAACGAGAATGACTTATAGTCACGAACCTGGCTGTTTTCTTTAATAGTGACATTATATGGCAGCATTGTATCTGGGTCATACAGCCCGCCAAGATACGTCCTTTCAAAACTATCCCTAGAGCTTGCAGACGGCAAATTACCGTTATTATTAGTCTGATAGCTTTGAATAGCCGATGCTATCAACTCATAGTCACTTCTCCTACTCGTGTCCATAACATCATTCTGACGCAATGTTAAACTTGGAAGAGCAATTATGCACACTAAAACAGTAATCAGTATAGCAAGTACAAGTCGGACTATACCGATGACCAAACCAGCAATAGCCATTCCCTTCCCACTTGCTTCTCCCTTCTTAATTTTAGAAAGTTGCACCGCACCAAAAACAATCGGTAAAATTGCAAATCCACAAATTCCTAAAATCATTGCAGCTATCGCTAGCCCATTTGGCTTAGAATCTGTTTTTTCTACCATATTCCTCCTAAAGACTATCTATCTTTATATTAAAAAACCTCTTGCGAAAACGCAAGAGGTTTAATCACAAAATTTTAACCAACAGAGCTCACCAACGAGTAAATTGGAAGCAGCGTACCACCAATCACCACGCCAATCAGGGCGGCCATCACCACCATCAAAACCGGCTCAACCATGGTCGAAATATTTGCGATTAGCTCATCTAACTCATTCTCGTACACTGTAGCGGCCTTGCCAAGCATCTCATCAATCTTACCAGACTCCTCACCAATTGATGCCATTTGTGGCACTAATGGCAGCATGTAATCCCTTCCCTTCAACGATTCACTCAGGGCTTTACCAGACTTCACCTTATCTGCCGCAATCATGATCTGTTCTTCCACCACTACATTACTTGCTGCTTTTGCCGAAATACCCATCGCATCCAACATCGAAACACCCGCAGATAAAAGCATTTCCATCGTTCTCGCAAAGCGAGACATATAAAGCCTCTGGAACATCTTTTTAAACACTGGTACATTTAGTTTCATTGTTGCAAAAGTTTTAATACCAGTTGTAGTTTTACGAAAGTTCAAGAAGCCCCAGATTATTAAACCAATTACAATCACTACTGCCCACCAAAACTTCGCAAAAAAGTCCACTAGTTGCACCAAGAAAGCCGTAAGCCCAGGCAATTCTTCTCCCATATCCGCATAAAGGCTCTTCACCTGCGGCACCACCGCCACCATCATGAACACCAACACGGCGATAATGACTAAAAGAATAATTCCAGGATACACCATAGCACTCCTAATCTTCGATAGCATAGCTGCGTCTTTTTCTTGCTGATTTGCCAAACGCTCCAAAGATACATCGAGCGTACCGCTCATCTCGCCTGCCGCCACCAAAGATTGGTAAACGTTATTAAATACCTCTGGATGTTTTTTACAGGCATCGCTCAGCGATTTGCCAGCTTCTACGCTCGCGAGCAAATCTTCAATCACCGCCTTCATTGGCTTTGAAGCTGTTTGGTCCAGCACTGTCTGCAAGCTATTCGAAAGCGGCAAACCCGCACCAATCAGCGTCGCAAACTGACGTGTGAAAATAATTCTATCTTTTGTTGTAACTTTACTTCTGGCTTTTGCCAAAAATCCTTCAGCATTCTCATCCACAATCTTTTCTGGCATATATCCTTGGTCAAGGAGTAACTTCCCTGCCATACGCTCACTATCGGCCTGAATACTGCCTTTTACAATCTTCCCAGTCTTAACTTCTTTTGCTTTATAATTAAACCTCTTCATGCTAACCCTTCATCAACCTCTCAAATTCTGCAATATCTACCGCATAATCCTTTGCATCTTCATAAGTAATCGTGCCAGCTTGTACCATCTTCACCAAAGTGCGATCCATCGTCTGCATGCCTTGAGCGGCCCCAGTCTGAATCACCGTATCAAGCTGATGCGATTTACCATCACGAATAAGCGACCTTACCGCTGGGTTAGCTACCATAATTTCCGCCGCCACTACACGCCCGCCATTAATAGCCGGCACAAGGCGTTGTGAACAAATCGCCATCAAAATATTAGATAGCTGCGAACGCACCTGTGGCTGTTGATGTGCTGGAAATACGTCAATCATACGGTCAATCGACTGCGAAGCCGAGTTGGTATGAAGCGTTGCAAACACCAAGTGACCAGTTTCGGCAATCGTAATCGCTGCCGAAATCGTTTCAAGGTCACGCATCTCGCCAATCAACACCACATCCGGGTCTTCACGCAGCGCAGATCTAAGAGCCATCGAAAACGAGTAAGTATCATAGTGCACCTCACGTTGCACCACCACTGATCTTTGCGATTTATGTGTAAACTCAATTGGGTCCTCAATCGTAATAATGTGAGTAGCTTTTTCCCTGTTAATTTTATCGACGAGTGCTGCGAGCGTGGTAGATTTACCAGAACCCGTAGGCCCCGTCACTAGCACCAACCCACGTGGAAAATCTGCGAAAGTTTCCACCACTGGGGGCATACCAAGCTCGGCAATGTTCTGAATTTTGTTTGGAATCAAACGAAACGCCGCTGCAAGATTTCCTCTTTCATGGAAAGCGTTTACACGAAAACGTGCCAAATCACCAAATTCAAAGGAATAATCAAATTCCTTATCTTTCATCAAAATCTTTTGCTGGTTCTCATCTAATGTGGCAAAAACCAATGATTCTATCATTGCGTTATTTAATTTTGGCGCGCCAGGAATCGGCGTAAGCGCACCGTCTACTCTTAAAATTGGAGCAAGTCCTACTTGCAAATGCAAATCCGAAGCGTTACGCTTTACACATTCTTCCAGTAAAGTTTCAATTCTGAGATTTTGCCCACTATTTTCCATAATTCTATTTTACCATAACTATTATTATTTTTAAACTACGCAAGGTCGCTAGCTACCCTATTTACCTCGTCTATTGTTGTTATGCCAGAAAGCGCCTTTAGCATACCATCCTGGCGCATTGTCACCGTTCCCTTCATCTTCGCCACCTTCATAATGTCGCCAGCCGTCGCATGCGCCACAATTAGCTTCTGGATATCTTCGTCTACCTCAATCGTCTCATAAAGACCAGCGCGCCCCATATATCCGCCTGGAGTATCTTTAGTGTCTATGCCTTTCACTAGCGTATAAGATTTTTGCCCAGCTAGCGGAAGCCCCGGATAACCCAAATTATCACTTACCGCTGCTACATCTTTCGGATCTTTCGGCAATAAATTACCAAGTACCGATATAATTTCTTGTGTTTCAAATTCAGACGATTGATGCGTCTCCCGTTTCTCTGCTACGCGCCTCACCAAGCGCTGGCCAATCACCGTATTAAGTGTCGAAGCAATCAAGAATGGTTCAATTCCCATCTCTAGAAGACGTGGCAAAATACCAGCTGCCGAGTTAGTGTGAAGCGTCGAAAACACCAAATGGCCCGTTAAAGCCGCCTGCACCGCCAAATTTGCCGTCTCGGAGTCACGAATCTCCCCCACCATTACCACGTCCGGGTCCTGACGCAAAATCGAACGAAGCCCCGATGCAAAGGTTAAACCAGCATCCACATTCACCTGAATCTGATTCACACCTTCCATCTTATACTCTACCGGATCCTCAAGCGTCACGATATTAATTTCTTCGCTCTTAATCTTTTTGATCAACGCATAAAGCGTTGTAGACTTACCAGAACCAGTAGGGCCAGAAGTTAAAATCATGCCATTTGGCTTGCTAATACCATTCATCACGTCCCTTAGCGCGCGTCCGGTCATGCCCATCTTCTCAACTTCCATCGTCGTACCCGTTTTATCAAGAAGACGAATCACCACCTGCTCGCCCCAAACTACCGGCGAAATCGCAATACGAAGGTCAATCTCTTCATCCCCCACCATCACTGTAAATTGACCGTCCTGTGGGATGCGGTGTTCATCAATCTTCAAATTAGATAAAATTTTAATCCTAGAAACCAAAGCCGGCTCAATCGCCTTTGGTAGTTCCATAATTTGCCTTAGCACACCATCTACGCGGCAACGAATAATCAGAGACTCTTCTAAAGGCTCAATATGAATATCCGAGGCTTTAGATTTAGCTGCATAATCCAAAATCTGCGTCAGAGCCTTAGAAATCGGCGAGTCCTGCGTAATTGTCTTTACGTCAGCGCTCTGCCTTTCTATTTCCTCTTCTGTCTTAGTTTGCTTAACCGCCTGTCTAACGCCCGAAAAGTCCGCTTTATATTGGTCTAAAACCGATCTGATGCCCTCTTCAGAGCTCATTACTGCACGAATCGTCTTGTGCGTCAAAGTCGAAAGATAATCCGTTGCCTGAATGTTTGACACATCAAGCATCGCTACAACCAAGCGTCCATCCTTTTCCCCAAGCGACACCGCCATATTTCGTTCGGCCACTTCTTGCGGCAGACCCAAAAGGTCTTCCTGATCTATCTTAATACCCCTTAAATTAACATATGGCACGCCCATCACTATCGCTGTCGCATGTGCCACAACTTCATCATTAATAATCTTTTTCGCTACCAAAGACGCCAAAATTGGCTGATTTTTTTGCGCCGCCTCGGCTTCAGCCATCTGCACAGCCTCATAATCAGCTAAACCCTCATCAACAATGAGGTTCACTACTCTCTCTTGCGCTTCTTTAGCTAGAAGTGCCATTTTTACTCCTCAAGCTCTACTTCTTGCTCTTCTTCTAGCTCCGGTTCTAACTCTGACTCAGGCTCTTCTTCTGGTTCCGGTGCTGGCTCCGGTGTTTCGCCTTCATTTTTACAGGCTTCAAGCTCTTTGTCGCTCAAAACACCATCTCTATCAATATCTTCACATGTACCTACATAAACCTCAACTGTTGGATTAACCGCGCCATAGTTAAACACTTCCGAATCAGGTTCTTTTAGTTCCGAACTCACACTAGACACAGATTTATAAGTAACATCCTGTGGCTCGCCCAAAATCATATTGACTAGCACAAAAGCTACTACCGTACCAATTGCCGCCACCATTACTACCGATATAATATCTGATTGTTTCATTACTTTTTACTCCCGTTAGACGACGCCTTTACCTCTTTAACCTGTTCATCAAGTGATAACGTATCGATATAATAAGCCGTTGCGTCTGCATTCAACTCCAACGTCGTTTCACTGTTCCATTTCACCGTAGCCGTACTAATCGCAAATTCGCGAATCGACTGCTCAATTTTATTCAGCACACCAATCGTAGTCCTACTATCAGTCTTTAATGAAAGCGAAACTGGAATATTTTTTAGCCCGTCAATCAAAAGAGCCGAGCTAATATTGTTATTCTTCCCTGGTGCAAGCGATTCCGGCTCCCATCCAGAAAGAATAAATAATTGGTTCAAGCTAGCCAGAAGTGCTTCAACGTTTTCTGTAGATGGCAAAGCATCTGGGATCACGCGCAACGCCGAACAAATACTAAGCGTGCTAAGCCAATAGTCTCTCTCGTCATCAGAATCGCTCTTTTCATACTGACTATAGATGTAATCATATTTCATCTTGTTACCATTATCGTCATAGCAAGCAGCCACGCTCTCACGCGCCACAGATTCCAGGTTATCGTTCTTAGCCATTTCTACCAAAATCTTATATCTAAGCGTATCGGCACCTACCTCGGTGTTATTTGGATCACACTTATCTAATTCGGCATCAGAATACACTCCGTTGCGAGCCGCTGGCGCCGGGCAAGTACCAGTGGTTTTTATTACGGCGCTATATTCAGAAATGGCAACATCCTTAGCGTTAATCACCTTCATATTAAATGATATGTATTTAATCACCCATATCGATAAAACTATGCCAATGCCCAGTATTATCGAAGCAACCAGCACGGCCAAAAGCGTATTTTGTTGTGCTTTAGAAATTTTTAATCTTTTTCCAATTGCTATTTCCTGTGCCATACCTACTCCCCAGTATTTCCTGTGTTACTTTGATTATTTAAACACGCACTGTCTGTTGGGTCGCATTCTTCTGCCTCTTTTGCAAACATTCCTTCAATCTGTAAGTAAGAGTCCGTCATATTCTGCCTGCCCGAAGGAGCAATTGCCATCATGTGTTTATTCTTGAAAGAAAGTACGTCCTCGTTTAGATAAATTGTTGCGTTAAACTTAAGTACCAGATTGCCACTTTCGTCTCTTGCGTTAGACGAATCATCGTCAATCACAATTCTATCACCAGTTGTTAGCTCACATGTGTTGGTTTCTACCCAAGTCATGTTGCTAGGTTTATTTCCACCAGTGCCAGTATAAGTAATACATTCACTTCTAAAGTGCGCCACGTTGTTAATTTCGCCATTAGCAGTCATATATCCAGCCTTATACCACTCCTTGAACTGTGGTGTTCGATAAATCTTCTCCTGTTCGTCTGTTTCTACCTTTTCTTCACTTTCTTCATCTTCATCACTATTTGTATTCAATTCATCATTGCGCGAAGGGTCACATCCTTTCTTGCCCTTCGTCCAATAAACATACTGGCTGTTTCCTTCCATCAAGGCATTTCCATTCTCATCAGTTTCAATAATGCACCTTGTTGGAATCTCGTTGCCATTCTTATCCACAAATCTACCATAATCATATTTCATCACCGACATACTCTTTTTAAATGCTTCGAGGACGCGATAATCGATGTATGGTTCCTCGCCGGCATCCGCCTGGCCTTTAATCGTAAAGGTGTTTTCGCCCAAATTCACCGTAAGTTCAGAAATTGTGATTTTATCAGCATTGGTTGGTAAAAGCGTACCAATAATGCTAAACACCCTCGAAAATACTTTCTTATTTTGGCCAATTTCATCAATTTTGTTCAATTGTCCTTGCAAAGTAAGAATCTCGTCTAGATCTCCATACTGCGCAAGCTTGGCACTCATTTTTTCTAGCTTACCATCTTGTGATGCCATGTTGATGTCTTGTCCACTCTTGATCGCAAGCAAAATCAACACCACGCCAATCGTCGCCGCAGCTACTACCATACAAACAAAGAAGATAAAATTGCGAATCTTCTGCGCTTTAATTACCTGTTCCTTAATGTCTGGTACTAAGTTAATCTCGAACATTACTTCTCGTTACTCCTCTCTGCAAGGCCAATTGCCACGGCAAATTCACTCGCCACGCTAAGCAGCGCCTTCTGCTGATCCGAACTAACTCTCACCAACTGCCATGGATTACCTTGAATCGTCGCGACCTCAGTTTTAGCCTCAATGTATTCTGCCATAAATGGAATTGCTCCCGCAAAACCAGAAAGCACAATTCCGCCCACTTTCACATTCACATATTTCTGTTGGAAGAATCTCACCGAGCGCGAAAGCTCTGAAGCAAAGTTTTCTAGTACTGAGTCTAGAGCCTTAAACACTTGGCCTTCCACCTTATCCTGAGCCAAACCAAATTTCAAAATAAACTGTCTAGCCTGATCTTCTTTAACATTAAGTGTTGAAGCCACTGTTCTAACCAATGAGCTCATACCGCCCGCTACCGAACGAATTAGTCGTGGCGCACCCCTGTAAACAATCGCTACATCTGTTGCTTTTTCGCCTAGGTCAACAATCATTCTCGCGTCCATCGCATCTACTGGCATCAAGGCTCTCGCCATCGCCAAAGATTCTGGCTCCTGTGCAATCACATTAAGTCCCAAGGTCTCAATCATTTCCATTCTTTGCTCGGCATAATCAATCGCCGTCGAAGAAATCAAAACTTCCGCCTTTGATGGATCGTTTGGACTAACCCCAAGTAGCGCATAGTCAGCCTTCGCCTCATCTGCTGCCATCGGAATATACTGATCAATTTCGTATTTAATGGTTTTCACCAATTCCTTTTCCGATTGATTAGGCACCTCAACAATTGCTGTATAAGTCTTCTCTGCCGGCATACCAATCGCCACGTTTTTCGTTCTAATTCCAGATTGTTCAATTGCCCCCAAAATAATCTCGCCCAGTTTCTTACGACCAAGATCACTACTATCTTGAATAATCGCCGGATCAACCGGAACATAAGCGTAACGCTGCAAAGACCAACCACTCCTGGCATTACCGGAGAGCTGGACTATTCTAAGAGAACTGGTACCGATATCTAATCCAAAGAAATCGCCCACACCATGTAATAAGTTCATACTCTTATTATAACCATAAGTTTAATCAAAATCAACAAAAAATAACCAAATTTATCAATTATTTTGCAATTTTTAGTAGGTAAAATCGCTCTTTGTTACCATTTTTGCCCACAAGATCATTATCACGTTTTTTCAAAATCAAAAATCCGTGGCTTTTTAGCCATTTTTCAAAGTCAAAAATAATTTTTCGCCTAATTTTTTCATTCTTCACCACCCCTTTATTTAGCTGTTTTTCATCCGCTTCAAATTGCGGCTTCAACATAACCAAGAAGTCCGTCTCGCGACACGCTAAATACATTTTAGCATAAGCGAGTACTTTTGTCAAGCTCACAAAAGAGACGTCCGCCACAATTGTATCAAAAAGAGCCTTCTTATTCCCCTTTGCGCGGGGCTCTCCCACCAAAAAATCTCTTCCTGACACACTTGTATCAAAAATATCGGTTTTTTCATAAAGGCTAATCCTCGAATCAAACCTTAGCGGCGCTTTCATCTGCTTAGTGCCCTTCTCTACCGCCACTACTTTCGCTGCGCCAAATTTCAAAGCCACCTCAGTAAAACCGCCGGTCGAAGAGCCAATGTCGAGCACTGTCTTACCTCTAAAATCATAAGAAAAAGCCTGCGCCGCCCCCGCAAGCTTCTCTCCGGCTCTTCCTACAAAACTATTTTTTGCGTTCCCTGTATGCATATGTTTCGGTGTCCACAGACACAATGTCGCCAGTTTTGATAAATGCTGGCACTTTAATTACCACGCCGGTCTCGAGCGTTGCATCCTTCGTAATCGAAGTAGACGTATCGCCTTTTACTGCCGTCTCTGTATAAGTAACCTTTAGCCAAAGATTTTTTGGCAAAACCAAGTTAATCGCTGTGCCGTTGTAGAATTGGATGTCCATTTCATCACCGTCGCGCATGAAATCTTTCATGTCTCCAACCATATCAGCGTTAAGCTCATATTGCTCAAAGCTCTCTGGGTCCATGAAATAGAACTTTTCGTCATCTTTGTACAGATATTGTACCTTGCGGTTAGTTACTTCAGCCGGCTCAATCTTTTCTTGACCTTTAAAAGTTTTTGGCAAAAGTGCGCCCGTAATTAGGTTTTTAACCTTTACGTTCACGATGGAGCCACCGCGGCCCATCACTTTTTGGGAATATTCCACCACCTTGTACGGTTGGCCGTCTAGGGTGATCAAGACGTTTTTCTTTAAATCAGTTGGTCCGTACATCTCCCCTCCTAGTTGCTAGCAACAAATGGTAATAGTGCTAGATGACGTGCGCGCTTGATAGCTACAGCAAGTTGTCTCTGTTGTTTGGCAGATAGGCCAGTTTTAGAAATTGGTTCAATGCGGCCATAGGCATCGATATAGCGTTGCAAGGTTTTTACATCGCGGTAATCGAAATAGATATTTGCATCATTTTTAAATTTTTTCATAACTCTCCTTTATTTTTCCTTAGAATGGGATCTCCGAAAGATCAATCTCATCTGGAACGTCTTCTGGGATTACATCAACATTTTCTTCTTTAGCAGCTGATTTGCTGGAGCTTGCGCCATCGCGTTCGCCGTTATTAGCGGTGAGGAAGTTAAAATCTTCCACTACAATCTCTACGCGAGAGCGTTTAGAACCAGAGTTTTTGTCTTCCCAGCTGCGTTGGTCTAGTCTACCAGAAACGAGGACGCCAGAACCTTTTTTAGCATATTGGCCGATCATTTCGCCAAGTTTGCCCCAAGCAGAACAATCGATAAACGAAACATCTTCTTGTTGGTTCCCTGCAGAATCACGATAAACACGGTTGACTGCTACGGAAAAGCTACAAACGGATGAACCGTTTGGAGTGGTCCTAAGTTCTGGATCACGAGTTAAATTACCAGTAATAATTGCTTTACTAAAACCACGCATTTTATTCTTCCTCCTTATCACTTTCTTCTTCTTTATCTTCGCCACGTTTGGCAGCGAGTTTGGCTTTGCGTTCGTCAACTGTAACGAGTAGATAACGCAAAACTTCGTCTGTAATGTTTAGCACGCTTGAAATCTTTGCTGGTGCTGCTGCAGGAAGCTCTAATTCATAGAAGAAATAAACTGCAAAATCTTGTTTATTGATAGAATAAGCAAGTCTTTTCTTCCCTTCGTTAGTTTCCTTGGTGATTTTGCCACCGTTAGCTTCGATCAATTCCTTGACCTTAGTAGTGGCTGGTTCTAAATTCATCTCTAAATCAGGGTGAAATAGAACAGTAAGTTCGTAATTTTTCATTACACACTCCTTTGGTTAAAGTAAACGCGGACATGCCCGTTTACTGAGTTAATATTGTACAAAAAATTATAACAAATATTACCTCAAAAAGCAACCCCTGTTCGCATTAGAATTTTAGCTGTTCGCAAGCTCGTCAAATTCTTCCATCGAAGAAATCAACACTTCTCTTGGCTTATTGCCGTTTGCTTGGCCAATCACCCCTATTTCTTCAAACCAAATCGCGAGACCAGACACGAATCCGTGACCTTTACCAAGGTAAGTTTGAAGCATCGCCGTCGAAAATCTACCCTTAGCCAGAGAAATTTCTACTGCCTTTCGCACTACTGGATCATTTGGATCGTATTTGCGGCCAAGATCACCAATCGAACCGCCATCAGAAGGCCCAACCCCCCTGATATTTACTTCTTGTGCCACCACGTCAGCGTTGTATTCTGGTGGTCTTTGCATCTTCAAGAAATCTGCCACTTTTTCTTCTTCCTCATCAGATACCCAAGCACCTTGAATACGTCTTGGCGTGCCTTGCATCTCTGTTGTGAGCATCAGCATATCGCCAGAACCAAGCAATTTCTCGGCTCCACCACGGTCTAGCATCACGATTGAGTCCGTAGTACTTTGCACCGCAAACGAAATCCTAGCCGGCACGTTACCTTTAATCAAACCCGTTACCACCTTTACAATCGGTTTCTGAGTCGAAAGCACCAAGTGCAAACCTGCCGCGCGTCCTTTTTGCGCTACACGCACAATCGAAGGCTCTAGCTCCTTTGCCGCTTGCATCATGAGATCACTCATCTCGTCCACCACAATCACAATATAAGGCATTTTTCCGCCGTCGTGCTTTTGCTCATTTCCATCCTCATCCGCCACATCTACTTTACCCTTACCGGCTGCCATCTTCTTGTTATATTCAACAATATTTTTCACGCGCTCTTCAGACAGCAACTTATAGCGCCTTTCCATCTCGTTCACCGCCCAGCGTAATGCCGAAACTGCCTTACCCGTATCGGTAATAATCGGCGTGAGCAGGTGTGGAATATCTGAATATTGCACCATTTCTACCTGTTTTGGATCAATCACGATTAATTTCAAATCACTTGGCGAATTACGGTATAGAAGCGACACAATCATTGTGTTGGTCATCACGGATTTACCAGAACCAGTAGTACCAGCAATGAGCAGGTGTGGCATTTTCGCCAAATTTCCCACCACGGCCTTGCCAGAAATATCTTTCCCTACCGCAAACGTCAACGGATCGGTCGATTCTTTCCATTCTGGACTTTCCAAAATCGAACGCAATCTTACATCAGCCGCCTTCACGTTCGGAATTTCAACACCAACCAACCTTGTCCCTGGAATTGGCGCCTCAATACGCACTTTCTTCACGGCTAAGCTAAGAGCCAGTTCTTTATCATGCGCCATAATTTTTGACAAATTCACCCCTGCTGGCGGTTTCATTGTGTATTGCGTAACCCTTGGACCAATATTCGCCCCCTCCATCTGCACTTCGATACCAAATTCCGCCAAAGTGTTTTGAATAGTATAGGCATTTTGTTGAATATTACCAGCATCCGCTGGGGATTGTTTTTTCTCTAAAAGATCTATAGAAGGCACTTTCCAATCTGGGTCACTCACCGAAACCAAAGCCTTCTCTACTGGTGCCGGCGCTGCTGCAGGTTTTGCTGGCGCAGCCTTACCTTTCTTTGCCGCCGAATCAGACACCGCCACCCCAGAATTTACTCTAAGGTCTAAACCTTTTCCACCCTTACTCTCAGCCGCACGTGCAAGTTTAAGGTTTTCTTCGTCTTCTTTCTTCTTTGTACCTCTGAATACGCCTCCAATTCCCCTAAATACCGCTGCTGGACTAATTTGTAAAATAAATATTGCGGTAATAAAGATTAAAACGATATAAATAAATACCGCCACGCCCTTATCTAAAAACTGCGTCGCTAAAGAATTTAGCCAAGTGCCAAGCAAACCGCCAGTTTGGTTCTCTCCTTCAGCAGGTAGCCCCGCGATGCCAGCAATCCAAAAAATCATTAAAATCGAAGCAATCCAAACCGCCACCGGAAGTCTATTGTCATCGCTTCTAAATATCATCACTGCAAGATATGCTAAAAGCAGCGGTATTAGGTATTCCGCATAGCCTAGCAGCCCGTTTGCCCCCACGTGAATTATATTTAATAAGTTTCCACCCTCACCGAACCAAGTCATCACCAACATAATTGCCACCGCTACCATCAGCACAGCAATCACCTGTCGCCAGAAACCTCCCGGGAGTTCATGTTTTTTTGGCGCCTCTTTGGTCCTTTTTCTACTATTTCTCCTAGATTTTGCCATAACTTCTTTTATTATATCACATCAAAATCTCAAATATTAGTGATAACGCCAGAACATCTTTTTGAGTTAGTAACCTTGGGCTAGCGCCCTTGAGCGCTAACTCAAAAAGATAGTTCTGGCAATCTCTAATTAGTCTAGATTTCTCATCGACAAGGACAATCTTCCCTTATCATCAATCGCCGTCAGCCTTACTCTCACCTTTTGCCCAACTTTAAGCACATCAGCCACATTAGCAATTCTCTTGTCTGAAATCTGAGAAACGTGAAGCATGCCATCCACACCCTGAAGAATATTCACAAACGCACCGAAATCTTTAATCGACACCACGGTACCTTCGTAAATCTTCCCTACTTCTGGCTCTTCCACCAAAGATTTCACCCAATCAAGCGCCTTCTTGATGGCTTCACTGTCATTGCCAGAAATCGTAACTAGGCCAGAATCTTCGATGTCTACCATTGCGCCGGTTTCGCCTGTAATTTTATTGATTGTTTCCCCACCTTTACCAATAATCGCACCAATTTTATCTGGATTAACCATCAATTTTTCAATTCTTGGTGCATATTCAGAAATCTTTTCTCTTGGGCCAGGAATCACCTCAAGCATGTGTTTCAAGATAAACATTCTACCTTCATGAGATTGCTTGATCGCCTTCTCAAGGATTTCTACCGGAAGCCCATGTACTTTCATATCCATCTGAAGTGCGGTTACACCTTCAGTCGTGCCGGTCACCTTAAAGTCCATATCGCCAGCAAAGTCCTCAGCATCCATCAAATCTGTTAGAACATAGGCTTTGTCGATATCTTTCTCGGTAATTTCTTGGCCTTTTGGCACATCAACCATCAAGCCCATCGCTACACCAGAAACTGGGCGAATTAGAGGCACGCCAGCGTCCATCAAAGCGAGACACGAAGAACAGGTTGCAGCCATTGAAGTCGAGCCGTTTTGAGACATAATCTCTGTTACTGAGCGAATTGCGTATGGGAAATCTTCCTCACTTGGCAACACCGGAATCAATGCGCGTTCAGCAAGATAACCATGGCCAACCTCGCGACGTCCTGGCGAGCCAATCCTGCCACATTCACCAACCGTATATGATGGTGCGTTGTAGTGGTGCATATAGCGACGTACTTCATCGGTTTTTTCCATCGTATCGACTACTTGGCCAAACGAAAGTGGTGCCAGCGTTACAATATTCATCGCTTGGGTTACACCACGGGTAAAGAGCGACGAACCGTGAGTTCTTGGCAAAATTCCAACCTGTGAAGATAATGGGCGTACCTCTGTTAATTTGCGACCATCTGGGCGAACGCCATCTTCTACGATCGAACGGCGCACTTCGTGATGTACCGCGAGCTCAAAGGCTTGATTGTACTTATCACGCAAGTTCTCGTCATACCACTCTACTTTTTCGTTATCTGTTTCACCTTCGCCAAGCTCCAAGGCAAATTCATCGTGCATCTGATATTTTAGATCGTCCAAAATCTGGGCGCGCTCAAGCACGTTCCCTCTTACCTTGTCGCCAAACTTCCCGTCGCACCACTTATCAACCTTTTTCTGAATCTCTTCATCTGGCAAAACTAATTCGTATTTTTGCTCAGCTGGCGCTACTTTTTCTTTCAATTCTCTCTGTAAATCAAGTGCTGGTTGAACATTTTTAACGGCCCAATGCATCGCCTCAATAATCATATCTTCTGGCACTTCTTTCGCGCCGGCTTCCACCATCACGACCTTGCCATCTTTACAAGCCACCACGAGATCAAGCGTAGATTTTTCGCGTTCTTCAGGGGTCAAGAAGGCCTTAAATTCCCCGTTCACGCGGCCAATTCTCAGCCCTGCTACTGGCCCATCAAATGGCACCCCAGCGTTCATGAGAGCCGCAGAGGCTGCAAGCATCGCCACTACATCTGGGCGGAAGCTTGGGTCCATCGAAAGTACCGTAGTAACCACCTGTACCTCTTGGCGATAGCCCTTTGGAAAGAGTGGGCGAATCGGGCGGTCGATCAAGCGGCCAATTAGCACTGCATCATCGCTCGGCTTGCCTTCACGTTTGATAAACTTTGAACCAGAAATTTTCCCTGCTGCATAATATTTTTCTTCATAATCGATTGATAAAGGGAAAAAGTCTTGTACAACCGGCTTTGTACCAACTACTACCGAACCAAGCACCACTGTGTCGCCGTATTTCACGAGCACAGACGAAGTAGTTCTAAACCCTACTCTATTTACTTCTAGGCTAAGTTTTCGCCCACAAAAATCAGTCGAGACCACCGTTGTCTTCTTGCCACTAGGATTAATAATATCCATAAAAAACCTTTCTCTTGGGAAAACCTCAGATACGGATTGCTTATTTAAATTATTAATATCTGTTCGAAACCGTGTCCCGAAACGCTCGCTAGCGTTTCGAAGCGAACGAACCCCGTAAAGACAGGCGTTCGTGAGCGAGGTTGAGAATAAATATTAATAATTTCAACAGATAAAGCAATCCGTATCTGCCGTCTTCCCAATGTTAAATTACCCTATTAGTGTACCACATCTTGCATTTTTTACCAAAGTGTGCTATAATAATAAGTACTGGCTTCAAGGCCTGTTGTTTCTTGGTGTCAGAGTACATTTTTAAGGAGAAGAAAAGATGAGAATTATTCAGGCAACCCAACAAGAGATTATTATTGATGGAGCCGTTCCTATTGATGAAGTTCCCCCTGCGAAGAAGAGCGGTAAAAAAGACAGCCCCGATCCTCTGATCAGAATCTGTCACAAAGCCAAAAAAGAGCTTCTTGAGAAAACCGGCGCTTGCGTCGCTTATAACATCTCGAGACCCAAAACTCGTGGCGATGAACACGTCACGAAAATAAGGTTTTTCTTTAGTAATACCGGGGAGGCAAAAATACCTTCCGATAACTTCGAAACCCTCTGCAAAGCAGAAGAACGATATTGTCAGATGATGTCTGTGCTCTGCGCAGAACGCATCACCGAATATCTGGACAATATTGACTACGTCCTAGGCTTAGCCTAATAACTCAGACAATCCCATCCATTTTTTCGTTCCTTCAAAACTGGGCCCCTCTCTGAGGGGCCCGCACCCTTTCTAGGCCCAATCTACCAAAAAACCGCCCGAAGGCGGTCTTTTTATTTTCTTAGTCCAAGCTTTGCTACTGTTGCTTTGTACTTCTCGAAGTCATTAGCTTCTAGGTACTTTAGTAGTTTTTTGCGCTTCCCTACCATTTGAATAAGTCCGCGTTTAGCCATAAAGTCATGTTTATTATTCTTCACATGTTCCGTCACCTCTTTGATGCGTTCTGTGAGAATAGCCACTTGAACTTCAGGAGAACCGACGTCGTTCTTATTACGAGCGACCTTGGCAATAGCTTTGTCTTTATTCTCTTTTGTTATCATGCGAGCCATTATACCACAGATAAGAGCTTTTAACAAGGGCTAAGCCCCCATAAAATCCTCCAACTTTATTGCGTCATCCACCTTATACTCACCAATTTGCGTACGTCTCAGCGCTGTCAAATACCCGCCAACGCCCAGCGCCGCGCCAATATCCTCACCCAGCGTGCGAATATATGTCCCACTCGAAACATGGCAGCGAATCTTGAGCTCCGGCCATTTATAATCCAAAATATCAATCTGATAAATCTGTACTTTTCTCACCGGCATTTCCACGTCCACACCCTTCCTCGCCAGCTTATAAGCCCTCTCGCCATTAATCTTCACCGCCGAGAAATTCGGCACTCTCTGCTCAATCTCCCCCACAAACCCTTGAACGGCTCTTTCCACTTCGGATGAATCAATTCTCGGCGCATTTCGGAGGCTATTGCCGATAATTTCTCCTTCCGGATCCCCCGTCGAAGACGTTACCCCCAGCCTAATCGTCGTTTCGTACCACTTATCCAGCTTCAAAAACTCATTCGAACGTTTAGTTCCCTTACCAGTTAGAAGAATCAGAAGCCCAGTTGCAAAGGGATCTAACGTGCCCGTATGACCCACTTTTACCTTGTGTCCAGCCTTTTCAGACAAAACTCGGCGCACTCGCGCCACCACACCAAACGACGTCATCCCCGCCGGCTTATCAATCAACAAAAAATTATCATCCATACCACGATTATACCAAACACATCATAATAAACTAATTCCTGTCGCATTCCGGAGGTTGCTTTTGATAGGCTAATTTCGATGAATCTAGTAATTTGCTTTTGAGACCGTTCGGAGGCTACGGCCGAGAAAGAGCGCGGCTCGCCCGTAACGACCGCCCCTTGGGACGTGGAAGACCGAAGGTCTACGGGCCGAGCCGACGCGTGTCTCAAAAGTAAATTACTGATTCACTAAATGTGTTTACATCCCTGGTATCTGGAAAGCCCCCGCATCAGCAACCGGCTGCGCTTGCGGCTGAGCTGGTTGTTCTGGTGCTGGTTGCGCCTGCACTTGTGGCAAAACTGGCATACCACCTGCCATTTGTGGCTGAGCTGCCACTGGTTGTGGTTGAACTGGTTGTTCTACTACTGGTTGTGCTGGCATCGCCGCTGGTTGTTGTTCAACTGGCGCCGCTGCTGGCTGTGCTTCTACTGCAGCAAAATCAACTGTTGGCGGAGTCGGAGGTAAAGTTCCGGCATCCGGCATCGGCAAAGTCGCCTCTGCTGGTGGCTGTACAACTGTCTTTGGCGTTTCTACTAGATACGAATCATTTCCCATCGCCGCAGGTTGCGGACTATTATCAATAATTCCATTATCATACGGAATTTCTGGCACGTTATTTACCTCTGGACCTGCTGGCACTTGTGGTGCCATCGTAGCTGCTGGATTTGCGTCAAGTGGTATTTCTATCGGCTGCGCCGCAGCTTGCGTTTGATCAACATTTGGTTGAACTACCTCTCCAGGAAGTGGCTCCGCCAAAGCTTCATCAATCATCTTGGCATAATCTTTTTCACCAGTTTCTGTCACTGGAGCTACTGGCTGCACTTCTGCTACCTGAGGACTTTCTAACACCACCTGATTTGGCGCTTCAGGACCACTCACATTACCAGCCGGAGCCGCAAAAGCCTGCAAAGATTCAGCTGTCTGCGCCAACTTATCATCTTCAGTCATTGGTTGATTCGCTGGACTTGCTTCTGCTGCATTATTACCACCTCTTAGGTCTAACCCAGCATCCCCACTTTGCGCCCCAGCATTTTCGTTTCTTTCAATCACCATATTTCCGTCATTACTCGCAGGTGCTTCCGCCGCAGGATTATTAGTAACAACTTGGCCCTTGTTGCTAGTTTCTACATAACCGTTAACTTTCTTTGTAGATTCATCGCCTACCAAATTAGACGCAATTAGCTGTGGATCAGCTCCAGATCCCATCAACTTGGCCGCGAGTATCATCGTGTCGCTACTGGTTCGTTCATTCGAAAAGCGATTCGTCGAAGCCACAATACCAGTCAAGAACGCCGTAGCCGTTTCCTTTTCTAATTCGCCTTTTTCGCTTAAAGCATATGCGAGGCTTGCAGCCATCTCAGATACCGAGCTCGCTACAATATTACTCCATTCAATTTCACCAAACTTCCCTGGTGGATTGGTCGTAATGTTAATTGACGAAGCGTCATGCATAATTCTACCGTGTTCTCGGAGCGCACCATCAAGGTCCGTTGCGGCCATTACATTAAGTGCAATCACAAGATCAACGTTAAAATCGCCATGTGAAAATTCAAGATCAGACTCAGACAAAGTTGTACGATACGGAGTAATATAAATCTTCACAAAATCGCCATCCACTTTATAACGCAAATGGTCGGCTTTCTCCTTATTAAGAGCAATAATAAAATCTTGCAAACTATTCGTATTTGGCTCAAAAGTTTTTCCTGGGTCCAAAAACTCCAAGGCGTTCGGCGTTGTGCCAGAGTAAATCGCCGTAGCGTGCTTCCCCATTTTATCTAAAAATAAAGTAAGCCCTAACGCTGCCGACATTTCGTCTACAGATGGATCGCTAGTGAGTGCAACCAAAATATTCTCTGCGCCCTTAATTTGAGAAATAATTTTCTCAGAAATTTTTCCTTGTTGTTCTGTTTTTTGTTCTGCCATTTTTTATTTTTTATAGTTTGCATCCCCATATTATCATAAGTATTTTAAAATTGCAAGCTTTTTTTAAGAGTTTTTTACCTTATCTACTTTACTTTTTTTCCAAGATAATGTATAATCGCAAAAAGTTATTAAATTAATTTAATTTTATAGGAAATCTAATGCCGATTATCAAATCTGCTAAAAAAGCAGCCCGTCAAACTACCAAACGCAATAAGAAAAACGAGCAAATCAAAAAAGCTATTAAAACTGCTCTTAAAACTTTTAAAGCTAATCCAACTCCAGAAAACCTATCTAAAGCTCAATCCGAATACGACAAAGCTACCAAAAAAGGTCTCATCAAGAAAAATACCGCTTCCCGCCGCAAAGCTGCTCTAGTTAAAATTGCCAAGGCCAAAAACATCAAGCCAATCGCCAAAACTGCTAAAATCGCTAAAAAGCCAGCAGCTAAACCAGCCACCAAGGCTCCTGCCAAAAAAGTAGTCGCCAAACCAGCCGCCATCAAAAAAGCTACTCCAGCGAAGAAACCCGCAGCAAAAAAGACTTCAAAAGGAGCCAAGGCTGCGTCGAAGTAGACCTCATTTTAATATCGATATTAGAGAGTTCTTCTAGGACTCTCTTTTCTTTTTGTCCATTTGGATTTCTCTCAAATCTCGAAATCGCTTGAGTGGCTAAAAGCCCAAAGAACATATATGGGTCCTGCTCGTTCTCGATTTTTTCAATCATCCTCACGGCCTTTTCACCATTGTAAAGTGCCACGTTAAAAACATCCAGCACCATTTTCTTATCAACATTTTCCAGTACTTTAAATTCTTTCATTTTTACTTTGGCTTTTAAAAGCGCCTTGTACGTGCTTGTACGTTTATCAAACTTAGACTCCCACACAATCACATCGTTTTCCGAATCAATAAAATCTGGCAACTTTTTATAAAGCTCATCGTTCTCACTCAAGTCCTTAATCAAAATCTTGCGCTTCTTCGCAAAAAGCGAAGCGCCTCGAAATATCCCTGTCAAGGCCGGCAAAGTCAGGTTTTCACCCTCAAAAACTTCGTAATCATTACCTAGCACCATTTTGATTGCTGCCTGCGTTTTTACTCGATCATCTCCATAAAAAATCTGTATCATTATTTTTCCTTTTGACACTTTGGGCAAATGTGCGTACCTCTCCCCGCTACTCTAATTTTAACAATTTCCGCACCACATCGTCCACATTTCTTTCCTTCCCTACGAAAAACTTCCGCAAACTTTTCTAGATAATCGCCCTTCGTGCCATCCGCTTTTACATAAGTCGCCATGGTCGAACCGCCAGATTCTATCGACGCCGTCATCACTTTTCTCGCCCCCTCCAAAATCATCCTAACTTCCCTTTTACTCAGCTTTCCCGCCTTAGTTTTAGGATGCACCTTGGCATAATATAAAGACTCATCCGCATAAATATTCCCGAGCCCAGCGACGTTTTTCTGATCCAAAATCACCGCTTTAATCGGTGAATTTTTGTGCCTTTTGACAATCTCGTAAAGTTCGTCCGCCGTCATCTGCCACGGTTCTTTCGCGAGACTAGCGATAAACGGCTCTTCTTCAACCTTCTCCGTATCTAAAACTTTAATAAACCCAAATTTTCTCTGATCATTAAAGAACAAAATACCATTTTCAAATTTCAATATCACCCTAGTTTGTTTGTTTGGCAGCTCCGCCGTAAAATTCTCGCTCGGATGCCCCGCCGCATAACGTTCTTCACCCTGCCAAATCATCTGCCCCGTCATCCTAAGATGTATCATCAGAGATTTTTTATTGTCAAAATCAATCACCAAAGCCTTGCCAAATCGCCTCAGCTCCGTCACTTTCGCCGCAAAATCAAGCGGGCCAATCCAACTCTTCTCACAAGAAACTTCCACCCCCACCATTTTCTTATTCAAAATATATTTTAAGAGTCCTCGTCGAATCGTCTCTACTTCTGGAAGTTCCGGCATCAATCCTCCAACATCTTACAAATTAACGCAATAATCAAACCTTTTTCTTCCGGCTCACTTTCCGCAATCAAAAGTGCCAAGGCTGTCAAAGCCCTATCTGATATTTTCGTTTCCCCATTATCCGCCAAATGAAAATCATTAATGGTCAAAAACACCACAAAGAGTAGCGCTCCAATTCTCTTATTTCCGTCATAAAACGGGTGGTCCTTAATCACTAAATACAACAAATTCGCTGCTTTTTCCGCCACCGTTTTATACACGTCTTTACCCTCAAACGTTTGGTAAATTGCACCAAGACTGGCGCCAAAAGATTTTCCCCTAAGCTTTCCAAAATATACGTCATCCTTTACACTCTTTCTTAATTCCTCTACAATCTTTAGGCATTTTTCTTCATCCAAAATCTGTTCGGCTTTTTTTGATTTCTTAAAAACAATATGCCCAGCATCATACTCTTCCAGAGTTTTAAAGCTTTTATTGTATTTAGAAATCACCTCCAAAACCCCGTTTGCCTCAATCGCCGACAGCTCATTTTTTTCAATTAATCTTTTCACCACGCCTAACGCGCCCTCAATTTCGTGCAATTTTTTCACTGGCAACTCGTCTAATCTCTGTCTATTAACAGCTGCCCCATTCACTATATAATTTTTCAAAACTTTCGTTGCCCAAATCCTAAAATCCGTCGCTTTTCTAGAATTCACTCTATATCCGACCGAAATAATTACGTCCAAATTATAAGTCCTCACCACGCGCGACACCGCACGCCCACCTTCAAGCCGAACTTGTGCATTTTTTGCACAAGTTGCCTCCTCACTCAACTCTCCATCTCTGTAAATATTTCGAATATGGCGATTTATCACCGAACGGTCCACACTAAAAAGCTTTGCAATTTGTTCTTCCGAAGCCCAAATCGTTTCCTTCGTTTCATCAACATCAAAAACCACTTCGCCATTTTGAATTTTGTAGATTTCTATCTGTTTTTCTTTATTCATTTTACCTCCAACTTGTGCAGCAAACACACGTTACCACTACAACTCTCCCCAATTATTCCCCACCGAAACATCAACCATTAGTTTCACTTTAAGTTCTGGCGCAATATTTTCCATATCTCTCTTCAAAATCGCACTCACTTCATCTACTAAATTCTCATCACACTCTACGATCAACGAATCGTGCACCTGCATCACCAGCGTCGCGCCAGCTGGAAGCTCTGCATCTACTTTAACCATCGCTTTTTTCATCAAATCCGCTTCAGTTCCCTGAATCGGCATATTCTGCGCCGCTCTTTCCGCTGCACTTCGCACCAAGAAATTACTCGATTTCACATCTGGAGTCGGGCGCTTTCTGCCATAAAATGTCTGTACATAACCCTTTTCTCTGGCATCCTTCAAAATCTCCTCCAACTTATCCTTCATCGGCTTTCTCAGCTCAAAGTATTTATCAATAAACGTCTTCGCTTCCATAACTGTCATCCCGGCCGCATCCGCCAATCCTTTCGCACTCATCCCATAAAGCACACCAAAGTTAATCACCTTGGCCGCTCGCCTCTGTGCTTTTGTTACCTTATCAAATGGCACGCCAAACGCTTCAGAAGCTGTCTTGGTATGAATATCAATGCCAGCGTTAAAGTCTTTAATCAGGTTTTCGTCACCAGATAACACCGCCGCAAGCCTTAGCTCAAACTGTGAATAATCCGCCGAAACCAGCTTTTTGCCCTTATCAGCCACAAAACCTTCTCTAATTCTTCGTCCTTCCTCTGTACGCACCGGAATATTCTGTAAATTCGGAGACAAAGATGACAACCTGCCCGTCGCCGTCACGTTCTGCGTAAAGGTCGTATGAATACGATCGGCCTCATCCCTTAGCTCCAGCATCGGAGTAATATAAGTAGAGAGCAGTTTCGCGGTCTCACGATATTCCATCAAAACATCTATCACCGGATGCTCGCCACGTAGTTTCTCCAGTTCTTTCGCTCCTGTAGAATAGCCTCTGGCGGTCTTTTTCACACCCTTTGTCGAGAGTTTCAAATCAGAAAACAACACTTCCGAAAGTTGCACTGGAGAATTAATATTAAAATTTTTACCAGACAACTTCCAAATTTTTTCTTCCAAACTCTTAACTTTTTGCTCAAATTCCGCCTTTAATTGTTCAAAATATTTAACATCCACGAGCATCCCCACCTTCTCCATCTTGTATAAAACAGGGGTAAGGGGCTGATCAAATTCCTTAAAAATCTTATACAATTCTGGCTCTTTTTCGAATTCTTTCTTCTGGCGCCAGAACTCAGTGGCTCTATCTCCGATTTCTTTTTCCCTATTTAGCGGGTCCAACAAAAACTTTCCTTGCCCAAGATCCCAAAACTCTGCGCCCATCAAAATCTTCGCCGCAACCGCCTTATCTTCGTGCATCAAACTCTTCACATCAGCCGCTACAATCACATCTTTTGGCAGCCCCCTCTTCTCTACCACTTCTTTTTCCTGCCCCATTTTCAAACCAAACTTAGAAATCAACGAATAAAATTCCAGTTTCTTTAGCGCCGCCACCACCTTATTTTCGTCTAATTCAAACGGTCCCATTTCTTCTAATTTCACCGGCGCATCAAACATAATCTTAGCGAGCTCCTTAGACATATAAGCCGATTCTTTCCCAGCCTCGAGTTTTGTCTTTATTGCGCCCGAAATCTTATCAATATTGGCATAAATCCCATCAAGATCGCCAAATTCGTTCAAAAGTTTCACCGCACCCTTCTCGCCAATCCCCGGCACCCCTGGAATATTGTCCGAACTATCCCCTTTCAGCGCCTTAAGGTCCAAGAATTGCTTCTTTAAAATCCCATATTTTTTCTCTACCGCCGCCACATCCACCTCTTCAAGCTCCGAAAATCCCTTCAACAATCGATACATCCTCGTATTCTCATCCACCACCTGCAGCATATCCAGATCCGAAGATATAATATATGTATCCCAATTCTTTAAATCATCAGCTCGTTTCGATAAAGTCCCAATGATATCATCAGCCTCGTAGTTATCACACTCCACAAAATTCCAATTTAGCGCCTCTACCAACTCTTTTAGAAGCGGTATCTGCGCATAAAAATCTTCTGGCGGTTTTACTCTTCCCGCCTTATAATCCTTATAAATCTCTTTTCTCTTCGCCGTAGAAGTCTTAGAATCCCAAGCTACCACCACTACATCTGGCTTTATGCGGTCAATCAGCTCCATCGCAATCGCGGCGAAACCATAAACTCCCCCTGTTGGCGTACCATCTTTAGTGGATAGCGCCCCCATTGCATAATACCCCCGATAATAAACACTTTTCCCATCAATAATCGCCAACTTTCTCATATCTCTAGTATATCACTTCTCCCCCATCTAAAAAGCACAGCCCTATTAAAAACGACCCTTACGGGCCGCACTTTTTTAGAACTTAATTTCTTTCAGTATTTCTTCCAGTCTTTCGTGTATCTCTTTAACTGGACCATTATTCAATATATAATAGTCTGCCATTGCAATCGGACCACCTTTTTCAAGATTCTCTACTTCGCTACGGTCTCTTTCTTGAATCTCCTGCGTGTTAAATGGGCGTTCCGGCCTTGTCGCCACCCTCTTATGACGTATTTTCTTATCTACGACGATCGCTACAAATGTTAATTCTCCCGGAAATTCATGTTTCAAAGTCCTATATTCCGTCCAGGAATATACCCCATCAAGCACTATTCTCTTCTGCCCTGCTTCTATCAGTTTATGTGTTTCTTCAATTACTTGCTTTACGACCCAATCCTTCCCTTCCGTTTCACGAATCATCTCCCTAAAATGCTTCTCGCTCTCACCATCTTCTGTGCGCTCAATTCCACGCCTTTCCATTTCCTTGTAAATCATTCCCCCAAAATACACTTTCGGCACGCCTTTTTCCGTTAAATAATCTACCGCGACCGATTTACCACTTCCGCTCATTCCTACAATCGCTATAATTTTTACGTCCTTCATAGAATCTAGTATACCATGAACCTTTCACAAAAAATAATGTTATAATAGCCATATTCTATGAACACATTTTTTACCACCAAAGATCCACTTGATAAAATTATCTCTGAAACTATCCCTGATAAAGAAATCTTGGAGAGCAAACATATTATCACCGGCTGGACTAATATTGTGATCGAGGTCACCACCAAAGACAGTGCTTTCTTCTTCCGTTTTCCACGCAATCCATTTTGGTCCAGAATGATCGTGAAAGATGCCAAAGTCTGCAACTTTGTCGAAGGTAAAACTAGTTTTTATACTCCGCAAATGAAGCTCTGTTATGATTCCAAAAACCGCCCTTTTTCTATGCACAAAAAAATCGAGGGCTACACCCTCGGCGACAGAATTTATCATCTCTCCCATACCACTCTCACTGCTTCCGCCTACAGTATTGCCAAATTTATCAAAGAACTTTCTAGTATCGACCTCACCAACGCCCCAGATGAAGTCAAATACCCTCTTTCTAAATTCTTAAAAGAATTAGATGATTTACACTACAAAAATCACCTTCCAGAAGACCACAAATATATCTCCAAAACCGAACAGCCAAAGCTCGTCCATGGCGACCTTAACCTCGGCAATGTCCTTTTAAATGACAAAGACGAAGTCATCGGCTTTATCGATTTTTGCTTCGCCGGCACCGGTAATCCTAACATGGATGTTTCTCGTATCCTTTCCCGTCCTACCCCAGACAATTTCCGAGAGGCCATGCTAAAAGAATTCGGCGACGCAAACGAAATCGACCAAATGAAAAACATCTGGCAACGTATTGATGCCGGCTACGCTGACCACATTCGCACCAATTTCCCAGAAATCACCTTACCTACGCTCTAGCTTTAAAATATTTTTTCTTTGCTTCCCTTATCTCAGCCTCATCATATTCTTCTGGAATTTCATCAATCACCATATATTTTCGCCAAATTTTTAGAGCATCCTTAATCTTGCCATCAAAAATCGAATCTTTACTCCACACATTCCACATCACGACATTCATTTCGCCGAAGTTATTTGCATAAAATTCTAAAGCAACTTGTGTAGCGCGCACAAATTCCTCTTCTGTCTCTTTCGTATGACGCCATTCCCTCTTTTCCAAAAAACGTGCTGTTATCTCTGGAGAAACCGCAATCAAGCTCATCCAAAAACTATACTTTTGCTCTAAAAGCATCTTCATTAAGATTGCTTCCATCTTTGGATCAAGCAACGTCACGTCCAAAATCAAATCACACCGGAGAGAAATCAACCCTTTAATCACCAAAAACATCATAATCGTAGCAAACTCATCTGTCATTTTCCTTAAATCTTTTTCACCATATTCTGCCACAATCTCTTTAAAATGCGGATGATATTCTACAAATTTTCTCGCTGCCACCAACACTGGGCGAGCTTTTTTTGCTTTAAAGTACTCTTCTACCGCCGGCAAAAGCTGCGAAGTTTTACCCGATCCGGATTGCCCTGTAATACGCACAAATTCTCCACCAAAAGTAGCATCTTTACTCCATTCAAGCACCACTTTTTTTGCAATTTTCTCATATTCGGCCACCTCAACCTGCCACTCCTTTTTCACCTGACTCGGCCAATGCGCTCGCATATAAGCCACAATTTGTGCTAAATCTTCACTATCTCCAGACATTTTTCCGCCTTTCTTATCTCAATTTTCTTCACATTTTTAAGCCTCACATACTCACCCTCAGCTTGAATTTCTACCTCGCCCGGCTCCACAAATTCCAAAACATCGCCCTTCGTATCTTTCCCTGGCACTTTATACAAAATACTCTTTGCCATCAAGCCAAACAAACGCCAAAAACTGCCCAGTCTTGCCGTTGCACTCTGAAAAACCTGTCTTTTCAAATACCAATCTCTCCCCTTCATCACGCCAGCCATCGATTTACCATTGAGCGCTACATAATCTGTAGTTTTTTCCGACATCTCCATGCCATTTAACAAAAACTTTGGTATAAAAGTCCTAATATTTTTATTTTTAAAATACCAATTCGCCAGTACTTTCCACGAAAAAACTGGCGTCTTCTTCCCGCCTTGCAACTTTTTCCTAGTTTTTTTATCATCAAAAACCTCTGTCGCTTCTGCAAAAAGCCCTATCGTTACATAACCGATCGAATAGCGCCAGTGTTTCCCATCCACAATTGTTTCAAGCGGCCAAACTTTCACCGGTTTTCTCTCTAAAATATCTTCTAATTTCTTAACTTTAAAAATCTTGGCTAGATCATTAAAATTACCATACCCAAGTATGCCAAACTTAATCTTCCCGCCAAATTTCATCGCCGCATTTAGCGCAATCGCCGAAGTTCCATCTCCGCCAGCCGAAGCTAAAGTATCTCCATCTTGCAAAATTTTTGCTAAATCATCAGCATTCTTATCTAAGCCAATCGGTTTAACTTCATATTTGCCAATCGTCCAACCCTTCAAATCATGCACTTTATTTAGCACATCCTTTTTAACCTGCCCAAATTTTGAAGATCTCGGATTGTAAACAAGAATCAATCTTTGCATTTAGTTGATGCCGCCTGGAATCAATAGGAATTGCAAAACTACATACATCACAGCATAGACAATCAGACCAATCACCACCTCAAGAATACGCCTTCTAGCCTTTGCTGCCTGCGCCTCATTGTCTCTTGCAGTAAGATATTGAATACCGGAAATCACAATGCCAAGCACCCCACCAACACCTACACCATACGTCAATATTTGCAAAATCAAACTCAGTATTGCTTTCATTGCACTACCATTGCCGTCATCACAGACCGTACCAAAAATATTTGTCTCAATTTCTTCAGAACCACTACCTAAATCGCAAGCGGCAAAAACTCTATTTGGTAACACGGCCGTCAAAATTCCGCAGCTCGCCACAACTCCAATTACTATTCCCAAAATTTTCTTCATCTCTCCTCCTATTTCAAATATTCGTGTAATTTTTTCATGTCTTTGTGCTTGCGAAGTTTCGATAAGGCCTTTGCCTCAATCTGACGAATACGTTCCCTTGTCACCGAAAACTCTGCGCCCACTTCTTCCAAAGTGTGCGAGCGATCACCACCAATGCCAAAGCGCATCTTAATAATTTTTTGCTCTCTTTCCGAAAGCGTAGAAATAATTTCTGCCAGTTGTTCTTTCAAAATCTTTGTTGCTACTGAATCTTCTGGCGATTCCCTTTCTTCGTCCTCTACAAAATCACCCAGCACCGAATCTTCATCATCACCATCACGTCCCACCGAAGCATCAAGTGAAGCAATATCCTGCTTAATCTTCATCACATACTCAACTTTTTCAACTTCCATATCTAATTCTTTAGCGATTTCTTCATTAGTCGGCTCACGGTTTAGCTCGGTAGTGAGTTTGCGTGTAGTTCTAAGTACTTTGTTAATTGTCTCTACCATATGCACTGGAATACGAATCGTTCTAGCTTGATCCGCAATCGCGCGCGTAATTGCCTGGCGAATCCACCAAGTAGCATAAGTTGAAAACTTAAAGCCTTTTTCTGGATCAAATTTTTCTACTGCGCGGAGTAACCCGGTATTTCCTTCCTGAATCAAATCCAAAAAGTCCAATCCTCTACCCGAATAGCGTTTTGCAATCGAAACAACGAGACGCATATTGGCTTCCACCATTTTGTCTTTAGCTTTTTTATCACCTTTTAACACCCTGTGAGCTAAATCCAACTCTTCCTCTGGGCTAAGCAAAGGGATTTTGCCTATCTCACGAAGATACAGACGCACCGAGTCATCTGCAAAAGCGTCAACATTATCAACCGTAATCTCGAGATCTTCATCCGAGAGTTCTTCTTCATCTTCTAGTTCGTCCATACCAGGCTCTAACGGCTCTAATACGGCACTATTTTTTAAGTTTTCGTCTTCTTCTAAATCCATTGCTTAAAAGTATAACTAAATTTCTCAAAAAATCAAGCAAACAAAGCGCTTACTTTTCTATTTCTTCTCTGTTTTTTGCAAATCTTGTATTTTTTGCAAAATTTCATTAACTTTATCTTCTTCGTCATCGCTAAGACTACTGAGTTTAGCCTTAAGCTCCTCAATTTCTATATCCACAATTTTATCTTTAGCTTTCTTATTTAGTTCCTCAAACTCAATCTCTAGATTCTCCTTCGTCCAGCCATTATAAAACTTCTCAAAAACCATCTCTAGTTCTGCCAACTTATCTTTTTCTTTTGGAATTTCAAAATCCTCAGCATCGCCCACCTTGCCATAAATCAAAATCGCCAAAATTCGATCCAAAATCCCATCATTTTTCCTGCCATTTCCTGTTATTTTTATTTCTTTTAATCTCCTTTTGGCATCTCCTTTAGCTTCGCTAAGATCGCTCATTTCTACATTCAGTTTCTCCGCCACCAACTGTCTATAATGTCGTTGTCGCACCTTCGGTAAATATTTCAAAAGCTCCATCGCAAGATCCGAATATTCTTGCTTCCCATCTGCTGTTTTAAGATCAAATCTCTCTTCATATTTTTCTAACAACCAATCTACCGCCGGCATTCGTTTCTCTACCGCCTTCATCCACAAATCTGCGCTTTTTTGAATCAATTCATCCGGATCCTTCGCTCCACCATAATCCGAAATCACAGACAGCTTAATCCCTAAATCACCCGCCATTTTAATCGCTCGTTCTGTAGCTTTTACCCCTGCTTCATCACCATCATAAGCCAGCCTAATATCATCAGTTAACTTAGACAAGGCCTTAAGATGCATCTCCGTCATTGCCGTTCCGCTTGTCGCCACTGCTTCTCTCACCCCAGCCTGATGGCTAGATATTACATCCATGTTCCCTTCCACAATTACTACAAAACCATTTTTCCTGATTGCTTCCTTCGCCTGATAAAATCCAAAAATAAATCTTCCCTTATTAAAAAGCAAAGTTTCTGGCGTATTTAAATATTTTGGTTCAGACTTGTCGAGCACTCGCGCCGTAAAACCAATCACATTCCCAGTTGTATCGATAAATGGCACCATCATTCTCCCCCTAAACATGTCGCCATTGAAACGATTGAGCAGCCCCGCATCCGCCATTTCCTGTCTCGAAAAACCTTTTTTCATCAAAAATTCTACCAAGGCTTTTCCTTCTTTTGGAGAATAGCCAATCCTAAAATCTTTTACCGTCGCACGATTCAAATTTCTCTTATAAAACACATACTCACAAACTGGCTTATTTTTCGCCAAGCATACCTGATAATACTTACAGGCAAGCTCCAGTGCTTCTTTTGCCCGCGCTTTTTTCTTCGAAACCTCTTTATCACCACCCTTATACTTAGATAAATCCACCCCCGCCTGCGCCGCCAATTTTTCTAATGCCTCTCTAAAAGAAATCCCCTCAACTTCCATCACAAAAGAAAAAATATCGCCGCCTCTATTAGCCGAAAAATCATGCCAAATTCCCTTTTCTGGTGACACCATAAAGCTAGGCGTCTTGTCCACGCCCCAAGGAGAATGCCCTTCAAAAGTCCTTCCTTTACGCTTCAGCTCGATATATTGCCCAACTACATCTTCAATTGCCAACCGCGCCCTAATTTCCTCCTTCGCGTCATTCATATCTAAAGTATATCATAGCTAACTCCACAATTTTTTCACACTTTATGCTACAATAAAACCATGAACAATTTGGATTACTTGAATCAGATTTCTGCTTCCACCACTCCTCAGCCACAACAAAAATCTACTGGTGGACTTTTTTCCAAAAAATTCATCTTTATCATGGTTGGATTAGTTGTCCTTGCTATTCTTATCATGATTTTAGGCAGCATTCTCGGAAAGTCCAACCACAAAGATAAAGACGCCGTGGAGCGTGTCAGTACCCGCATTACTAATCTCATGACCATCACTCAAGACTACGGGCGAATCACTAAATCATCAAATCTACGTTCTCTTAACGCATCTCTTTACAGTACGCTAAACAATACTTCCGTCAATCTTTCTCCTGTCATGACAACCGTATACGAAATAAACGAAGAGACCGCCAATGCCGACATCGCCGCCGAAGAAGAAGAAAACCTAAATAGCCTAAAATCCAATCTTGATTACGCCAAGCTCAACGGCCTTCTCGATCGTACTTATTCCCGCGAAATTACACTCCAAGTTAGTCTGCTCCTTTCTCT
This sequence comes from Candidatus Saccharimonadota bacterium, assembly GCA_017431955.1. Lineage (GTDB taxonomy): Bacteria > Patescibacteriota > Saccharimonadia > Saccharimonadales > Saccharimonadaceae > Nanosyncoccus. The sequence continues at coordinate 68,394 of JAFRKC010000007.1, forward strand.
CGAAGCAGAAGCCTCCGAACGCACCAAGGATACAAACATCCAAAACATCCTCAACGAATCATACAGCAACCTTTCAACTCTCTACACCAAATTTTCCGAATATTCTGAAGCCTCTGGCAACGTTCGCAGTTCCAACTAATCTCTTTCTGATTTTTGTGCTATAATTGCCTCATGGAAAAAGCAACTGATAAACTCAAAAAAATTACCAAAAAAGAACATCCTATTTTAAAGGAGTTCAAAGAATTTATTAACCGTGGTAGCGTCGTAGATCTCGCCGTAGGCATGGTCGTTGGTGCCGCTTTCACCGCCATCGTCACTTCCCTCGTCAACGACGTCGTTATGCCAGTCATCTCAATGATCATTGGTGGTTTCGATTTCACCAATCTACAAGTCACCATCCCAGCCTATGTAGACGGTATCGAACCAGCAACCATTAAATATGGTAACTTCATCCAAGCAGCTATCAATTTCCTCGTTATCGCCTTTGTTATCTTCATGATGGTTCGCATTATCAACAAACTTAATCGCAAAAAATCCGATAAGCCTCAAGAGGTTGTCGATAAAACCGCCGAAAAACAAGAAGACGAACAAATTGTTATTCTCCGCGAAATCCGCGATTCTCTCAAAAAGAAAAAATAACACAAGCTTTATTGACAAAAAGCATAAGCTGTGCTATAATAAAAAAATACCTCTAAATCCCTACCTCCTGTAGGGATTTATTTTTCCATCTCTTTTGTCAAATTGTAACTTAATCTCACTAAGTCGGCTATTTCGTTATCACTTAATTGCCCGCTCATCACAATTTCAATCCCACCTTTACCAAAATATCTACTTTCCATCACAGACTCATACTTCCCGCTTAGCAATCTACCTAATTTTTCGTCTGTTCTCACCTCTATTGTATTTGGCCCTACTATCAAAAATACTCGACCTTCCGGCACTGAATAGAGCGCACCTCGTCTCTCGTTTTTCTCAACAAACTCGCCGATTCCACTTACTTCATGAATGTCAAATACCATTTCAACTCCTCAATCGAGCCATTAATATCGTCTAGCGCTCTGTGCGCTTCTTTTTTTACGAATTTTTTACCTAGCGCGCCTTCAAAATAAACCTTCCACGCCGACACATCAAGCATACGATAATGAAGCGTTTTAGATAATTCTGACCATTCTTTATCAATAAACTTACGGTCTTGATGTATCGAATTACCAGCCAATATCACTTCTTTTGAAAAATACTTTTTTACAAATTTCAAAAGCTCTTTTTCAACCTTACCCACTTCTTTTCCATCCGCATTTTGCGCCATCAACGCATCGCGCGATTCTGCGTTTTTCTCCCAAAACTCCCCCACCATACGCTTTTTTATTAATTCTTCCGACACTTTTACCACTGCCGTATATTCTGCAATCTGATTAAATTTAAAATCCGTGGCAATTGCTGCTACTTCCAAAATGCGATCTTTCTCTGGCGAAAGCCCTGTCATTTCTAGATCTACCCACAAAAGTTTTGCTTTTTTCATTACATTTCCTCCGGAATTTCAATACCAAGGAGCTTCAAACCATGCTCCATTATCTTGTAATAAGTTTTCACAAAACCACCGCGCTCCACCTCAAACTCGCTTCCCGCTACCTGTACGTTCTCATAAAATCTGCTAAACTCTTGTGACAAACTATAAAGATAGTTACAAAGCGTATGTGGCGACATACCGTCCACTGCCTCAACTAAAACATCCTTGTATTGAGCTACTTTTTTCGCCAATTCTTTCTCGTGCTCGCTCATTTCAAATACGCCATTCACCTCTTTACCAAAATCAATTTTACTTAGAATCTTCTTCGCCCTTACCGCCGAATACAGCAAATACACACCAGAGTTTCCGGTCATCGACACTGATTCTTTTGGATCAAATATGATATCGCCGCCAAGTTTACTTTTTAGGAACGAATATTTCGTTGCCGCCAGCACAACTTTTTTATCCGCTTTGTCCTTCATTTCGGCCAAATTATTCGAAATCATTTCTAGCACGTCGACCGCTTTAAGGAAGTTTCCTTTTCTAGAAGACATCTTCACATTCCCTGGCAGTTTCACCATTCCGTGTGTCAAATGGCTCGTCTTCTCTACCAAATCAGGCGCATATTGCTCCACCGACTTCAAAACTACCTTCATATAATCAAGCTGTTCATTGCCAGTGATCATAATTGATTTGTCAAAATGATAATCCGCCCATTTCGTAAAAATCAACCCCACATCCTTAGCTTCGTAAGTTGGCACACCCTCATTGTTGATAAATACGCGCGTATGCAGGCCGAACTTCTCGCCGTTAAACACCACCGCACCGTTAGACATTTCATAAACACCTTTATCAAGCTGCTCCTTCACTTTCGAAAGCCCAAGATCAGACACCGATGATTCTGGATAATATTTATCAAACTTTACGCCAATTCCTGCATAAAAATCATCAAAATATTGATAAGAAAGCTCTCTTCCGCGCCAATAAATCTCCGCTACCACCCCCTCGCGAATGTTTTCTTTGTTAATGCGATAAATTTCTTTATTTAGCTCGGTAATTTCCTTCTTCGCTTTCTCATCCTCTTCATACGCTCTCGTCCCTTCAACGTACGCCTTCGCAATCTTCTCAATCGTCAGATTTTCATTATTGCCTTTTCTTAAAATATAAACCGTCTTTGCTACGTGCAACCCCACATCTCCACCAAAATTCGCCCTAATGACCTTCGCTCCAGCGTATTCATAAAGCCTCGAAATCGAATCTCCCACCACCGACGTATAAAGATGCCCCACATGTAAAACTTTAAATGGATTCGGATCAGAGTATTCGCAGATAATATTTTCGTTTAAATATTTATCACACGATATTTTTTCGTCAAAATTATTGCTATAATCCTTAATAATATTCACAAAATATTCATCTGGTGATATAAAATTCAAAAAACCTGGCCTCATAGCCACCGCTTTAAAATCACTCATTTTTTCGGCAATTTGTTCAGCAATCTCAAACGGTGCTTTGTGCAATTCTCTTGCCATTTGCATTGCTACGTTCGAAGAAAAATCCGCCTCAACATTGCCTGGCGCCACAGTCACCTCTGGCTCCACGTCAAAATTAAATGATTCTTTAATTACTTCTTTCAAACGATTTTTTACATCTTCCATTGCTCATATTCTAACATATTTACCTCTTTTTTTCACCATCCAACTTTTACGAAAAATTACCGTTTTAATGCTAGAACACAGCCATGGATATAAGCTAGCCCCTGGAGTTTATCAAAAATTCATGTTATAATAGCCCCGCGCGGAAGTGTGTCCGAGTGGTTTAAGGAGCACGCTTGGAAAGCGTGTGTGCGGGCAACCGTACCGGAGGTTCGAATCCTCTCGCTTCCGCCATTTTTTTATTTGATTTTCGTTCGGATGATTAAGCCGGACATGATGACCACAGAGACGGCTACGATAATAAACATTGTATTGATTGCAATTGAAATTACGCCGGATAGGGCTAGGATCATGAGGGCTAAGTAACCGAGTATTCTGCCGGCATTTAAAAATATTTCTCTGAAAGTAAAATACTCTGTATTGCACCGGCTTTTGTAGATGCCTTTAGCAGAATAATTAAACAGATTTAGGCTGGAAACTTTTTCTATCAAATGTAAGAATACTTCGCAGGAAATATTATAGAAGACTATGGCCATGAAATTCGGGGAGAGAATCACTAGAATAGTTGAGATTGAAATAATTAAAGTAGACAAAATAATTACTAGACTCTGGTAGTTCTTCTTGTAGAATTTTGCGAAAAGGAGCATCGCGACAGTGCTGAGAAGGGCAAAGACCGACGACCAATCACCGATGGCAGTATCGTTTGTGAGCGCCCTTATGATAACAAGCGAAGCGACCAAGTTCATTACGCCATTGCGGTTGAATCCTTTAAGAAATTCTATAACATAAAGTTTCCAGAGGGTTTTATCTTTTTTAAATTTATTGAAAAAACTTCTTAAGTTCAATTTTTCGGTAGTTTTGTTCTTTGATTTTAGGAAGAAACTGACTAAAAGTTCTAGAATCGTGATGACAATGATTGGCACAGCGGTGGCTGTGTAGCTAGTCTCAGTAATGTACCGTCCAATAATGAGCGGAGCGATGATACTAACTATGCCGGTCAAAGCATTGCCATAGCCGAGATATCGGATTCTTTCACCGTTAGTGATATTTTCTGATTCAATCATGTTGAATGGGAAGCCATTGGTAGCGGTTGCGATACCATCTAAGATACCTAGAGAAACGACGTGGTTTGTGATGCCTTGTCCCAAAATTAAAATTATGAAAGCATAAACCGCTTTGATAATTATGCCGACACGGTAAAACCAAATTTTATCTTTGCGTTTGATGATGTCTGCTAGAAAAATGGCACCGATGGTTGCAAAAACCCAGCCAACTACGTTATAGAGCGCAAGTTGAAACACATACTCTTCAGAAATTTTATATAGATAAGCTGAAAGAAATATCCCTGAAAAAATTGAAAAAATCTTGCAAAGAATGTTATCTAAGATTAGAACTTTGGTCGGGAATGATAGTTTTTTGTTTTTCATGGTTTATCTGGTTACATTATACCATATTAATTTTGTTCGAACTTCGTCCAGACACTTCCGCCAGGAAGATTTGAAAAAATGGCCCTTGCGGTCATTTTTTAAATCTTTTCGTCAGAAAAGTCGAGGATTCGAGCCCAGGTTCGGCGCCCTCTTGAGATGGCGAAAGCGCGAAACGCCTAATCCTCTCGCCTAATTTATTTCCCAGTCCTCTGCGAAATACCCTTAATCGTACTCACTAACCATCCGAATTTATCCGTCGTTACCACAAAGCGGCAATATGGACACTCGGTCGTCTTATTAATGTTAATCTTGCCGCCACAGTTTGGACAACGCTGCTCCGAAGTCCCGTCTTCCGTTGTAGTTGTCACGCCAGTCGTGCGTTCCAAACTCCATTCATATTCCATAAATTTCTCAACTTTATCGCTACCTTCCACAATCTTTCCTGTTTTATCGTCCACTACATAATCAGTAATCCTTGTGCGCACTCTCGCCACAATTTCATCCTTGCCATTATTTTGTCTAAAGCCTTTGAGATCCACACTCATCACTGCAATCTTTTCGATTTTATTCGTGCGCTCAGCTTTACGATATTTATCCAGCTGTCTATCATATTGCCCATAAGCCACATCAGTAAGATATGGACGCAACGGATCCAACTTCTTCGCCTGCCAAGCATTCTGGAATTTTACATAGAGATTTGATACTTTCTCGCGGAAGGCATTTTCATCAAAGTCCGGATCAATAGTTTTATACTCTTCCATTGAACGCAACACCGGTTTTACCGCTGGAGAACTATAAACAGCAACGCCACTACTCTTTTTACGCCCGACACTGCCAATCGCAGCTCCTATAAAAATCCCGAGCATTAAGCCAAATATAAACCCCGCGCCACTCAGATCTCCCCCTGAAGAAGAGTAGCTAGATCCACTGCTATAGCTACTAGAACCACCATAATCATAGTCATAATCGTCGTAATCAAAGTCGAAATCAAAATCCGAGCCACCCGAAAAATCACCAAAATCGGCATAAGAATCGCCGCCAAAGGCCAAAAACAGCCCCAAAACTCCTACCAGAATAGCTGCAATTATTACTAAATGCTTACGTTTCACATCTCTATAATATCACACATTTTTTCACAAAAACGCCATCAGATACCGAAAAAATATACCACGCCATGAAAAACGCAAAAAACAAGGCTACCTCCCCTGTAATTTTCTGTTATAATTGTCATCAATGACGGGAAAAGGACATCCAATTATCGAGCTCAAAGGGCTCACTAAACGCTATGGCTACGGCGACACCGAGTCGTTCGCTCTTAAAGATTTTGATCTCACCGTAAAACGCGGCGAATTTATCATGATCATGGGCCCATCCGGCTGTGGCAAAACTACACTCTTAAATATCATCGGTCTTCTAGACCAAGCCACTTCTGGCAGTTACAGCTTAAATGGCGAATCGGTCGAAAGCATTTCCAAACGCCGCCAAGCTCGCCTCCGCGCTCGCAAAATTGGTTTTATCTTCCAAAATTTCAACCTCATTTCCGATCTCAGCGTCATCGAAAACGTCGCTCTACCTCTAGTTTATTCCGGCTATTCCAAAACTCACCGCCTCACTCAAGCTTCCAGTACCCTCGGCCGTTTTCATCTTAAAGAACGCGAATATTACATGCCGTGGCAACTTTCCGGCGGCCAACAACAGCGCGTTGCTATCGCTCGCACCATCGTTTCCGACCCAGAAATCATCCTCGCCGACGAACCAACCGGCAACCTCGATTCCCGCTCCTCCCACATCGTTATGGAAGAGCTCAAAAACATCCATCTCGAAGGCAACACCATCATTATGGTCACCCACAACCCAGCTCTCACCACTTATGCCACCCGCGTTATCAACATGCTCGACGGCCACATCGACACTGATATCAAAACCGTCGCCGACCGCGATCTTCCTCAGCCAATTTCCGTTCGCTTTAACAAAAAGGAGGCTAAATAATGTCACTTCTTCTCCGCACTCACTACAACTTAGCTAAAGCTTCCTTAAAGCAAAATCGCACTCGCAGTTTCCTTACCTGCCTTGGCATCGCCATTGGCGTCGCCAGCATTATCCTCATTCTCTCTCTTATGGGCAGCATCAAAAACCTCATTTCTAACCAAGTCAGCTCCATCGGCTCAAACCTCATTGTCGTTCGCCCCACCACGCACAAAGATACCGTTTCTAGCATCATCGAAGAGCTCACCTCTTCCAGCCAATACGCCAAATCCAGCCTTACCCTTTCCGACGTCGACACTATCAAAAATCTAGACAACATCTCCGCCGTCGCTCCAATCGCCGTGTCCAACAACACCATCCACGGCGACAATACCGTTGATTCTGGCACCATCGTCGGCACCAACTCAGATTTCATTAATATCCAAAATTTCTCAATCAGTTCTGGTTCCTTCTTAGATAAAACTTCCCCCGAAAATGCCGCCGTTGTCGGTTACTCACTAGCCATAGATCTCTTCGGCTCTCCAGACAACGCCATTACCAAATCCTTCTCCATAAGGGGACAAAAGTTCATCGTCACTGGTGTTCTCGAAAAAATCGAAGACCCAATTAACTTCAACAATGTCGATTTAGACGGCGCTGTTTTAATCAAAGCCGATATGCTTCATTCCGTCGATAATTCTATCCAAATCCAACAGATCAACATCAAAACCGCCACTACCGACACCATCGCCGACACCGCCAATCAAATCAATGACGCTCTAATCAAAGCCAAGTCTGGCGACAACAATTTCTCTGTCGCCTATGGCGATCAAATCACTCACCCAACCGGTTCACTCATTACCATCATCTCTGGTATTCTCGCCATGGTTGCCAGCATTTCTCTCGTCGTCGGCGGCATCGGCGTCATGAATATTATGCTCGTTTCCGTCTCCGAACGCACTCACGAAATCGGCATCCGAAAAGCCGTTGGCGCATCAAACTCCAATATTCTCCTTCAATTCCTTTTCGAATCACTCATCCTTTCCCTTCTTGGCGGCATTTTTGGCCTCTTCCTTGGCTACGTCATTGCTTTCTTCATCTCCCTTATCACCCCATTCTCTCCTTACATCAGCCTAGAAATCCTCGCCATCACCATCCTTACGTCTCTTATTGTTGGTATTATCTTTGGTCTTTACCCAGCTCTCAAAGCTGCCCACAAAAACCCAATCGAATCCCTCAAACATTATCGCTAGTCACCTCTATAAATATTGACTTTTTATACTTATTGTGCTATAATAGAAAGATGCTATCTGTACATTAATTTTAAAGGGGGAACAGAATTGAAAAGGGTAGCTGATTATTCTGCATTCGCAAAAACAATCACCGTCGTAATATTGTCTTTAGCACTTATTGCTATCTGTTTATTGTCTTTTAATTATTACAAAGACGTCCAAGCTGAAGAAGCCCTGGCGAAACGTTCGGCAATCCCAGCCAGTGAGACCGCTTCGGTCGCAGAAATGCTCGAAAACCTCGGGATTTCACATTCCGTTTCCGAGCCAAAAATTGAAGTCACCGTAAGCAAAATCACCGACAAAATTCATACCTACAGCACCGGTGATATTAGCCTTTATAAAAACTTTAATCGGCAAATCGCGACCATCGCGCTAAATCCTCTGGACAGCACTTTATCTAAAGATGACGCTTTTAATATCGCAAACGTCAGAGTGGAATGGCAAAAAGGACAATCCACGATTCGTCTTGAAGGTGACGCTGATGGTTGGAAGACTATCACCTGGAAATCTCCAGAGCGTGTTCTAACCGAAGAAATCCAAAATCACCCCAAGAACTTTACCCTAAAAATGGCCGAAAACCACAAATTTTCAGCTTAGGAGCGCTCTTCCGGCGCTCTTTTTTCTTCCCTAAAATATGGTATAATAATTTCGATGAAAATCCTTGCTATCGAGAGTTCTTGTGACGAAACCGCTGCTGCAATTGTTGAGGATGGCACCAAAATTCTCTCTAATGTTGTGGTTTCTCAAATCGATATCTTCGCTGAATACGGCGGAGTTATTCCTGAAGTTGCCGCCCGCTCCCATCTCGAAGCTATTCTCCCTGTTATTCACAAAGCTTTAAAAGAAGCCGGCGCCACCTGGGACGATGTCGATGCAATCGCTGTCACCCACACTCCCGGCTTACTTGGCTCCCTGTTAATCGGCACTCTTACCGCCCGCACCCTCGCTATTTTGCACCACAAACCTCTCTACGCCATTCATCACCTCAAATCTCACATCTACGCCTGCTGGCTAGAGAATGCATGTTCTGAACAGCCGGGCCATCTTCTTTCGAGGGGCATCCGCAGTCACGACGAGGACGAAGCGACGAGCCCCGTAACGACGGGAGCGAGGAGCGTCCCGAGAAAGAACGTGGCCCAGCTGGACGAACCTACCTTTCCTCTTCTTGCCCTCGTTGTCTCTGGTGGCCACACCCAAATCCTCTACATGAAGCAGCACAATCACTTCGAAATTATCGGCACCACCCACGACGATGCCGTTGGCGAATGTTTCGATAAAATCGCCAAAATCCTTGGTCTTCCCTATCCTGGCGGCCCATCCATCGCCAAACAAGCCGAAAATGGCGACGAAAATCGCTACAAATTCCCTCACCCAAAGGTTAATGATCTCGATTTCTCTTTTTCCGGCCTCAAAACCGCCGTTCTTCGCGCCATCCAAAAAGAGGTTGGGGTGCCAATTTCCTACCCTTCTCATCAGCTCGCCGAACTCTTAACCGAAAAGCAAAAATCTGACTTCGCCGCCAGCTTCCAAAAAACCGCCGTAGACATTCTCTTGGAAAAACTTAATCTTGCCAAGGCAAAATACAAAGAGGCAAAATCCATCGTCATCGCCGGCGGCGTCTCCGCCAACCAAAAGTTGCGAAAAGAAGCTATTCAAAGTTTTGGAGGGAGTAAAAGCGTAGTGCAACCCAAAGAAAAAAACCAGGAAATGAACAAGGTATTTTTCTCGGGGCATCCGCAGCTGCTGCGAGGACGAAGTGAGGAGCCCCGTGAAGACGAGCGCGACGAACGTCCCGAGAAAAATACCTTGTCATTTCCGCAGTCGCGTTTCTCCGGCGACAACGCCGCCATGGTCGGCGCCGCCGCTTATTTCGAAATCAAATCTGGCGTCGAACCAACCGACCCTTATTCCCTAAACATCGCCCCTCGCTCCGACATCAACTAATTCTTCATGTTATAATCAAATTATGCAAATTCCTCTTCAACAAACCAAAAAATGGCAAAAATTACAGCAAGATCTCGGTGAAAAAACCTATTTTGAAGAAACTCCAGATTATACTTACCTTGCCATCGAAAAGCCAACCAAACTCGGAACTTATCTTTATTTACCATATGGCCCATGTCTCGGCACCAAAAGTGGCGCCAAAAAGGCCCTAGAAAGCCTAAAAAAGCTCGCCGAAGAAAAAAGCGCTATCTTTATCAGAATTGAGCCTCAAGACGCTAAAAACGCCCAATTTTTGCTGAATTTACCTAATTGCCGCAAATCAACCGATCTAAACCCTAAAGAAACCTGGGTTTTAGACATCTCGAAAGAAGATTTTGCCGCCAAAATCCCTTCTCGCCTTACCCGTTATCACCGTGGTGCCACCAAAAAAGGCCTAAAAATCACCACTTCCAAGAATCCCGAAGATATCAAATATCTCACTAAGCTTCAGAACGCTCTCGCCGATCAAAAAAATATCCAAACCTTCCCTGAAAAATACCTCAAAACCGAGCTAAAGCAGTCCTTTTCTACTCTTTATCTAGTGGAATATCAAACTCCCGATACCAAAAAATCCGATATTGTCGCGGCGGGCCTAGTTTTTGACGATGGCGACACCAGATATAATTTGCAGGGCGCCCAAAACGACGAAGGCCGCAAACTTCATGCCACCGGCATTCTCACTGTCCAACTTATTTTAGACGCCAAAGAAAAAGGTCTAAAAATCTTCGATTTTTGGGGTATCGCCCCAGAAAACGCCAAGAAAAACCACCCTTGGGCTGGTTTCACCAATTTCAAAAAGACCTTCGACGGCTACGAAGTAGACTACGCCGGCACCTACGATATCATTTTCGACAAGTCCAAATATCGCCTTTACCAGATGCTCAGAAAAGCCAATCGTTTGAAGCGCAAAATCAAAAAATAATTACTTTTTATTGTATTTATCAAGGTTAAACAGCGGATTTTTATCTTTGTCGATAATTCCCTGCGCCTTTTTCATAAGCCTATTTAAGCCAACCTCAGTCTGTGCCGACCCCACGTGCACAGTTTTCACCACTTTTCCCTGCTCTTTATAGCAGACCTGCACGCCCGTCGCCCCCGACCCAGTCTTAAATTTTCTTATAAACGCCATTACCACTATTCTATCACTAAAAGCTTAAAATATAATTATTCCTTAGAGTAAAAGCGTAGTGCAACCCGAGAAAAATGAGCAAAGCGAATTTTTCCCGGCATGTAACGCTCTAAGGAATAATTATATTTTAGCTATTGAGTATAGTATTACTGTGTAGGGCGCGAAGCGCCCGAAAAAATTTTTTTTGAAAAATCCACATTTTTTACACCAACTTTTCCCCACTTCCCTCCCCCACTTCAATGCTAATTCCCTTATGTTTAGCAACCGTTTGACTTAGCATCCCGCTTGTGATAAATTAAACTTAACAATTATCACGAGAGTGGTAATTGGGAGTTAAACGCTAAAAACATAAGCATGTCAATGCTTATTAAATATAAGCGTTTATAAATCAAGCTATTTCACGTGTTCCTTCACGCGGACATCTATTTTGTTCCCAAAAACAGGGAACTATATTATTCTGAAGAGCAAAAACTAGGTAAAAAATAAACCATTTCTAAGGGTAAAAGATCACACAAAAAAATAACCATCCCGAAGAGTAAAAGCGTAGTGCAACCCGAGAAAAATGAGCAAAGCGAATTTTTCCCGGCGTGTAACGCTCTAAGGGATGGTTATTTTGTCTGTTAATTTATTCTATAGCGTTCAACTCACCCTTCAACCTCTCAATGAGCTGTTCTTTTTCAGAGATCGCATCCCTGGTTTCTTTCACTAAGCTTGCTGGCGCTTTCTCTACATAATTAGGATTCATCATTCTGGCGTTTAAGGTGTCGAGTTCTCTCCCAACCGTCAAAATCCTCTCCTCAAGCGAATCTCGGTATTTCAGCACCACTTTCTCTGGAACATCAAGGTAAACTTCTTGATTTGCTAGGGCCAATCTAACCCCTCTTGGCTGCCCATTAGTCGAAGCAATCGAAGACACTCTGGTTAGAGCCTGAATCAAAAGGGAATTGTGCTCCACAAGGGAATCATCACCGTAAAGCAGGCCGTATTTTCTGCCGTCTGGAATCGCCGTCAAGATCCTTCGAACTTCGGACACGACTGTGATCAACCTTCCAAATTCTTCGGCCGAAATTGGGTCAAAATTGAGCCCAGAAGGCCATTTTTGGTTAATCACCATACCTTCAGTCCAAGACAAACTTTGCCAAATAGCCTCTGTTATGAATGGCGCAAACGCATGGAACATGATCAAAATACGTTCAAAGGTGGTCTTAATCAAAGCCACGTTCTTGTAGAGTTTTTGGCTTTCAATAAACCAGTCCGCATATTTATCCCAGATCAGGGAATAAAGCGACTCCACCGCCTCAGCAAAACGGTAGCTCTTCATGTCTTTTTCGACTTCATTCAAGCAATCGTTAATCTCTCTACAGATCCAGTCTTCACCCATATTCTCGGTAGTATATCTAGCCGCATCGGCATCATTTTCATCCACCATCGTCTGGATAAATCTCGAGATATTCCAAAGTTTATTGCAAAGATTGCGCCCCGAAACCACTGCATTTTCCGAAAATGCCTGGTTCATACCAGCCGAACGACCTCTTAAAATACCCAGCCTAAATGCGTCTGAGCCATATTTGGCCACGAGCTCAATTGGGTTAATCACATTCCCCTTAGACTTGGACATCTTCTTGCCGTGCGCATCCAGCACCAATCCATGTAAATACACCTCGCGGAAGGGAACTTCACCGGTAACATAAAGCCCCATCATGATCATTCTAGCAACCCAAGCAAAGAGAATATCGGCCGCCGTCTCCATCACATTCAAAGGATAATAAGGATTTTCTTTACCCTCTACCCAGTCCGTACAAACAATTGGCCATTGCGAAGAAGAGAACCATGTGTCAAAGGTATCTTCGTCACGACGATATTTCACGCCACCCACTTCTATATCTGTTAAATTGACTCTGCTGTCAAAAATCCATTCTGGCGCATTCTCAGCTACATCGTCAATTTTTCTAAACATCGGAATGGCAATACCCCAAGGAATCTGCCTAGAAATATTCCAGTCCTTTAGCCCCTTAAAGTAATCGATCAAAACTTTCTTCTTATTCTCTGGATAAAACTTAATTTCGCCTGCTTCAAGGTGTTTAATTGCCTCTTTGGCCAGCTCTTTCACCTCTACAAACCATTGCTCCTTCAAGGTTGGTTCAATCACCGTACCACACTTATAGCAATGTGCCACCGCATGTTTAATCTTATTTTTACCTCTAAGAAGCCCCTGTTCTTCCAGATCTTTCAAAACCTGTTTGCGGCATTCATCGGTGGTCATTCCAGCATATCTTCCACCTACAATTGGTAACATCCTGCCATCTTCACCAATCACCTGTACGCGCTCTAGATTATGCCTTTCGCCTACCTCAAAATCGTCAAAATCGTGTGCTGGCGTAATCTTTACCGCCCCTGTTCCGTATTCCATATCGGCGTGTTCGTCATATACAATCGGAATCTCTCTATCTGTCAAAGGCAATTTCACCTTCACGCCTTCCATGCCAGCGTATCTCTTATCTTCAGCGTTTACCGCCACTGCCGTATCGCCAAAGAGCGTCTCCGGCCTAGTCGTCGAAATGATAATTTCTTTCTTAGAATCCACTACCGGATAAGCAATATCCCACAAAAAACCGTCTTCGTCCTTATGCACCACCTCAATATCAGCAAACGCAGTTTGATGTTTTGGACAGAAATTCACGAGCTTCTCACCCCTGTAAATCATTCCGTCTTTCCACATTTTTTCAAACGTTTTATAAACTCTTGAAACCACGTTTTCGTCTAGGGCAAAAGTCAAATCTCTCCAAGCACAGGAAGCGCCCAGCGATCTGAGCTGAAGCTCCATGTTTCCTCTCTGTTGCTGCACGAAATCCCATACCTGCGCATAGAGCTCGTCGCGAGAATATTCAAAACGAGTGTGCCCAACCTTTTCTAGTGCCTTCTCATAAACCACCCAGGTTTCAAACCCAGCGTGATCCGCCCCTGGTATATACCAAGTCGAAAACCCTCTTAGTCTGTGGTAACGCACCAAAACGTCTTCCACCGCGATCGTGAGCCCGTGCCCAATATGCAAATTTCCGTTCGCATTTGGTGGTGGCATCACGATGCTATAAACATCCGAGGTATCACTTTCCTCCCCGTTATATTGCAAGATATTTGGCTGAAAAGCGTCGCTCGCCTCCCAAGCTCCGTAAATATCTGCCTCAAATTTTTCTGGTTCATAAGAAGTCACAAATTTCATAGTTAAACTATACCACAACTCGCCTCCCCCGTAAACGCTCTTGACGCTAAAATTCAAACATGCTATAACAAAATTGTCAGCCATCTGAGTACTTTAAGAAGGGAGGAATCAACGTGTCTTTTTGGCAAAAGAAAATTCCGCGTTTAACAGAGATCCTCTGGAAATTTCAAGACGACGAAACTGCAACTAAGCTCTTCGAAATCTTGATGTTTTCCGAACTTAGGATTCTCAACAGCGTCGATATCTTAGATCTCGACGTTAAAATTACGGGCAAATTAGAAGATTCGCCCAACACAACGGAAGTGCAAGTAAAAGGCATGATCATCAACCCAGAACACAGCGAGCTCATCATCACGTCAGCAAATGAGGACAAATATTTTGTCAGTCTCAATGATTCCATCGCTCAATTCGCCGAAAAGTTCTGGGACGAAGCTTAATCTACTTCAACTATCCGTCTTTTTCATTATCCAATCTCCTTTCACCCAAACGGGGCCTCTAGGGTCCCGTTTACCCTATCTCATTCCCCTTATACTTGACATTTTCCGACTTTTGTGCTACACTGGGGTCATCAACCAATAAAAATAAACAAAGGAAAACAAACATGTCAGGAGAAAAAGTCCCACACGTAGCCCCAGGCACAGAATTTGGAGAAAATCCAGCTCTAGAAGCCGATGCTGACGCATTTCTAGCTGCTGCCGGTTATGACGAAACCGGTCGCAATCCAGCCGAAGAAAAGGCTCAACAAGAAGAGTGGCAAAAAATGGGTCTTGAAAAAGACGTCAATAATGTCTCGCGCAATATTGCCGAAAAAGCCTACGATAATATGGCTGGTCCTGACTCTTCCACCTCTGAAGGTCGTGAATACCAAATTGACGCCGTAGAAAACACTGTTAAAGAATCGGCTCCAAAAATCGCCGACGAAGCCTATAACGCCATGTCTTCTCCAAATCTCAGTATGGATAATCCTGAAGAGATTGGCAACAAAGCCGATGAAGAAAACGGGGCCAACTTAGAGAACACAGGCACCGAAAGTTAATAATTCATATCTCTTAATAAAATAGCCGTAAACTTTATGGCTATTTTCTATTGACTTTTTTAGCATTTTGTGCTATAATGGAACTATGTCATCACTCAAAAAGGGGGTGTGAAGATGACACGCATGCAAGCCTTTAATCTCGCAGAAGCCGAGATTAAAGATTATTACAAATTACCGGTGAAAAAGGTGTGTTTGGACCTTCCGACAAAAGCTACCGAAGGAACGTTCTTTGCGTTCTTCGAAAATCCTGTCACGGGTAAGATGCTTTGTCGCACCTACCTGTATGACAGAAAAGAAAAGTCTGTGAGTTTCGTAGAAGTATTAAATCCTCTATCTCTGAAGCTCAGAAATCCTGCTCTTGTAGAAGCGTACCTAGAAAACGGTAGTTTCCTTTATCGAAACACCATTTCTCACACTAAATTTGAAGAAGAGCATGGCGTCATATCCATGTTCAAAACCAAAACAAAACTGATTTCAGCACCGCCGGTATAACCCTGCCCCGACCCCAGTCGGGGCTTTTTCTTTACATCAAAAAAACGCCCTTAAGGCGTATTTTATGGCTGGACCGGCAGGATTCGAACCTGCGAATGCTGGGACCAAAACCCAGTGCCTTACCACTTGGCGACGGTCCACCAATGCTCTATATCATACCACCATTTGTCTTTTTTGCCTAGGGTGTTTTATCTCCCACTTTGCAAAAATCCGCCCCAAATCACCTTGATTATCCTCCAAAAAATCATACATCTCACTTATCAGCCCGACTTCCCTTTCTAAAAAATCACCCCTAAAACGTCTTCTCGCCCACTCCTCCACTATCGCCATCACAAAATACACACAGATTTTCTCTAGTACCCTATCTGTTTCCCGCCCATAACTTCGCCAACCTCTTGTAATTAGCCTATTCATCTCTAGAATCATCTTCTTCAACAAAAAAATATCGTTTCTTTTCACCAAAACCGCGAAAAACCCCTTATTTTTATAAAGCGTCAACACAAATTTAAAGATTACCGTCTCTCGATTATCTCCTAATCCCATATGTCTGTGAAAATCACAAAGTATCCTATTTTCTTCCCTAATTTTAATGTCAGTAATACACCGATAATGCCGCGAAAACGTCGCCCGAGACACCCTTGCACCACTATAAATCTCCACATTTTTGATATCAATCTTACGCGCCTCTTTCCGCATTATTTCGTTGCCAAAATCACAAATCTTCTGGTCGCTTTTTTGATATTTCCGATCCTTTTTCTTTTTCATAACCCAACCTTCTCTCTATTATATGTTAAAATAACAGAATGAAAAAAGGCACTGTTTTAACCGCTCATATCGACAAACTCATCCCTGGTGGGCAGGCTCTTGCTACGCTCGAAAGCGGCCAGAAGGCCTTTATCTGGAATGCGCTCCCTGGAGAAGATGTCACTTTTTCTGTTACCAAAGCCAAATCTTCCTATGTCGAAGGTATCGCCACCGAAATCAAAAACCCTAATCCTCACCGCATCGAGTCCAAAGACTCCTGTTATTTATCCACTTCCCCTTGGCAAATCATGGATTTTGACTACGAATTAGCCCAAAAAACCGCTCTTGTCGCCGAATCTTTCCGCCAAGAGCACATCAATTTATCAGAGTTAAAACCTTGCGTTACTGACAACAACCCTTATCACTATCGCAATAAGATGGAATACGCCCTTTATTGGGATAATGATGAGAAATGCGTTTATTTGGCCCTACACGCCCGCGGAAGCCACCGAAAAGAAAAAATAGCCATAAGTAGCTTAGAACACCCCAAAATCCTTCAGAGGGCCTTAGAAACGGTCTCAGAGCTAAATTCTCGCCACGAAGAAGCCCGTAAGTATCAATCACTGCTGCTTCGCTGTGATCAACAGGGAAACGTTTCCGGCGGTTTATTCGAAAACGGCAAACCACACCCTGTTTTTGATAATCTCACCGACGAGATTTTAGGAGTAAAATACTCCTATTCGCCTAACGGCTTCTTTCAAATCAATCTCCCAGTCTATGAACTAGCTCTAAAAGAGATCAAAAAACACATCAAAACCGATAATGTTCTCGATTTATATTCCGGTGTCGGCACCATCGGCCTCTCCGTCGCAAGAGACAAAAACCTCACCCTCGTCGAGTGCAACACCTCCGCTTACACCGAACTGGTCAAAAACTGCAAAATCACAGGTGATGAAGATATTTCTTTTCGGGAACATCCGCAGGCTACGGCCGAGGACGAGACGCCCGACACCCGCGACGGCGGGCTGGCGGGACGTCGTTTCCAGAAAGAAATATCTCATCCCTACATCACTCCTGTTTTGGCCAAATCCGAAGACGCCCTCGAATACATTTCCCCCGACCAAACCGTCATTTTGGACCCTCCTCGCGCCGGCTGCGACAGGAAATTACTAGACAAACTCTTAGAACAAACACCTGAAGTAATCATCTACCTCTCTTGTAACCCCACCACTCAAGCCCGAGACGTAGCCATTTTGCTACAAAAATACCGCATCAAAGATGTCACCACCTTCAATTTCTTCCCCCGCACTCCTCACATCGAAAACTTAGTTATTTTGGAAAAACTCTAAAACTTCAGCTTTTCGCACATCGCCTTCATCTCGTCCTCAGAAGGCTTTAAAGTCCTGCCATACTGCCAAGTTTCATCAAACGGCATCAAATGCACGTGCGCATGTGGAACATCTGTGCCAATCACTTTCATTAATGTCCTCTGACCAAGTACCTCTTCCATCCTAATTGCCACTTTTTTCACTGTGGCCATCAAAGCCTCATAATCTTCGTCCGATAGTTCGTAGACTTTATCAACTTCAACTTTTGGCACCACCAAAGTATGTCCCATCGACTCCGGCGCGATATCTAGAAACGCCAAAGTTTTATCATCTTCATAAATCTTGTAGCAGGGAATTTCTCCCGCAATAATTTTACTAAATACACTCGCCATAATTTCCTCCTTAGTGTGGCGGAAGCGGGGAGATTCGAACTCCCGAGACGCTTGCGCGCCCACACGATTTCGAGTCGTGCGCCTTCAACCACTCGGCCACGCTTCCACCTAATATTCTACCACAAAAACTCAGATCTTCTCTATTCTTCTACTCGTTCTTCAGCTTCAACTATCTTTTTGATATTATCAATTTCTAGAGCCGCCACACTTTGTTCATAACCATAAAGCTTCACGCCAACAGAGCGAACAGCTTTTTCGTATTGCTCGCGTTTCTCTACATCGTTATCCCTTTCAATACCGTCGAGAAACCTCTTCGTATTATCATTAAAATCCATAATTGTAGGATATTTTTCAACCACTTTTTTGACCTCGTTCGGCCCAGTGCTCCCACGTTCTGCCCAATCCATGCCGGCCATATACCCCACCACCGACTTCTGATGCAGATCATTCCCCAGCTGTTTATACACAGTTTCTTCACCGCTAGTTGCTACCGCCGTAGAAAACTCGCCCAGTACTTCACGCCCTCTTTTTTCAATGTCAATTCCACCAGTCATCATTTCTTCCGCTATTTCTTTTTCGGCGTTCTCTTTAATTATTGAACTATCATCCTGCCCCAAAACAGACAAATCCCCACTATAAAGCGCTGCTACGATTTTTCTTTCTAGTTTTTCCCGCTTTATATCTTCAGGGCTTTTTCGTCGCTCGTTAGCGAGAGCTGCGACTTCTTCCCATTCTCCCCCAGTGTTAGATGTTTCTTTTTTCCCCTTAAATCGTTCAAAAATACTCATAACCTGATTGTATAATACAAACAAAAAAGAGTCCAGGAGAATCAATTAATTCGTAAGAAAAATCGGCTAGATTAGTGTTTTCTTCGAGTGAAACGCTATTATTGATAGAGTGAACGAGAAAAAACGCTAAAGTAGCCGATTTTGATACGAATTTGGTATGCCCGGCACGATTCGAACGTGTGTTTGCCCCTTGGGACGCTGCACGCGTTCGACTGAGCGCTGAGATGTTAAATACGATTTTGTTGGTATGCCCGGCACGATTCGAACGTGTGACCTTCAGCTCCGCAAGCTGACGCTCTATCCAACTGAGCTACGGGCACAAATGAGGAGAAAGAATAGAATTTATTCTAATTCTTTCGACGAATGCCGTGTCCGAAGAACGAAGTTCTACGGGCACATATAAAAAATTTCTCTTGGTGTGGAAGGGACTTAGAGAAACCTCTAAGTCTACATCCACCTAGAAATTAAATGAGCATCACGGTTGCCCGTGACAAATATATTATACCACATATTTCAAAACTATGGTATATTTATCTTATGGAAAAGAGTACAAAACCCCCAAAAGCCCCAAAAAACCCAAAAACCAAAAAAACTACCAAAACCAGTCTTAAAACCCGTACCCAAAGAGTCAAAGCTAGATTCCTTTCATCCTATTACGGCAATCCTACCCGCGACATGAAAGTCATTTGTATCACCGGCTCTACCGGAAAAAGTACCGTCGCCCATTTTGTACATCAAATTCTTACCGCATCTGGCAAACAAACTGCTATTTTTGCTTCTGAAAAACCGATCAAAACCGCCATGTTGCACAAATTCTTTAGCGACGCCTGGAAGGCCGGTTCATCTTACGTTGTTGTCACCTCTCCAGCCACTTCCTTGAAAAACAACGTTTTCTACGGCTTACCAATCCACGTTGCTGCGCTCACGGACTTCGTCCCAGCTTCTCTCAGTGATCTCAACCCTGAAGAGTACCTCAAAGAAAAATCCACTCTTTTCAACATGAAACCAGCCATCGTCGTTCTTAACCAAGACGATGCCTACTACCAAGAATTTTCTAAATTCAGTGGTACCGAAAGCACTCTCACCTACGGCTCTGATTTCTCCTGCAATATTCGTATCGACAACACTAAACTCTACAAAAAGGGAATCGAAGCTAATCTCGCCTATGGTTCTTCTCGCTTCACCGTCGCTTCTTTCCTTACCGGTGAGCCAATCGCTTCTTACATGGCTTGCGCCTCTGCTATTGCTATCGCACTTGGCATCTCAACCGACACCATCGCTGATGGCATCGCAAACTACAACCCCGAAACAAAATAAAAAGAGCCCCGAAAGGGGGCTTCTTTTTTATTTCAAACCCTTCAAAACTTTCCTCGCCACTTTCAAATCTTCAAATGGCACTGGACCTTCTTTTCTTAAAATCGTTTTTTCGTGACCTTTCCCAAGAAGCAGCACCAAATCACCCTTCTTTGCCATCTTTATTGCCATTTCAATCGCTTTTCCACGATCAATTTCCACAAACAAATCTTTATCCATCTTCTTCCCAGCTTTTTTAGCACCCTCTACAAAGGCTGCTGCGATTTTTTCTGGATCCTCGTCCCTAGAATCATCTTCCGTTACAATCACAATATCACTGTTTTTACCCAAAATCTCACCTCTTATCGGCCTGGTTGATTCGTCGCGCCTACCTGCACCACCATGTACAGAAATAATTCTACCTTTATGACCATTTACCGAATTGAAAACTTTCTCTAAAGCATCTGGCGTATGCGCATAATCTACAATCACCTCAAAATTCTGCCCTTCGTTTACTCTGTTCATACGTCCTTCAACTTCGGCCAGTGCAAAAATTCCTTTTTCAATTTCCTCTTTCGAAAGTCCGAGTTTCTCCCCCACACACATTGCCGCAAGAGAATTATAGACATTAAAGTTTCCTGGGATCTGTGTTTTAATTTTCATTTCATCACAAACATATTCCACACCCGAAGCCGCAAGTGCAATCTTTTTCGCACGCTTTTCCCCACCATTTATACCGTAAGTAACATATTCCTTCACATCTTGTTTAAAGTACTTCGCACTCTTATCATCGGCATTAATCACCCCATATTTTGCCTTCTTGAACAGCTTTCTTTTCGCATCGCGATATCTCTCAAATGTCTTATGATAATCCAAATGATCGTGCGTTACGTTCGTCATCACTGCAATCTCTACTGGTATGCCAAGCGTTCTAAACTGCGCCATCGCGTGCGATGTCACTTCTAACACCAAAAACTCCGCCCCTGTTTCTCTCACCTTTTCTATCCTAGAATTCAAAGTTTTAGAATCCACTGTAGTCATATGCTCAATCTGTTTTTGCAACTTGTCCACGCCCCAGGCCACCGTTGTGAGTAGCCCTGTCTTGTGCCCAGCCTCATTTAACATCTTCCAAATCATAAAACAGGTTGTAGTCTTGCCGTTCGTTCCCGTCACCCCAATTACACGCATCTTTTTTGCCGGAAATTTATACTTTATCCCAGCCGCTGCCGCCCCTGCAAAATGATATGGCAACACCATCTGGTTGTAAAACGGTAATTTTTCCAGCTTTTCCTTCATCTCATCCTTTCAGGCTTTTACTATTTTCTTTTTCTATTATACTAAAATAAATGCCTCGGAGAAAAAAATTACCTAAGAAATACATCCTCATCCCAATCGTTAGCGTCCTTTCCGCTCTCATCATTTTTCTTATCTTATTTTCAATTCTAGGCCCTAAAAATCAAACAGTGCCAGATACTGAATCTGACGAATCCACTACCGCCACTTCAAGCACCCCTGAACAGCCTGAAAAAGTCGAACTCCCAGACATCGCTTCATCAGCCAACATCGAAACTAAATATAATTCCACCAACTGCACTACCGAATGGGGCAATCTCATGCTCATCAACCCAAATTTCCAAGTCGATTCCAACTTTATCGCCACTAGAAGAACCGAACTTATCAACATCACCGCCACTTATGGCATTAGAGAGGGGAACGCCGGCAACGGCACCCCGCTTCTTGATCCCGAAGCCGCCTCTCATCTTAACGAGATGTTAAACGCTTACAAAAGCTATAATCCTGGCCACGAAATCACCACTCGCTCTTGTTTTCGCTCTAGAGGCACCTCTTGCGGCCGTCTCTGTGTTGCCACTGGCGGTTCCGATCATCACACCGGCCTCACCTGCGATCTTATCGACGATTCCTATGGCGACTCGCTCGATACCAGCACCTACAGCAACCATCCCGAATGGCAGTGGCTCCGCGCCAATTCCTACAAATACGGCTTCATCGACCGCTTCCCAGAAGCCTGGGCCGGCGGGCCAATGTCGCAACCAGCCGTCATCAACTCCGAAGGTTCCACTGGTCTCTTCGAAACCTGGCATTATCGCTATGTCGGTATCACTGCCGCCACCGAAATCGCCACCGGTAAATACAATAATGGTGCCTACGATTCGCTCGAGCACTATCTCAAAGCCACCGGTAAAATTAAAAACTTAACCAATATGCCCGAATCTTGCAAATAGCAAAATTAGCACTCCATGCTTGCAAGTGCTAATTTTTGTGCTATACTCAAGATAGAAAAAGGAGAAAAATATGGCACTAAAACCTCTTAAAGATCGTGTCGTAGCTGTTAAAGAGCAGCCCGTCGAAAAAACAAAATCAGGGATTTTACTCGGTGAAGCTAAAGAAACCCCAGTCTACGCCGTTGTCGAATCCGTTGGCCCAGAAGTAAAATCTGTCAAAAAAGGCGACAAAATTATTTACAAAGAATTCTCTACCACCGATGTTAAAATCGATGATACTGATTACATCATTATTAAAGAAGAAGATGTCCTCGCGACATTATAAGGAGTAATATGGCTAAAAAAATCTACTACGAAGAAGAAGCTCGCGAAAAAATCCTTTCTGGTGCCAAACAGCTCTACGACGCCGTCAAAGTTACTTTTGGTCCTAAGGGCAAAAACGTCATTATCGAAAAATCCTACGGCGCACCAACCATCACTCACGATGGCGTCACCGTTGCCGAAGCTGTTGATCTTGGCAGCACCGACGAAAATCTCGGCGAACAAATGGGCGCCAAGCTCATCAAAACTGCAGCTCAAAAACTCAATAAGGTTGCTGGCGACGGCACCACTACCGTCACTGTTCTCACCTATAATATCCTCGCCGAAGCCAACAAACTCATCGCTGCCGGCGTTAATCCAATGGAACTCAGAAAGGGAATTGAAAAAGCTGGCGCCGAAGTTATTTCTGGTATCAACAAAATGGCCGAAAAAATCGATGGCGATGATAAAAAAGTCGCTGAAGTCGCCACTATCTCCGCTGGTGATGCCGAAATCGGCAAACTTATCGCCGAAGTTATCAGCCGTATCGGCAAAGATGGCGTAGTTACTGTCGAAGCTGGTCAAGGTCTCGAAATGGAGCAGGAAATCGTCGAAGGTTTCTCTTATGATAAAGGCTACTCTTCTCCATTCTTCGTCACCGACGTCAATCGCCAAGAAGCTATCTTTGATAAACCAGCCATTCTCGTTACCGACAAAAAGATTTCTGCCGTGAGTGACATCGTTCCTCTCCTCGAAAAATGCGCTAACACTGGCAAAAAAGACCTCGTTATCATCGCTGAAGAAGTTGAAGGCGAAGCTCTCTCCGTATTGGTGCTTAATAAACTTAAAGGTGTGTTCAATACTCTAGTTCTAAAAGCCCCAGCTTTCGGTGATCGCCGCAAAGAAATCATGGAAGATATTGCCATTCTCACCAACGCTACCCTGGTTTCTGCCGACAAAGGCCTAAATCTCGAAGAAGCTGGTCTAGAAGTCCTCGGTTCTGCCGCCAAAGTTATCGCCACCAAAGATGAAAGCACCATCATCAAAGGCGCTGGTTCTGGCAAAGCCGTTAAAGACCGCATCGCGCTCATCAAATCTCAAGCCGCACTTGCCACTTCTGACTACGAAAGGGAACAATTCGAAAAACGCGCTGCCGCTTTGCTTGGCAAAGTCGCTGTAATTAAGGTCGGTGGTGCTACCGAAACCGAAATCGACGAGAAAAAATTCCGTGTCGACGACGCTGTTGCAGCTACTAAAGCTGCCCTTTCTGAAGGTATCGTCCCTGGCGGAGGCGTCACTCTCGTTAACCTTGCTGGTGAGCTAAAAGATACCGATGCTGGCGCCAAAATCGTGAAAAACGCCTTGAAGAGTCCGTTCACTCACATTCTAGAAAATGCCGGACTAAACTCTCAGGCGCTACTGGCTGAAGTTGAAAAAGCCAAACCAGGCTTCGGCATCAACATCATGACCCCAGAAAAAGGCCTTGTAGACCTTAAAAAGACTGGCGTTATCGACCCAGCTCGCGTTACTCGCGAAGCCGTTCAAAACGCCATCAGCATCGCTGCTACTACCATTACTATGGGTGCTTTAATCGTCGAAATCCCAGAGAAAGAACCTGAAAGCCCAGCCGGCATGGGCGGCGGAATGTACTAGCAAAAAATATAGTCCCTTTGTCTCGGCAATGTCCGGAGGTCACGACCGAGGATGAAGGCCCCGAAGCCCCGTAACGACGGGAGCAAAGGAGGCCGGTCGCCAAGACAAAGGACTATTTTTTATCGTTATTTCAATTCATCAATCGTCTTGATTAATCCCATCAAAGCATCTGCTTTGGTTTGCTCATCTGGAAGTTCTTCCGCGGCTTTCAAAACTGACCCAGCAACTTCGGCATTTTTCATCAAGCCGAACATCTCTTTATACATATCAAATTTTTGTACTGGATCGTCAATTTTTACTTTATCCATCAAAGGATAAAGAGCTTTAAGAGCTTCTTCGCGGGTCTTTTCAAAATCGCCACTAGGCTCTGTTGGTGCAGGTTCGCCTGCTGCTGGAGTGTCATTTTTGATAATCTCTGGTGTGGCTGGCGCCGCCTCAGGACCTGCTACTGGCGCATCTTCTGCCTTAGGAGCTTCTTCAGATGCTGCCTCTGGACCAGGAATAACTTCCTCTGGCTTATTCTCGACTGGTTTTTCCTCAGTTGGCGCACTCATATCAGTCACTGGTGGCACAGGAACTTCTGGTGCCGGAGCAAATGCTGGCTGCCCATCGTCCATGTCCGTACTAGCCGAAACAACTTTTCCGGCTGGAGCATTTTCTTCATTTTTCTTAACTAAATCATCAACTACCGAAGAAGAACCTCCGCTAGCCGCATCTTTTGTGATGTCGTCGATTGCTTTTTGCAATTCGTCGTCGTTAAATTGGTTATCCATGACCCACCTTTTTTATAAATTACACTTACACCCAGTATAGCATAAATTTTTTATATTCTCAAAAAATCTACAATTTTATCCAAAAAATCTAATTTCACTTCTTCCATTGGTAATCTATAGCCAAACGCGTCAACAATTGCCTCACCCTTTTCTTCTGGGAAATATATCTTTTGTCTCGGGGCAAAACGCTTACGCGGTGTCAAAACAATCGCAAAATGTTTTCCTTCTTTCAATACTCCAAAAGCCTTAAAATCCGCAAAACTATACAGTTTATTCCCCTCAGAAATCCCCTTATTACTAATCGAATAATGAAGCTCTCTTGGCGGCCTAACTGAGTATATTACCAAAACAACAGCACATAGCACTACCAAAACCAAAAATGTATACTCCTGAATCCAGATTGCCAGTGCCGCAAGTGCCAACGTTATAATGGTTAAACCAACATACCAACCAACATGTTTCTCTCTTAAAATATATTCTTTTGCGTCCCAGTTTATTACCGCTTCACTTTTTTTATTAACCATAACTATATTATAACATATAGAAACAAAGAAAAAAATATGATAAAATACATCTATTGGAGGGTTACCCAAGTGGCTGAAGGGGACGGTTTGCTAAATCGTTAGACTGGGGAGACCTGGTGCGGGAGTTCGAATCTCCCACCCTCCGCCAGAATAGACATTTTTGCATTTTTATAAGCACTGTGCTATAATGCTTATAAATCTAATAAGAGAATTTTAATGAAAAAAACTGCGAAAATTATAGCTCAAATCCTTACCGGCATTGCTGCTGCCGCCACTCTTTATGTTGGCAAAGCTTTGGCTCTCTCTTCCGCCCAAGAAGGCGCCGAGATGGCCCGTGCTGACGGCATGCCAGAAGAACTCTTTGGTGATACTGGTGTATTCACCAACATTACCAACACCGCTCTTGCAATCGTTGGTATTGTTTCGGTTATTATGCTCGTTTGGGGCGGTCTTCGTTATGTCGTTTCTGGCGGCGATAGCAAAAAAGTCACCGATGCCAAAAACACCATTCTTTACGCTATTATTGGCCTAATCATCGCCGTTCTATCTTACGCTATCGTCAATTTTGTCCTTAACTCTCTCGGAAGCGCTTCTTCCGACACTACTTCTCTTATCTTTACCTCTATTTACGGCTAAAACCACACCCATTATTTTTTCTGCACCACCTTTTTTCATTATTGTCGCTGCTTCTCTCATACTTGCCCCAGTAGTCCACACATCATCCAACAGCAGATAATATTTGTCGCTATCTACTTTTTTATTCAATCTATATGCCTTTTTTGCCTGTTTTCTTCGCTCATCTCCACTCGCCCCTACCTGCACGCTATTCTTATTTCGTACCAAACATTTCTCCATTTTCCAGCCCCGTCTTTTTGCTAATTTCCTTGTCAAAACCCCGATATGATCAAAACCCCTCTGTCTAATATGTGAAGTTATGGTTGGTAAGGGAACCAGGACAATCTCTTCGCTAAAAACTGGTAAAGCCCCATCCAAAAATTCCGCCAATACATCAGCGAGCGCCCTCACCGAATTGTATTTGTATTCCTTCACTAACTTACCAATTATGCCATCATGCCAACCAACCATAAAAATTTTCTCCAAAATTTCTGGGTCATAATCCAAATCATAATCCATTTTCGTTATGCTTACGTAATTTTTACAACATTCACAAAAAATCGCCCCTATCTTGCCACAACCCCTACAGAAGTGGGGGCAGAAAAGGTCAAACACGCTACTTTTTGTTGTATTTTTTACACTAAAACCCGCCATATCTATTGATTTTAGACAGTCGAATAATTATAATAAAGCATAATAGAATTAAGTGGAGGAGTACAAAAGCAATGGCTCGTACAAACAACGACGACATGCTGATGGACGACGAACTATTAGCTGCCTTCAGTAGCGAGGAAAATGCAGCTGTAGCTGAGGAACCGGAAGCTCAGCTTCCAGAAGAAACTGAAGAAGAAGCGTCGCCAGAAGAAGAGGAGTGGGCAGATAATTTTCCAGGACAACTCGCAGTAGATGTCTATGAAACAGCAGACAAACTAGTAGTAAAAGCTCGCACTGCCGGCATTTCTAAGTCCGACTTAGATGTCAGCATCTCGGACAACATCCTTACTATTTCCGGCGTTCTAAGTGGCGGTGAAGACGAAAAAACCACCAACTGGCACATCCAAGAATGCTATTGGGGTGAATTCTCACGCACCATCGCTCTCCCAGTTGCTGTCAAAGAAGATGAAAACAGTGTCAAAGCCGAGTTGAAAGATGGCGTTCTAACCATCACCTTCGACAAGGAAAAGACCGAGGAACCAAAGAAAATCCAGGTTCAATAATCCATCTATACGGAATTCAGAAGCTCCCTCGGGAGCTTCTTTTTTTACTCACCCAACCAACAAAAAACCGCCCGAAGGCGGTTTTTAAAGCACTTGCTTATTTTATATTTGCTAAAACAAAGTTTACAATTGCGAAAGCAAGAATTGCCACAATAAGACCAATAATACCATACATGATGGTGTCCTTTGCTTTTTTCACCTTGCCTGCATCACCGGCAGAAGTTGTATAAGTGATACCACCGATAATAATCATGATCACGGCTAGGAAGCCGACGATACCGATAATCACATTAATAACAGTGGTGAATGTATCGCTTAAGTTTTGGTCCTTATACTCTGCATTTTTATATTCAGGACAAGTACTCATATTTGTCGTTTGTGTACCATCAAGACAAGTCCATGCTGAGACTGGAGCTGCCATAGCAAATGATGCAGCTACCGCCACTGCTAAACCTAACGTCTTTACTATATTCATTTTTTTCATTATTGCTTTTCCTTTCTTATTGTTTTTAGTATACTATCATTTTTTTAATATTACAACTTTATTTATAGGTTCCCGAGCACAAAGTTTACAATCGCGAAAGCCAAAATTGCCACTACTAAACCAATCAAACCATAGATAATCGTGTCTTTAGCCTTCTTAGCCTTGCCTGCATCACCAGCAGAAGTAGCATACATAATACCGCCAACGATAATCATAATTATAGTGATAAACCCGACAATACCAATAATTACATTAACAACATTTGTCATGGTGTTCATTAGTGCATTATCATCTGTAGTATCACCCGGACAATTAGCCTTACTATCCACCAGCTCACCCTTCTTGGGGCCCTCTGCGCAAGTGTAATAAGCGCTCACTTTTGGCGCCAATGCTACTACCGATAAGGCAACCATCGCTACTAATGTCAATATTACTAAAATTCTTTTCTTCATTTATTCTCCTTATGTTTATCCTACCACTTTAAAAAACTCTTCGCAAGCTTAAAACGCCCCTGCAAGCACAAAGTTCACCAACGCAAACGCCGAAAGCACTATCATTAGCCCAATTGCACTATAAAGTATCGTATCTTTGGCTTTCTTTGCTTTGCTAGGATCACCAGATGACGTCGCATAGTTTATGCCGCCAATCACAATCATTAGCACCGCAATTATACCTATCACCCCAATTACCGCATTAATAATGCCTACGGCCACACCTGGAGCTTCCTTAGTGTTGCTACATCCAATCTCTTTCTTATATTTCGCATCAACATTACTGTCCCGGCAAATGCTTTCTTTCCAAGTCTCTTCCGCAAAAACTGGGCTCATCGCACTCAAACAGCATATCCCCGAAAGTACCGCTAAAATCAAAAACTTTTTCTTCATTTTACCCCTTCCAAGTCGTTGTTATTATTGCGTTATCTACGGCGTCGTCCACCGATCCCATTACAAAGTTCGTTATCACCGCCGCAGCCACTACTATCACTAACCCCACTGCCGCAAAAATCAAAGTCCTAAGGGCTTTTCTTGCTTTATCCGGACTACCGTTAGACGTAATATACGAGATCCCACCATACACGATAAATCCAACCGCCATAATACCACCAGCACTCAAGGCCTGCCCAAAAATATTAGCAAATATTGTCGCCCCTGCGTTCTCGTCGCTAGTACAGTTAGGTATCTTAACACCAGCTAATAAGCCGCTGCCAGAACAGTCCGAACCAGCAATATTTATCGTTTTTACCACTGTATCCACAATCACATTAGCTAGCAGCACCAAAATCAAACCGATTACCGCCGAAGTTAAAGTTTTCCTTGCTTTTGTCGCCTTACCCGGATCTCCGCTAGAAGTAATATACATATACCCGCCAAAGGTAATCAGTGCAATCGAAATGTACCCAATCGCCGCAAAAATATCATGCAATACATTAAGTGCAATCGTCCATACAAAAGCTGGTGCATTTTCTTCGCTACCGATTCTCTTGCTGTCGGTACTTTGTAGCTGACATTTATCATCCATATAAGCATCTAATCCATTCCACCAAGCGTTAAACCCCAAGAAAGACTTGTCACAGCTAGCAGCATACGCCTGTCCAGCTCCTACAAACACCCCCATAAGAATTGCTATTATCCCCCCAAAAATCAAAAGTTTTCTTTTCATATACCTCTATGATACCATTATTTAATCAAAAAACACAAGCCGTCTCAAACCACCCATATTAAAAAACATAAGAAAAATATGTTATGCCTCTTGCTTTTTTCTCTTATGTGTGCTATAATAATAGATGCCCTGAGTGGGCATAATTAATCTCCACTATGAAAACGAAATTACCGCTATTAAAACGTTTCGCATTATCCTTTTTTGGGGTTTTATTAGCTGTACTTTCTTTTTCATCAATCCTCCCATCCACCCCTGTTTTTGCTGACGACGAAGATACCACTACCTCCGAAGTGGTCAATCTAGACGATGCTGACGACGAAGAATCCGAAAACACCGAAGAGAGCACCGAAGAAGACACCGAAAACAACGCTGAAAACAACACCGAAGACAACGCCGAAACCGCCGCTAGCACCTCCGCAACAGATTCCGACACCCACAACTCCTGTTTCGACCAAACCGACGCTATCGGCTGGCTTATCTGTCCAACCACCGGTGTTATCGCTAAAGCCATAGATAACATCTATGGCATCATCGAAAATTTCCTCACCATCGATCCGATTATCATGCAAGAAGACTCGCCCATCAGAATCGTTTGGTCCTACTGCCGCGACATCACCAACATCATCTTCATTATCTTCATTATCATTGTCGTTTACTCTCAAGTTACCGGTCTTGGCATTTCCAACTACGGCATCAAAAAGACTCTCCCTCGCATCATCATTGCCGCCCTCCTTGTCAATCTCAGCTTTATCATCTGTTCTGCCGCAGTAGACATCAGCAATATCATTGGTGGTAGCCTTAAAGGCCTCTTTACCTCTGTTCAAGAATCAACCATAGCTTCAAACGCTTCTCTCGGCGAAGTTGCCAAAGTTAGCTGGACCGACCTTACCGCCGTCTTCACTGGCAGCACTGCCGTCGCCGGCATTGCCATCGGTGCAGCTGGCGGCCTTAGCCAATTCTTCTGGATGCTTATTCCGATTCTTCTAGGCGCTATCGTCTCCATTGTTATCGGTCTTATCACCATATCTCTCCGCCAAGCCATCGTCTTCTTGCTTGTCATGATTTCTCCACTAGCCTTCGTTGCTTATCTTTTACCAAACACCGAAAAATGGTTCACCAAATGGCGCCAACTCCTTACTCAAATGTTGGTCTTCTACCCAATGTTTAGCCTTCTCTTCGGCGCTTCACAGCTCGCCGGTTGGATTCTGATGACCTCTATCGGCTCTGGCTTTGGGCTCATTTTAGGTATGGCCGTCCAGGTCTTCCCACTCTTCTTTGCCTGGTCTCTCATGAAAATGTCTGGTACTGTTCTCGGTAAAATCAGTAGCGGTCTCCAAAACATCGCTTCTCGCCCACAAGGCGCATTCGGTCGTTATGCCAACGAAAAACGCAATATTGCCCGCAGCGAGTACACAGCCAAACAACTAAGAAAACCATTCAATCCAATTAGTGGTGGCTCTTGGAACGCCCGCCTTGCTAGAAACCGCACCTTCCGTGCTGATCGCCAAAATCTTGCTAATGAAAACACCAAGCTTCTCTTAGACGAACAGCTCACTGCACGCAAAATCGGTAAGCGCATCATCAGTTACACCGATAGCGGCAAGCCAATTTACTCCTCTCGCCCAATTAGAGCTACTCGCGAACTAAGCCGTGAATTCGAAAACCGCGAAATGAAGCTCAGAAGCTCTGCTAACCATCTTGAACTCGACAACACCATGAGTACCATGGGCACTTACATCTCTCAGAACAAGCTTAATAACTCCTACCTATCTGATCTTGCTGCTCGCCAAGCTCAAAACTATCTTGAATTCAGAACACAATCCGCCGCTGCTAAACGCAATGATCTTGCCGATAATCGCTTCTATTTTAACACCGTCAAAGAGGCATCTCTTAAACCTGGCAGCAAAGAGTATCATAATCTTATTGAGCGTGGCGCTGGTGCAGACTTTTATATCGATCCTACCCTCGCAGGAACCAAATATCTTGAAGCCAAGAAGACCAGCAGCGATGCCGTTGTTTCTGTTATCGCCGATGCCTATGATAGTTTCGAGGCTGAACGCGCTATTACCGTTAAGAAATACACCACCTACTTTGGCAAGCAGGTTACAAAAGATGTTCTTAAAAACTACAACGCTATGATTGATAATAAGAACATTGATGGTATCGTCGCCGCACAAAATACTCTTGCTGTCCGTGGTGATTACGATAAAATCCACACTGGCCTTGCCAGAATCATGGACGATGGACAAGTTGAGCTCACTACCGATTTTGCTAACACCCTTGCCCTCAACCTTTTAAGTTTCAAAGATGCCGACCCGACCTTGGCTAGACTTGGTAAACACATCAACGTTGAAACTTGGAGTTATACCGATGGTAAACGTAAAGATAAATATGTAACCCTAGAAGAATTCTACACTGGTAAAACTAAAGTTCCAAACGCTAAAGGTGAATATACTACGAAATACAACGTCCTCAGCCTCATGCAAGGTACCTCGCTTAACGGTATTGACCGTACCTTCTATGATGGCCTTCTAGCCGATATTAACACCTTCTATACTCCTGAAAGGTTCGGTGGCGATGTTGAGAAGGCGGAGAAAGCTAAAGCCACTCTATTGAATAGCATGATGCCTCAACTCGTTAACGCCATCCCAACCTTCCAGTCCGGTTCAGAGCAAATCAATAACAGCATGGGCTTCCTATCTGGTCTTAAGAAAGAAAATGGCGTTTGGGAGCAAATTAAAAACAAAGGTTACTCGGATAAAGAGTACTATGATCAGACTGTTGAATACCTCAAAGCCTTTGTCCCAAGCAACCTTGTTAATATGAAAACCGATGCCTTTGATTTTGTAATGCAAAGATTGATGCTTAATCAAAAAGCCGAAGCCGAAGCAAGTGGTGTAAGAATCACAGACGAAGAAGCTCTTAAGAGAGCTAAAAAAGAATTCCGCGATATCTTTGAGGCAAAAGGCACTATCGACTCACTCTCTAATGCTGATGGTTCACCAAACACTACCGTCGTTAATACTATGAAAGATAGAATACGTGACGTTATCTGGCCGCCTGAAGAAAAAAAGTAGTAACGACTCCAATAGTAACGCTTAAAACAAAAAATAACCTTCTGTATATTTCATAACATTTATGCTAAAATAACCTTGTATGGCTCAATACAAGGTCCCCCAAGACGTTGAGGCCGACGATAAACTTCTTGGACCGTTTACTTTTCGTCAGTTAATCTACCTTTTTATTACTGGTGGTTTAATTGCGCTAGCCGTTTTTCTTTTTCAAATTTTTGCACTTCTTGCCGTCATTCCTTTGCCTTTCATTTTCTTCTTCGCAATTTTAGCTCTACCACTCAAAAAAGATCAGCCGATGGAAACTTATCTTGCTGCTATTGTTTCTTTTCGTCTTAAACCAAACAAGCGTCTCTGGAATCCAGGCCAAAGGGAATCAACCATTCTCATCACGGCACCAAAAATTGTTGAGAAAGTCCGCACCAAAAACATCTCCGAAGAAGAAGCTAGCCACCGTCTATCTTTCCTCGCTAACATTGCCGACTCCGAAGGCTATGCCATCAACGATTCTAACCTTAGCGACACCTATGTTGCCGAAGCCCAATCCGCTCCGGATATTTTTGATAGCATTCAATCAAACAAAATCGACGAAACTCTTACTCAAGAAGTCACTTCTCGCCACGACGAAGCCGTTAATCAAATGCGCAATGCCATCGAGCAAGTCGAAGGCGCTTCTGCTGCTCCACCAGAAATTCACAAATACGGCGATCACTATCAATATCAACCAGAAGAAAAATCCGCCGAGCTTCCTCAGGCCGGAAGCGAAAACATTGAACAAACCTCCGACTCTTCTGTCATCGTTCAACCTACTATCCCAGAAGAAAAACCTGAGCGTGAACCAATTAACGATATCAATAATCAGCCTCCGGCTCCTCCTGAATCACCAACTGACTTTATCAAGTCCGAGGAGCCAGCCGAGCCTGAAAAACCAGCCGAGCCCAAAGAGCCGCCCGCACCAAAACCAGAGCTCGTCGAACTCGCCAATAACCCAGATTTCACAGTTGCCACTATTTCCAAAGAAGCTGAACGCGTAAAAAATAAAAAGGATGATGAAGTTTATATATCATTACATTAAGAGGTAAATATGGATCCAAGACAACAACAAATACCACCACAACAAATGCAACAAATGCCTGGAATACAACCAGGCATGCAACCAGGAATGCAGCCACAAATGCAAGGCCAAGCGCCAATTACAACGCCAAACCAACAAGCTGCAATCAATAACGTCACTCCGGATGTGCCCCTAGCTACCCAAACCACGCTTCTTATCTCTGAAATTCGTGACAACATCGTCATTATGAAAGATGGTTCTTTCCGTGCAGTCATTGCCTGTCAGTCCATCAACTTCGACCTCATGTCCGAACAAGAACGCGAAGCGGTTGAGTATTCTTATCAGAACTTCTTAAACTCTCTCAATTTTACCACCCAAATCCTCATCCGTTCCCAACGTGTTGATATCGGTCCATATATCGACAAACTTTCTCAAATCCGTCGCAATAACGACAATATGCTCCTAGGTGTTTTAATGGATGATTATATCGACTTTATCGACATTCTTTCCCAAGAAGCCAACATTATGGACAAATCATTCTTCATTATTATTCCGTATTATTCCTCCCCAGATGCTGAAAAAATCCTTCAGCAAACCAAAAATATTTTCAAAAGCTTTAGCAAAGAAAAGGCGCCTGAAATCACTCGTATTGATCGCGCTACCTACGACAAAGCCAACACTGAACTCGCCAACCGCATCGATTCTGTGGTCTCCGGCTTACATCAAATTGGTATTAATTCTATCCGTTTGAACACTAAACAACTTGGTGAATTATTCTACAACTTCAACAACCCAGATACTGCCGTCCGCGAACCACTCGTAGATTTCTCCAAGCTCGCAACAACTTATGTCAAGAAAGGAGCTCCAAATGCCAAACAATAGACAACTTTCTCCAGCAGAAATTGCTGCTCAGACTCAAACTAGGGAAGATGCGGAAGTTCAGCGCGCTTTTGAGCAGGGCATTACCACCCTTCGCGACCTAATCTCTCCATCCTCGATTGAGTTCTTCACCGACCATTTCCGTCTTGGCACCAAATATGGCCGCACTCTCTATGTCTACGGCTATCCTCGTATGCTTTTCACCGGCTGGCTTTCGCCAATCATTAACATCGACGAAGTCCTAGATGTTTCCATGTATATTTATCCAGTAGATACTGGTGTAGTTATGAAAAACCTCCGCAAAAAAGTCACTCAGCTTGAAGCTTCTATGGATGTTAATGCCGAACGTGGTAAAGTCCGCGATCCAGAGCTCGAAGCCGCCATCTCCGATGCTGAAGAGCTTCGTGATCAACTCCAAGTTGGCGCCGAAAAATTCTTCCGTTTCGGGCTTTATGTTACGCTTTGGGCAGATTCTTTAGACGAGCTTCGCTTTGTTCAGCAAAAAATCGAAACTATTTTCGGACAACTTATGGTCTTTTCAAAGGTCGCTAGCAGCCAGCAAGAGCAAGGTATGAATAGCACCCTTCCACAATGTACCGATCAGCTCCAAATCCGCCGCAACATGAACACCGGCGCTATTTCTACCAGCTTCCCATTCACTTCCGCCGACCTTACCCAAGATAATGGTATCTTATATGGCGTCAATATGCACAACAACGGCCTTGTCATCTTCGATCGTTTCTCTCTAGAAAACGCCAACATGGTTGTCTTCGCTAAATCTGGTGCGGGTAAGTCTTTCACCGTTAAGCTCGAGTGTCTCCGCTCTATGATGATTGGCTCCGAAATTATCATTATCGACCCAGAAAACGAGTATCAAAAGCTCAGCGACGCCGTTGGTGGCTCTTATATCCGCCTTTCTCTCAATTCCGACGTTCGTATTAACCCATTCGATCTTCCGAAAGTCGTCGACAACGAAGAAGCCAACGATTCTTTGCGTGCTAACCTCGTTACTTTGCATGGTCTTTTCCGTCTCATGCTCGGTGGCAATCAGGTCGCCGCTAACGGCCAAGTGGTCCCAGCTCTTACCGCCAACGAAGAGGCCGATCTAGACCAAGCCTTAATCGATACTTATGCTCGCGCCGGCATCACTTCCGATCCGCTCACTCACCAGTCCACCCCTCCTACTATCATGAATTTATACGATACGCTTCTCCATATGGAAGGAACCGGTCCACAGCTCGCGCAGCGTCTTCGCAAATACACCACCGGTACTTTTGCTGGTATCTTCTCCCAACAATCCAACGTAGATATCAATAATCAGATGGTTGTATTCAATATCCGCGATCTCGAAGATGAGCTTCGTCCGGTCGCTATGTATATTGTCTTGTCCCACATTTGGAATGTTGTTCGTGCTCAACAGAAAAAACGCTTACTCGTAGTAGATGAAGCCTGGCAGTTAATGAAATACGATGACTCCGCCAACTTCCTCTTCTCACTTGCTAAACGCGCTCGTAAATATTATCTCGGTCTCACCACTATTACTCAGGACGTTGAAGATTTCATGAGCAGCAAAATGGGCCGCGCAATCGTGGCTAACTCATCCATGCAGCTCTTACTCAAACAATCTCCGTCTGCCGTTGATGTTTTGTCAGACGTCTTTAAACTAACAGACGAAGAAAAGAAACGTCTCGCCAACTTCCCAGTCGGCCAAGGCCTATTCTTCGCCGGTCCAAACCACGTCCATATTCAAATCATCGCCTCTGATACCGAAGAAAAACTCATCACCACTAATCCAAGCGAAAAAAGCACCCAATAACCAACGTGTATGCTATAATATAATCATATGCGTCATATTAGAGTTAGGTCGTATTTACTTCTGATTCTCGCAATCTTTTTTGCGCTCTCAGGCCCAATCTCGTCTGTTACTCTCTTTTCCCAAAACTCTTCCGCTATAGATGACACCACTCTCGACATCTTCGCCGAAAACAACATTATGTTCTACGACCCAGATGAACAAAAGATGCCAGATTGTAATTCTACTCTAGGTTCTAAACCTTCCGGCAATCAAATTACTTGGATTGGTGATAGCTATACAGAAGAGGCAAAAAACATCATCGAGGAAAAGCTGTCCGGAGTTGATTTATATTATCAAGTAAGTAAAACTGTTTCAGGTAACAACCCAAACAATAGGTCTGGGCTAACAATTCTAGACGAGCTAGTACAGGCTAATAATCTGCGCCCATACTTGGTATTTGCACTTGGTACAAATAGTGGGTGGACAGATTCAGATATATCAGAACTCAAAAGATTAGCCGGCTCCGAAACTAAAGTCATCTTGGTAACTTCCAGAACAGAAAACGGGACTGATTATATTCAAAGCAATCTACGCATCAAGACATTAACCGAAAATAACGATAATATCTATTTAGCAGACTGGGCTAGTGATTCGGTCTATAAAGCAGAATATTATGCAAGCGATCCCGAAAAAATCCACCCTTATGCTGATGGCGGATTTAAAGCATGGTTTAATGTTATTTATAACGCTATTCCTGGAGGCTCCGCAAAATCGGTATCAGGAGAAAATTCAGTCGAAATAATATGGGGGTATCTTGCCAACACTGGTCTATTCACTAGTGAGCAAATTGCTGGTATTATCGGAAATGCCTTAGTAGAAGTCGGCGGCTATTGGCAAGACGGTATGGATATAGACGATAATATGTTGAATTTGAACCCATTATCCACAGACCCAAACTATGTTTATTTGTTCCAATGGTATAGATCAACCAACAAAGAAAAGCTCGACGCCGCATTATCGTCTTATAACAAATATCTAAACGATTCCTATTATAGAGAATCATCCTCGAGTATCCCGATTAGTGATCGTAAAGGAATAATAGAGATCCTTTTAAAATACGCTCTTGAAGTTGGAGGAGGCGCAGACTCAGCAGAGATATGGATTAAAGAAGTCCAAGCTCAAACTACCGTCACCGCCGCAACAGAAGCCTTTCTTGTTAGCTTTGAAGGCGCAGCAGGAAGCACAAAATACCCCGGCGATCCAATTCAAGAATACACCGGCCTAACCGACTCAAATAAACGCCGCGTGCAAAACAAAAATGCTGACGGTTTTGGCTATCAAAGAAGAAACATAAGAGTTTCAGCCGCAAACAAAATCTATGAAATGTATCAGGGTTATTCCGGCAGTAGTACAAATTGTAATCCAGCTAATGCTAACCCAAGCGATGCCCTAGCCTTCCTTCAACAATACGTTAGAGATATTAACTATGTTTATGGCCAAAACAACCCAATTCCGCAATCTTCCGATTATTATAATGGATCAAACCCAAACACATATACGAAGATAACCGACAGCGCTGTTTCCGCAGATACTACAAAGCTTAATGGACTCGTGTCCTCCACAATGAATAGATCTCTAGCTGGTGGTTCTTGCTTTGGCGGGACGTATTGTGGACAATGTACGGCCCTTTCGGGATGGTTTATTATGACCTTTACTTCATATGATCTCAAGAAAAATGCCAGTGTGTCTGGAAATGGCGCCGATGTAGTTAATAATTTGTCTGTAGCCAACAACTTATCAATCTCAACAACACCAACCCCTTGGAGTATATTCTCTTACTCAGATGGCGGAGCTGGACACGTCGGTATAGTTATAGGAGTTGAAGGAGATAATATCATTACACTAGAAAATAACTTAGCCAGAGATAATAGGCTAGCCATACGTAAATATAATCCAAGTACCAGTGGTTACACCTACTCTTATGTTGACATAAAAAACGGCATCGATTTTAGTCATTTAGGAACTACCTATGGAGAATAAACTTTTACAAAATAAAAAATTTCTACTTGCCTTATTAATTTTATTATCAGTTTTTCTTATTATTATATTTTACTTCGTATTTTCGCCACCACAAAATAATATCTTAATTATTGATAATTTAGATAAACAAATCCATGAACTACCAGTATATCGAAAAGACGATCTCCAAAAAATATTATATTCTTATATCAATGAACAAAATAAAATCAACGGTATAGAAAACGAAAATGTCTATCATGGCATCATTAGAGATGGTTCTACAGAAACAGTTTCTACTAACATTACGGCCGATCTATACACTACAAGTTTCATTTTAGACGTAGCTAAACTCCAATATTCTTACGAAGTTCAGTTTTCTTGGGTTAAAGAAGACTTATCGGAAGATCTAGATATAGGAATAGATTTAGGCTCTGCATCTATTTATTGCCTTTCAGAAGAAGATTCCATTTACCCAGATTTTAATTGTGACAAAAACCCAATAATTTCTATCAAGACAGACCCTCTACTATCCACGAATATGGTTATCAGTAAAGATTGCTGGATGAGTCCATTTTCATCAGTAGAATCAAAGAGTGGCTACGGTATTAATATTTTTTATCACCCAGTTGATGATGATTATAAAAACAACACCATAGAGTCTTCTTATAATGCTTGTGTAGAAACCGCTAAGCAATCTTTGGTTTCAAATGGTCTCAATTTAAACGATTATAAAATTAAAAGCGAAATAAAATATTTCTATAATTATTAAATCTCATCCACGCTTGTCAGAATAATCTGATTATCTTTAAAATTCTTCACTAAACATTTTTGCCTCTTCTCGTCTAACTCCGAAAATACATCATCTAGTAAAATCACTGGTTTTTTGCCGAGTTTTTCATAATCAATCGTAGCCTCAATAAATTTTAGTGCTAAAACAATACTTCTCACCTCTCCTCTACTAGCCGAACCATCTGCTGTAACTTTATTAAATATAAACTTATAATCATCTTTCTGCACCCCATACGTCGTATGTCCAAGAATTCGATCTCTTTCAAAACTACTCTCTAACTCCTTCAAATATTTGCTCTCATTTATATCTTCACCAACACCTAAATACTCTATAAAAACCTCGTCATCGTTATCCGCAATTGTTCGATAAACCTTTGTTAAATCCTTATTAACTTGCGCCGTCATCTCAAGACGCATTTTAAAAAGCTCACAACCATATTTAGAAAGCATCACGTTCCAAGAAAACACATCCTCACTCTTTAAAAACTCAGATTTTAGTAGCTCATTTCGTTGTTTTAAGGCTTTATTATATTTAGATAGGGAAACACTATGTTTTTCATCAATCTGACCAAACATTCGATCAAAGTATTCTCGTCTCCGACTCGGGCTAGAACTAATTAAATTTAAATCGCTCGGCTCAAATAATACTATTGGATATCTATTTTTCTTCGGTAATCTCGCAGTTTTCTTATCTCCCACTATAAACGTCTTCTTTTTTCCATCAAAAACCACCACCACCTTTTCACCATTTATATAATCAAGTTCAACTCGGTAAAACTCCGCCCCCCGCCTCAAAATCTCGCTATCTACCGCCTTAAAAGACTTCCCCCGCATCGCTTCATATATCGCTTCAAGTACCGACGTCTTACCACACCCATTCTCACCCACAATCAGCGAAGTCTCCTTATGACACTCCAGTTTATAACTCTTGTGGATTCTAAAATTTGTTAGTTTTACCGATTTTATTATCATCTAGCCCTTAAGTGGCATAATAATATGCGTATAATCTTGCTTCTTATTATTTCTAATTACCACCGGAGAAAGTGCGCCCGAAAAGCCAAATCTTACCGTATTCTCACTAAGGGAATTGAGCGCATCTATTAAGAACCTAGAATTCAAAGTCACCTTATCGTCTTTTTCAATTTCCGCTTCTATCTCAGAATCATTCTCACCATATTCATTCGCAATCGAAGCCACCGAAAAGACCTTCTTATCCGCCTTAGCTTCACAAACAATCGAACCACCTACCTCTTTTGCAAACAAAGCGGCAAGCTTAGTTACCCTCATTAGCTCTTCTTTATTAAGTACCACTACTGAGCTATTTTCTTTTGGAATTAACTGTCTATAATTTGGAAAACTCCCATCAATCAACTTAGATGTAATCTCAGTCTCTCCCAATCTAAACCTCGCTTGAGATTCATCAAGTAGTACTTCAATTTCTTCCGTTTCCTCACCGATACAGCGCAAAACTTCCTGCAAGGAAGGGGTAGGAATAATTACTGCCACTTCATCATTAATCTTATCCACCAATTTCTTCTCAGCTAAGCGATAGCCATCGGTAGCCGCCACAAATAATTTACCATCATTGGAGTTAAAGAATACACCAGTTAGCGCCGGCCTAGTTAAGTCATTACTACTCGCAATAATCACCTGGTTAAGTCCGTTTTTAAATTCATCTGCAGAAATCTTAAATTTCACTGCTTCTTTTTCGTTTATATCTGGAAGTTCCGGAAAATCATCAGATAAACTACCATTCATCACTGAAGAATATTTACCAGCTTCAATTTTCACCTTAGTATCTTTAGAAGATATTTTAATCACTTCACCCTTCGGTAAATTACTAATAAATTCCGCTAGTAGCCTTGCTGGTACCGTTATTTCACCATCTTCAGATTTACTAACTGGTAAATAATCTACCACCGCCATATCTAAGTTAGTAGTGGTAAGAGAAACTTTCTTCTTATTTACCTTTATTAATACATTATTAAGTATAGGCAAAGTATTCCTCGAACCCATCGCTACTCGACTTACAATATTTAATGCTTTTGCAAGCTTTTCTTGTGTAGTTTCGATCTTCATTTTTTATCCTCCTTATTTATATTAGTAGTAATAGTAGGCTCTGTGGAAAATGTGTAAAACCCCGCTAGACCAGCACTATATACTGGGGTATTTTTGAAAAATAAACTTGCGTAAAACTTTTGGAAAACATGTGAAAAACGTGAGAAATTCCACCAAAAACCATTAAAAACACCACAATTACAAAAACTTGTGTAAAATGTTCCACATTTTTTCACCAAACTTTTGCACAGACTATTCCACAAGTTATCCACATTTTTAGCCATAAATCTTCTCCCTAATTTCTTCTATTTGATCACGTAAACTATAATTAAATTTCAAATCACCCTCAATCTTTTTTACTCCATGCATTACTGTGGTATGATCTTTTACCCCAACCTCATAAGCAATCTTTGTGGTGCTCATCTGAAGTTCTTTAGATAATATATACATCGCCACCTGTCTAGCGTTCTTAATGTGCGAAACCCTACTCTTACCACACATCTCCTTAACCGGTAGCTGATAATACTTAGCCACCTTTTCAACCACTTGTTTTGGCGAAACCGCGCGTACTCTTGTGGACTTATTAATATCACTAATATAACCTTCATGTATTAACTCTAACGGTGTTTTACCACGGAAATCAGACATCGCAAGGAGTCTCTTAAATTCACCCTCAAGGTCGCGAATATTGGTTTTTACGTTTTCTGCTATATATTCTATCGCCTCATCCTCTATCTCTACTCCTTCAAACTCAGCCTTAGACTTTAGAATTGCACATTTATCCTCAAATTTTGGCATCTGTAAATCAATTGCTCCAGCCCAAGTTAGCCTCGAAGCAAGTCTAGTATCAACTTCTTTAATCTGGCTAGGTAAACGATCGCTCGTAACTATAATCTGTTTATTTTTCTGATGTAGCTCATTAAAGATATTAAAAAATTCTTCCTGACTCTTTTCCTTACCGATAATCATCTGAAAATCATC
This sequence comes from Candidatus Saccharimonadota bacterium, assembly GCA_017431955.1. GTDB lineage: Bacteria > Patescibacteriota > Saccharimonadia > Saccharimonadales > Saccharimonadaceae > Nanosyncoccus. Next base: position 110,759 of record JAFRKC010000007.1, read on the forward strand.
AATAATTAAGACGTCTAGCTTATAAAATTTCTGCGAAAATTCATCACCACGCTTATTTTTAATGGCGTTAATAAAATCTGAATAAAAACGGCTCATTGGTGCATAAAGAATCTTTATCTTAGGGTTTTTCTTTAAGAGCTCGTTGCCGATTGCTTGCACAAGGTGAGTTTTACCAAGACCAGGACCACCATAAAGGAAAAACGGATTATATTTTTTACCAGGATTATTGATTACATTCTCAGCCACACTTACTGCAAGGTCATTATTGGACCCCACCACAAAATTATCCATCGTGTAGTCTGGATTAAGATTTGTCTTCGAAAAATCTGTTTCTATAGAATAACCATCTTTAGGGCGGGCAGTTTTTTCCTTAAACACCTGGACTATATTTCTATTATTAGTTTTAGGTTTGCTAGAAACCACCTCATAATTGATAGTATCGCACTTAATATTATTATTAATTAAAGCTTTCTTAATAATGTCATGATACTTTCTCTCGAGCTGTGTTTTACTAAAAGGACTGTGTGTGCCAATCGTTACCACCCCATTTTCTGCTGAAACTAACTCTGTTTTGTCAAAAAAAGTCTTATAGTATATTGCAGGAATAGAGCGTTCAATCTCTGCCAAAACGTTTTTCCACACGTCGAACATTAGACCTCCTAATCAGTAAAAATCAGTAAACTTTCCTTAATTATACCAAACCAACCAGACTTTTCCACAGTTTTTTATCTTGAAAAATATTGTATAGATATAAAAATAACTAACAGGGAAACTTTTTCCACAATACACGGCCCATATCAGATAAAAGTGTGGAAAACTTCTTGAAAATTGTGGAAATCTACGCTATACTAGAACAAATATTTGCAAATAATTAAACTATATAGGATTTTATATGCCAAAACGAACATATCAGCCACACAAACGCCAACGCAAAGTTGAACACGGCTTCATGAAAAGAAATGCCACCTCAAATGGTCGCAAAGTTCTAAAACGTCGTCGCATTAAAGGTCGCGCTCGCTTAACGGCCTAAGATGCATGCTAGCTAAGAAATATCGTTTTCATTCTAGAGGGGGCGTAAGACACACCTATCAAAACGGGAAGACTATTCGCCGCCCGCAAATTTCTCTCATCTACGCTAAAAACGAGAAAGGTTTTTTGCGCTTCGGCGTAGTAGTTTCCAAAAAGGTTCTTAAATCCGCCGTTGGCCGCAACCGTATTCGCCGCCGCATTTACGAAGCAATTCGTCTCAACCTGCCTCAAAACGCCAAGATGGACTATATCTTTATTGTCTATTCCAAAGACGTCAAAGACATGCCATTTTCTAATCTAGAAAAACAGGTACGTTCTCTTATTAAAGAAAGTATGATACAATCAACCAAATGAGTGTTAAAAAATATATAACTTTTGCTATTATTCTTGCGATTATTGTCGGCAGCTTTTTAGTTGGCGGCCTATTTAACTTTATTGACATGATCATTGTCCGCCCAATCACCAACATCTTATTTATTATTTACAACTACGTTGGCGACTTTGGCCTTGCTATCATTCTCTTTACCATCGTTGTTAAATTCTGTATGTGGCCACTGGTTAAAAAACAGTTTCACCAAACCAAACTTATGCGCAAGCTCCAGCCAGAGCTCACTAAAATCAAAAAGAATTGCAACGGCAACAGACAACTAGAGTCTCTTCAGACTATGGATCTCTACAAGAGATATAATGTTAAGCCATTCCGCTCCATCCTCACTCTATTTATCCAACTCCCAATCTTTATCGCTCTCTTTACCGCTATTCGTGTTATGGTACAACCAAGGCCAGACGACAACTTATCTATCAGAGCTTATCCTGGAATTAGCTCAATGGAAAAAATCGATAGCGTTATCAAGCTCCAAGAGCCATATCTAGCCGATCTCCAAAACGATGAAATTCCGGCCGAAGAAAAATCTCAGTACGATTTTCACCCCCAACTCTTTGGCTTAGTAGACCTAGACGTCAAACCAGGCTTTAATAGCGCCAGCGCAATTGCTATTTTATGTATTGCTCTTGCCGCGGCTTTAGTTCAATATATTAATACCAAACAACAAAATCCAACCGGCAAATCTGAAAAGAAAAAGAAATTCCGCGACCTTATTAAGGAAGCTTCAAATGGCAAAGACCCAGATCAGGCTGATATGAATGTTATGATGACAAACTCTATGTCTAAATTTATGCCGATTATGATGCTTATGATCATGATTAATCTCCAGGGCGCCTTGGTGCTTTACTACTTCCTTACCAACCTAATCACCGTTGTTCAACAAAAAATTATCTTCGCTAAGAGTGGGGAAGATATGGAAATTGCCACCGACAAAGCGGTAGTTAAAGAACTCAATAAAATTCAAGAAGCCAAAGTTATTGAAAATAAAAAAACTGGAACAAAAATTACTCGCATCTCCGCCAAAGATAATAAAAGGAGAAAGAAATGAGTATAAAATCAAATCAACCACAAACAGGAGCACATTATGAATAAAGATGAATCAGTGCGCTTTGCTACTAAATATCTAGAAGATTTATTGTCATTTTTTGGCATTAACGTAGCAGTTTATTCAACCCTAGACGACGAAGTTATCCAACTTTCCGTACCGTCTACTTCGCTAAACTCACTCTTAATTGGTAGAAACGCCGACAATCTTCGCGCCCTTCAACACGTAGTTTCCATGGCTCTCGTTGCGCGCGAAGCCGAAGTCACCCGCGTTAATGTCGACATTGCCGACTATAAACGCCAACGTGCCGATCGTATCGCTGAAAAAGCCGAAGGTTGGATTAAAAAAGTCCGCTCCACTGGTGAGCCAATGACTCTAGATTTAAACGCTGCTGATCGCCGCGTCATTCATAAACTCGCTGAAGATTACTCCGACATCACCACTCACTCCGAAGGAGAAGGGAAAGAGCGAAAATTAATTATCTCAAAAGTCCAAGAATAAAAAACATAAAAATACCCCCAATAAGGGGTATTTTTTATTACTTATAATATATATATATATATTATTCTGTTGTTGTGGTTCCACCAACAATCACTACGATATCATAACCATAGGTATTAACGCCAGCAGGTAACTCATCAGCATTATGAGTATACACATCCGAAGCGGATAGAGTCTTTTCCAATGCCTTAAATGAGGCCGACATCTCGTCATTCAAAAGATAAATATGATAGCCTTTTTGTTCTATAGGAATCGGAGAATCATCCGTGCCACCAACCGAGAAGTTTGCCTTTTCTAGCTTTTCTTTACACTCCGCTGCCACGCCAGCACCATCAGTGCCGTTTAGTACCAATACGTTAGCTTCTTCTCTAAGCACCGGGTCACTAATAAGCTGTTGTGCAATATAAGCTTGGAGCTGTGAATAGTTACCAATGCCAGCAGAAGGGACTACATAAGAAATACCATTAATGTTTGCTGTGGTCATATAACTAATACCACGAGACCAATCCACCATTGGAATTTGACGGATATTATCAAAATCAAACTCGTCCAAAAGATGTGCACCGGTTTTCATCTCTTCTATCGTGAAGTTTGTGCGTAGGTTATCGCCAAGGGAATTCATAATGTTAATCGCATCGGTAATACCAAGTCCTTGGGCTTTAATCTTGTCTTTAATAGCAATTAATATCTTTTGCTGACTCGTCCCGCGCGAAAAATCACCGCCGGCCGTACCATGCCTTGCCCTAGCCAACCCTAGTGCCTCAGCGCCATTAAGTTCGGTTGGCACCCCGGCAGGCACAACTGCATGGGTGTAATTATAGTCAGAAATATCCTCATCAAGAGTTACGGTAATTCCGCCAATCGTATCGACTACGGTCACTAAAGCACCCCAGTTTACGTGGGCGTAATATTGGAAATCAATCCCCAGAATCTCCCCCACCTTTTCCATGGCAGCAGTAGCACCAGCCTCTTCATCGTCACCATATTGATTATTGCACCAATAAACCTCATTAATCTTACCAGTAGCCGTGCATGTAGCACCAGCCTTCAAATCGCGAGGCAGGCTTGTCATAGCTACATCGCCATTTTCTTGGTCAATACTAATAATCATAATAGAGTCCGTAAGCTGCGCACCATCATGACCAGAGCCACCCATGTCATATCCACTAGTACCAAGGGCGAGAATATTTGTGCGACCATTTTCATCAGTTTTTAATGGTTCGTAAGTTTCTGACACCAGGGAACCAATAGCGTCCCAAATATTAGAATTCCCACCAGTAATGCGCGCCAAAATATCATTGCCCCAGATAAAAAGCCAAACCACGCCGCCGATTAGTAATAAGAAAAATATCAAAACCGCAATAAGAATCTTATGTTTCTTGCTATGTTTTTTCTTTTCCTTCTTTTCTTTCTTCTGCTTTTTGGATTCTTTCTTCATATCTTCGGACGTAAGATCGAAATCAAAAGATTTTACGGGCTCCAAAAACCCTTCTCTAGCACGATTCTTCTCGGCTTTACTCGGCGCAACATCATTAATTGCGCGAGTCCTTTTCTCAGGACTACTCTTTTTTACAGGTGCTCCAACCGGCTTCTTTACAACCTTTTTTGCCGGCTTTTTCTTTTTGTCATCAAAACCAATCTTACGGTTGGCATTTCCTGATCGTCTGATTACTAATCCATCAATTGATTTGTCCATCAAATATTCACACCCTAACTTCGCCAGAGGCGTTATCTTTAATTACTATAATGATAATGTTATAATTATAACATATGAAGCCAAAACTTACTAAAAAACAGACCTTAATTCTAGATTTTATTACGGACTTTACCAAGATGTACGATTACTCACCATCTTATCGTGAAATTATGTCTGGAGTTGGGCTTTCTTCGGTTTCAGCGGTAGCCGAACATATAGATAATCTAGTTGAAAAGGGAGCAATCAAAAGAGTTCCTGGTGCTGCCCGTTCTCTCGAAATAATAATTGATAAAAATCCTGAAGCCACCAAACTTTTCAACGACAAATTAATCTCAGCCACCCCAGAAGAAACGGAAATTCTAGAAAAAGCTGCCAAGATTCTTGGCCTAGAGATCGATTAGGGGTTTACAATTTTAACGTAAGCTGTTACAATAAACTCAGGAGTAATATGCTATGCCAAAAACAAACAGAAAAAACTCACGTCGCAGAACTCATCATCCAGTAGTGACAGTCGTCGTCATCTTATTATTGATTGGTGTTTCAATTTTTGTTTCAAAAATGTTAGCTAATCGTGCCACCGACGACGTAGAAAGTGATAAAAAAGACAACACAGAAACCACCAAGGTTGAAAAAGTTGAAAAGGTTCCAACCGACACCACTACATCTTCAGACGAAACCGAGCAAAAAACTCCAATCCAAAACGATGGGGCAGACCCAAACACTAAAGATTCTCTCACCGGCGCTCTCACTATGGCCGAAGTCTCGGGCGATACTTTGCGCATCAGAGCGAATATCGATCAGTATCTTGCTTCTGGCGCCTGCACACTAAATATGTACTCTGATTTTAATACCGCTTTTTCAGATAGTGCAGCCATTATTCCGCTCGCATCTAACTCCACCTGCGAAGGCTTCGACATTCCTGTTTCTAACTTTGCTTCTGGACATTGGCATATTGTTATTGATTTAACGTCAGGCGATAAAATAGGCACAGTAACAGGGGAGATTAACCTATGAAATTAAAGCGCTCATTTCGCTCATACCTACCACTAATTTTATTTATTTTCGTAGCCACAGCTACGTTTACATTCTTTGTTACTAAGAATCCAGAAGGTACTTCCGCTGCTTCGCTAGCCAATTTTAAACCAGGCAATATTATCAGCGACTACACCATGAGCAACTACAACTCCATGAGCGAGGCCGATATTCAAAACTTCCTAAAGTCCAAAAACTCCTGCAACGACACCAGAATGTATCTCAATAGCCAATATCACCATGTTAAAGACGGGCATTTCGTCTGTCTTGCCGACGAAACTTTCGGCGATGGCGTCGATTATGGCGACAGCGCACCAAACGGCCAAAGCGCCGCACATATCATTTGGCAAGCAGCACAAGATTACAAAATCAACCCGCAAGTTTTGATCGTGCTCCTGCAAAAAGAGCAGGGCTTGATTACTGATACATTTCCAAACTCTATTCAATATCGCTCTGCCACCGGTTATGGCTGCCCAGATACGGCTGCCTGTAACACCAAATACTATGGCTTCAAAAACCAAGTCAGAAACGCTGCCGCACTCTTCCGTACAGTGCTAAATGGCGGCTGGACCAACTACCCAGTAGGCAACAACTATATTCAATACAATCCAAACGCCGATTGTGGCGGTTCTGTAGTATATATCGAAAACTTAGCCACCTCTTCACTTTATCGCTATACTCCATATCAACCAAACGCTGGCGCACTTGCCGCTGGCTACGGCACCGCCGCCTGCGGCGCCTACGGCAACCGCAACTTCTATCTCTATTTCAGCGACTGGTTCGGCGACCCAACCTCTGATGGCTGGCCTAGCCTAGCAAAAATTTTATCCAGTATGAATAAGCCAAACAAAGAAGATTCCGAATTAAATCTTAAATATCACTCATATGTTCAGCACTATGGCTGGCTTGATTGGGCTGATGGCGGGGATACGAGCGGAACAACCGGTTACTCGTTAAGGCTAGAGGCGCTAGCTATGAAACTTCAAAATGAATATCTTGGAGGTATAGAATATAGGACTCACCTACAAAGCTATGGATGGGGAGAATATAAAAGCAACGGCGAAATTAGTGGAGCACCAGACGAATCATTAAGAATGGAGGCTGTACAGATTAGACTAACTGGAGATGCATCTAAACTCTATGATATCTATTACAGAACACACGTTCAAGGTATTGGCTGGATGGATTGGGCCAAAAATGACGAGATATCTGGAACTACCGGCCAATCTAAGCGCATAGAAGCCTTACAGGTTAAGATAGTAAGGAAGCATTCAAGCTATGGTCCAAAATACCTTACACATGTCCAAGGTATCGGCTGGATGGATTGGGCCAAAAACGGTGAGACAGCCGGAACCACTGGTCAATCCAGACGTGTAGAAGCGATTGAAATTAAACTATCAGACGATTTAGCAAACAAATACAA
>JAFRKC010000001.1 GCA_017431955.1 Candidatus Saccharimonadota bacterium
TGCATCAATTTCAAGGTTCGAAACCATATTTCTGACCAAAATGTCCTTTTCGACGAGATCTCCTTTTTCTAACCTGTTAATTAGCGAATTTAGCGAGTTCGAAAACTTTTCGATGGTCATGCGCAATTTTTCAGGATTCTTAATTTTGGCTTCAATTTGCTTGATTCTTTCGTCGATATTTACAACATCATTTTGCAAATCTGCCATGTCCAGTGCGCAGAGATTATTGAGAGGATTAGCTAGTTATTGTTGCGCTTGGAGCCATTTGGCGAGGGCTTCGATGTAGAGGCCGGTGTCGTATTTGATGCAGGGCTTGTTTAGTTTGTCGGCGGCATAACAGGCGGAGAAGCCGGCGACTTCGGCGCAGGTTTTGGCTTGGATTTCGTAGATTTCAAAATCCGGGGGTTCATGGCTTCGACATCGAGGCCGTATTTGTCGCATAGGACAATGCGGGCTTCGCGAAGTTTGAATGGGTTGGTAGTGAGATATGTTAGTTTTATAATAGTCCTTTTTATTATTATAGCAAAACAAAGCCCCCTAGTGGGGGCTGGGATTGTATTATAAATACTGATAAAATGGTACTGCAAAAGTTAATCATTGAGGTCTTCTGAGTATTTTTGTTCAAAGTCTTTAAAAAGTCCGTCTATTTCGCTCCTAAGGTTACTTTTATTGTTGTAATAATCGAATATTTTGGAGTAGACATTTTCAAAAATGATTTTTTCTGCAAGGTCGTTTATAGTATCAATATCCTCTTTCGGAATTTTTGCTACAATGAAAGAATCATCCTCGTATATTTTGTCAAGTATATCTAATAAATCTTCTCGTTCTATCTCTTTGACTGATATATAGCTGTTATTTCTTAAAAAAAGTCCTTTATTATTTTCAATCTTGAGTAATTCCATATAAATCCTTTCTTTTATTATAAAGCTCTTCTTTAGATTCTAGTAATTCCAGAATAGTTTTCTTCCTGTCAATTTTTTCACCATCTATAGTCTTCAACATATCGGAAGTCGTGGTGCCAACATAAACTTGGTATATGCCACCTCCGGCATCATTTGTATATATTAAACACTCTGGATTCATAGAAGCCCCTATAGTGTTGTTATGGGTTGCAACAAAAACTGTCATTTCGTTAGACAGTTCTCTTAGTTTGTTAATAATTTTTTGCCCAATGAACGGATTATCAAAAGAAGGTTCTGGCTCATCGAACAATAGTATATCATAGCGTTTTGCCTCATTAAGTTTACCAAGAAGGACAAACTCAGCTCTTTCGCCATTGGAAATTTTATTTCCATCATCTTTTACTGGGGTAACGGTTATTTTAATTAGCGTTCTATAGATAATGTCAGATTTAACAATATTTTCATCACGTATTTTTTTAACAAAAATGTGTGGCTTATCATAATATCTAAAGGAGTCGGTTAATGCTATATTTTGTGGGATACTGGCCCCCTTATGAAGATCGCTTACAGAGGTAAAAGGTCCTCTTGCTACGCAAATGTGGAACCTGTCATATTTTTCTTCAAGACGATCTATTGATTTTTCTTTTCTCAATTTCAGGATAGTATCATCGAACTTTCGATTAGTTATTCTAACCTTTTCGATTTTGAATAAATCGAGCCCAGAGTCGTTTATTAACGGTGCATTGGTTACCTCGTTGAGTTTATTCTTTGTCGTTTTTATGATTTCATTTACTTTTTGCTTATTCTGTGAATTTTTTTCTTCAGTACGGTATTTATGGACGACATCTTTTGCCGCATCGATGAAAATCTCAATATTATCTTGAATCTTGCTAGAATAGTTAGCATTTTCTAAAATCTTTTCGAAGCTTTTTACTAGTTCTTTTCCGTTTTCATTTTCATTAGTAGGAAATGCTGATGAAGAATAAATTTTTGTTTTTGCAATATTGTCATGGGACGAAAAATCATTTGCATATTTTTTTAATGTGTCTAAATAGTCGTCAATCGAACAGTCATTTTCTTCATCGGTAGGATTGTCGCAGATTTTTTGAACTATCTTGTCGATTTCGCCGAGGTAATCCCTGGCAATTTTATCAAATTGAGAAGCGGTTGTTTCCTCAAAAATCTCATCACTACTTTCTTTTATAATACTAAATTGCTTAATATACATAACACTATCATTGTGTGCTTCACAGATACTATCCAACAAATGAGTTTTGCCAGACGATCTTTTTCCGAGAATAACATTTAGTCCCAATGAAGCCTCTGTCATGCCGGGGCCAATGATAATACCATCATCACCGTTGGGCGTAGGTGAAACATTCTCTTTTTCCAATAGGGCTGTTTTAATATTTTGAATTGTTATATCGTCGATTTTAAGAAATGTTATTTTCGGCGAAGGGTTTTTATCATGCTTATTGAGATGCCCGATTCTAAGATCGCTAAACATCACTGGAGTATATTTTTCATTATTGTCTTTTTTCATACAAATCATTTTTCTGGTATTTCCGACTTCTCCAGCGACGATATGTTTTCCGAATCTTTCTAATATGGCATTTGGAATTGATGGTCTTTTACCATAATGCGGGATTAACAAACATTTATCATAAAAATCAGAAAATATTGTATTGAATTCTTCAAACGTTAAAGAAAAATTTTGCGTACCATCATCACAAGCGCGCTTATTGATGACGGAACATTTTTCAAAAAAAGTGTCAATATTAATCAAGTCAGTTATGACTAATATGTGTCCACCGCATAGATCAACTTCAATGCCAGGAAAAACAATAATATCATTACCGTTCAGGCTTGTATGGATGTTATTAAACTGATCCCGGTCAAAAAGATTATGATTTGTGATTGCAATAGCTTTAAGCTCGCAATCTTGAACGTATTTTTTTAGTCTTTCAATGTCAAAATCAATCTCGCAATTATCAGATACGGATCTTTTTGTATGAATATGTAAATCGATAGCTTTAAATTTGCTCATTTCTATTCGCTCGCGATTAAATCTCCCACCGCATTAACGTTTTGCAGAATAGCATTCAGGCGCTCAACAAAATAATCACCATTTGAGCTGTATGCGAATGGAATGTCTAGTTTTACGGCGTAGTCCATGGCCTGCTGTAGGCCATAAATTGCGGTATGATTGTTGTCTTTTGCTTCTACTACGGCAATTGGATAATTCGTCTCAGTATAGAGAACGTAATCGGCAAATTTTGGTTTTTCACGATGGGCACGATTACCGCTTAGATTAATCTTTCCATCAGTAAATTGTGTTTTAACTTTGAGCTCCATGCGAAACTCGTCATTATTCCATCCGGCGCTATTTAATGCCGGCGTGATGTAGCGATTCTTAATATCTTCCTCGCTAAGTTCTTTTTTATTGGTGTAATTATCCATATTTTTGCCGCAAATTAGTTATTAATAACCTTAGTATAATTATACCATAGAAACACCTTAGAATGACCGTTACTACAAGCATTTAGAGGCCTTTATTTATCTTAGATACTCTTAATAATTGAATCAAGATCGCTAGCACGGATTAGTCTGGTGTTGTATTTTTTATCAAGTTTATATTTTTCAATTTTATCCTTCATGGCTTTATCCGGAAGCATATAATTTACGTAGGGCAAGAATGTAGAAATGTTATCTATATCGTTCTGGTCACTCTTTTTAAAAGCTTCATTTCCGCATAATCTCTCAGCAAATAGCGTTGATTGGATATGCACAAATGGCAGCTCAAAATAATGATCTGTATTGTAAAAATCAACAACATATTGTTCGGCATCTTCGATATCGGGCTTCAGAGTTTTCACTAGTTTTGCGAATCTTGCCACAGTCTCAAAATATACTTGATACATGTTTGGCCAGTTTTCAGTCCTGTTTCTGACAGCTTCAAGTGCATCACGCGATAATCTACTGGCTCCTTTTTTTCTAGCTCAAATTGCCTCGCAAAAGTCCTTTTTTCTCCATTCACTATATGTTTGTTGCGAATATTATTCCATTGATCATATACTGCATCTATGGTTTTTCGAGAATTATTTGTTCTGATATCCAGCGCAAGATCGCAACGCACTAAAATTCCGCAGACGCTTTGATCTTTTAATGGATCATCTCTAAAAATATCTCTCCATGATAGCTTACATATATCCGAACCATTCGTCGTGAGCGCTTCAATTGCTTGAGAAATTTGTTTATTGCGAGTTTCGAAACAATCTGCGCGAATGCCGCCAGATAGTCTAGTGAGTACTTGGCCACTTAGTTTTATTAATTCCTTTCTAACTGCTATTTCCAGAATTTGGCTACTCTCAAATATTATTATTTTTCTTTCTTGCCGTAATTTTACTAGGTCGGAGTAAATTTTTAGTAGGTGTTTGTCGTATGGTTGGCCAGCGCTTTTACGGAAAAGAGCTGTTGCTATCTGGGTAATGAAAAAGGTATCCAGCCACAATATTGGTACCTCAGATTTTTCTATGACATACTTCATGGTAATATTATACCTCTAAAGACAGCAGATATGGTTATTTCACAATATTTTTTATCGAGCGTCAATAGATTTTAAATGGCAAAACTCATCATACGTCCACTACCGTTGTAGTGGATAGGGTAGTATTGCTTTATTCGGCTTTTATTGCGTAATTATGCTTATAATCCACCGATTGTGTACGATCGGTGCCATCTCTGTTGAGCCCACAAAAACACCGCTTGTGTACAAGCGGTTGAGTAGTACTTTATTCTTGGTTTATTGTGTAATCTGGCTATAATTCACCGATTGTGTACGATCGGTGCCGCCCCTGTAAATACCGCTTGTAAACAAGCGGTGAAAAATGTTCATGGTTTTGTTTTTTTAAAAAATCGGTTATAATTAAAGTACTTTTAACATAAGCATAAGCGAAAATGGAAAGTAGTGGAAAGGTAACTAGGAATGCAGGGCTTTGCTTTTTTGGTGTTTCCAAAAAAATAAAGCCGTGTAGTGCTAGCAACTACACAACTTTATATAGCTAATTCTTGCAGGTCTTAGCTGTTTGAGGATTCGTCATTCCGGCGAATCTTCTTTTTTGCCGGGAATCTAAAGAACTTGGCATGTTTAGGATAAATCCTTTTGCCATTCTTCGTAATGTAGCGGCAGAAAATATATTCAACTTCCATTGACATATTCCTGATTGTTAAAATTTACTCCGGGCCTACCCCGGCAGCCTGATACTCTCGCAGTTTTTATCTTCAAATGTTTATCTCGTAAGTGCTAGCACCTCATTTGATGCTCATTTTACTAATAAAAAAGTCCTGTACCAGCATGAGGTGTAGGCGATTCGTTACTGGCCTGACGACCAGGTGGTTGTTTAGAACCTACGCCTCGTGTTGACACGGGACTAGCCAGCTTGTTAACGAATTCTTTGCTTCTGCGCCAACCACGGCGTGAACACATACCTCCAAGACTTCGTTCGAAGCCTCGACTATTTCAATTCTACCATAGACACCGAGTTTTCCACAAGCATAAGTAGTTTGTTTTTGGCCATTTTCTATCCACTTGCAAACAAGTGGAGCCACCCCTGTTAGCGTTGGCCATTAAATTAGCCGTTATTTTGTGTTATTTTTTCATTGTTTTTCAATGACATTGTAGGAATAAGCTATTCCTTTACATTGGTTCAATGTTCATTTCCTTGTGATTCCTGATCAGAACGTAACATCTACTAAAACAGGGTAGTCCTTCTTCGGTATAACCTTTGTCTTAGGGTTGTATTCTGGATGCAGAGCTAGCCAATCAACTACGCAATAGAGGCGGCGCGTCATCTCGTCTGCTGCATCAATAAGTTCCCTGCAACGTTCACCAACAGGAGAACCTGTGGAAAACTCAGGTTCTAGACGCAAATTAAAGGATGATTTAGTCTCAAAAATCACCTTTTTTGCGCCTTAATGGTTCTAGCTATAATTATCTTTAAATTATGAATAATGTTTACAGGCTTTAATTATGGGCTTTTAGTGGCAATTAGAAATAACACTGTTTATATTTTTTATCAGAGCCACAGGCTAAAATATTAAAATAACTAGGTAATTTTCTCCTTTTAAATTGGTATTTTTTATTCAATTATTGTAGGTTTTTTCGTACAACTTATCTAATAACTTATCTAAAAAGATTTATTAACATATTTTAATATTATACATCTTCATATTATAAATTATATGGTAATTCTAATTTTTCGTTATTTATATAATTATCTAAATATATAGTTTTATTATTTGTATTAAAAGAAAAGTTAAATAATGTTATATATGGATCATCTTTAGTCTGTAATATGGAATTATCAAATCTATTTTCATTTGATCTATAAGACAATATATTTTTTACACTATTTAAATCTTTATTGCTATGTTCTAATAATTCTTTAGCTTTATTTAATCTAAATATACTATTACTTCCGTTATCAGTTTTTTGCTTTTCTAAATGGTATTTGTGTATAAAATGATTAGAATGAATATAATAATCATTAATATATTCGACATCAACTCCATTAGAATAAACTTCAATAGATACCGCTATATTATCATTAATGTCAATTGCATTAACATGAAATCCTGAAGCAACATTCATCTCTTTACATCTATTAATTAAGTCTTCAATTGATTTTGCTTCAGATATATGTCTTTGTAAAAAATATCTTGGATAATTATCTAAATTTTTTACTTCATCATGACAATAATTAATAGTTTTTACTATACCATAACTATTCCAACTTACACCATTACCAAATGGCATATTATACATATCGTTTGTTACATACCAATTATCATCATCAATTTTAACTTTGCTTAAACAAAAATTACCCTCTATATAATCATCATCTTCATTATGTGAAATTATAAAATTGCCATTATCCTTTTTACACATAATTGTTGTACAATGTTCAAAATTTATGTTAGTTATTTCAGGACACATGATGGCAAAATAAGTTAATCTATCAATTCCCAAACCGTCTGCTTTTCCAGTAGTTTCTTCATAATATTTAGGATATTCTTTTTTTAGTTTGTTAAATTGATGAGCTATTAAATCCTTTTTATTTTTATTTAATAGTACATTGTTAATATATTTTAAATCAATGTTAACTTTGTCTTTAAAATAATTACCAGACATTTTTCCATTTTCGTATGGAGATTTATTTAAATATAATATATCTGTTTTCACCAACAATTCACCTTACCTTATTCTATTTATTTCAATATTAGTTCTTTTAGTTATACCATAGAATGCATACTTTTTCATGAGAGGGGGCGCACCTTTGCCATTGACATTGCATTTCTTTTATTTTCTTCATTGTCATTGTTTTTAAGCCTCTACAGCTCCAGTAGAGCTATAAATCCTTAAAAGTTCGAATCTCTTTGCCTGTATATGTATACCTCAGAACTCGCACGGCATCAGAATAGGGTAGTCTTTCTTAGGTATAACCTTGATCTTAGCCGTGTATTCGGGGTGGTCGATACACCAGTCCACCACCATGCAAAGCCGAGCAACAATGTCTGGTCGCCCCTCGCCGGGTGGGGAACTTTGCGTTTAAAATCATATTTTTGGCGATTTTAAACGTATTTTATTCTTCTTTCTTTTTTCGACTCTTCAGAATTGTTCTGCCGACGTGAGCGGCAAATCCAACTTTTCCTGCAACATCAACCGCATCGCCTAGAACCGGAGTTTTTCGAGCTTCATCATAAATTTTCTGATTTACGGCTGCTCTGGTTGGAAGAACTGCGTGGACTGCGTCGTTTGCGGCACGATCGGCGGCGCCTTCAACAATTCCCTCAGCTACGATTTTGCCGATGCTTTGTTTTTTTGCTCCAGCCATTTTGGCATTCGTTGTTGGTTGGCAACTAGTTGTAACTTCTGTGAATAGGTCTAAGTATTTCTGGTTTAATGGACTCTTTTGAAATTCAGTTTCAAATTCTCCAACATCTTTACACTTTTTGCCTAATTCTTCAATTTCTGAAAAAAGAGAATCGATCTTTTTCTTGCCGCCAGCCTCTACTTCATAAAAATTGAAAATCGCATCTTTACGTGAATCAATGCTTTGCTTTACATACTTATCCATATTATTCTCTTGGCAAATACAAATCTGGGTTTAGTTGATTGTCTTTCAAATACTTAATAAAAATGTCTTTTGGCAAAATTCCAATATTGTTTAAATAGCGCCCCTCTTCAACACGCATACCATCAAACATCCATCTTGGCATGAAATCAAAATCAATATAATCATAAAGATTATTTTTATCTTTTACAATCTCATTGCGCGATGCTGGCCACTTTACCACGTCATCAAAGCCATAAAGGTTAGAAAGCAGAACTTCATCATCAGTAGTTAAGAAACCATTTGCAAATATATTGTAAAATTCCGTAGAAACAACGTGGTAATATTTAACAGTTTCCTGAACCGTATAAATATTGGTTATTTCTACCGATTCAAGATTTTGGTCTTCCCCAATCTTATATACATGCATACCAGCATGAAATTCGTGTTCATTAGCGACATTGACAAAACGATTTAAATCAACGTTAAACATACCGTGACCAGCTACAGTTTTGATGCTGGTGCCATCACTAAATTCAGCCACTTGATAAGCCGCTGCTGTTGCTTCTTTCTCAATCCAGATTGGCTGGCGTGCCACAGCCTTGCCCTCAGCATAACTCCAAACTAACAAATAATCATGGTAACCAACTTGTTCGATCGGTTTTTCGGTGCCATCGGCCATTTTGACCATGGTGCCTTCAACTAAACAGCCACCACTAGCTGCAGCAGTAATTGTAATAGCTCCAGAAACGTTTGGAATCCTAACTTCCCCAGAACTACTACTATAAGTGTATCCAGTACCAGCAGACAAAGTATTTCCTCCCATTGTTACGGTTATTGAATCTGGTAGCCTTCTGGTAAGGCCACCACTAACGCTAAGCGTTGTTGTATATGTACTATCGATTAGCGCGGTAGATGCACCTGAAGATGAAAGGTTATCCAAACTATAAGTTACATTAAACCTCCATTGCATCGGCACGTCACTTGATTTTGAACAATATCCTAGATCGGTTGAACAGCGACTGATTTCTGTAGCTGTCGCGGTATTGCCAGCCGTATCTACACCATAAACTTTAGCATAATATGTGCCAGTGCTCAAGCTAGAGATTGTCATGCTAGTCTCATCACCCTGTGTATTGTGGGGGTCACCGACTCTAGTATTGCTGCTATTGTAGATCTCCACGGTATAGTAGTCTACCGCTACATCGTCTTTACCTCTCCACGTTACTACGGCCTGGCCTTCAGTCGTACGTACCATAGTTAAATTAACATTCCAAATCTTTGGCGCAGTGGTGTCAGTATATGGTGTTTGATCTACTTCGAGAGTTATATATCCAGCACCGACACGCTCATTATTAGTAGAGAGTAAAGTAATAGAAGTAGTTTCCGAATTAGATCCAAAAACTGCTCCGCTCAAGCGTTCTACATAAAAAGTATAAGTTGTCCCAGGATCGTTGGCGCTAATTGTAAACGAACTAATATTATTTCCATTCGCATCTGTTAATTTATAATGGTCGGTGTTTCCAACAAGCAAATCAAAAGTCTGTGCTGTATTGTGGGTATTCATTACGCTTACAGTAAATGGGGTAGCGGTGCGGACGGTATTGCCAGTCAAATCTTTAGTCGTTTCGCCAACAAGCGATGCGGATAAATGCCCGACTACCTCGCTAGTTTCGGTCGTAACTGTTGCCTCACCGTCTACAACATAATCACCGCTAGAGGCTGTTAATGTCATAGTTATTGTGAAAGTGACCGACGATCCAGCAGCAATCATATCTCCCTCAGAAAGCCCATTAAGCGTATAGCTAAAACTAGAGGATGGTATTGATGTCCCCTCGCCATCAACGATGCTCGGACTATAGCTGACTCCCAAAAAAGTTTGGTTGTAGAAAGTATCGTTTTGCACGGTAATTTGATAAGTTGCAGAATATGGTTCACTTGGGTCATCTTCAATAAAATGTAAATTAAAATCCAAATCAGTATCGGTATAACTTGGCTGATAGCTTGCATCAACATTAGTATAACTAATCAAATCTAACTGCGTAAAATGTACAATTCCTTCTGGCTTTACCGTTACTACACCCTGAGTTTGGATTAAAACAGAAAAGTGCGCGAAGCCAATTGTCATGCCAGTTAGTATAAAAATCAGACACAAGAAAATAATAAGATCGCCTTTGATTGACGCCCTCTTCTTTTTTCCGTTTTTTTTCATTGCCATTATGAACCTAGATTACGTTTTTTTAGACAATAAATCCAGACTATTCCATCATTCGTAATAAAGAAAGTACTCTCGGTGCCACTTTTATTTTGGTAAAAATTAATCGGCAACCTGATTTCACTATAAGCATCAAGGAGCTCATCAAAGGTTTGCACTTCAAACTTCTGGAATTTGCTGAGATTTGGCATATTCTCGATATTTGTAATAATACTGTCATTTGTTTCGAGGATTTTATCCAAAGTAGAAATATATTGATTACGATTTATAAAAACTCGCCGTTTAATCACTACCACTGCGGCTAGAACAACGGACAATAAAACCATTCCGATACCAAGTAATTTAATAAAATCATAAATAGGATTCTTGATTGATGAATTAGTCGCAAATTCATGTGCTCGGTTACCAGTTTCAACATCAATCTTAGCCTCAACCGCTTTTTCCAGAAGCGGCAGGCTAATATTAAGTTCGGAGTCAAATTGAAGTGGATCTTTAAATTCCGTTGCACGGATTACGTCCTCTACCACGAGTGAAACTTTAATCGTACCATCCGAAGCCACTGGATACTGTTCGCGGAAACTTTCCAAAATAGAATTATAATAAGGATAATCCACAGAGACCGAAGCATTAAAGCTAGATTGGCGCGTATTATCAAATGTAATAGTCTTTGGTTCAGTTAATTGATATTCCTTAGTCCAAAATATCTCATTATCTTTTGCATTTTCGGTCTTATCTGCGCTGATAATGGCCTTTAGGTAATAGGTAAACTCCCCACTAGCTTCCTCGGAAAAGTTCTCGACATATTTAAAGTCGACATCAATATGGTCTATTAAGCTCGTGATATAAGTTTTACCAGCGCCGATAAATGGCTCTTCAAAGAAGTCATTTTCTTTGAGAAATACTCGATAGTCGACTGCATTATCGCCGGTTGAACTAAAAATAATTTCTTTATTGCTATTTTGAGAACCAATCAGAAATACTACGCTGCCAAATACAAAAAGAAGCCCAATCAAGATAAGCTTGAGCGCGATTTTTCTTGGTGCGTCTGACTGTTTCTTCATATTATAAATTTCCTATTGCTTCGTTAAACCATACTGTTGGCAGCCCAACATATTTCACTATATATGAAACTTTTCCGAGAACCAGGCTCTCCATCACGCCGTAATTATCTTCTGTATTGTTTGCGTCGCCTTTTGTGTAGTAGACTTTCTTTTTGCCGTCTTCTTCAATCTTGATAATTCTATGCGTTACGATTCTGCCGCCGTTCGTAAATGCCATCACGTCGCCCACTTCAAGTTCAGCTTTCTTATCATACACTACTGCATCGCCGCGATCAAAGGTCGGAGACATTGAGCCACTAGCTACTGCGATCATTTTATATCGAAAGATACCAGAAATTAATGATACGAGAGTCGCCATCATGATTATGATCGGGATGGTGATAATCGAAAAGTTCCTTTTAAGATTATTTTTTGATTTATCAATTTTGCCACCCTGCTTTACGACTTCGTCTGGTAAATCGCGTTTCACTAGACGGTAAACCAAAAATGGTACAATCACCCACATCACCGAATATAAATATTGGCTAAAGGCCGGAGCAATTGGCAGTATATATAAATACAGTCCTCTTGCTAACCTATAGATCAATGTCGGCATCATGCCGGCACGCTCCATCATATAAGTTGAAAGTAATCCTTCTGCCACGATTGGTAGAACGACAGTACAGGTAACGATAAAGACTAACTCTACAGAGTTGATCTCAAGCCCGCCCATTTCGGCGAAAATCCCAACCGTCGCTAGCGCTATCGTAATAATTAGGAGCATAAACTTGTTCTCGTAAGCGCTACCAACTAGCGTTTTACGTAAAAATTCTTGAGCTACAATTATTCCCAGCGTTGGCAAAAGTCCATAAAAAAATCTCTGGAAATTTGGAGGGAATAGCGTAGTCGAAAAACCGACAATTAGTCCAAAATTGAATCCTGCTATTAGCGTTGCAATCAGCACAATAACAACGGCTTTGGCTGCAGTCCTAGCGTAACCCCGATTAACTTTGCGCGGTTTTAGCAAAGCATTCGAGATTAACGCTAGGAGTGCGATTAGCCCGATATATAGTATGGTTTTTAATGTACTTGATATGTTTGGTGTAAAGAGAACGACCGTTGCTAAAATTATCAACAAGATACTGATTATAACAACAGTCTTTTCATTTCTCTTCACGAAAATTCCTAATTAAACTATTAGCTTGCTGTTGCTGCATCTACGTAATCGAAGGCAGCTTCCAAAGTAAGTTCAACATCTGATGAAGGTAATGAAGAAGCGGACGGAATATCTTCAATGTCTTTATACTTGACGTTCACTTTTACCGTCTTCTGATCACCTGCATCTAGAGCAGTATTCAGGTTACTGGCCGATTGGGTATACGGTGTATTATTGTAGGTAACAGTATATGTTAAATAATTTGAATAAGACGAAATACTAGTCATCGTGATAGCGCTGAGGATAGCGTCGATAGTACCACCGTTCACAGCGTCCACTGTAAATTCATATTCGTCACCCGGCTCATTCAATGTAACATTAAAAGTTACAGAAGTATCACTAACGCGGGTTACTTCACCCAAGCTTTGACCTTTCGTTTCAGTTACGGTTCCAGTTTCGCTTGCACCACTTTTACCAGCCCAGTGAATATCCCAGGAAGCAGCTCTAATAGTTACGTCTTTATTAGCGCCATCTGCAGCGCCAATGTTAAGAGTAGCATTATATGCAGCGAAACCAATGCTCATAAATACTATAGTTGCGAGTAGTGCAAAAATAGCAATATTCTGAGGATTGCGCTTCTTTGTAGTTTTCTTCGCGACCCCTTTAGCGGACCCAGTAGACCTTGGTTTGGCCGTCTTTGCGGTCCTAGTTGACGTTTTCTTCTTTGTTGCCATAAAATATATCCTTTTTTATTTTTTAGCTTATGGTTAATAATAACATACAAATTATAATCTTGTCAACAAAAAAGTTGCCCCGACGGTCTATGACCATCGAGGCGTTGCGAGGAAGAAAGTTTGGCCGCAAATGACTAACCCGTTTCGCCAAAAACGGTCATTGCATGCAAGCCTGGGCACTCTTTAGGGTTGCGAAAAGTGTCGCGCAAAGCCAAATGTTTTTCGAAAAGGATGTGTTTATGTATTGAGTGGAACAAACAATTGTGGCTTAGAAAGGATCAAAGACAGCCTGGTTAACATTTTTTGAAAAGGAATGAAAAAATGAAAAGTAACTGTGCTCTTGCGACAAATTATAGGAGGTCCGTCATCTCCGCATTGCCGGAAGCAATGCGCGACACCTTCGCAAAGAGGAGCCCTATAAACAAGCGAGACTAAGGTCTAGGAGCGAAAATGCGGCAAACCCCTAGCATAGATTTTAGCCTGTGCATGTCTATCAAATTTTTCCCGAGTTAAGGTACTTAGAATAATCTAGGTTTCCTCATGATAGCACCTTTAAATTCAAAAATCAACACTATTATTTCAGCTGTTCTTCAATTTGCTCGCGCGTAATATTCACTGCCGAACCAGCAGCAATTTCACCGCTAAGCACGGCCCTTGCTACCAAATTTTCTACCGTTTTTTGCACGATGCGACGCATTGGCCTAGCACCTAACCTTGGATCATAACCACGCTCCACCAACAGCGCCTTTGCATCTTCGGCCAAGCTTACGGTGATCTTACGCGACGCCAACTCTTTATTTACAGAATTGAGAATTAGATCAATCACCTGAACTAAATCTTCTTTTGATAGTGGCTTAAACAAACAAATTTCATCAAAACGGTTCAAAAATTCTGGCTTAAACTGCCCGGAACTAATCAAATTATCGGTAAACTGATCTTTAAAATCAGCCAAATTATGCCCGCTTGTAATATATTGGCGAATCAATTCCGCACCAGCGTTGCTAGTGGCTATTACGATACAATCTCTAAAACTCACTTCACGGTTTTTAGCATCGCGAAGAATACCTTCGTCAAGGAGCTGCAAAAGCGTGGTCAGAACTTGCGGATGCGCCTTCTCGATTTCGTCCAGAAGCACCACTGAAAACGGTTTTTTCATTACCTGCGCCGTTAGACTCAGCGCATCTTCGGCACCATCAGCAATCAAACGATTAACATCGCTTGCCGAAACAAACTCGTTCAAATCTAAGCGTACGATTTGGCTTTCGCCGTTAAAGTACACTTCGCTAAGTGCTTTGGCTAGCTCGGTTTTACCTACGCCAGTAGGCCCTAGGAACAAGAATGTACCAATTGGACGGTTGGTGTTACGCACGCCCGCTGCTGCACGGCGCAAGGCATCACTCACTGTTTTTACGGCTTCCACTTGGTCAATCATTCTTTGGTGAATCAACTCTTCGAGATTCAACAACCTAGACGTGTCTGCTTCGTTGCTGGCCACCTGTACTTTTACGCCCTCAGTTTTTTCAATTGCCATTTGCACGGACTTCTCTGTTACTAAGCCATTTTCGGCATAACTCGCTGCCGATTCTAACAGGATCTTGGCCTTACCTGGCATCTCTACATCATGGATATAGCGATCGCTCATTTTGTATGCTTCAAGCAGGGAAAAATATGTATAAACCACATGATGTTGGTACTCCAGCACCGGGATTTGGTCTTGCAAAATCTTCAAAGTTTCTTCTTCGTTGGCCGGCTCTACCGTAATTTTATTTAAGGTATTTGCCAGCGCACCGTTTTTCGCCGAAATTTCGAGGAATTTTTGCTGATCCATCTCTAGAATGATGCGAGTTTTGCCAGCATCAAGAATCGGCAAAAGCACATTCGAAATATCTGCCGAGCCCGTGCCATCCTCAAAGAACAAATGCGCATTATCAAGACAAATAATAATATTCTTTGCCGCATAGGCTTCGTTAAATAGCTTCACTACCAAAGTTTCGAGATCGCCGCGCTCCTTGGCCGAACCAATCAGAGCCGTCGCATCTAGCGCAAATACTTGGCGGAACTTCAAATTAGACGGAATATTGCTATCCGCATCAAGCAAAATCTCTGCAAAAGCATTTACGATCGTGGTACGCCCACTACCATAAGGACCAACCAAGGCGATATTTTGGCGACCACTTTTCGAAAAAGTCTCCACCATTTTGTTAATAATTTCTTGGCGCGCGCCCTGCAAAATCTGCGTCTTAGCGGCTACTTCGCGTTCTTTTGAAATATTTTTACCGTATCTTTGTAAAGTCGGGATAAAACCGAACGAAAAATCTCTAGCAATTCCGCCACTGCGGCGCGGAGCCTTTGCACCCGCTACCAAACCATAAAGATAGTTATACCAAATTATGCCTTGGTGCAGATCCGAAACCTCCATCTTCATTTGTTTGAGCAAGTTTTCGTGTTCTGGGTAACATTCAATCAGCGCCACCATCAGAATACCGCCGTTGATTTGCTCGGAATTGGTTTCCTTACGAATTGCAAGCGCCTTCTCAAACACCGGGTTAATATCTTGCGTGAGTTGCCCTGCGATGCTCGCTAGCACATCTTCGCGGATGCCGAACCTGGTCATCATAAACACGCCACTCTTGGTTTTTCTAAACATTCCAACCAGAGATTGTGGCGTTGGATGCGCACCAAGTAGCGACAGGGAATTACCGGACAAAACATCGTTGATGGTCTCGTGTTTGCCAATCGGAATTCGCGTCAGCTCATTTTTAATCCAAAACAAAACCATAAACGGAATTATTGCGCAGCCTAAACATACCCACGCTACTGGATCTTTAAAAATAATGAATGCCGCGCCAAGCCCAATCAGGCCAAATCCGATCAAACCAATTAAGACACGAACGAACCTATTGGTCAGAGCTCTTGCCAGCCTGGCCTCTTTAGCGCGAACGCTATGATAATGATATTCGGCTACCATAGGCTAAACCCCGTACAAGTTAGATAAATTCCCGCAACCGGCACCAGTGGCAAAAACGGCCATATTATAATTAGCGCCAAGCCAACCACAGACTCTAGAATTAGCAAGATTAGCCCAAAAATCAAAATTCCAATACGCATAACTGCGCCCACCAGGCGAGAAATCAGACGATCACCAAAAGCGTGTAGCCTGTCGCCCAATGAATCGCCACCACCACCAGCATCAATTTGCTTAAATGGCGCAAACAGCGTGCGAATCAGCAAGCTAATCGAAAAAAAATCTGCCGCTCCACGAAGCTTGTCAATCAGTTTCGTAATAAAAATTTTCCAGCCGCGAGTATACCACCACTGCAGCATAGCAAATGCCATCATGTTTATGATTATACACTATCTCACTTATCTTCGCCATAAAAATGTGGTAAAATACAAGGGTATTTGCCGCCTTAGCTCAGTGGATTAGAGCATCTGTCTTCGGAACAGAGGGTCGTGGGTTCGAGTCCCTCAGGCGGTACCATTGACAAATTTTTAAAAGTGTGCTATAATAAAAAGACGGCCCCCTTCAAAAAAGGGAATTTTTTTATTTTTCCACAACTTCTTGAAAAAAAGTCAAAAAAAGTGCTTGACAACTCAAAAACCCTTATGTTAAAATGCCGGACAAGAGAAGGTAAACAAATATAAAAATAAAACTGCGAGAGATAGGTGTTCATATCTCGTGAAAGGAATAATAAAACACAGAGCCAAGACTCTAATATTTTCATTTGTGGGTCTTTTAGTGCTCACAATAATATCAACTATTAATCTTGGTTCGGCCTATGCCCTTGATGGCGATCTTGAGGCTCAGCAAAGAGTAATCACTTCTGGTGCTGAGTTTGGCAAATTCAGTAACAATGAAGCCGAAATTATTGGATCGGCCAATATTGATGTTGACAGTAGTTCTGTTGTAGTAGGAAACAAGCTTTATACGAATGATCAATCAAAGACCAGAACATTCATTATTAAATACGCTAATAACGGGAGTGACAGTATCGATTGGCAAGCTGAGAGCGCTCAAATAAAAGTTGCCAACATTATGTCCATGGGCCAGTACATTATAATTGTTGGCGCCGACAACTCAGGCGGTACGACAGGCCTCATCGAACTGTACGATCTTAATGGCAATTTGCTAGATTATTACCCAAACAGTAGTTCCAGCATAGAAGCCTTTGATATTGGTAAATATAGTCTTGTTGCAGCGACATACGAAAATCAAGCCGATAGTTTCATAGCTGTTAATGGTAAAACAGCCTACCATTATAACATTGACACTACTAGCGGCAACGCAAAAATCGTTCAATCAATGATTAATCACCAAGATGGAACATCAGAACAATATACGAAGACTTATGACGACGATGTTATTTTTATCGACGATGCTTATGTTGTGACTAGCAAAAAAATCATTTATAAAGGAAGCCCATATTGGGAAGCAGCCGGTAACTTTACTTCCGCTCAACGCACTTTCGCGTATAATCTAGCTGTTCTTGAAGGTAATAACACGGTTAAGATGTATAGGGGGGAAACCGGAGAGATGTACTACCAAACAATAGTACCAAATGCTGAATTAACCAAACTCTACAGAATATCTCCATTTTCCGGTGACATTTTCGCTGTCGGGCGAGACACTACTAACTGTGATATCGGTGGACTATATAACAGAAACAGCGTACTATACTATATTTCAAATGCCGTTGCCTACGAAGATGATGGGCAGGTCGCCTATAAAGATGGCGTAATTTGGAAGAAAAGCATTTACAATGCTGTTTCAAACAACAAAACCTTCAGCTCTTATACAATATCTTACACCAATCCAACTAGAATAATGATTAGTGGCATTACGCCTACTGATTCTAAAATAGTTACTACTTTTTACAATCAAAACTACACCAGCGACACTAGTGGCATAAACGTGGACTACGTTTTTACTACTACACAAGGAGATCCGGAGATTGTAAATTGCGGCGTTACTAATATAGAAGAAGATATAGACTCTCAAAATCATACCAAATTTTACCCGACAAAGGCATCCACCACTGGGTTCACGTTTGATGGTTGGTATACCGATGCCGGTCGTCAAAATGCTTTTGTCGACGGCTCTACCGTTGCCACCGATACTACTCTTTACGCCAAATGGAACCGCAACGTTTATGATGTGGAATTCCGATGGGACGACTACACATACCCAAGCGGAGCCAACCTGCCAGCCACGCAACATATTGCTTATCAATCTAGTGCAAGTGAACCTCAGATTACTGGCGACACTACTGGCTATACTTTTGCCGGTTGGCATATCAACAACTGTGCCAACCCAGTATATGATTTTACTGCTCCGGTAATATCTAATCTTAGATTGGTTGGTTGTTGGAGCCAAGGTTCAAACACAGTGACTTTCGTAGTAACATCCACAGATAACCCAGCTTCTTACAGGCCAACCAACGCCTTTGACTCCAAAACAGTTGCTTCCGGCAACACCTTTACCTTGCCAAATCCAAGAGCCACGGATGAAAAAGATGCGGCTAAGTACACCTTTAATGGCTGGTATACAGAATACAACTCTGAAAATGGTGAGCTTACCAGCCCTTATACATCAGGAACGCCAGTTAATTCCGACATCACGCTCTACGGCGCTTGGATCAATCATACCGCCTTTATCAAAGAAGGTGAAAACGGCCTAGAGATTGACTGGAAAGACAATGACGGTTCGATACGCATCGATGAAGATGGCAACATTATTCTCGACGGGTTCACTGGCCCTGGCATAGAAATTGATACAGACCAAGACGTAACTGTTATTGTAGAAAACGAGAGTGTCGTCGGCCTAGCATGTCTAACCGCAGAGAACTCCAAAATTACTATTACCGGAGAGGGTTCTCTTACCTCCCTCTGTATAGAAGGCGAGGATGTAGTTATTGACTCGGCCAACGAAGTTACTGCACTTTCAATTGAAGGAACTAATACCGTTACTATTACCGACAGTAATGTGAACGCTGGTCAAATCACTAGCGAAAATAACGATATTACCATCAAAGACAGTGTAGTAGATGGTATTATAAATGACCAGGGCACCTTAATAACTTCGCAACACGGCGACATTGTTATCGACAATAGTGAAGTAAGTACTGTTGGCCTTATCACCGAGGATGGCGATATTAGAATCGTTAATGGTAGTCAAGTAAGCCTAGATGACACTGAAGCATCTAGCTATGATATAACAGGGATGAAGGCTAAGAGACTTATTGTCGAAGATTCAAACCTAAACGTATTAATTCTTGATGCTGATTCGTTCCTCATATCCGAAGGCATAATCGAAGACGGTGATTCCGTGGTCAATATTAAAGCCAAGAGCAACGGACTCCACACTCCACTTTTATGGGTAAAAAATGGTGACATGAATATCGAAAGTGAAGATGAAGACGGTAGTATAAATTATGTCATCAATAGCTACCTTACCCAAATTGACGACGGCACACTTACCGTTAAAGGATCTGCTTCGGCGTGTTCAGTTACGACATTATTTGCCAGATTCAATGGCGGTAAAACCAATATTACAAACGATAATACAAGAGGAGTTGGAGCAGTCTGTTCAGATTTAGTCGGTGTGCTAGAGGGATATTTCCCTGTTTCACCTGAAGTTATTCCGTATATTATAGACGAAATTGGCCAGGGCATTGGCGTCGAGCTTAAGGAAGGTGAGTACATCGTGTTTAACGGCGGCGATACCAATCTAAACAATTCAAAGAGTGGAATGTTCTCTGCGGTAGTAATTGCTGGCTCCGAAGAAGATGGCGAGGGCACTATCAAAATAGCAGAAGACATGCTCACTGACCCAGAAGATGTCGAGCTTGATGGAATCACAGTTGAGAATACTGCTTATGCCTACTCATTCTACAAAGGTAAAGCCTCGGTTGACGAAAACGGCGCGCCAGCAAATCTCGCAAGCAAAGTTCGCGTCTACGCCAAACCGATCCCTCCAGTACCAAAGTCGGATGAAGAAGATGTGCCGGACACTCTAGACTTCCAACTCATTGGTCTCGCTGGTGCCGTGTTTATCGCACTCATGGTCGAAGGTATGATTATCGCTGACCTCTACCGCCGCCTTCACGGTTACGAAGAGGAAATAAATCAATTTAATTAGCACAATTTCCCTAATCTAATCACAAACACCACAAAAATCCCCACGAATACCTGGGGATTTTTGATAGAGAAAACTTCGATTTTTCCTAAAAAACTCTTGACTTTTTAACATAAACGCGTTATCATAAGAGATGTAAAAGTCATATAAAACAAAAACATAATACAAAAAGGACTAAAATGAGGCAGTTCCGTCTCAGCAAAATTAAGAAAAAACTACTCATTTCGAGCTATGCCGCTATCGCAGTGGTTTTTCTGGGCATAGGCACCTACGCTGTTATTAACGTGGCCAATACCAACGCCGAGGAAGAGGAGCTCGCCTATGGTCTCGATGATGACGAATGGGATCTTGGTATCATTGTAGATGATGGTTATCAAGGGGGAGATCTAGGCCAAGGCTCACAGGGTGGTGATCCGAATATTGACCCAAGCGAGGAAACCCCAGCCAGCTATACGCCAAACACCCCATTTTATAAACAGCTTAGTAGGGTAGAAAATCAGGGTTCAGAATCTCTTTGTTGGGCATACGCCTACACTACGGTAATTGAAAATTATTTTCATACAGATTGGGACATTGATATAGAACTTTCCCCTAAACACCTAGACTACTTGCTTGCAAACAACTTCACCGGCGATACAACGAATCCGTATTGGCAATATGTGTATAGAACATATAAAGATTATGGGAAAATAACAAGTGGCTCGATTCCGGAAAGACAAATTAGCGGTGGTGCTACCTATGCATTGACTACAGCTATATCAACCGCTAAGAACAGTTTAATCAAAGACGAAACATTTTGGGATAAGATTAAAAGTGCTAATACTATTGAGGCATTTAATGGCATAGATTCTTATAGCCAATATCTCCAGAACCATAAAAGTGGTTATAAGGGAGAAGTAACGCCAGAGACTATTTTGAACGAAGAAAACGAGTATACTTTAGCAGAATATTCAGTAGCCAACAACTACATATATTATGGGGAAGATGTGTCTGCCGGCGGTAGTGATATTCAGGCATCTCTCAATTCTGACCCTAAATACTTCAGTTATAATCGCCAGCATCTTATTATGGATTTCAAAATGCTTGTCGATCGAAAGGGTGCCGTTGCAGTTGGCATCCATTACGATAAAGAATCCGGCAGATGTGGCTATGTTGATGACGCGGGCAATTTCATCATTATAGACAGAACCACCAGAGAGCAAGCTATGCGGGGCCAGACCGAATGTAGATCTGGTACCGGTCACGCGGTTACTATAATTGGGTGGGATGATAACTTGGTATATTATGATGGAACTACTAAAAAGAAAGGTGCTTTCATTATCCAAAACTCTTATGGTGAAGCACCAGGAAAAGAGTATATTGCTTATGACTCCGCTATTACTTCTTTCTTCGCAGTCGAAACAGCCTGGCCAGATGATATGGCTTGGTGGGACCACGACCATGTTTATGATTACACCGACGCCAAAGGTCATTACGAAAAGGACACCACCCGTGAAGAGAACTATCAACTCGTGTATCACAACAACACAAACGACACCAACACTATCACCCCAGCCGACAATGAGCTAATCTTCGAGTTTGAAACTAAAGATAACGCCACCGAACAAATAGAGTGGGTTAGTTTCTCGCAAAGATTTAGGATGTACTATTCAAAATTTATGGCCTTTTTAAGCACTGACGACGGCGAAACTTGGAAATATATTGGCTGGGAAGAATTCGAATACCCAGGTGCACGCATATTTGCCCCAGATGAAGAAACCGGGAGAGTCTCTGGCAGATTCGCTATTAAAATTGTCTATGGGCGCTCTACTTGCGAAAAAGTTCCTTATGGTGATGATGATTGGGAGAGCTCTTGTTGGAATTCCACAGAAGGCGACTATACTGGCAGTGCGCTTTACGATAAAGAAAAAGTATATGATTTAGTTAGTGTTTATACCTCAGATGTGAACGAAGAGGATGACGGCAAAGACACGGCTATCCTGACGATTGGAAGGTCTCAATGCGATTACAATTCTTATAGTCATAGTTGGTATAGATGTGCACTACTTTATCGTGACGGCGTTGAAATACCGAAGAAGACTAATTGGGGTCAACCGGATTACACTATAGAAGTCCCTAAAGGCACATCCTTTACCATTGATCATGAAACTAACATAATGACCCTTACTTACCCTGATGGCACCACTACTCAATTCTCTGCTGTGAGCGCAAGTGCAGCTACCCAGTACTTAAATTATACAGTCAACTGGTCATATGTAGCATCTAAGGGAACAATCTACAGAGATACCAGAATTTCTGTGGGTGAGAAGTCGGTGCGCAAATCATTTAATATTGTTTTCCAAATACGCTACGAGAACAACTCTGGTGGGTATACTAGTGTAATTACTAGAGAAAAAGGCCTCCTATATGGTGTGAATATAGTATATAATGGCGAAATACCAGCCATCGAATCAGACCAAGAAGGCATTACATATAAGTGGACCGGCTGGACAGATGGCCAAAATACTTATGCATGCGAGGTCTATGATGACGGCGAGATCAGCTGTGCTTTACCTGAGGTCACCAGGGACGTTGTCTACACAGCCACATTCGAGAAAGTCTATCCAGATGGCCACACCGAGCCAGTCGACCCAGAGAACCCTGGAGAAGACGAGCAGCAAGGCAGCCCAGACGACGTAGACAAACCAAATAATGGTGATAACCCAGGCGGAGGCGGCTCCGGCTCAATCGATAACCCAACACCGTCCGACCCAGGCGCTTCGCCAAGCGTTCAGCCAGCCAGCAAATCTGGTGAAAAAGTAGCCAATACGGGCTATGGCCCAACCGAAGAAGGCTTTATTAATGCAGATATCTTTCTCACTGCCATGTCGATTGGCACCATTGGATTCGTTATATACATTATTAAAAATAGGAGGCATTTACGGGCTAGATCATATAGAGAATAAAGAAGTTTAGTTAAAATCAAGTTTATTAAAAAATAAAAATAAAAAGAAAGGTCAAAAATGGCACAAACAACCTTCAAACTTGCCGTGAGCGGTGTAGACCAGCCAGCCACCGATGGTAGCCCTAGCGCAAATCCATCATCTACCCCTACATCCACTAAACCAGGTACAGCAAACACCGGTTTCGAGACATTGATCACCAAAGATGTCGTATCAACTGTCTCTTCTCCGGTAGTATCAGGAGCATTCATTTTTGCGGGTATCATCCTGCTCCTTGCCCTTGTTGCAAAAATGAAGAAAAATAAACAAGCCGGCTTTAAATCCAGCTTAACCAGAAAA